>CALRYQ010000006.1:0-251924 GCA_943372435.1 Devosia equisanguinis
CATGGCCGATCCAAAAGACCTATTCGGCGCCCTGGTTGGAACTCCGACCCAAGCCACCACCCGTCAGGATGCGGAACCAGAACTGGCCTAACCCAGCCCCCGCTCCTCACAAAAAGGCCGCCCCCCTCCGGGCGGCCTTTTTTCATGGCGCATTGGCTTGAGCGCAACAAAAAGCCGCCCCAAAGGGCGGCTATCTTTGTGTCACTGGTGAAGGCGACTGGTGCGGTCGAGAAGACTCGAACTTCCACATCTTGCGATACAGCGACCTCAACGCTGCGCGTCTACCAATTCCGCCACGACCGCACGCCATGGTAGAGCCAGGCCCTAAGGCCAAGCGTGCCAGCATGTAGCAAAGGTCTTTGCCAACCTCAAGCGGTTAAATCGGTTTTGTCGGGGGCGATTGCGCCGGGCTTCTCAACAGCATGGCCCAGCCTAGCTGCGCTTGAAAACTTTCTCGGAGACCAGCACGCGCAAAAAGCCGTCGTCGACGCTGACTTCGCCCTTAGCGATCAGGGTATTATTGGCATAAATGCGCAGCGGATCCTTCTCGGTGGCGTCCAGTTCAATGACGGCCCCGCGCCCCATGCGCAGCAAATGGTGGATTGGCATCGTCGTCGCACCAAGCTCGACGGTGATATCCACTTCAATATTCTCTAAAGTGTTCATAGATAGGTGTCTGAGCCTCTGTCCGCAGGGCGCATGGTGCGCGCGTCGGAATCTGTTGGAATGATCTTTTAGCAGTTATGGTTATGGAAGCGTTAACAAGTGCGAACAATGCCTGTGCGGCGCCCGGGAAACTGACCCGTTCTGACGCATGTCCGGCGCAATGGATCATTGCCCCGGAGCCAGTGCCCTATCCATTGGCACTCGCGACCATGAAAGCGCGCGCCGCCGCCATTGCTGACGGTGCCGCTGGCGAAGCCGTCTGGCTGGTTGAACACCCCCCGCTCTACACCGCAGGCACCTCAGCCTTGCCTGCCGATCTGCTGTCGAATCGATTCCCGGTCTATGATGCGGGGCGCGGCGGCCAATACACCTATCATGGACCGGGCCAACGCGTGGCCTATGTCATGCTCGACCTGCGCGAGCGCGGTCGCGACATCCGCTGCCTGGTGCAGGGGCTGGAAGGCTGGCTTATCGATACGCTGGCGGGGTTCAATATTCGGGCCGAGCGTCGGCCGGGCCGCATCGGGGTTTGGGTGGCACGCCCGGACAAGGGGCCCAACCGCGAGGACAAGATCGCCGCCATCGGCGTGCGGGTGTCCAAATGGGTCACCTTTCACGGGATTTCTTTGAACATTTCGCCGGATTTGCGCCATTATGAGGGGATTGTTCCCTGTGGCATCACCGATCAGGGCGTAACCAGCTTTGAGGACCTCGGCCAATTGGTGTCGATGCCCGAAGTTGACAGCATATTGCGCCAGCAATTTATTGCCCGTTTCGGCCCTGTGATCAGCGCAACCCAGGAAAGCCTTGTTAAAGCTGGCTGAGTTGACCACTTTTGGTGATAATGGAATCGAATGAGGAGCCGACCATGACGCTGGATGATTTGAAACGCCTGTTCACCCGCCAGACGCTGTTCCGGCTCGATGCAATTTTGGCGCCCAAACTGGTGCCTCTGCTGTACGCACTGGGTTTGGGCGCGATCCTGCTCTGGGCGGTCGGTCATTTCTTCTGGAGCTTCGGCTTCGGGTTTGGCAATGGCCTATGGGGGCTGTTGGAAATCGCCGTGTTTGCCCCGCTGTGGCTGCTCAGCCTGCGCATCGCCTGCGAATGGCTACTGGTGTATTTCAAGTCCCACGAGGCCACGGGGGAAACAGTCCATCGCTCGCGCTATTCAGTTTCTCTTCTCGACGAGGTGCGGGAAGCCATTCGCGATCTGGCCGAGCATGGCCAGGGCGATTACGCCGAAGCCGATGAATACATCACCCCGGCCACCGAACCTGCCCCTTATGTCGCCCCAGTGGCCCCGCCAATGGGCGATTCCTTTAAACCCAAGCGGACTGCCAAGCGCAGTGCGCCTGCCGCCAAGGACAAGCCCTAGTCACGCCGACGGGTAATCTGGCCGGTGTCGCCACAGGCGTAGTCGGCGCCTGCGACACAGCTGCCCGGCGCGTGCCGCACGGCCGCCGCATTGCGCTTTTGCCCGCGTTTCGCTAAGACGCGCGTCAGTTACCAAAAGAGACTATTGCAAATGACCCAAGCGCCAAAGATTGGCCTGGTCAGCCTCGGCTGCCCGAAAGCTCTTGTCGACAGCGAACGCATCATGACCACGCTGCGCGCCCAGGGTTATGCGTTCAGCCGCGACTATGCCGGTGCTGACATAGTCCTGGTCAATACCTGCGGCTTCCTTGATAGCGCCAAGCGCGAGAGTCTTGAAGCGATTGGCGAAGCGCTCAGCGAAAATGGTCGGGTCATCGTCACCGGCTGCCTGGGTGTCGAAGAAGACATGATCCGGGCTGCACACCCAAGCGTTTTGGCGATTTCCGGCCCGCACCAATATGAGGCGGTGGTCAGCGCCGTTCATCAGCACCTGCCGCCAGTACCAAACAAATTCGTCGATCTGGTGCCCGAACAGGGCCTGAAACTGACCCCGCGCCATTATGCCTATCTAAAAATCTCCGAAGGCTGCAACAACCGGTGCTCCTTCTGCATTATTCCCCAGATTCGGGGTGACCTGGTGTCGCGTCCGGCTGCCGGCATATTGGGCGAAGCCGAAGCCTTGATCCGCGGCGGCGCCAAAGAGCTGTTGGTGATTTCCCAGGATACCAGCGCCTATGGCGTTGATATCAAATATGCCACGTCCAATTATCGCGGCCGCCCGGTGGCCGCCAAATTCTTTGATCTGGCCAAGGAATTGGGTGATTTGGGTGCCTGGGTGCGCCTGCACTATGTCTATCCCTATCCCCATGTCGATCAGGTCATCCCACTCATGGCAGAAGGCAAAGTCCTGCCCTATTTGGACATCCCCTTTCAACACGCCTCCCCGTCGGTGCTAAAAGCGATGCGCCGCCCCGCCAACCAGGTCAAAACTCTGGATCGGATCAAGGCATGGCGCGATATCTGCCCTGACCTGACCATTCGCTCCAACTTCATTGTCGGCTTTCCGGGCGAAACCGAAGACGATTTCGAATTCCTGCTCGACTGGATCGAAGAAGCCGAAATCGACCGGGCCGGCTGTTTTGAATATGAGCCGGTAACCGGCGCCCCAGCCAATGAGCTGGAGGGTATTGTGCCTGACGATGTTAAGCGTGACCGGTTTGAACGCTTGATGGAAGTGGCGCAAAACGTGTCGACCGGCCAATTGGCCAAAAAGGTCGGACGCACCATTGATGTGCTGGTTGACGATGTCGACAAAGACAACAACCGCGCCATTGCCCGCTCAAAATGGGATGCGCCCGATATTGATGGGCAAGTCATCGTCGCCAATGCCACCGGCATTAAGCCTGGTGATCTGATCTCAGTCACCGTCACCGATAGCGACGAATATGATTTGTTCGCCGAACCGGTCAAAAAGCTGAACTAAGAGTCACTTCAAGGCTCTAGCGTCGTCGGCGCAGACATGGAATCAAAACGCCGCCCAGGGTACGGGCGGCGTTTTTCATTGGGCCAGGACCATCACGCCCAGCTTTTCAGCCCCAAAAGCTTCTCGCCCAATGGCGTCAGCTTGGCGGTCTTGGCGTGGTGTTTTTCCCACTCGCGCGGATCGCCTGGGAACGCATCGCGCTTGGGCGAATCCAGTTCGCGCCACAGCCGGACCCGCTCGGTGCGGTCCGCCACATCCCCCTCATTGGCGGGGTACATTGAAATATACTGCGCCATCCGCACCCGGTTGCCGGAATGGTTGGGGCGCACGCCATGGGCGAGCAGCGTATTAAAAATCATCAGATCGCCCGGCTCCATCTCGATATTGGTGATGGTCAGCCCGGTGGTGTCGGGATGCATCGGATCACGATCGGCTGGCTGGGTTTTCACCCATGTATCAAAATTGAAAAACAGCTCGGGAATGCATTGAAAGCCGCCGACATCGCCGTCCTGCTTGACGAGGCTGAGAACCCCCTGCACCCCGATCGGCAGCGGATCGAGCGAGGTGTCGCTATCCCAATGGATAAAGCCATTGGGGTTGCCGTGGACTTTCTTGGGCACGTTGAGATTGGCCCGGTCGATTGAAACCCAAAGTTCCTCCAAGTCCCAGATATCAACAAACGCGTCGTAAATGCGCTGCTGCATCCGGTTGTCCCACAGATATTGGTGGTTGTAGATCTCCACCATGCCCGTACCGTTGAGCTCTTTCATGATGTGGTCACGGCGTTGTGGGGTGTACCAGGTACCCGGGTCCGTGGGGTCCTTCTCTTCAAACTCCCAAAGCAAATGCTTGAGCCGTTCGACATTTTCCTGCGGAACCGCATTGCGAACAATCACATAGCCCTTGGCCACCCAGTGCTCCCAATCCGCCGGGCTCAGCACCCGCAAAGGGAGTTTCTTGACGATATCCTTGAGCTGCGTGGTCACCATCTGCGTGGTCGGATGGCTGTCGCGCTTGAGTTCGGGCTGCATGATTTTCTCCCATAGTCCCCTCCGGGGCTTCGTGTCGTTTCAAGCTAGCCCGGGAAAAATCAAAAAACTTGCCGCGAACTGGCAATTATTGATACTATTCTGGCGTGTTGAGGGTGAAGTTTGCCGGATGAAGCCTTTTTTAGAAAAAGTGTCAAACGATGATGGTGCCTCCTGGGCCATGCTCAACCGTCGGCTCAACGAGGGCATTCCGTTTCAATGGCATCACCACCCCGAGTTTGAACTGACACTGACGCTCAATTCACGCGGCCAGCGGTTCATCGGCGATCATATCGCCCGCTATGAGGACGGAGACCTGGTGCTGATCGGCCCCTATTTGCCGCACACCTGGCATTCGTTCGAGCCGATTAATGGTGCCCAACCCCACATTGCGCTGGTCATGTGGTTCGGTAAGCCATGGGCAAATGGTCTGACCGCACATTATGCGGAGCTGGCCAGTATTGCTGCCTTGCTGCGGCGGGCGGCCACCGGATTGCAGTTCTCGCGGGCAACGGCGCTGACCGCGCGCCCGATGATCGAAAAGCTGTTCGCCAGTCCGCCCGTCGAGCGGTTCCTGGCGCTCGTCGCCGTGCTGACGGTGCTCGCGGCAGACAATGCTGCGCTCCCCTTGTCAGCCATGGCACCGGACGCCACCGAGGCCAGCGCCGAACGCACACGCTTGGATCGTGTCCTTGATCATATCCACCAGCACTTTGCCACAACGCTCCGCCTTGACGATTTGGCCGAGATTGCTGCGCTCAGCCCGTCCGGTCTGCACCGCAGTTTTTTGCGCCATACCGGCCAGAATGTCAGCCAGTATCTGGCGCGCCTTCGCATCGGTCATGCCTGCGCCCTGCTGTCGTCTGGTGCCTTGCCCATTGGCAATATTGCTGGCGATGTGGGCTACGACTCCCTGGCAAATTTCAATCGCCAGTTCAAAACCCTGAAAGGCCTGACGCCCCGCCAATATCGGGCTAGCTTTAAGGCGTCGACACCGAGCCTGCCCGCCCGACAAATCGAGGAACACCATGTGGCCAAGGTGGAGATTGGGTTCCTCGATCGCTAGGGCCCATTCAAATAGGCATTGATCCAGGCGCGCGCCAGCTCGGAAAACGGCGCCTCCGGCATCGCCAAATTTCGCAATTGGCTCAGGCATTTTTGCTGCAATTGGCCGATTTTGCGGACGATTTTCTTATTGAAGGCGATGTCCTTCTCCAGCTCGGTTTTGTCGGACGCGCCAACCATCTTCAGTTTGGCATTCTTGGCTTTGAGCTGAACGCCAAGAGTTTCCAGCAGGTCGCCAAGCCCGATATTGAGCTCCAGCAGAAATTCGAGATCGCGCAGCACCTTGGTGCGCGCCTGCACCAGCGATAGCCGGTTCAACCCATAAACCTGGATTGAGACCATTCCCATCGGGCTGACCTGTGCTGCTTTCGCGCCAGCCAGTGCTGCCGCCGCCGTCGGATCGGCTTGCGGAATCGCTGCGCCCCCATTGGCCAATGGCTTGGCTAACACCAGGCCGATCAGGTGCTGGCGGTCGATGTGAAATACCAGGTGATCGGCCGGATCATCCCGTGTTGGGTCGAGCAGCAGACGCCGCTCGGCGCTCAGGTCATCCTCGCGCTTGCTGGCGCGGCCGGTTTCGGTTTCCAGCGGAAAGATCGAAGATTTACCCAAAAGGATCTGCTTGGTGCGATCGAAATCGCCATTCTTGCGCAACTCAACCAGGCTTCCCGCCTTGGGGTCAGGCGACTTTTGCTTGCGGCGCCGGTTGCAGTCGATGCAACTGGGCAGCAGGTTCCGCCAGTCCATCGCCAGCCACCAATAGCCGCCATGGGTCTCCAGACCATCCACTTCGCCCTTGGGCCGGTAATGCTCGACATCGATGGGCTGCGTGCCGGCATAAAAGCTTTCGCAATAGGCACATTTGCCATGGAACAACCGCTCCAGCGCCGCCTTGACGGCGACTTCCTTGTAGCGTGCGAATGGAAATGCCTCGCGTTTTTCGCCCGGCTTCAGCGGCTTGGCCATGAAGTCGCTGACCCGGTCGAGCTCGGATTTGCCGTCCTTGTCGGGCGCCTTCAAAATCGCCGGTTCGATCTCGGTTGTGCGATCAACCTTCCTCATTCCAGCAAATCCTTGAGGTATGTCCTCACGGCCTCTTTGGCCCGCTCGCGGGCGACATCGTTCTCTTTGGTGTTGCGGTGGCGCCGTTCACTCAGATATTCGGCCACCGCCTTCTGCACCAGTTGGCTGACCTCGGTGGTGCCATAGGGCAGCGCGGTGCTGATTTGCCGGTTGAGTTCGGCAATGATCGCCCGGTCGGATTTTTCCCTGCTGTCGGCGCGGGCCCGCTCTTCCGGGCTGGCCTTGGCCCCTGCCCGAACCGCGTTGCGCCCTAGGGCATCGGCCGCTTCGGCCAATCTCTGGTCCATGCGCCGATCATCGGTCGAAAACAGCTGGAACATGTCCGAGGTCAGCAATTGCTCAATGGTCAGCGCCTCGATATTGCCGAACTGGTCCACCCGCTCCACCACCTCGCGCAGATTGCTGTCGACTTGGCCGGTGTTCTGGAAGCGATTGAGCATCATCACTTCGCCATCCAACATGCCGCGCACGCAGAGCGGATCGTGGCTGGTCAGGATGTAGCTGACGCGCGGCAAGGCCCGGCGCAACCCACTGACGATCTGCAGCTTCCAGCGCGGATGCAGATGTGCCTCGATCTCGTCGACCAGCACCACGGCATTGGCGCGCCGCGCTTCGAACGCCGTGGCCTTGGTGGTTTCCATCAACCCGCGGAACACATCGCAGACGAGCGCCAGCAGGGCCCGATAGCCTGACGATGCAATATCGAGCCGCTGCACCAGCACGAAAGGATTGATTGGATTGGGCGCATCCACCGGCCCGTCGGCTTTGTTGATCTTGATAAAACAGTGCCGCTCGCCCGTCTCCTCATCGACCCCGGGATCGATCGAGGCAAAATGGCCGTCGATCTGGATGATATGGCGCAAAGCGCTCACCACCTCGTTGAGCGATTGTGGATCATTGTCGGCCAGCTCCAGCAGCCAAGGCTCGGGATCGCAGAGCATCCGGTTGTCCTTGAACAGGCTGTCGACATGACGGATGCTGCCATCGTTCTGGCGGTCCACGCCAAACAGCCGATGCGCGCCGTAAGCGAACACCAATGGATGTTCCTCCTCGCCAACCGCATCGGACCACTTAACCTTCAGGCCGGCGCCGCTGGGGGGAATGGTCAGCGTGGCGGCACTGCCATCGTGAAAACCCACCTTGACCCGCGTCTTGCCGATCGGCAGGCCTGCGGCGCTGCCCATGTATTCCGGTGCCAGTGCCAGCCGACGCGGCCTGACAAGTTCTTCATCCCTCAGTTTGTCGCGCAGGAATTGACCCATGCAGGTCAACGCGATCGCCTCTAGAATGCTGCTCTTGCCGGTGGCGTTCTCGCCCAGGATCAACAGGCACGGCGCCTGCGGTTTTTCTTCGGTTTCATCGGTCAGGCTTTGCGCTGTCGCCGCGTCGGGCAAGGTGTCGCGCATGGTAAAGCCGAGACGCTCCAGCGATTTGAAATTGCTGATCTGCACGGACTTGATCCGAGGGGCATCCAGCCGCGCCGGTTTGCGGCGTGGTTCGACCACCATGCGGCCGTCCCCGGTCGGTCGCGCGGTGGCAGCCAGGGCGCCCGCCGCCGTCTGGTCCTCCCGTGCCAGCAAGTCAAGCGCGGCCCGCAGCCGGTCGTTGAACCGCTTCTCGGTGATCAGCTTAGTAAAGGTGTTTTCGATGGTATCGAGCCCGAGGTTCAGCGTTCTGCCGCCTAGCTGTTGAATGGCCTCGCCTACCCGCCGCATCAACAAAAAGATCATGCCGCCAAACTGTCCGCCATAGGCGTCGTTGGTTGCACTCGTCTGCCACGGCAGCGCTCCGGCCGTGAGCTGTTCGACCACATCGCCGATCACACTGGCGCGAAGGTCGACCAATGCCTGACGGTTCAGGTTGAAATGCTCGATGGTCAAAGCCGCTCGAGCGCTGTCAAAATCGGCTATCCGGCCGTCCATGCGCACGATGAAGGCCTGATATGGCCGAGCATACTCGCCGGGCCGCAGCAGGATTGGTGTTTCAGTCATTTCCGGCAGCTTGCGATGCTCATAGACCGCTACGTAAATGTCGGAAGGCCCAGTGCTGCGCCCTCCGACCGGGAAGAAATTGCGGTTCGCCGGCACGCATTCCGCGCAGATTGGGTAGAGATTGCCCCAGTTCATCGCCAGCCATAAATAGCTGGCTTTGTCCATGCTGCCGTCAGCGCGCACCGCGTGAGCAGGTGGCCGAAAACGATAGGGCGACAGAGCAACATCACGCCGCTCACAGAACGGACACCGATTTTCGGCCAGACGACGCAGATTATCGATGACGTCCCGCTCAAACGCCCGCTTCCATACTGGCGGCACGTCCGTCTGCTGCTGTTCACGCGGCAACCGGTGAAGATAATCCGAGACGTCGCGGCGGGCGTCCAGCATTTCCTCCGACTTCATCGATTCTGGAGCCAGGTCGTCCCGAAGCTTTTCGTCGAAATAAAACATCGCCTATTCCCCACCCATCGGGACCCGGTCCGTATCCGCCACCACCCTGATCGTGCTATCCACCTTGGGCGTATCGCCCTCGCGCACGCTGGAGATGCCCGGTGCCGCCTGGTTGATCGCCGCTTGCCGCCCGAGCTTGGCCAGCGCTTCGGCGAAAGCGTCGAACACATCCCTGCGCCAGGTTTTTGAATTGCCTTTGTAGCTTCCTGCTGGATGCTCGCGCAGCACCGCGCCATAGTTGAGACCGCCGCCCACTGGGGCACCATCATAGGTTTCTGCAAACGTCTCCAACGTCTGCTCCAGCTTGGGAAGCAAGGTCAGCGCCCGCCGATAGCGGTGTTCGTCGAAGTCGAACTGTTCTAACAAAGCCGTCCCGGCCTGGCGGCCATAGCCAGTCAGCGCCTCCACGGTCTCGGTGCTCATATCGAGGTTAAGCCCCCCCTCGGCGTCATCGAGGCGGATGTCCACGATGCGCTCGGCATAGCCCGGCAACAGCGATTGTAGCGTGTCCTGCCAGTCTTTGGCGGCACCCAGAATGGCCATCAAAAATCCGCCCAATCCGGTGATCGGGCGGATCGGCAGATCGGTGCTCTGCTTCCACTTCTGGGGCAATTCGACGCGCTTGTCCCCGTGCCGCAGTTTGTCCCAAGCCGACAGGCTGATGCCAAACGTCGGCCGCTTGGGCAGAAAGCTGTCAAAAAAATGGATCGGGAAATTGCTGGAAATGCCACCGTCGGAAAACAGGCAGCGTCTGATCTTATGTTCCGCCGGTTCGATCTTGAGTTGATCGTCATAGCGGTAGAGCGGTACCGCCTGGATCAGGCCGGGAAAACTCAGGCTCATCCGCGCCACCAGCACCACCGGAAACGCATCACCCACCGGCAGCCAGTGCAGGTCATCGGGGATGCCGGGCGCGGTCCTGTCCAGCGCACCACCGGCCCGCACCAAATAGTCCACGACCCGCGCCGGAAACAGCTTTCTGAATTCCTGCGGACTGAACAAGTGCAGCTTGGCCGACAATGGCAGTTGAAATGGTCGGCCCGAGGACAGATCGGTGGTCACTGCCGCGACCCGAATGCCCTTCGCCAGCAATTGACCAACCAGGAGCGGATCGCTTGGCTGACCCGTCTCGTCGACATTGCCGGCGATACGATCAATTTGATCGGTCACCCAATCCGTTAAGCCTGGTTTTGTGCCGTCGCCTTGCGCCAGACCCGAGCACATTCCGAAACCAAACGCGGGCAAAGCCCGCACCAAACGCCAAAGCGCCAGCGCCAGCAAAAGCGCAGCAACCAGCCCTGCGGTCGCCAGTCCCCCTATTGCCGATAACACCAGGCTCAAGGGATTGCCGCTGGCAAGCCCGGGCAGAAATACCAGGCAGCCGAAAACCAGCGCGGACAGCGTTACCGGCCAGGCGCTTGTCAACACCGACAGGGCCAAGGCTTTGGCGATGCCCAATGTCTTGGCGCGCTCAAGCGTTGTAACTGCAATCGCGAATGCCGAGCGGAATGGCAGGCTGGGCTGGAATAGCGACAACATCGAGCCACCCGATTGCAGCCCCAGTGCCTCGATAGCCGCAAAGCCGCTGCGCTCCTGACCTGCGGGAGCCGTCTGACGCCGGTATTCTGCTGCACCTGCAAAAACAGCGGCAATCGCTCCGGCCGAAGTGCCCCCGACATTTCGGAACCGATAGTCTTGTGACAACTCGGTTATGGCAAAAGGATAGACAACGCCCGATGTCACGCCGCCCTTCATGACCAAGTCGCATTCGCGCATAGCCTGTTTCCTTGCGTTGTTTTGCCTGTCAGTAATGCGTTTTCGAAGTCCTCATGGCGCGATTGGGGTCAGAAGATATCGGTGGGCAATCGCATTCAATCCGCAAAAATCCCAGTACGGGGATCGGTTTTAGAACCACAGTGCGGGATGTCGCCAGCGATTGCGAATGTCTCTGTTGCGTAGTGCATAAACCGGCTAATCCAAACTGATGCACAAATCCTATTCTATTGCTCTGGCCGATGGCCGCAATATTGCCCTTGGCCCGGCGCCGACGGTGATGGGGATTCTCAATGTCACGCCCGACAGTTTTTCCGACGGCGGCGCGTTCAATTTCGTCGAGGCGGCCCTCGCCCACGCCGAGGCCATGATCCGCGACGGCGCCGACATTGTCGACATTGGCGGCGAGAGCACCCGTCCGGGTTCCACCCCAGTCTCGATGCAGGCCGAACTCGACCGGGTCATTCCCGTCATTGAGGCGCTGGTCGCGGCCGGCATCACCACCCCGATATCCATTGATACCTACAAGCCGTTGGTAGCAGATCAGGCGATCCAATCGGGCGCCAGCATCATCAACGACGTGCATGGGCTCCAGCGCGATCCAGATATGGCGGCGGTCGCGGCGCTCCACAATGTTCCGGTGATTGCCATGCACTGGCAGCCAGACCGCGATCCGGCCATTTCCTTGCTCGATGACCTGCGCACCTATTTCAAAGTCACGATAGCAATCGCCGAGGCGGCGGGGATAGACAGGACAAAGTTGATTTTCGATCCCGGCTTTGGCTTCGGCAAATCACTGGCCGAAAACTATCAGCTGCTGCAAGAAGTCCAGCATGCTGGTTCCGATTTTCCGCTTTTGGTCGGGATATCGCGCAAATCGATGATTGGCAAAATCCTTGGCAGCGAGCCCGCCGAACGCCTCGCCGGCACAATAGCCGCCAATGTGCTGGCCTATGCAAAAGGCGCGCATATCTTCCGCGTTCATGATGTCAAACCCAATCGCGATGCCCTTCGCGTTGCCCAGGCAACGCTGTATGGTCCGCCCCAAGAACGAGGGTAAAGCCATGGCCAAGAAATTCTCAGGCGACCGTATCATACTGAAAGACTTGGGATTTTACGGCTACCACGGACTGATGAGCGAAGAAAAGAAGCTTGGCCAGCGATTCTTTATCGACCTCAAATGTGGCGTTGATCTTTCAGCCCCGGCCACGACGGATTTGGTCAGCCAGACAGTGTCCTACGCGGCGATCTATGACACCGTTAAATTTGCGTTCGAAACCAAGCGGATGCACCTGATTGAAGCCGTCGCCCAAAACATTGTTGACGGCATTTTTTCCGATTTCAGCGAAGTGAACTGGATCAAGATCCGGGTCCGCAAGCCCGAGGCGCCAATTGCCATGGTGCGCGGCGAGGCCGCCATCGAGCTGCACCGGCACCGGAATCCATAATGCGTTCAAAGGCTTGGCTTAGTCTCGGTGCCAATCTTGGCGACCCGAAAGCGCAGTTGATAGAAGCGATTTCACGCCTCGATGCCCATCCGCACATTGGCGTTCTCGCCCGCTCGACCGTCAGCACCACTAAAGCTTGGGGCAAGACTGACCAACCCGACTTTGCCAATATGGCGATCGCGGTGGAGACCGACCTTAAGCCAATGCAATTACTGGAGATTTGCTTAGGGATAGAGGTCGAGATGGGCCGCATCCGTCGCGAAGTTTGGGGACCGAGACTAATCGATATCGATATGATCGCTTTTGACGACTACGTCATCCACACCGCCCGGCTGACCCTGCCCCACCCCTATGCCCATAGTCGGGACTTTGTCTTGGAGCCATTGCGGGAAATTGCACCGGATATCGCCGACTGGGTTGTGCAAGTAGCCAATCGGCCACGTTAATCCCGCATAAAATCCAATAGCTTGACGGCCGTATCAAACTCAACCCTGCGCATGGCACGGCGTTCAGCGGCCTCCAAATCGACGCCCCAGAACTTGGCCTGATGGTCCTCGTCGACATGAGCTGCCGACCACACTTGCTCCGGCGTAAACAGCTTATACAACAAGGCGATAACCAATAGACCTGACCCAGTGAGTCCGGTGAGTGACACCATCGCCGTCAGCGTCATCAAGTTTTTTTCGTGCAGGGATTCGCTCAAGCGAGCCAAGGTCGCCGCAGGCTGGCTTTGGTGAATAATTCCCCTAGTCGGCTGAAAAACAACATTAAAATGCTGCGCTAACGCGATCAGAACCGGGTCCCAGGCGGCCTCCTGTTCAGCTACCAACGCCTCAGGGTGTTCGGCGCGGTAGAGGAGAAGGTCGTTTCCGGCAAATTTGACCACTTCGTCGCGAAACGCAGTAGCCATCGCCTCGCCGCTTTCGAGGGCAGAATTGACCAGCCGCACCATCGGCATGGTGGCCGGATCGATACGCTCTCCTTGAGCCGCCCACTCTTCGGCCATGGCTATGGCAATTGCTACAATCGGAACAATGGCTTGCCGCTTTAGACCGGGAGTTTTGACCGGCCTTTTATCCAAGGTCACGACAAACCCACCGTCGACGGGCGCAACTCCGACGTCCTTGTAAAACCGCTTCGGCAGCTGACTTTTTACGTGATGCTGGGCCCGGCCATAGCCGTCGTCGCGGTGCTTGGCAGCCTCTTCGAGTTGATCGCGCATGACTTACTCCAAAACCAATCGAATGGCCGCGTCGAGATCTTCAAACCGCTCGATGATTGTATCGGCGAAGGGCGCCAGTTCGGTGACCTCGTGATAGCCCCAGCTGACACCAATTGTCCTCACCCCCGCCGCCCGGCCCATTTCAAGGTCAAAGGTGGTGTCGCCGATCATAATCGTGTCGTGTGGCGCCGCGCCGACATCGCGCATGGCGGCGTGCAACATGGCTGGATGCGGCTTTGACGGGTTATGATCGGGCGTCTGCAGCGTTACAAATAGCTCTGTAAGACCATGGAGTTGCAGTATTCTATGCACCCCAGCGAGCCCTTTTCCAGTGGCAATGCCAAGGGATGTATTTGGAAGCTGGTGCAAACGCTGCAGCGCCGCCAGCGCGCCCGGAAACAATTCCTCCCGACTGCCGTCGGTCAGCAACGACGCCCGATAATGGCTCTTGTAGCTGTCGACCAGCTCCTGGACCAGGCCGGTGTCATCGCTGCCTGCCAATCGGGCCAGCGCGAGTGGCAGAGACAGGCCGATGACCCGACGTGACTCCTCTGGCGTCGGCTTGGGCAGACCCGCCTTGGCAAAGGTCGCTGCCATATGTTCCGAGATCAGACCCTGGGTATCGATCAGAGTGCCGTCCATATCAAAGACGACAAGGGTCATGCGTCTTCCTCTGGGTCCTGAACTTGCGCATCGTAGCGCCCGGCGTCAAAGCCAAGGGCATCAAAGCTCTGCTGCATATGGGGCGGCAAAGGCGCTGAAATATCAAGGCGTTTGCCATTGCGCAGCGGAATGGCGATGCGCCTGGCGTGCAGGTGCAAGCCATCACCAAGTCCAGCAGCGCCCTGCCAATTCTCGATATTGAAATAGCGGGGGTCGTTGATGATCGGCGTACCCAATTGGGCCATATGGACGCGCAATTGATGCGTGCGGCCCGTCACGGGCTTGAGCGTCACCCAGGCAAAGCGGCGGCTGGCGGTGTCGGTGGTGGAATAATAGCTCATCGAGTGCTGAGCCCCCGGTGTGCCGTTCTTGACGACCACGACCTGCTCGCCGTCCAGGGTCTTCTGTTTGCCCAGAAAACAGGAAATTTCGCCCTGCCGTGGCGTCGGATTGCCGGCAACGATTGCCCAGTAAATCTTGCGCGCCGACCGGGAGCGGAACACTGTGCCAAAATGGCTGGCGGCGGCATGGGTCTTGGCCACGATCAGGCACCCGGAGGTATCCCGGTCCAGCCGATGGACCAGGCGCGGCGGCTCGCCCTTTTTGTTGGGCAAGCTCTTTAACATGCCATCAATGTGCCGAAACGTGCCGCTGCCGCCCTGCACAGCCAGCCCTGCCGGCTTGTTCAACACATAGATGTCATCGTCCTCATACATGATGAGCGCGGTGATGAATTCGGCATCAGCGTTACTGACTTTGACCGGCTTGACGGTCTCGGCGTCGTCGATTGGCGGAATGCGGACAATTTGGCCGGGCGCCAGGCGGGTATTGGTGCTGACCTTGGCCTTGTCGACCTTGACCTCGCCATTGCGGATCAGCTTTTGCAGGCGCCCGAATCCGAGCTGCGGGAAGTGGTTGGCAAACCAGCGATCAAGCCGCATACCATCTTCGTCGCTGGACACTTCACGTTGTTGAACCGCACTCATGCGGGCATTCCCCGGGTAATCAAAAGACCCAGATATAGGCCGAGCACCGAAACGGCAACCGACAACACAACATACAAGCCAGCCGAAACCAGCTGGCCTCGTTCAATCAGAGTGACGGTGTCGAGCGAAAACGCCGAAAAGGTCGTAAACCCGCCCAAAATGCCGACTGCGATGAACAAGCGGGCCTCTGGTGCCCAGCTCGGCATCGCTTTGGTGAGTGCGCCAATGAACAGGCCCATCGCCAGTGACCCAAGCACGTTGATCAACAGCGTTGCCAGCGGAAAATCACCTGGCATCAGTCGCCCAACGACGCCTGAACACCCATACCGCAGCATGGCGCCAATGGCGCCGCCCGCGCCCACCAATAGAAATGCTTGCACGCTTGCTTCCTTATTGCCTTCAAGCGGGCCGTTTATCACATTTGCCCCAATTTGGCGCTGCAAACCTTGCGTGCTCTGAGTCACCGTACCGATCGGACTCCGGCAATGTCTGGTTGAAGTCGCCTGCCGTGGCCCAAGCCAGGTTACTCCCCTTGCCCGCCCGCCTTGTTGGCGCGCAAGCGCGAAAAATACTCCATGCGCTTGATCAAATCGCGCTCAAAGCCACGCTCGACCGGTTGGTAGAATTGCTGCCGACCAATCTTTTCGGGAAAATACTCCTGGCCGGAAAAGCCTTCAGGGGTATCATGGTCATAGACATAGCCATCCCCATAGCCCTCCCCCTGCATCAGCTTGGTCGGGGCATTGAGAATGACCTTTGGTGGCATGGGAGAACCGGTGGCTTTGGCGGTGCTGGTGGCCCGTTTAAAGGCGGTGTAGACGGCGTTGGATTTTGGGGCGAGCGCCAGATAGACCACAACTTGGGCCAGAGCCAACTCGCCCTCGGGCGACCCCAGCATCTGGTAAGCGTCGCGCCCTGCCACCGCCTGGGGCAATGCCAGAGGATCAGCGAGCCCGATGTCTTCGACCGCCATGCGGATCAATCGCCGGGCAAGAAACAGCGGATCTTCACCGGCATCAAGCATCCGGGCGAAATAGTATAATGCCGCGTCCGGGTCCGAACCCCGGACCGTCTTGTGCAATGCCGATATCAGATTGTAATGCCCGTCCTGGGCCTTGTCGTATATTGGGGCGCGCCTTTGCACCACGCTCAGGAGATCGGCGCAGGCCAGAACCTCATCGACTTTGGCTGAGGCGAAGACTTCCTCGACTAGGCCGAGCAGTGCCCTACCGTCCCCGTCAGCCAGCGTCAGCAACAAAGCCCGCGCGTCGGGATCAAGCGGCAGGCTGGTTCCGGTTAACGCTTCCGCCCGTTCGGCAAGGCTTTCGAGGTCGGCCAACGACAAGGATTCGAACCGCAGGACCTGGCTGCGCGACAGCAACGCCGCGTTCAGCTCAAACGACGGGTTTTCAGTGGTGGCGCCAACCAGAACGATGGTGCCATCCTCCATCACCGGCAGGAAACCATCCTGCTGAGCCCGGTTGAAGCGATGGATTTCATCGACAAAAAGCAGGGTCTTGCGACCCGACAGGCGCTCGAAGCGCGCCTCCTCAAACACTTTTTTGAGATCGGCAACCCCGGAAAACACCGCAGAAATCTGCTTGAACCGGTAGCCGATCTGGTCGGCCAACAGGCGCGCCACCGTGGTTTTTCCGGGTCCCGGTGGGCCCCAAAGGATCAATGACCCCAAGCGCCTGGAGGCGATCATGCGCCGCAGGGTGCCGTCGGGGCCAAGCATATGGGTCTGCCCGATCACCTCATCCAATGAGGTGGGCCGCAATTGGTCGGCGAGCGGACGGGTACCAATCGGCTCGTCAGCTGGGTCCACATATTCTGGCGCGAACAGATCAGTCATCTAGGCGCCCACGGTGCTGGAGATCGTGCGCCGATGGCGCTGCGGAATAGTTATTGGGACGCGCATCGTTTGGCGCGGGCCTCTGCAAGGCATTTTCGTCGGCAGTTCTATCATCGAGAAATGCAACCATGTCCTCCACAACCAATCCCTTCTGGTGTGAAGCGACCTGAGATCACCTACGGCAACCACCGTCACCCAACACAGCAAATCGGCCGGCAAAAGCAAGACCCAAGGAGCCCAAGTCTATCCAAAAACTCTGTGAAACGACACTGCTGGTACCATCGCGCTCTTTCAGTCCCGGACGCTTGTCGCCTCGATGAACGACACCAGCAAAACGCCGTGATTTTGTCGCCATCATGGTGTCACGCCGATGCAGGAGATTGCGCAGAAATAATCATTTGCGCTCTGGATCACCTATCCCTATATGCAGCGCTTCTTTCACGCTTTCAAAGCCCCAGAAAGGCAAGATGTCAATGACAGACGAGCCGCACGTTTACCCGAACACCTCTGCGCTAATCGCCGCTGAAGCGCCGGATTTTCCGAGTTTTCTGTTCTCTGAACGTGAATTGCATAAGGCCACAAAGGTCTTTCGCAAAGGCTTTGATGGATTGTTGACCTATGCCGTCAAATGCAATCCCTCGCCACATATCATCGCGCAGCTGCACAAAGAGGGTGTGAAGGCCTTCGATGTGGCCTCCAATACCGAAATGGAATTGGTGCGTGACAACGCTCCAGGCGCGGCGATGCACTATAACAACCCAATCAAGAACAAGCGCGAAATCGCCCGGGCATACGAAGAATTCGGCATCCGGTCGTTCACCATCGACCACCCACAGCAGCTTGATCAACTGGCAGCCGTGGTGTCGCCCTCACGCGATGTCGAAGTGACGACGCGGTTCAAGGCGGGCAAGGCCCTGAAGTCCTACGATTTTGGCATCAAGTTTGGTGTCATGGAACAGGGGGCCGCCGAGATCGTCTCGATGGTCGATCAGATGGGCTACACGCCCAGCCTGTGCTTCCATGTCGGCAGCCAATGCGAGGATGCTTATGCCTATGAGCGCCACATTGCCGCCGCCGCGCGCATCGTCGAGGAATCCAATATTGAGCTGAAGCGCCTCAATATCGGGGGTGGCTATCCAGCCCCCTACCCGACCAGCGAAGCCCCGCCGATGGACTATTATTTCGAGACCATCGCCACAGCGGTCAGCGACCATTTTGGCGAAAAGCGCAAGCCGGAGCTGATTATAGAGCCTGGCCGCGCCCTCGTGACCTCGTCGACCTCGCTCCTGCTGCGCGTCAAGCATCAGCGCGGCGGTCAGTCGGTCTATGTCAACGACGGCGCCTATGGGGCGCTGATGGAAGTCAAGTTCATGCACTTCACGCCACCGGTTCGGGTCTGGCGCGGCGCGCGCGTGCACGACAATGATGCTGAATTCTCCGAATTCACCATCTGGGGCCCGACATGCGACAGCTATGACGTCCTGCCCCAGGTCTTCACCCTGCCCGCAGACATTGATGAGGATGACTGGATCGAATTCGGGTTGATGGGCGCCTATACGCAGGCGTCGCTCACCCCATTCAATGGCTTTGATCGCCGCGATCAATTCTGGGTCGACGAAGTCTATACTGGCAAGGACGTACAACCGGAATAGTGCACACGCCGAAATAATAGTTTATGATTGCCTGATTGAACAGATAAGGAGAGTCTGGGATGTTTGGCATCATGATGGGGTCTCCCCACCGCGGACGGCTGGCGCTGATTTTTGGTGCAGCGCTGGTATTGGGCCTTGGCATGGCACTGGCCAACGGCGTGTTTTCTTAAGACAGCCGGTTTCTGACCAACAGGTCAGGGTCGTTAGGGCCCTACAGCAGGGCCAAAAACCAAAAAACAGAGCAACTTTATGAAATGCGGCCACTTCGGCAAAACGAAGTGGCCGTTTTACCTTGGGGGGAAACGGTGAAGGACTTTCCAGAACTCGCCGCCCTCGGGCCGCGCATCCTTATCATGGGACCGTCCAACGCGGGCAAATCGAGCCTGGCTGTCGCTATTGCAACCAGACTGGAAATTGTACCCGTCCACCTCGATCAACTGCACCATCTCCCCAACACCAATTGGCAGCCGCGCCCGGAGGCCGAATTCGTCGCCCTGCAGCGCGCTGCCATTGCGCGCGACCGCTGGGTGATCGACGGGAATTACAGCCATTTGCTGCCGGAACGCCTGGCGCGGGCCACCGGCGCCATCGTGCTCGACGACAATGCTTGGTGGCGCTTGGGGCGATATGTGCGGCGGACCCTTTTCGAGCGCGACCGGGCCGGCACGATCGAAGGTGACAAGGACAGGCTCAAACTGTCGATGCTTCACTGGGTCCTTTTGGGTTCGCGACACAACGGGGCCCGATATCGGGCGCTGGTGAACCAAACCAACCTACTGCACGTGTTCTGTTACACAATGGGCGATGTTCAACGACTCTATGCGCATTGGAGATTACAAGACCGGAAAAAGGCCTGAACATGTTCAGACCATGTTCCACTTGATCATCCCCAGCCGCACCAGGCTCTCGGCTGCAAAATAGTCTCGGCCGGGCCTCCCCAGGCGGCAAGTGAGGCGGACTATTCAGTCTGGAGCAATCCCGAGCGCTACATTGCGGTCTGGATCAGTTGTTAGCAGTATCTCGGCGATCTCGCGGACGCACAAGAACCGACCGGTGGCGAGACAGCGCTCGACTATGGCACGAGGATTCTCGAGCCCGACCTCGGCTTCGCCGCCACTTTATGACGCAACACCCAATATCGGGGATGGAAGGCAGATTTAGGAACAAGCGCTCGACGACAGTGTTAGTCCCAGGCGCCCACAGGCCGCCGCCTCTGGCGAAATAATCGGGGTCTGGCTTCAGGGGCGATAGACGACGCGAAGGCCAATAAACAGATTGGCGTGCGGGTCAGCCGACATTTTGTAGTCGCCTCTTATCGCTGGCGGCGTGCACACCAATGGCGGGCCCTCGGCGCAGGGCGCGCTGCCGCCCCAATCTGCAAACAAGCCTGAAACATGTGGCAGGGCGCTCCACACGTCGGCCCGGCCAACCACGCCAAGGCTTAGCTTTTCAGTGACCTGCAAGTCGACCCCGACACCCAACTGGCCGCGAAAGCCAGCCATCGACCGTGCATCGTCTACAACACCCCCATGAGTTGCGCCGCTCACGTGGCTGGTCGCATTGAGGGTGTAGGCTCCCGCCCCGGCCGAAACGAAAAGCTTGAGGTCGTCTCGCAGCCAGGTTTCGTGTTGGGCGGTTAAAAGAGCGCCGTACATTTGCGCATCGACTGCTGTGTCAACGCGCATACTGGGCGCGACGCGATAGGCCGAATAGGACGATCGTTCGGACCTTTCCCCATAGAAGGGCTGCACTCCCAACCACAGAACAGACATGTCATCATATTGGGAACCCATCAAAAATTCGGGCATGACTTCCCAGAACGTGTTCTTGACTGACGACTGCAAACCCAATTGCAACGTGCCGCTATCGTCAATGGAAATTTCGAACATTGGCTTGGCCCCGCCAACGCCCGGCTCTCCCATCACCCATCCAAAAACGGGAACGTCCCTATTCTGGCTGACTAGAGTGCCATCAAGGGTCAAGCCCAGCCGCGTCGGCACACCGTCACCGTTGAGGAAATCGTAGCCAAAGCCGATACGACCCGAAACTGCCGATCCCGTCCCGGAAATGGCCGCTTCCCAAGGGAGCCAAGGTGCACCATAGGCAACGTAGCCATTGCCTGTGGAAGAACCGAAATCAGCGCCAAGGGCACCTTCGGCATAAAAGTACGGTCCAAAAAGATCCTCCGCCGCGATTGTCGCCGTAGGCGTGGCGGCCACTGCAGCGACAATGGCGACGCTTAGAAAGAATTTGACCACTTGTTTTCCACCCCCGGGGCGGTCGCTAGCCGCAATAGACCCCCTTTGCCCCCTAGGAAGTCTAGACCTCCGCCGGCAAATACCCAAGTGGCTCGTGGATTTGCCGATCGCTTGCACCCATCTATTCAGCTGCCCTATGATCCCAGTTCGAGTTCTGCGCCGCCAAAAGAAAAACGGCCACGGAATGAACCGCAGCCGTCCTAAACGTCCATGCGAAGGCTAGGCTTACGCCGCTTCGGACTCGTCGTCGTCGCGCACATGCACCGGGCCGCTATCGAGGCCCTTGGCATTGACGTCGCGATCAACAAATTCGATCACTGCCAATGGGGCGTTGTCGCCATAGCGGAACCCCGCCTTCATGATGCGGATATAGCCGCCCTGGCGTTCCTTGTAACGACCACCGAGGACCGCAAACAACTTGCGCACCTGGTCTTCGTCACGGATCTGGGCAATCGCCTGACGGCGCGCGTGCAAATCGCCGCGTTTGGCCAACGTCACCAGCTTTTCGACGATCGGACGCAGTTCCTTGGCTTTCGGCAAAGTTGTCACGATCTGCTCATGCTTGATGAGAGCGGCAGACATATTGGCAAACATCGCCTTGCGATGACTGGCCGTCCGATTGAGTTTGCGGCCTGAATTACCGTGGCGCATGGTTGTCTCCTGTAGATCTTATCGGCGCAGGATCAATAATGATCTTCGTAGCGCTTGGCGAGGTCATCGATATTCTCGGGTGGCCAATTGGCAACGTCCATTCCGAGATGAAGGCCCATTTGAGCGAGCACTTCCTTGATTTCGTTGAGCGACTTGCGGCCAAAATTGGGTGTCCGCAGCATCTCGGCTTCGGTCTTCTGGATCAGGTCGCCGATATAAACGATGTTGTCGTTCTTGAGGCAATTGGCCGAACGAACCGATAGCTCGAGTTCGTCGACCTTCTTGAGCAGAGCCGGGTTGAACGCCAGTTCCGGAACCGAATCCTGGGCCTTTTCCTTGCTGGGCTCTTCAAAATTCACAAACACCGACAGCTGGTCCTGCAGAATGCGTGCGGCATAGGCCACAGCGTCTTCTGGCGAGATGGCGCCATTGGTTTCGACCTGAAGGGTCAGCTTGTCTTTGTCGAGGCTTTCACCAGCACGCGTTGCGTCAACCTTGTAGGAAACGCGACGGACCGGCGAAAACAGAGCATCGACCGGGATATAGCCGATTGGCGCATCTTCCGGGCGGTTCTTGTCGGCGGCGACATAACCCTTGCCGGTGCTGACCGTAAACTCAATATTGATCTCGGCGCCGTCATCAAGATGACAGATGACGAGTTCTGGATTGAGCACTTCAATGTCGCCGGTGACCTTGATGTCGCCGGCGGTGACTGCGCCCGGCCCCTGCTTGGACAGGCCAAGGCGCTTGGAGCCTTCCGAGCCCATGCGCAACGCGATTTCTTTCACGTTGAGAACGAGGTCGGTAATGTCTTCCCGCACGCCTGGAAGCGAGGAGAATTCGTGCAAAATGCCGTCAATCTGGATTGCCGTCACTGCTGCGCCCTGAATCGACGACAGCAGTACGCGACGAAGGGCGTTACCAAGAGTAAGCCCGTAACCGCGCTCAAGTGGCTCGGCAACGACCGAGGCCACGCGCGCGTTGTCGCTGCCCGAAACAATCTCCAGCTTGGTCGGCTTAATAAGTTCTTGCCAGTTCCTCTGGATCGTCACAGGTAATGTCCTTTCAAAATCGCGGCCCTCGCCCGGCCGCACCGCCGCAAACGCAAAAAATCCCCTGGCCCGCAACAGGCCAGGAGCTTGAAATCGTCGTTAGACGCGACGCCGCTTGCGCGGGCGGCAGCCATTGTGCGGAATTGAGGTCACGTCACGGATCGAGGTGACATTGAACCCAGCAGCCTGCAGAGCACGAAGCGCGGATTCACGACCCGAACCCGGGCCGCGCACTTCGACCTCAAGGGTCTTCATGCCGTGTTCCTGGGCCTTCTTGGCCGCGTCTTCAGCCGCAACCTGTGCAGCATAGGGTGTCGACTTGCGCGACCCCTTAAAACCCATGACGCCCGACGATGACCAGGAAATCGTGTTCCCCTGCATGTCAGCGATGGTGATCATGGTGTTGTTGAAGGATGCATTGACGTGGGCAACGCCCGACGTGATATTTTTACGTTCCTTGCGCTTGACGCGCGTGGTTTCAGCTTTAGCCATTTTAGTCCTCTATTCGATATCAGCGCTGCCGTTAGCAAATTGCCCCGGCAGCTACATCGAAGAACCCGAACCGGGTTCTTACTTTTTCTTGCCAGCGATTGCCTTTGCCGGACCCTTGCGAGTGCGAGCATTGGTGTGTGTACGTTGACCACGGACCGGTAGGCCACGACGGTGACGCAGGCCACGGTAGTTACCAAGATCCATCAGGCGCTTGATATTCATTGCCACATTGCGGCGAAGATCACCTTCCACGACGTAGTCGCGGTCAATCGTCTCACGAATCTGAATGACTTCAGCGTCGGTGAGCTCGTTGACGCGGCGATCTGCCGGAATGCCAACCTTGGTGCAGATATCCTCGGCGAACTTGTCGCCGATCCCATGGATATACTGCAGCGCGATAATTACGCGCTTATTCGTCGGGATATTGACGCCAGCGATACGAGCCACGTCTGCTCTCCTTCATTCAACACGGTAACCATCACGGGCCGTGCCGTTAAACAACAAGGGACCGGATTTCGACCCCCAAGCGAATTGAGAAACCGAATCCAGCCCAATAATCCATGAGACCGTCGCGGTTCATAAAGGACAAGCCCTGCCAGAGTCAACTGGCAAGACGGGTCCGAATTCTTTAGTTCGCGATGGCACCGCGAATGGCAGCACTCACCTGCTCGACAGGCTCCATGCCGTTGACAGTTTTCAGCAGTCCCTTACCCGCATAATAGGCGACCAGCGGGGCTGTCTGCTGCTTGTAGATTTCAAGCCGCTTGCGCAGAACGTCTTCATTGTCATCGGCCCGACCGCCGTTTTCCTTGCCGCGCATAATGACGCGCTGCACCAAAACGTCCGCATCAGCCTTGATTTCGACGACTGCGTTGAGCGCGACACCCTTGTCGGCCAGCATGGCGCCGAGCGCTTCTGCCTGGGCAATCGTGCGCGGAAAGCCGTCCAGGATAAACCCCGGCTGGCAATCAGCTGCGTCGAGCCGTTCGGATACGATGCCATTGACAATCGCATCGGACACCAGATCACCGCGATCCATGACCTCTTTGGCTGCAAGGCCCATTGGCGTCTTGGCGGCAATCGCCGATCGGAGGATGTCTCCGGTCGACAGTTGTGGGATGCCGAATGTATCGACCAGAATCTTTGCCTGCGTGCCCTTGCCGGCGCCCGGTGGCCCCAAAAGGATCAGCCTCATCGACGCTTCCCTCCCCCAAGACGCGACTTCTTGACGAGCCCTTCATATTGCTGGGCAATCAAATGGCTCTGAATCTGGCTGATCGTGTCCAAAGTCACCGTCACCATAATCAGCAGCGACGTGCCACCGATGAACTGGCTGACAGCCAGTTGGTTGTGGATGATTTCAGGGATCAATGCCACCACGGTCAGGTACAAAGCCCCGGCCACAGTGATACGGGTCAAGACGTAATCGATGTGCTGGGCTGTCCGTTCGCCCGGACGAATCCCAGGAATGAACCCACCCGAACGCTTCAGATTGTCCGCCGTCTCGACCGGATTGAACACAATTGCCGTATAGAAGAAGGCAAAAAAGATAATCAGGAAAGCGAACAGCGCCAGATACAGCGGCTGCCCACGGCCCAACAGGGCAGTGGTCACCTGCAGCCATTGCGGCGCGTTCCCCTGTGCAGCAAACGAGGCAATCGTTGCCGGCAGCAGCAGCAGTGACGAACCGAAAATGACCGGAATAACGCCTGATGTGTTCAGCTTGAGCGGCAGATGCGAGCTTTCGCCCTGGAACATCTTGTTGCCCACCTGCCGCTTTGGATACTGGATCAGCAGACGGCGCTGAGCCCGTTCAAAGAACACGATGAAGGCAATAACCACAACCGAGAGCAACAGCACGCCCACGGCGGCCAAGGTCGGCAGGGCACCGGTACGGCTCAATTCCATGGTTTGGACGATGGTCGTCGGCAAATTGGCGACAATACCGGCAAAAATGATCAGCGAAATACCGTTGCCGACGCCGCGCGAGGTGATCTGTTCACCCAGCCACATCAGGAACATGGTGCCGCCGACGAGCGTCACGACGGTCGAAACGCGGAAGAACCAACCTGGGTTCAACACCACGCCTGGGCTGGCTTCAAGCCCAACCGAAATGCCATAGGCCTGGACGGCGCAGAACACGACCGCCAGATAGCGGGTGTACTGGTTCATCTTGCGACGACCCGCCTCGCCTTCCTTCTTCATCGCCTCAAGCCGTGGGGAGGCGGTCGCGATGACCTGCACCACGATTGAGGCAGTGATATAGGGGATCAGATTCAAGGCGAAAATCGCCATGCGCTGAACGGCACCACCGGCAAACATGTTGAACATGCCCAGGATGCCCTTCTCCGCTTGCTCGAAGGAAGCGCGGAACGCATCGGGGTCGATGCCCGGAAGGGGAATGAACGTGCCCAGACGATAGACAAGCAGCGCCCCTAGTGTGAACCAGATGCGCTGTTGAAGTGCTTTCGCCTTGGAAAACGTCGAGAAGTTTAGATTTTTAGCCAGCTGTTCGGCTGCGGACGCCATTATTCGCTCCCTATGGCCAATATGCCAGGTGCGCTTGGAGCGTTTTGGTAGGCAGGTGCACCTGCCGCCTCAGCGCCACAAACCAAAAGAGCGCACCCGTTGGATCGGGCGCGCCCTGCCGAGTGGATTACTCGACGCGTGGGGCTTTCTTCCACGGCGCACGTGCCGGGATGATATCAACCTTGCCACCGGCAGTTTCAATGGCCGCAAGCGCACCCTTGGTCGCATAATCGACCTTGAACGTCACCTTCTTGGAGGTGAAGCCCTCGGCTCCAATCAGACGAATGCCGTCCTTGGGACGACGGATAACACGGGCAGCGATCAGTGCTGCTGCGTCGATCACGCCCTTGGAGTCGAGCTTGCCGGAGTCGATGTAGTTCTGGATGCGGTCGATACGGACCTCGTTCCAGTCACCGGGGTTCAGCGCGTTGAAACCGCGCTTTGGCATACGCATGTGAAGGGGCATCTGGCCGCCTTCAAAGCCGTTGATCGCGACGCCGGAACGGGCAGTCTGCCCCTTACCGCCACGACCACCGGTCTTGCCCTTACCAGAGCCGATACCACGGCCGACGCGGATCCGGACCTTGTTGGCGCCGGGATTATCACGAAGTTCGTTCAAACGGGTCATATCGAGACCTACCTTCTTACTCGCCGAGGACGCGGACGAGATGCGGAAGCTTGTTGATCATGCCACGTACTTCGGGCGTATCAAGCAGCTCGCGCTCTTTGTTCATCTTGTTTAGCCCGAGACCGATCAGAGTCGCGCGCTGCACCTTGTCGCGGCGGATCGGCGAACCGATCTGCTTCACGATGAGTGTTTTTGCATTTGCCATCTTATTTCTCCGTCAGCCGGATCAAGCTTCGACTGCAGTTTCGCCGCGGCGAGCCTGCAATTCCGAAACCTTCAAACCACGACGCGAAGCTACCGAGCGTGGGCTATCGACGTGCTTGAGCGCGTCGAACGTCGCACGAACCATGTTGTAGGGGTTCGCGGAACCCTGCGACTTGGCAACAATGTCGTTGATGCCCAGCGTTTCAAACACAGCGCGCATTGGACCGCCAGCAATGATGCCGGTGCCCGGAACGGCTGCCCGCAGGATCACCTTGCCGGCGCCATGGCGACCGGTGACATCGTGGTGAAGTGTGCGAGCGTCGCGCAGCGGCACCCGGATCATCTGGCGCTTGGCCTGCTCAGTGGCCTTGCGGATGGCTTCTGGAACTTCACGGGCCTTACCGTGACCAAAACCAACGCGGCCCTTCTGATCGCCAACGACGACGAGAGCGGCAAAACCGAAACGACGGCCACCCTTCACAACCTTAGCCACACGATTGATGTGGACCAGGCGATCGACAAATTCGCTATCGCGTTCTTGAACGTCTCTGCTCATGATATCTTCTTTCTCGCGCCGTGGATCAGAACTGCAGACCGCCCTCGCGGGCAGCGTCCGCCAGGGCCTTGACCCGGCCGTGATAAATGTAGGCGCCGCGGTCGAAGATAACTTCGGCCACACCAGCCTTGGTGCCGCGCTCAGCGATCAGCTTGCCGATCGTTGCAGCAGCCTGCGCAGTGCTACCGTTCTTGACGGATGCCTTGACGTCCTTGTCGAGCGTCGAAGCAGCGGCCAGAGTGCGGCCCGTCGTATCATCGATAATCTGCGCGTAAATATTCTTGTCCGAACGGAAGACCGACAAACGCGGGCGACCGAATGCACGTGCCTTGAGCGCCTTGCGAACGCGGGCTTTGCGGCGCTCTGCGCCCTTATTGCTGATAGCCATCGCAGGCGCTCCTTACTTCTTCTTGCCTTCTTTGCGGAAGACGAACTCGCCCGCATAACGTACGCCCTTGCCCTTGTAAGGCTCTGGCTTGCGATATTCACGGATATTGGCGGCAACCTGGCCAACGGCCTGCTTGTCGATACCGGTAATGACGATTTCCGTCGGCACTGGAACCGCCAAAGTGATTCCTGCAGGCGGTACGTAGATCACTTCGTGGCTAAACCCAAGCGAAAGCTTGATATCTTTGCCCTGAAGTGCCGCACGATAGCCAACGCCCTGGATATTCAGGCGGCGCTCGTAGCCAGCGCTCACACCCGTCACCATGTTCTGGATCAGTGCGCGGGTGGTACCCCAGGCAGCGCGAGCTTCGCGGCTGTCATTGGCTGGAGTGATAACCACGCCCTCTGCTGTCTGCTCGGCGTTGACGACATCCATAAGCACCAGGCTCAATTCGCCTTTTGGACCTTTGACGGCGACATCGCGACCATTGATGGTCACGGTGACACCGCTGACAGGAGCTACCGGTTTTTTACCCGTACGGGACATTCTCTTCTACCTTTGAGTCATCGTCATACCGTGTCCATCCAAAGTGCAGGCCCAACGGCCCGCAGCACTAGAAGACGCGGCAGAGTACCTCGCCACCGACATTGGCAGCCTTCGCTTCATGATCTGCCATCACGCCCTTGGGCGTTGACAAAATCGATACGCCGAGGCCGTTGGCGACCTGCGGAATGTTCTTAACCGATGCATAGACGCGACGGCCGGGACGCGAAACGCGTTCGATCGTGCGGATGACCGGATCATTTTCGGTGTACTTGAGTTCGATCTCGTACTCGGCAGCGCCGTTCTCGAACTTGGTTTCCGAATAGCCGCGGATAAAACCCTCGGACTGGAGCACGTCGAGCACACGACCACGAAGGGTCGATGCTGGAGTCGAAACGGTGTTTTTACGACGCATCTGCGCATTGCGGATGCGGGTCAGCATATCACCGACTGGATCTGAAAGGCTCATTGTCTTCTCTCCTTACCAGCTCGACTTAACCAGGCCTGGAATCTGGCCCAGATTGCCCAACTGGCGCAGCGCGATACGGCTCAGCTTCATCTTGCGATAGAAGCCGCGCGGACGGCCGGACACTTCACAGCGATTCCGGAAACGCCCCGGAGCCGAATTGCGTGGCAGTTCGGCAAGCTTCAGCTGTGCGCCAAAACGGACTTCGGGAGAAGCCTTCTGGTCCTTGCTGAGCGCCTTCAGAGCTGCACGCTTGCCAGCATATTGCTGGGCGAGCGCCTTGCGCTTGTTGTTCTTTACGATGGAGCTGGTCTTGGCCATGTCCTGATCCTTATGCCTTCCCCTGCCCGCTTACTGGCGGAAAGGGAAGTTGAAAGCCTTGAGAAGCGCGCGGGCTTCTTCATCCGTCTTGGCCGTCGTGCAAACCACGATGTCCATGCCCCAGATCTGATCAACCTGGTCGTAGATGATTTCCGGGAAAATGATGTGTTCTTTGATGCCCATAGCATAATTTCCGGCGCCGTCGAACGAATTCGGGTTCAGGCCACGGAAGTCACGAACGCGCGGCAGCGCGATATTGACCAGGCGATCAAGGAATTCATACATGCGCTGCTTGCGCAAGGTCACCTTGACGCCAAGCGGCATGTCTTCGCGGACCTTGAAACCAGCGATCGACTTACGGGCATGGGTGATCACTGGCTTCTGGCCGGCGATCTTTTCCATATCAGCTGCTGCAACCTTCACCTTTTTGGTGTCGTTTACCGCTTCGCCGACGCCCATATTGAGGACGATCTTTTCCAGGCGTGGCAATTCCATAACGTTCTTGTAGCCGAACTGTTCGGTCAGTGCCTTCTTGATGGCCTCGTCGTATTCAACGCGAAGCCGTGGGATGTAAGCTGTCTCAGCCATCGATCACGTCTCCGGTGCTCTTGGCGACGCGCGTCTTGACGCCGTCTTTGATCTGGAAGCCGACGCGGGTGGCTTTGCCATCCTTGTCAGCCAGCGCGATGTTCGACAAATGGATCGGCGCTTCTTTGGTGAAGATGCCGGCATCGGACGACGCGGTTTGCTTGGTGTGACGACGCACAAGGTTGATACCCTGGACGAGTGCACGAGTTTCGGTCGGGATAACCGAAAGGACCTGGCCAGTTTTGCCCTTGTCCTTGCCGGTTAGGACGACGACCTTGTCGCCCTTCTTAATCTTGGCAGCCATTACAGCACCTCTGGTGCGAGCGAGATGATCTTCATGTGGTTCTTGGCGCGAAGCTCGCGTGGAACCGGTCCGAAGATACGTGTGCCGATCGGCTCTTTCTGATTGTTGATCAGAACCGCGGCGTTCTTGTCGAAACGGATAACCGTGCCATCGGGGCGACGGATATCGAATGCGGTACGAACAACGACCGCCTTCATAACCTGACCCTTTTTAACGCGACCGCGCGGAATAGCGTCCTTGATCGACACCACGATGATGTCGCCAACTGACGCATACTTACGATGCGAGCCGCCCAGCACCTTGATGCACATGACGCGACGCGCGCCGGAATTATCCGCGACGTCGAGATTTGATTGCATCTGAATCATGACTGGATGCCTTCTTGTTAAGTCAGTCTACCGTCCCCGGCTCGCCAACTTTAAACCCTAATAAATCTTACGCAGACGGAACGAGTGTCCAGCGCTTGTTCTTGGAGATCGGCGCACATTCCTCGATCTGCACAATGTCCCCGATTTTGGCGATATTCGCCTCGTCGTGAGCATGGTACTTCTTGGACCGGCGCACGGTCTTTTTCATGACTGGATGCGTAAACCGGCGCTCGACGCGCACCACAACCGTCTTCTCATTGGTGTCGGAGACAACAGTCCCCTGTAGAACGCGTTTTGGCATCGCCGCCGCTCCTTAATTCGCTGCGTTTTTTTCAGCCAAGATGGTCTTGATCCGCGCGATATCGCGGCGGACCTGCTTGACCCTGGCTGGAGATTCGAGCTGCTGAGTAGCACGCTGGAAACGCAGGTTAAACTGTTCTTTCTTCAGGCCAACGAGCTGATCAATCAGCTCATCCGGGGTCTTCGCCCGCACATCCTTGGCAGTTGTCATTGCCTTGACCCCTTAGTCTGCAATGCGGGTAACAACCCGCGTCATGATCGGAAGCTTCATCGCGCCGAGACGCAGAGCTTCCTTGGCAACGTCCTCGGGGACGCCGTCGATTTCGAATACGATGCGGCCGGGCTTCACGCGAGCCGCCCACAACTCAACCGAACCCTTGCCCTTACCCATGCGGACTTCAGTCGGCTTCTTGGTGACCGGTACGTCCGGGAAAATCCGGATCCATACACGGCCCTGACGCTTCATCTCGCGGGTGATCGCGCGGCGAGCCGCTTCGATCTGACGCGCGGTGACGCGCTCGGGTTCAGTTGCCTTCAAAGCATACTGGCCGAATGCGAGGTCGGTACCGCCCTTGGCAACGCCATGGATACGGCCCTTGTGGGCCTTGCGGAACTTGGTCTTTTTAGGTTGCAGCATAATGAACTAACCTTCTTATGCGCGGTCGCGGTCGGGCCGCGGGCTACGCTGCTGGGCATTACCACCATCGCTACCTTCGGTAGCGCGGCGCTCATGCGCCGAGGGGTCATGCTCAAGCACTTCACCTTTGAAAATCCAGACCTTGATGCCGATGATGCCGTAAGTCGTTGCGGCTTCAGCTGTACCATAGTCAATATCGGCGCGCAGCGTATGCAGCGGAACACGGCCTTCGCGGTACCATTCGGTACGAGCGATGTCGGCACCACCGAGACGTCCACCCACGTTGACGCGGATACCACCAGCGCCCATGCGGATCGAGGTCTGCACGGCACGCTTCATGGCGCGACGGAAGGCCACGCGGCGCTCAAGCTGCTGGGCAATGCCCTGGGCAACCAAAGTCGCGTCGGTTTCCGGCTTGCGCACTTCAACGATATTGATGTGCACTTCGCTGTCGGTGAACTGCTTCACCTTGGCGCGGATCTTGTCAATGTCAGCGCCCTTTTTGCCGATCACGATGCCCGGACGGGCAGTATGGATCGACACCCGGCACTTGCGATGAGGACGTTCAATAACGATCTTGGAAACCGCAGCCGCCTTGAGGTCTTCAAGCAGCATGGCGCGAATCTTCAGATCTTCCTGAAGCAAATTGCCGTACTCGCCCTTGTTGGCGAACCAGCGAGAATCCCAGGTACGGTTGATGCCGAGGCGAAAACCGATTGGATTGATCTTCTGACCCATTATGCGGCCTCCTCAACTTGACGGAGAATGATCGTCAGATGCGCGAATGGCTTCTGAATCTGGGAAGAACGACCACGACCACGCGCCGTAAAGCGCTTCATCACGAGCGAGTTGCCCACGAAAGCTTCGGCAACGACGAGCGCGTCGGTGTCGAGACCATGATTATTCTCGGCATTGGCAATGGCGCTTTCCAGCACCTTCTTGACCTGGCCGGAAATGCGCTTGTGGCTGAATTCGAGTTCGGCCAGGGCCTTCTCGACTTTTTTGCCACGGATCAGCTGAGCCAGAAGGTTGAGCTTCTGTGGGCTGATGCGCAACATGCGCAGCACAGCCTTGGCTTCGTTGTCCGCAAGCGCGCGCTGGGTTTTTGGCTTGCCCATGTTACTTCCTCTTGGCCTTCTTGTCGGCCGCGTGACCGTAATAGGTACGGCTTGGCGCGAATTCGCCGAACTTGTGGCCGATCATGTCTTCAGTCACGGCGACTGGGATATGCTTGTGGCCATTGTGGACGCCGAACGTGATGCCGACGAACTGGGGCAGGATCGTCGAGCGACGGCTCCAGATCTTGACGACTTCGTTCCGGCCCGATTCACGGACCTTCTCGGCCTTCTTGATCATATAGCCGTCGACAAACGGACCTTTCCAAAGGGAACGGGTCATGGCTTATCTGCCCTTCTTCACGTGACGCGAGCGAACGATAAACTTGTCCGTCGCCTTATTGCTGCGGGTCTTCTTACCCTTGGTCGGCTTACCCCATGGGGTCACCGGGTGACGTCCACCAGAGGTACGGCCTTCGCCACCACCATGTGGGTGATCGATCGGGTTCATCGCCACACCGCGGGTGACCGGCTTGCGACCGAGCCAACGGCTACGACCAGCCTTGCCGAGCGCGGTATTGGAGTGATCCTGGTTCGACACAGCGCCAACAGTGGCAAGGCACGAACCATGGACACGACGTTGTTCGCCTGAATTCAAGCGAAGGATCGCCCAACCCTGGTCACGACCGACGTACTGGGCATAAGCACCAGCCGAACGGGCAACCTGGCCACCCTTGCGGGGCTTAAGTTCGATATTGTGCACGATCGTACCGATCGGCATCCGCTCTAGCGGCATCGCATTGCCTGGCTTCACGTCGACGGTCGACATCGACGAGATCACCTTGTCACCGGCGCCGAGACGCTGTGGGGCAATGATGTAAGCCTGTTCGCCATCGGCATAAGTCACCAGGGCGATGAACGCGGTCCGGTTGGGATCGTATTCCAGGCGTTCGATGGTACCAACCATATCAAACTTGACGCGCTTGAAATCAACCAAACGGTAAGTCCGCTTATGACCGCCACCACGGTGGAACGCAGTAATGCGACCACGGTTGTTACGGCCACCCGACTTGGATAGCCCATGGGTCAAAGCCTTGACTGGCTTGCCGCCCCAGAGTTCCGAGCGATCGGTCGTGATAAGGTGACGACGACCTTCGGAAGTAGGATTATATTGTTTTAGAGCCATTTTTCTCTCTCCCCTCAGAGGCCGGTCGAAATATCGATCGACTGGCCGTCGACGAGGGTCACAACAGCCTTCTTGACGTCATTGCGAACGCCGATCTTGCCGCGGAAGCGCTTCACCTTGCCCTTGCGGACATTGGTGTTCACTGCCTTGACCTTGACCGAAAACAACTGCTCGACGGCAGCCTTGATCTCGGGCTTGGACGCATCGATGGCAACATCGAACACGACCTTGTTGAATTCCGAAGCCATTGTGGACTTTTCAGTCACAACCGGATTGCGGATGATATCGTAAGCGCTGAGCTTATTCATGCGAACCTTGCCTCGAGCGCTTCAAGCGCTGCTTTGGTAAGGACGAGCTTCTGGCGACGGAGAATGTCAACAACGTTGATCCCCTGCACCGGCAGCACGTCAATGTGCGGAATGTTGCGTGCGGCCAGAGCGAAGTTCTGGTCGACAACGGCTCCATCAATGATCAGCGCGTTCAACCATTCGAGCTTGCCGAAGGTGATGCGCAGAGCTGCAGTCTTTGGCGCCGAAGTGGCAACCGTGTCCAGCACGATCAATTCGCCGGCCTTGGCTTTTGCCGAGAGGGCGTGCTTGAGGGCCAGGACGCGGACCTTCTTGGGAAGATCGATGGCGTGGCTGCGCGGCGTCGGACCGAATGCACGACCACCACCACGGAACTGTGGAGCCTTGCGATCGCCATGACGAGCGCCGCCCGAACCCTTCTGCTTTACGAACTTCTTGCCGGTACGAACGCCTTCCGAACGATGCTTGACATCATGCGTGCCGGACATCGCCTTGAGCTGCTGGTAGCGAACCATGCGGTGAAGAATATCTTCGCGCACTTCGAGACCGAACACATCGTCAGCCAGCGTAACGCTACCTTTGGACTTGCCGTCGAGGGAAGTAACCTGGAGTTCCATTATTCACTCTCCCCCTGCACAGCAGCTGCGGCCTTGAACGAGCCTGGGAAGGCAGCATTCTTGGGAGCGGGCTTCTTTACGGCGTCCTTGATCATGATCCAGCCGCCCTTGGCGCCTGGAACCGAGCCCTGGATCATAATAAGCCCACGCTCCACGTCGGTCTTGACGACCTTCAGGTTCTGCGTGGTGATGCGAGCATCACCCATATGGCCAGGCATCTTCTTGCCTTTGAAGGTCTTGCCCGGGTCCTGACGGCCACCGGTCGAACCGATCGAACGGTGCGACACGGACACGCCGTGAGTAGCGCGCAAACCACCGAAGTTCCAGCGCTTCATGCCGCCGGCAAAGCCCTTACCGATGGACGTACCCGTCACATCGACCAGTTGCCCCTCAGCGAAATGATCCGCCTGCATCTGTGCGCCAACCTCAATGAGGTTCTCGGCGTCGACGCGGAATTCCGCGACGTGACGCTTGGGCTCAACCTTGGCAATCGCGAACTGGCCGCGTTCTGCCTTGGTCGTGTTCTTTACCTTGGCCTGCCCTGCACCCAATTGGAGCGCGACATAGCCGTCTTTTTCCGACGTCCGCTGGCCTACCACCTGGCAGTTCTGCAGCCCGAGCACCGTCACCGGCACGTGTGCGCCGTCTTCGGTGAATATGCGGGTCATGCCCAGCTTCTGTGCGATCAAACCAGAACGCATCGGTTGTTACCTTTTCAAATGAGCGCTGAGCCGGGTCATTGCTTCAGAGGACCCTATGGATGGCTTAGCGCGAAAATTCCGTCACTTAGAGCTTGATCTCGACATCGACGCCGGCGGCGAGATCGAGCTTCATGAGTGCATCAACCGTTTGAGGTGTGGGGTCCACAATGTCCAGAAGACGCTTGTGGGTCCGGATCTCGAACTGCTCGCGCGACTTCTTGTCGATGTGCGGCGACCGGTTCACGGTAAACTTCTCAATTCGCGTCGGCAGCGGGATTGGACCGCGGACCTGAGCACCAGTGCGCTTCGCCGTTTGGACGATTTCGCGCGTGGAGGCATCGAGGACGCGATGGTCAAACGCCTTAAGCCGTATGCGAATATTTTGACCGTTCATGTTGCAATTCCTGCGAAAAATGGACCGCAGCGCGCTGGACGCGCGCTGCGCATTTCAGTGTCTGAATTACTTCAGGATCTTGGCGACGACGCCGGCGCCGACGGTGCGGCCACCTTCACGGATAGCGAAGCGAAGCTTCTCTTCCATCGCGATCGGCACGATCAGCTGAACGTTCATATTGATGTTGTCGCCTGGCATCACCATTTCCGTGCCTTCTGGCAGGGTTACGATCCCGGTCACGTCCGTGGTGCGGAAGTAGAACTGAGGACGGTAGTTGGCAAAGAATGGCGTATGACGACCGCCTTCTTCCTTGGTGAGGATATAGGCCTCAGCAATGAAGTCGGTGTGGGGGGTCACAGAGCCTGGCTTGCACAGAACCTGGCCGCGCTCAACCTGAGTGCGGTCGATACCACGGATCAGCGCACCGACGTTGTCGCCGGCCTGGCCTGAGTCCAGCAGCTTGCGGAACATTTCAACACCGGTAACGACAGTCTTCTGCGTTGCCTTGATGCCGACGATTTCAACTTCTTCGCCGACCTTGACGATGCCGCGTTCAACACGACCGGTCACCACAGTACCGCGACCCGAGATCGAGAACACGTCTTCGATTGGCAGCAGGAATGGCAGGTCGACCGGACGTTCTGGCTGTGGGATGTAGCTATCAACAGCTGCCATCAATTCCAGGATCGCGTCGTGGCCGAGCTTGGCATCGCCGTTGTTCAAGGCTTCGGTAGCCGAACCCTTGATCATTGGAATGTCGTCGCCGGGGAATTCGTACGAGGAAAGAAGTTCACGAACTTCCAGCTCAACGAGTTCGAGCAGTTCGGGATCGTCGACCATGTCGCACTTGTTCAGGAACACGACCATTGCTGGCACGCCAACCTGCTTTGCAAGAAGGATATGCTCACGGGTCTGGGGCATCGGGCCGTCGGCTGCCGAAACCACCAGGATCGCGCCATCCATCTGAGCCGCGCCGGTGATCATGTTCTTCACATAGTCAGCGTGGCCAGGGCAATCAACGTGAGCATAGTGACGGTTCGCCGTCTCGTACTCAACGTGTGCGGTATTGATCGTGATGCCACGGGCCTTTTCTTCAGGCGCAGCATCAATCTGGTCGTAGGCCTTGAACGTCGCGCCACCAGTTTCGGCGAGCACCTTGGTGATCGCTGCAGTCAGCGAGGTCTTGCCGTGGTCAACGTGACCAATGGTGCCGATGTTGCAGTGAGGCTTATTGCGGGAAAACTTTTCCTTGCCCATCGCTTCTCTCCGTATTCGTTAGCCTGCGGCCAACCTTGAGTTTAAGTTTTTGAATTAGGCGTATTTGGCCTGGACTTCGTCGGCGACTGCCTGCGGAACCTGTTCGTAGTGGTCGAACGACATCGAATACTGTGCACGACCCTGGCTCATTGAGCGCAGCGAGTTCACATAACCGAACATGTTTGCAAGCGGTACGTAGGCATCCACAACTTGGAGAACACCACGGCCTTCTGTGCCGTGAATCTGACCGCGTCGTGAATTGAGGTCACCGATAACGTCGCCCATGTAATCTTCTGGCGTCGTAACTTCAACCTTCATGATCGGCTCGAGGATCTTCGGCGACGCCTTGCGCAGGGCTTCATTGAAGCCAGCACGACCAGCGATTTCGAAGGCCAGAACCGAGGAGTCGACGTCGTGGTAGGCGCCTTCGGTCAACGTCACTTTGACGTCCACGATCGGGAACCCGATCAATGGACCAGCCGACATAACCGACTTCACACCCTTTTCGACGCCTGGGATATATTCCTTGGGCACCGAACCGCCGACGACGGCATTAACAAATTCGAGACCCTTGCCCAGCTCGCCTGGCTCAACTGTGAGCTTGACGCGAGCAAACTGGCCCGAACCACCCGACTGCTTCTTGTGGGTATAGTCCACATCAGCCTTACGAGTGATCGTTTCGCGGTAAGCCACCTGTGGCTGACCAATATTGGCTTCGACCTTGAACTCGCGACGCATACGGTCAACAAGAATGTCGAGGTGAAGTTCGCCCATGCCCGAAATAATGGTCTGGCCGGATTCTTCATCGGTCTTTACGCGGAAGCTTGGATCTTCGGCGGCCAGGCGATTGAGCGCGAGCCCCATCTTTTCCTGATCAGCCTTGGACTTAGGCTCAACCGAAATGTCGATCACTGGTTCCGGGAAAATCATGCGCTCAAGAATAACCTGGGCGTTCGAGGCCGAAAGCGTATCGCCAGTCGTGGTATCTTTGAGGCCGACGATGGCAACGATGTCACCAGCAAAGGCTTCCGAGATCTGCTCACGGCTATTGGCGTGCATCTGGAACAGGCGACCAACACGTTCGCGGCGTTCCTTGACGGTATTCTCAACCATCGCGCCCTGCTCAAGCTTGCCCGAGTAGATGCGGCAGAATGTCAGCGAACCCATATGTGGATCGTTGGCGATCTTGAACGCCAGCATAGCCAGTGGCTCGTTGTCGTCAGCATGACGCTCGATTGGCAATTCGGTCCGCGCATCGATGCCCTTGATCGCCGGGATATCGGCAGGCGATGGCAGGAAATCAATCACACCGTCAAGAAGTGGCTGTACGCCCTTGTTCTTGAAAGCAGAACCAGCAAAAACCGGGAAAAACTTTACGTCGATGGTGCCGCGACGAATAAGGCGACGGATGGTGTCGTTATTCGGCATGTTGCCATTGAGGTAGGCTTCCATCGCGTCGTCGTCGAGCTCGACGGCGGCTTCAATCATCAGTTCGCGATACTTCGCGGCTGCTTCCTTGAGGTCGTCCGGGATCTCGATAATGTCCCATTGGGCGCCCAGCTCTTCATTGCGCCAGACCAGGGCATTCATCTCGATCAGGTCGACAACGCCGCGGAATTCGTTTTCAGCACCGATTGGCAGCTGAACAACAACAGCCTTGGCGCCCAGACGGGTGCCGATCATTTCAACGCAGCGATAAAAGTCAGCGCCGATCTTGTCCATCTTGTTGACGAACACGAGACGCGGAACATTGTATTTGTCGGCCTGGCGCCAGACAGTTTCCGTCTGCGGCTCAACACCAGCATTGGCGTCGAGCAAAGCGACGGCACCGTCAAGCACACGCAGCGAGCGTTCAACTTCAATAGTGAAGTCAACGTGGCCGGGCGTGTCGATAATGTTGAAGCGGTGCATGGTACCATCGCGACCCTTCCAGAAGGTCGTGGTGGCCGCGGACGTGATGGTGATCCCGCGTTCCTGTTCCTGCTCCATCCAGTCCATGGTGGCTGCGCCGTCATGAACTTCGCCGATCTTGTGCGACTTGCCGGTATAATACAGCACGCGCTCAGTCGTCGTGGTCTTGCCAGCATCAATGTGAGCCATGATGCCGAAATTGCGGTAGTGATCGATTGCGTATTCGCGTGCCATTTTAAGCTCCAACTACCAGCGGTAGTGCGCGAATGCACGGTTGGCGTCAGCCATACGGTGCGTATCTTCGCGCTTCTTGACGGCTTGGCCGCGACCATTGAGAGCGTCCATGAGTTCGCCTGAAAGGCGTTCACGCATGGTGTTCTCACCACGCTTGCGGGCGCTGTCGATCAGCCAACGAATGGCCAGAGCCTGCTGACGGTCCGTACGGACTTCAACGGGAACCTGGTAGGTAGCACCACCAACACGACGCGAACGCACTTCCACCGATGGGCGGATATTGTCGAGCGCAGTGTGGAACACAGTGATCGGGTCTTGCTTGGTCTTGGTCTCGACGATGTCGAATGCACCATAAACGATGCCTTCGGCAGCCGACTTCTTGCCGTCCTTCATGAGCGAGTTCATGAACTTGGTAACGACCAGATCACCAAACTTGGGATCAGGAATAACGTCGCGTTTTTCAGCGCGGTGACGACGGGACATATCTCGATCTCCTTACTTAGGACGCTTCGCGCCGTACTTGGAACGGCGCTGCTTGCGATCCTTGACGCTCTGTGTATCGAGAACGCCGCGCAACACGTGGTAGCGGACACCTGGCAAATCGCGAACGCGACCACCACGGATCAGCACAACCGAGTGCTCCTGCAGGTTATGCCCCTCGCCGGGGATGTAGGAGATCACCTCACGCTGGTTGGTCAGGCGAACCTTGGCAACCTTTCGCAGAGCCGAGTTCGGCTTCTTTGGCGTGGTGGTGTAAACACGCGAGCATACGCCGCGCTTCTGCGGGTTGGCTTCCATTGCCGGAACTTTGTTCCGCTTTGGCTTGCTGGCGCGTGGTTTGCGGATCAGCTGATTAATGGTGGGCATAGAGCTCTTTCCATCGTCCAAATTCATTGCGATCACAACATAGCAAACCAAAACGGCGCTCGCTCGTGACCCCAAGGGGAACGGCGGCGCCTTAATTGCAGCGGACCGTTGTTCCGAAGAACCCCGTTCATGCGCACAAGGATTTGCTACGTCTATCTACCCACCAGTGTGTTTGAGTGTCCTGGATGCCCGCACAAGATGGCAGGAACCCAAAGCGACATTCACGACCGACTGCTTAGGTAGGCGCTGTTTACTGCGGGTGACTCGTCCCGTCAAGGATTCTCTTGCGAGAAAATGCAGGGCTTTCATGCATTCTTTAAGGATATGGCCCCTGCCCGGTTGATTTGACCGATTGTGCCACCGCAATTGGGTCAGACCTCGCAAATGACCCAGCTTAACGCTGCCCAATTGGGCCCTATCCACGTTTGCGCCGGTTTTTGCCGGCCTCCATTGCCCTGGACGTAGCCAAAATCGCCTAAATTGAATCGATTTTCTGCCGAGACGATGGCAAAGGCGCGCGTTTACCTTGACCAACAAAAAAGGGGGCCACGGGCCCCCTTTCTCATTTGTGTTGACCCCAAGCCTATTCGGCGGGCGTCTCCTGAACCACCGGACGGGACTTGGGCGCAGCAATTGCCTGCGTCGACGCTTGGCGGCGGCGTTCTTCAAGGATCAGATCGTCACGCTTGGTGGCAATCAGTTTGGCCGAGGTGATGCCGGCGCCGGTACCGGCTGGGATCAAGCGACCAACAATGACGTTTTCCTTGAGACCTTCGAGCAAGTCGGCCTTACCCGAAACCGCAGCTTCGGTGAGAACGCGCGTGGTTTCCTGGAACGAGGCAGCCGAGATAAACGAACGGGTCTGCAACGAAGCCTTGGTGATCCCCAGCAGCACCGGGTTAGCGGTCGCTGGCTTCTTGCCATCGGCCACCAATTGGTCGTTGAGTTCGTCAAAGTCCAGCTTGTCGAGCTGCTCGTCCTTGAGCAGTCCGCTATCACCTGGATCGACAATCTCGACCTTTTGCAGCATCTGGCGAACAATCACTTCGATGTGCTTGTCGTTGATCAGCACGCCCTGCAAACGGTAGACTTCCTGGATTTCGTTGACGAGGTAACGAGCAAGCTCTTCCACGCCCTTGATGGCCAAAATGTCGTGCGGCGCCGGGTTGCCGTCGAGGATGTATTCACCCTTTTCGATGGTGTCACCTTCCTGCAGATGGAAAGGCTTGCCCTTGGGGATCAGGTATTCGACCGATTCTTCACCGTCATTATGCGGCTTGATGATGACGCGGCGCTTGTTCTTGTAGTCACGACCAAAACCGATGATGCCATCAATCTCGGCAATGATCGCGTGGTCCTTCGGACGACGCGCTTCGAACAGCTCGGCCACCCGCGGCAGACCGCCGGTGATGTCCTTGGTCTTGGCGCTTTCCAGCGGAATACGCGCCAACACGTCACCGGGCGAAACCTTTTCGCCGGGCTCAACGTTGAGCACGGCGTCGACCGACAGCAAATAGCGGGCTTCGCCACCACGATCGACCTTAACCACCGCGCCGCCACGGGCAATCGCCAGGGCCGGACGCAGACCGTCGCCGCGCTGATTGGTGCGCCAATCAATGACAACGCGCTTGGTGAAGCCTGTGGCCTCGTCGGTGTTTTCCGCAACGGAAGAGCCGTCAACCAGATCCTCGAACAGAACTTCGCCTTCGACTTCGGCCAGTACTGGACGGGTGTACGGATCCCATTCAGCCAGTCGCTGACCACGACGAACCTGCTCGCCGTCCTTGACCAGCAGCTTGGAACCGTAAGCCACCTTGTGGGTCGTCCGTTCCTTGCCGTCAGCGTCCAGAATAGCCAGCGAGACGTTACGCGCCATCACGACAAACTGCCCACCGGACACTTTCGCAATATTCGGATTGCGGATGGCGATCGCGCCCTCGGCACCCGATTCAAGGAACGAGCTGTCGACCACCTGAGCCGTACCACCGATGTGGAACGTACGCATGGTGAGCTGTGTGCCCGGTTCGCCGATCGATTGCGCCGCGATAACGCCAACGGCTTCGCCCATGTTGACCGGCGTGCCACGAGCCAAGTCACGGCCATAACAGGCCGCGCAAGTCCCTTGGCGCATATCGCAGGTCAGTGGCGAGCGAATGCGGATCGACTGGATACGAGCATCTTCGATGATATCGACATGCTTTTCTTCCAGCAGGGTCCCTTTGGCGGCGATCAAGGCACCCGTCAGCGGGTGGTTGATATCGTCGGCTGCCGTACGACCCAACACACGCTGGCCGATCGAGGCAACGATCTGGCCGGCATCGACGATCGGCTCCATGGTCAAGCCGCGCTCAGTGCCGCAATCGGTAGCGACAATGATAGCGTCCTGGGCCACGTCCACGAGGCGACGGGTCAGGTAACCGGAGTTCGCGGTCTTCAACGCCGTATCCGCTAGACCCTTACGAGCCCCGTGGGTGGAGTTGAAGTATTCCAGAACCGTCAGGCCTTCTTTGAAGTTGGCGGTGATCGGGGTTTCAATGATCGAGCCGTCAGGACGCGCCATCAAACCGCGCATACCCGAAAGCTGCTTCATCTGGGCCGGGGAACCGCGCGCTCCGGAGTGGCTCATCATGTAAACCGAGTTGATCGGCTTTTGACGCTTGGTTTCCTTGTCGATCTGAACGGCAGCAATGCCCTTCATCATCTCTTCGGCAACCTTGTCACCGCACTTGGCCCAGGCATCGACCACCTTGTTGTACTTCTCGCCCTGAGTGATCAGGCCGTCATTGTACTGCTGTTCGAATTCCTCGACCTGCTTACGCGCGGCCTCAACGATAGCGTATTTGGTTGGCGGAATGACCATGTCATCCTTGCCGAACGAAATACCGGCCTTACAGGCGTGGGTGAAGCCCAGCTGCATAACGCGGTCGCAGAAGATCACCGTCTCTTTTTGACCACAGCCACGATAGACCGTGTCGATCATCTTGGAGATCATCTTCTTGGTCATCAGCTGGTTCGCCGTTGCATAGGGCACAGCCGGATGCTTGGGCAGAATCTGGCCGATAATCATGCGGCCCGGGGTCGTTTCCACGATCTCGGTCTTGGGATTGCCGGCTGCGTCAAAGGTTTGGACCCGACCCTTGATCTTGGTGTGCATGGTCACAACGCCGTTTTCCAGCGCGTGCTCAAGCTCGCCCATCGAAGCAAAGGCCATGCCCTGGCCAGGCTCGTTCTCATTCATCAGCGACAAATGATAGAGGCCCAAAACAATGTCCTGGCTCGGCACAATGATCGGCTGACCATTGGCTGGGTGCAGGATGTTGTTGGTGGACATCATCAAGACGCGCGCTTCTAGCTGCGCTTCAAGCGACAGCGGGACGTGGACGGCCATCTGATCGCCGTCAAAGTCGGCGTTAAAGGCCGAACAGACCAGCGGATGCAGCTGGATCGCCTTGCCTTCAATCAGGATCGGTTCAAACGCCTGGATACCCAGACGGTGCAGCGTCGGGGCGCGGTTCAGCAGCACTGGGTGCTCGCGGATAACCTCGTCCAGGATATCCCAAACCTCGGGCTTTTCCTTCTCGACCAGCTTTTTGGCCTGCTTGACTGTCGACGAGAAGCCTTTGGCTTCCAGGCGGCTATAGATGAAGGGCTTGAACAGCTCGAGCGCCATCTTCTTGGGCAGACCGCACTGATGCAGCTTCAGGTTCGGACCCACGGTGATGACCGAACGACCCGAATAATCGACGCGCTTGCCGAGCAGGTTCTGGCGGAAGCGGCCCTGCTTGCCCTTCAGCATGTCAGACAGCGACTTCAGCGGGCGTTTGTTGGCACCAGTGATCGTACGGCCACGACGGCCATTGTCGAACAATGCGTCAACAGCCTCCTGCAACATGCGCTTTTCGTTGCGGATGATAATGTCGGGAGCCCGCAGCTCAATTAGGCGCTTCAACCGGTTGTTGCGGTTGATAACCCGGCGATACAGATCGTTCAGATCGGAGGTCGCAAACCGACCGCCATCCAGCGGCACCAAGGGGCGCAGCTCCGGTGGGATCACCGGAATGACCGTCATGATCATCCATTCAGGCTTATTGCCCGAAACGATAAACTGCTCGACGATCTTAAGGCGTTTGGCGAGCTTTTTGGGCTTAAGCTCTGTAGTTGACTCAGCAATCTCAACGCGCAAATCGGCGGCGATCTTTTCCAGATCGAGCGCCAGCAGGATGTCGCGAATGGCCTCGGCGCCAATCTTGGCGGTAAAGCTATCGGCACCATATTCGTCCTGTGCATCCAGGAACTGCTCTTCGGTCATCAGCTCGTGCTGAGTGAACGGGGTCAGACCGGGATCGAGAACCACGTAGTTCTCGAAATACAGAATGCGTTCGATGTCCTTCAGCGTCATATCGAGCAACAGCGCGATACGCGATGGCAGGGACTTCAGGAACCAGATGTGAGCGACTGGCGCTGCCAGTTCGATATGGCCCATGCGCTCGCGGCGAACGCGGCTCAGGGTGACTTCCACACCGCACTTTTCGCAGATGACGCCCTTGAACTTCATGCGCTTGTACTTGCCGCACAAGCATTCATAGTCCTTCACTGGGCCAAAGATGCGGGCGCAGAACAGACCGTCGCGTTCAGGCTTGAACGTCCGGTAGTTGATGGTTTCGGGCTTCTTGATTTCGCCGAACGACCAGCTGAGAATTTTCTCAGGGCTGGCGATCGAGATTTTCATCTGGTCAAACGTCTGCAACGGAACAGCCGGGTTAAACGGGTCCATGACGTGGGAATGATGATTCATATGGTGTCTCTCCTCTTTCCGTCAGGTTCGGGCCGCAGCCCGAACCCTTTCGGAAGTGATTGGGGGTAGGAAGTGCCGGATTATTCCGCCGCTTCCTGAGGAGGTGCGAGCTCCGCTGAGCCCGCGGGCTCTTCGATTTCGCGCATGTCGAGTTCGACATTGAGGCCCAAGGATCGAATTTCCTTGACCAGAACGTTGAAACTCTCGGGAATGCCCGCTTCAAAGGTGTCGTCGCCACGCACGATGGCTTCGTAGACCTTGGTGCGGCCTGCCACGTCGTCCGATTTGATCGTCAGCATTTCCTGCAGGGTGTAGGCGGCACCGTAAGCTTCGAGTGCCCACACTTCCATTTCGCCGAAACGCTGCCCACCGAACTGGGCCTTGCCGCCCAGTGGCTGCTGGGTAACCAGCGAGTACGGTCCAATCGAGCGCGCATGGATCTTGTTGTCCACCAGATGGTCGAGCTTGAGCATATAAATATACCCAACCGTCACCTGGCGATCAAACTGGTCCCCGGTCCGGCCGTCATAGACGGTGGACTGGCCTGAGCCTTTGAGACCGGCACGTTCCAGCATTTCGACGATGTCGGCTTCCTTGGCGCCATCAAACACTGGCGTTGCAATCGAAACGCCCTTGCTCAGATGTTCACCCAGGCGAACCATGCTGTCGTCATCGAGCTCGGTGATCGAGTCATCGCCAGCAAACAGGTGCTTTACTTCGGCCTTAAGTGGCTTCAGATCGCCCTTTTGGTGATAGATGCGCAGCATCTCGTCGATCTTCTTGCCCATGCCGGCGCAGGCCCAGCCCAGATGCGTTTCCAGGATTTGCCCGACGTTCATGCGCGACGGCACACCAAGCGGGTTCAGCACGATGTCAACATGGGTACCATCTTCGAGGTACGGCATGTCTTCGATCGGTACGATGCGTGAAACCACACCCTTGTTGCCGTGACGACCAGCCATCTTGTCGCCTGGCTGAATCTTGCGCTTGGTGGCGATGAACACTTTGACCATCTTCATCACGCCCGGTGGCAATTCGTCACCACGCTGCAGCTTGTCGACCTTGTCGATGAACCGTTGTTCGAGCAGACGGCGGCTCTCTTCATACTGAGCGTGAAGCGCTTCCATCTCGGACATCACCTTGTCGTCGGCGACTGCAAACTGCCACCACTTCGAACGCGGCTGTGCCTCGAACATCTGGTCATTCAGCTTGGTGCCAACCACATAGCCTTTGGGGCCGGCAGTGGCAGCTTTTCCGAACAACATTTCCTTCAAACGCGCATAAACGTTGCGATCAAGGATCGACTGTTCGTCGTCACGATCCTTGGCCAAACGCTCGATTTCCTCGCGTTCGATGGCCATGGCACGCTCGTCCTTGTCGATGCCGTGGCGATTGAACACGCGCACTTCAACAACTGTACCAGCATCGCCCGGGGGAACCCGTAGCGAGGTATCGCGAACGTCGGAGGCTTTTTCGCCAAAGATGGCGCGCAGCAGCTTTTCTTCTGGCGTCATCGGGCTTTCGCCCTTCGGCGTGATCTTGCCGACCAGAATGTCGCCAGGGGTCACTTCGGCACCGATATGCACGATCCCGGCTTCGTCGAGGTTCTTCAGCGCTTCTTCCGAAACGTTCGGAATGTCGCGGGTGATTTCCTCAGGCCCGAGCTTGGTATCGCGGGCCATGACTTCGTATTCCTCGATGTGGATCGAGGTGAACACGTCCTGCATGGCGATCTTTTCGCTGAGCAGGATCGAGTCTTCGAAGTTGTAGCCATTCCAGGGCATGAACGCGACGAGCACGTTGCGGCCCAAGGCCAGATCGCCGAGGTCGGTCGAGGGACCGTCCGCAACGATGTCGCCGGCGTTGACGTGGTCGCCAACCACAACCAGCGGACGCTGATTGATGCAGGTCGACTGGTTCGAACGCTGGAACTTCATCAGATTGTAGATGTCGACGCCCGAACGCGACGCGTCGGTTTCTTCGGTGGCACGGATAACGATACGGGTCGCGTCGACCTGGTCGACGATGCCCTTGCGCTTGGCAACAATCGCGGCGCCCGAGTCACGGGCCACAACGGCTTCCATGCCCGTGCCCACAAACGGAGCATGAGCACGCAGCAGAGGCACCGCCTGGCGCTGCATGTTGGAACCCATCAACGCCCGGTTGGCGTCGTCGTTTTCCAGGAACGGGATCAGCGATGCCGCAACGGAAACCAGTTGCTTGGGTGAAACGTCCATAAGGTCAACGGTTTCGCGCGGCGTCAGGATCACGTCGCCGGAATGGCGGGCAATCAGCAGATCGTCGGCGAATTCATTCTTGTCGTTGATCTTGGCGTTGGCCTGGGCAACGTAATGCTTGGCCTCTTCCATCGCCGACAGGTAAACCACCGTATCAGTGATCTTGCCGTCGATAACCTTGCGGTATGGGGTTTCGATAAAGCCGTATTTGTTAACCCGCGCAAACGTGGCCAGTGAGTTGATCAGGCCGATGTTCGGGCCTTCTGGCGTTTCAATCGGGCAGATACGGCCATAATGGGTCGGATGCACGTCGCGCACTTCAAAGCCGGCGCGTTCGCGGGTCAGGCCACCAGGTCCAAGCGCCGACAACCGGCGCTTGTGGGTGATTTCTGACAGCGGGTTGGTCTGATCCATGAACTGGCTGAGCTGGCTCGAGCCAAAAAATTCACGGACGGCCGCAGCTGCTGGCTTGGCGTTGATCAGATCCTGCGGCATCACCGTGTCGATTTCGACCGAGGACATGCGTTCCTTGATGGCGCGTTCCATGCGCAACAGGCCGAGGCGATAGGAGTTTTCCATCAACTCGCCGACCGAGCGCACCCGGCGGTTACCCAGGTTGTCGATGTCGTCGATTTCGCCGCGACCGTCGCGCAGATCCACCAGGGTCCTGACGACTTCAACGATGTCTTCCTTGCGCAGAATACGCATGGTGTCAGGCGCATCCAGTTCCAGGCGCATGTTCATCTTGACGCGACCGACAGCGGACAGGTCATAGCGTTCGCTGTCAAAGAACAACGAATTGAACATGGCTTCGGCGGTGTCCACCGTTGGTGGCTCGCCTGGACGCATGACGCGATAAATATCAAACAGCGCGTCTTCGCGGCTTTCATTCTTGTCCACGGCCAACGTGTTGCGCAGATAGGCGCCCACGGTGATGTGATCGATGTCCAGCATCGGCAGGGCATCAAAGCCCAGGTCAACCAGCTTCTTGAGAATTTTTTCGTCGATCTCGTCGCCGGCTTCGACATAGACTTCGCCGGTCTTCATCGAGATCAGATCTTCGGCAACATACATGCCATACAGATCTTCATCGACGGCAAGAAGATGGGTCAAGCCATCATCTGCCAGTTTCTTGGCCTGACGGGCCGAGAGTTTCTTGCCACCTTCATGCACGACGTCGCCAGTCTTGGCGTCGATCAGGTCATGGGTTGGCTTGGCACCCTTCATTTTCTCGGGGTCGTATGGCTTGCGCCAGCCGTTCGCGGTCTTTTCGAACAGCAGTTTGGAATAATAGGTGTCGAGGATTTCCTCGGCATCCATGCCAAGGGCCTTCAACAGCGATGTCACTGGGATCTTGCGGCGACGGTCAATACGCGCGAACACGACGTCCTTGGCGTCGAATTCGATATCGAGCCAAGAGCCGCGGTACGGAATGATCCGTCCAGCGAACAAGAGCTTGCCCGACGAATGGGTCTTGCCCTTGTCGTGATCAAAGAACACGCCGGGAGACCGGTGCATCTGCGAAACAATAACGCGCTCAGTGCCGTTCACGATAAACGTGCCGTTCATGGTCATGAACGGCATGTCGCCCATATAGACGTCCTGCTCCTTGATGTCCTTGACAGAGCGGGCGCCGGTTTCTTCATCCACTTCAAACACGATCAGGCGCAGCGTTACCTTGAGCGGCGCAGCGAACGTAATGTCGCGCGCACGGCACTCATCGATATCGTATTTTGGCTGCTCGAACTCGTACCGCACGAACTCCAGCGAGGCCGTGTTGGAGAAGTCGGTGATCGGGAATACGGATTTGAAGACGGATTGAAGCCCTTCATCACCGCGCCCACCTTTGGGCTCGTTGACGAGAAGAAACTGATCGTAAGAGGCCTTCTGGACCTCGATCAGATTGGGCATCTCCGTGACTTCGCGAATGGAGCCGAAAGATTTGCGTACCTTGCGGCGGCCGTTGAACGTGGTAGCCATAAAAGCTCCTGTTTCTCTGCGATTGTCTCGGAGGCACATGTCCAAAGACCCGACTATCAGCCGTCGGGCATCGGGACATATGCCCTTATGAATTGGGCAATTGATATTTTATTCCGCAACTTGCGCCCGCGGCCTTATCGACCTGGCGACCCATCCAATTTTAAACGCGGACGGGGAAAATGAAGCGGCACCAAAGTGCCGCTCCACAATATTGTGACGAACTTACTTGAGTTCGACCTTGGCACCAGCTGCTTCCAGCTTGGTCTTGATGTCGTTGGCTTCGGTCTTGTTGACGCCTTCCTTGATGGCCTTAGGAGCGGATTCAACGAGTGCCTTAGCTTCGCCGAGGCCCAGGCCGGTCAGGGCACGGACTTCCTTGATGACGTTGATCTTGTTCTCGCCGAACGAGGCAAGGATCACGTCAAATTCAGTCTTTTCTTCAACGGCAGCAGCCGGAGCACCGGCGGCGGCGGCGGCAGCAACTGGTGCGGCAGCCGAAACGCCCCACTTTACTTCAAGCATCTTGGAAAGCTCGGAGGCTTCCAGGACGGTCAGGGCGGACAGGTCGTCTACGATTTTGGCGAGATCAGCCATTTGATAAATCTCTCTTGTTCAGGTTGTTACGGTTGAACCGTGGAAAGCCCAAATGGGCCGATAGTTATGCTGCTTCGCTGCTCTTTTCCGCATGAGCGGCCAACACACGGGCGATGTTGCCTGCCGGTGCCACGATGACGGACGCGATACGCGTTGCGGGCTGCTTGAGCATCCCGGCCAGCGTTGCACGCAGTTCATCGAGCGACGGCATGGTCGCCAGTGCCTTGACGTTATTCGCGTCAAGGGCGGTCTTGCCCATCGCGCCACCAAGAACGACATATTTCGCGTTCTTTTCAGCAAACTTTGCCGCAATCTTGGGCGCAGTCATGGGGTCGGCCGCATATGCAATCACGACCGGCCCGGAAAACAGGGCCGACATGTCTGCATTGTCGGTTTCTTTAAGAGCAAGCTTGGCAAGACGGTTTTTCGCGATCTTGACCTGTCCACCAGCTTTCTTGATATCGCGACGAAGCGATTCAAGGTTGGCGACGGTAAGACCGGCATTCTGCGCGAGGACGATCGATCCAGCGCCCGCAAGGGCTGCCTGGAGCGATGCGATAAGCTCACGCTTTTCCGCTCTATCCACTGCTAGTCTCCACATTGAGCCCGGTTGAAGAAAACCGGGCCATTGCCAATTGCTGCCCTGCACACCCGATAACGGGGACAGGGACAACGGTTTAACGCCTGTCAACCGCTGCCCCGAGGGGCAACTGGCCTGGTTCAAACCGCAGGACGCCAACCCTTTCGGGTCAGAAATCTTGTCGGTTTTTACCCCATCTATGCTGGCGCCTTGCGGCATTAAGCTGAACCAGATCGTTCAGCACCGGCAGTCTCGGACAGGACTTTTGCCATTCTTGCGAATGACAATCCGGGGCGGCCGAAACCGCCCCAAATTCAAAATCTTACAGCGCTGACGCTGGCTCGACGTGAACGCCGGGGCCCATGGTCGAAGACACGGAAACGCGCTTGACATAGGTGCCCTTGGCGCCAGCTGGCTTGGACTTCATCACCGCGTCGGTGAAGGCCTTGATGTTTTGCATCAGAGCTTCGTGGCTGAACGATACCTTACCGATACCGGCGTGCAAAATACCGGCCTTTTCGACGCGGTACTCAACAGCGCCGCCCTTGGCAGCCTTGACGGCCCCGGCGACATCTGGGGTAACCGTGCCAACCTTTGGGTTTGGCATCAAATTACGTGGCCCCAAAATCTTACCCAAGCGACCAACCAGCGGCATCATGTCCGGAGTGGCAATGCAGCGATCGAAATCGATCTTGCCAGCCAGGATCTGTTCCATCAGGTCCTCGGCGCCAACGATGTCGGCGCCAGCCTTGCGGGCTTCTTCAGCCTTGTTGTCCTTGGCGAACACGGCGACGCGGACGGTCTTGCCCGTGCCGTTCGGCAAATTGACAACCCCGCGGACCATCTGGTCAGCGTGGCGCGGGTCAACACCCAGGTTCATTGCCACTTCGATGGTCTCGTCAAATTTGGCCGAGGCGCGGGCCTTGACCATTTTGACGGCTTCATCGAGCTTATAGAGCTTGTTGCGGTCGATGCCTTCGCGGGCCTTGACCAGTTTCTTACCAACGTGTGCCATAAATCAACCCTCGACCTGAATGCCCATGGAACGGGCAGAGCCAGCAATCATCGACACCGCGGCGTCCAGATTGTCAGCGTTGAGATCCTTCATCTTCTTCTGCGCGATATCGCGCAGCTGGGCGACGGTAATGGTACCGGCGCTTTCCTTGCCTGGCAGCTTGCTGCCCGACTTGAGGCCAACGGCCTTCTTGATGAAGTAGGTAACCGGCGGCTGCTTCATTTCGAAGGTGAAGCTCTTGTCGGCATAGGCAGTGATCACGACTGGAATGGGCGAACCCTTTTCCATTTCCGATGTGGCGGCATTGAACGCCTTACAGAATTCCATGATGTTCAGACCACGCTGACCGAGCGCGGGCCCGATCGGTGGGGATGGGGTTGCGGAACCCGCAGCCACTTGCAGCTTTACGTAGCCAACGATTTTCTTTGCCATAATCGTCCTATCTGTGTTCGTCCGCCGTCACGCGGACCGTTTGACGCTGTGGTGCGAGGTTTGCCGGTTGCTTGGCAGCGACCGCCCTCTCCCACAGATTTCACCGACCTTGCGGACGGTGTTTTGGTCAGACCTTTTCGACCTGACCGAATTCGAGCTCCACCGGAGTGGGGCGTCCGAAAATTGAAACTTCGACCTTGAGGCGGGCGCGCTCTTCGTCGACTTCTTCGACAATGCCGTTAAAGCTCGCGAACGGCCCATCAGAAACGCGAACGCTCTCGCCCACTTCGAAGCTGATCGATGGCTTTGGATGCTCAACGCCGTCCTGCACCTGCTGCAGGATGGCCATGGCTTCCTTTTCCGAGATCGGCATCGGCTTGTTGTCTGAACCGAGGAAACCGGTAACCTTGGGCGTGTTCTTGATCAGATGGAAAGCCTGATCCGTCATTTCCATTTTCACCAGCACATAGCCGGGAAAAAACTTGCGTTCAGAATCGACCTTGCGGCCGCGGCGGATCTCGACGACCTTCTCGGTCGGAACGATCACGTCGTCGAACAAATGCTCAAGCTTGGTCTGCGCCACCTTTTCAAGGATGGCCTCTTTGACCTTGCGTTCAAAGTTCGAATACGCCTGAACGATATACCAGCGTTTGGCCATGCCGCGTCGCTGCTCCTAAAATTAGTGGTTGGCCGCCTACGCGCGGATCGACAGCATCAACGAAACCAGCCAGGCAATGATCTGGTCGGCAGTTAGAAAAAACAAACTCGCCGCCGTGACCAGAACCAGCACCATAATGGTCGAAACCACGACTTCGTTACGGTTCGGCCAAGTGACTTTGGAAACTTCCGTGCGGACCTGCTGAAGGAAAGTGATCGGGTTCGTACGGGCCATATTCGAATCAACTCGTTTGAGTTTTTGGGCAAAGCCAAAGGCCGCGCAGTTCACCCGCACGGCTGGAGAAGCGGTATCTAGAGAACTTGTGAACCAATTGCAACAGTTAAGAGGGCGAAAATCTGCATGGACCCTGCCTTTGGTCGCCATCGGAAATGGTGTTTGCCAAACCGGCATACAAGACCCTTGCCGCGCTTTTCGCGGCTGAGAGCTACGGCAAAACTTCAGCTCAAGTCCGCATGGACAATTGTTGCAAATACAACCGCGTCTTGATGCACACCGACCGTCCACGCGACTAAGGACTTCTCCCAGTGCCAACCATCTTGTTTTTTATCAGCATGGTGACACTATCTAGGCCGCCAGACTCTTTGGGGGTTGAAGATGATACCCAAGCGGATACGCGGCTTGTCCAAAACACTTTTCTTTGCGGCGCTTGTAGCGGTGGGCCCATTTGCTGTGGTTGTGGCGGACGACCGCATTTTGTCAATGGAGGTGGAAAAGGCGCACGGATCAGGACTTGTGCCACTTACATTTGATCGGATGGCGGCAAATGCTGGGAAAGTCGCCCGCGACAAGAACAACAATAATGACGTCTCGTGCCCGCTTACATTCGCGCGAAGCGGTGACATTATCGAGCACCAGACCCTACCGAAGGAAATCACCACTCGGGCGCAACTCGATATCATTGCCCTGTTGCCCGTCGATGTGTTCGTCATGGACCAGCTTTCCGTATGTGGCCCATATGAAAACAATCCGCTGGTCGTTGGCTGCGAGCGCCCGGGGCCAATTCTGGTCGAAGCGGGGTCCGACGCATATTTGACCCTAATTCATGAGGCAGGCCATGAGGCTGGGCTGGGGCACGCTACCACCCCCGCGGTTTGCCAGAGTCCCGCGACCGCGCCACTCGACAAATACAACAACATAATGTTCTGCAATCGCCACGTTGAACGCACGCTGATGACGCAGAACGACTGCACCAAACTGAAAAATACCCCTGATTTCACGGCTGACCAACCCGATCTCGAAGGCGCTGGTGGCCCGGAACCCGCGTCCAACCAGGTGGAGCCTCAGCTACCCACCTATTCGCCCATTCAACGATTGCTCATGAGTCTGTTCGGCGAAACCGCAAATTTTGCTGCTATTGCTGCGCTGAGCGACGAGGAATTGGATGGTGTTCGGGCGGAAATCTATAACGACGACCCGCGGTTCTGGGAGCCAGCGGCCTATGTGCTGGGTATCCGCGGTACCGAACGGGATCTGGAAGCTCTGATTGCCCTCGCCCATCGCGCCGCCAACATAGAATCGCCGGAAGGCTTCCGCGCCCGGACGGCCGTGCCCGAGGCTATCGGCATGTATTTGTCCTATAATCGGGATGTGGCGGCACCAGATTGGGTTAGGTCCTTTCTGCTTGAAAACGTCGCCCCGGAAAACGTCCGTGTGCTCAGCCAGGGTGAAGACGAACCAACGCTGCTGGCTCAGCGCTATGCACAGGGCGCCGCACTTTCGGGTGATATCGAACTGGCACAGGGCGCGATCGATCTATTATCGGCGCGCAGTTTTAGCGCGGAAATCACCAACAGTGTCGCCGCCCGCGCCATCGCCGCGCAGAACGCTACGCCAGAACAGATCTTCAACACTGACATGCCCGCGTTCGAAAACCCGCAGCTCGAATTGCGCAATCGCGTCCAGTTGCAGCAGATCGACTCGAATTTGATCGATACGCTGCGGGACAATGGACTAACTTTTGCCAACAGCGCGTTGATTGTGGACTTCGGCGTCCAGCAGTTAAACCCCGGCCTGCAGGACCTTCAAGTGCTCGACCAGCGTGTTCTGGAGCTTAATCAGCAAGTCCTGATGGCGCCGGTGCAATAGGGGGGGGCGGCGGCGAATTCGCTGTTCGTCCGCGAGCTGGTGGCGCGTGCGGAGCATTTCTTAACCTTCCCTTATTAACATACCCGCGCAATCACGTCGCGGGAGCCGGCATGTCGGACCATCAAGAAGAACAACGCTGGATCATTATTGGCGACCTTCTTGGTCGGCTTGGCATCATCGGTTTTTTTGGGCTCGCCGTTGTCGGTCGGCTGAAAATCATCGCTACTGCGCTGGCCAGCTGGCCGGTTTTGAGCGAAGACCACAATTTGTTATGGCTTGCCTCACAATTTGTGGTGCTGGTGTTCCTGTCGACGATTGTCGTTATCACCATCTTCCGTCTGCAACCTGTGCAAACCCAACAGGGCATTGAGACCCGTGTCACCGCGTTGGCGGGCACCTATTTGTTGGGCGTGTTGGCGTTTTTGCCTGAAACCGACATATCGCATCCCGCGCTGACTGTGCTTGCCAGCGTGCTCACCATCGTCGGCTTTGGACTATCCATCTATGTCATGCGCTGGTTGGGCCGCTCGTTCAGCATCATGGCAGAGGCGCGGCGCCTGGTGACCCATGGCCCCTACTCCGTCGTTCGGCACCCGTTGTACCTCACTGAGGAAATTGCCGTCCTTGCCATCGTGCTGCTCAACTTTTCTTTGCTCTCGATGTTGGTGTTCGCGGCACATTGGGCGCTGCAATTGCGTCGTATGCACAACGAGGAAAAGGTGCTGACGGCGGCATTTCCCGAATATGTTGCTTACGCAGCCAAAACGCCACGGATCATCCCCCGCCTGCCCTGGGCAGCAGCTTAACCGCACTAACTTCGCAATTGAGTGGACTACCCGGCCTCCGCAATCCGCTTTCCAGTGGCGGCATCAAACAGGTGAACGCGGCCCTGTCGGGGGCGCAGCCGCACCGGCGACCCGCGCGTCAGTCCAATTCTTCCGGGGATCGACGTTAGCAGGAGCTGGCTTCCAACGCGGATATGGCCATAGGTTTCCTCACCGGTCGACTCGACCAATTCAACGACCCCAGCCAAGTCCCGGTTTCCGTCACTGATCTCAAGATCACGCGGCCGGATGCCAAAAAGTACAGCCCTCCCGTCAAACCCTGCCAGGTTGCGCTCAAGCGGCAATTCGCTTTGCCCAACCGCCACATGGCTTTGACCGTCGACAGTAACAATGACCCCCGCCACCAGGTTCATCGGCGGCGAGCCGATGAAACTTGCAACAAAAATATTGGCGGGACGGTCAAAGACCTCAAGGGGTGGACCTGACTGCTCAATATGCCCGTCGCGCATGACCACGATGATATCGGCCAGTGTCATCGCCTCAATCTGATCATGGGTGACATATATCGCTGTGGTTTCAAGCCGCTGTTGCAGGCTCTTGATTTCGGCCCGCATTTGCCCGCGCAAGCTAGCGTCCAGGTTCGACAATGGCTCGTCGAACAAGAACACCTGCGGCTCGCGAATTATCGCGCGGCCCATTGCCACTCGCTGACGCTGACCGCCAGACAATTGCCGCGGGAAGCGCGATAGCAGACCGCTGATACCGACCGTCCCAGCGATCGCCTGCGAACGCTCGGTTCGCTCTGCTTTACTCACCCTATTGAGACGTAAATAGAACTCCATGTTCTCAGCCGCCGTCATATGCGGGTACAATGCGTAGGACTGGAACACCATGGCGATGTCGCGCCGCGCGGGTGACAGGTCATTGACCAGCTTGCCGCCGATGCGAATCTCACCCGAGGTCAAATCTTCGAGCCCCGCGACCATGCGCAAAAGGGTGGACTTGCCGCAGCCTGAGGGGCCAACGAGCACCGCCAGCGCCTTATCGGGAATGTCCAGATCGATGTTGTGGATCACGTCCACGCCAGCATAGGATTTCTTGACCCCGTGTAGTGTCACGTCAGACATGGCTCAACCCTTCACGCCGCCAGCCGATAGCCCGGACACCAGCGATTTTTGTAACAAGAAGCCGACCAGCACCGGCGGCAGCGCCGCCATAATGCCAACGGCGGAGATGAGTGCGTAATCGGTCGCCCGCCCGGCGGCAAAGTCGCCAATGGCAACCGGCAGGGTCTTGGCGCGAAGATCGCTGGTATAAAGCAACGCGTAAAAGAACTCGTCCCAGGCCAGCAATAGCGCGAACAACGCCGCTGACCCCAAGGCTGCCAACGCGATTGGCAACGTGACATGCCAGATCACCTGCCAAAGCGACGCCCCGTCAACCTGGGCCGCCTGCTCAATTTCCAGGGGCACAGCATCAAATCCGGACTTCATCAACCACGTGACGAACGGCAGCAGGATGGTGCAATACACAATCACCAAAGCCAGCGTCGAATTGAGCAGCCCCATGGCGCTAAACACCATGTAGAGCGGCAGGATCAATGCGACCGGCGGCATCATGTAGGTCACCAAGACGCCATACAGCAGCGGCATTCGGCCCGGAAAGCGCGAGAAACTGTAGGCTGCGGGAATTCCCGCCAAAAGCGAAATCGCGGTGGCGCTGAGGGAAACCACGATCGAATTGCGCATCGCCGACAGAAACGCCTCGCCTGTGGAACCGCGCTCGAAGCTAAACAGCTGCGCGTAGCGTGAAAAATCTGGCAGTTCGGGCCACCAGCGCAGCGGAATGGTGGTCAAATCCTTGCTGGACGAAATTGACATCAGAAACAGCCAGAACACCGGCGCCAAAACACTGATGACCAGCAGCACGACGGCTGCATAGAGCCCGATCGAAGTTACCCTGCTACGCCGCTTCATCACGCACCCCGCTGGCGCTTGAGCATCAAAATATAGACCGCGATCAACAGTCCGCAGATTGCCGTAACCGTGAGTGCGTAAGAGGCTCCGCTGCCCGCTCGCAAATAGGAAAAACTCTCCTGATAGACAAAGAAACTGGCGGCTTTGGTGGCGTCTGCGGGCCCGCCCCTCGTCATGACATAAATGATATCAAACACTTTGAAGGCCTCGATGCTCCGCAAAATGAGCGCTACGCTCAACGCACCCAAAATGCCGGGAAAAGTGATCCGCCAGAACCGCATCCAGGCATTGGCACCGTCAATTGCTGCCGCTTCGTAGAGGTCTTTGGGGACCGTCTGCAGAGCGCCCAGCACGATGAGCGCGATTAGGGGGTAGTTCTTCCAGACATCGGCCAGGATCACCATGTTGAGCGCCACTTTGGGGTCACCCAACCACGAGCGATAGGCGTCCAGCAAACCCGTCTGCACCAGCAGGGCATTGAGGCTGCCATATTCAGGATTGTAAATCAGACGCCACATCATGGCGTTGACGATGGTGGGCAGTGCCCAGGGCAATACCATCAGTGCCCGAACCAGGGTCCGCCCGCGAAACTCCTGATCCAGGAGCAGGGCCACCAGAATGCCAAGCACCACTTCGATGCCGACCGAGACAATTGAAAAGTAGAACGTCCGGCCCAGCGCGTCGCGGAAATTTGTGTCGCCAACAATGTACCAGAAATTCTCGAGACCGACCCATTTGCCGTGGGTGCCGGTGCCGGTGAGGCTGGCGTCGGTGAACGCCAGCCGAACCGTATTGAGCAGGGGAAACCCGGTCACCGTAATCATGATGACCAACATCGGCAGTAACAGGAACCAGCCCACGCGATCTTTTTGGGTTGAAAACATGCGCTATTCCCGTAACGACCAACTGTTTAGCGCAAACGCGCCGCTTCTTCTGCCGCCGCCTTAAGCCCATCCGCAGCAGTCACACTGCCGAGCAGCACTTCTTGGATATGCTTTTGCAAGATTGCCGACAACTCCGGATAATTTGGCGTTGAAGGTCGGGCAAACATCACGCTGAGCGATCCAAAGGCGGCAGAAACGAGATCCTCCTGGCCACCATAGACTGCAGGGTCCTCATAGCTCGACTTCCAGACTGGCAAGCTGAGCTTGGAGTACTTGTTCTGTTGTTCCTGGGAAGAAACGAACATGATGAACTTCCACGCTTCTTCAGCGTGCGCGCTCGATGCCGGAATGCCAAGGCCCATTGAACCGTTGACCGCTGAAGCAACCGACTTGCCGAGTACGCCCGGAGCCGGGACAACGCCGACGTTTCCTGCCACTTCACTTTGCGTTGGATCGTTGGCAAGGTTGTACATATAGGTCCAGTTGAGCGCGAAAGCCGCCTCCCCGCTGGAGAAAACCTTGCGGACGTCTTCTTCAAAATACTCGCGCGAGTTTGGGTTGGACAGACCGGCGTCGAGGGATGCCTTCATGTAGTTGACCGCATCAAGCGAGCCGCCTTGATCGAAAGCCGGCTTGCCGTCTGCATCAAAGAAACTGCCCTGATTGGCGGCGACCAGAGTGGTATAGTCGCAAATCATCGCCTCCGACTGGCTCCAGCTCCAAACGATCGGGTACTCGACGATCCCCATTTCCTTGATCTTTGTTGCCGCCGCCATCAACTCGTCATAGGTCTTTGGAACCTCTGTGATCCCGGCCTTTGTCAACATTTCCTTGTTGAAATACAGGTACTTGGTGTCCAAAATCCATGGCATTCCCCAACGTTTCCCGTCGTAGTCTACCGTGGTCCAGGCGCCTGGAAGGATCTGGTCGTTGTATTCGGCCGGGATCCGCGCGGTTACGTCCTGCAAAAAGCCCTTGGATCCAAACTCAGCCGGCCAAATGACGTCAAACAAAGCCACGTCATAGCCGCCTGACCCTGCGCCTTGTGCCGCAATGATCTTGTCGTGCAGCGCTTCATAGGCCACAAATTCCGGTGCCACTTTGATGCCCGGGTTCGCCGCCTCAAAGTCGGCGATCATGGCCGTGATGTTTTCTTCGCTATAGGCCGCCTGCTTCATGAACAGCGCGCTGAGGGTGACGTCCTCAGCAAAGGCGGGGCCGACTGCGACGAGGCCGGCTTGCGCAACCAGGCCCAGCACGACGCCTCTGGCCAGTTTTTGATATCGAACCATGTTTCCTCCCAAAATGGGCGTGGCAACCACGAGCCACCTGCTCCATTGACGCCGAATGAACCACGGAAATTTAATTAAATCAAGTTGATTGAAGTAATAATTCGCCCTAAAGTCGGCGCTATCAGGCAGCATCGGAAACACCAAAGCATGGTCGCAGGCACCAATCTCGGGCACGCTAAATCGCACAATCGCCGCGTGGTGATTGAGGCGATTCGCCTCCACGGCAGTCTGTCGCGGGCTGAAATCGCTCGCATCACCGCGTTGAGTGGGCAGACGGCGTCCAACATCGTTGAAGAGCTGGAACAGGCGGATTTCCTGGTGGCAGCGCCGTCGCGTAAGCCGACGCGCGGACAGCCCGCCATCCCCTACTCTATCAATCCGGACGGGGCGTTTTCGATCGGCCTGCAACTGGATAATCAACTCCTGATCGGCATCCTGACTGACCTTTCGGGCAAGGTTCGCGCCAGCAGCGAGCGCAGGGTGGACGGCCCTAGCCCGGAAGAAGCGATGCCATTACTGGCTGCCATCGTCGATGACTTGCTCAGCAGCTTTGCCTTTGAACGCGCGCGCTTCCTCGGTATCGGCCTATCGATGCCAGGTCCGTTCGGGATTCCGGGGAAGACGCTGATTGGTCCACCAGCCCTGCCGGGCTGGGACGACTTTCCCATTACCGCCGAACTGCAACGCCTCACTGGGTTTCCGGTGATTTTGGAAAACGACGCAACGGCCGCCGCCATTGGTGAGAAGTGGTATGGAACCGCACGCGATGCTGCCAACTTCATCTATCTCTTCGTCGGAGCGGGACTTGGGGCCGGGGTGTTTCTGAATGGTCAGATCCACCACGGCAAAAATTCCAACGCCGGCGAGATTGGCCATGTCGTGGTGGTGCCAGGTGGATTGGAGTGCTCCTGCGGCGCCCGTGGCTGCCTGGAACGCTACGTGTCGTTGCTGGCCGCCTACGAGCATTTCCACCTGGCCAGCACTGCCTCGCCCGACGAGCTTCTAGCGCAGGACCCGGTTGCGCTCGATCACTGGATTGCCTCTACCATTTCCCCGCTTCGGATCGCCGTCGATATGCTGGAACTCCTGTTGGATCCAGAAACAATCGTGCTCGGTGGCTTCATGCCGGCGCCAATCCTCAAAAAAATGGCGGAGCAGCTTCTATCGATACCGTCGCGAATCAATAGCCGAACTGCTCGCACCATGCCGCGCATCGTTGTCGGGGCGACGAGCCGCAAGACCTCTGTCCTTGGAGCCGCCGCGCTTCCCATTTTCAGCGAGTTCAGCCCGCAATTTGATGTGTTGCTTAAGCGCCAGGGCGGCGCCTGAGGGTCAAAAACGACTCAATTGAGTGGATTGCCCTGCCCTGGCGCAGTCGGATCGGCTCTCGAGCGATGGGATGACCCCAGATACGGCTAAGTGGACAATCTTCGTGAACCCGGAAACCGGGCGTTGAGCCCGGCCAATACGATCGCGCGCCCTGCCGCGGCCTCTGTCACCAAGTCAGAACCCATGTGTCCGCTTGATGATTGCTGTCATCGATGACGCGCCGCCCCGATTGACCCGGGCGCACCACACATGGTTAGAGACATTTATCGCGATCCTATTAGGAGAGCGTACCAATCGGCAGCAAAAGCTCGTCGAGTTGATCGAATGTCTCGTCGTTCCAACCAATGCTCTCCGTGGCTATGGCTTCGTCGAGCGCATCCTTGGACTGGTAGAGCTCGTGCACGACAAGCAGCGTCTGCCCTGCTCTCTCCTCGAACGAGACCGTTGTAACCTGCGCCTCGCCGCCCGCTTCCTCATTGGTCCAGACGAGGCGCGAATGCGGCGTAACTTCAAGATACCTGCCGTGGAAGGCCATAGGCTCAGGGGCTTCTGGGTGGCTGAATACCAGACGGTAAAGGCCGCCGACGCGAACATCGAGTTCGCAAGACAAAAGAATAAGGCCCATCGACTTCGGAACCCACCACTGCCTGAAAAGGTCGGCCTTGGTCCAGGCCTCAAACACCAGGCGCGCTGGGCCGTTTATGGTTCGTGTCACGACGAGCTCACGCTCAGAGGTTCGTTCCACTTTTACGCGGCTGTTCACCGCGCCCGGACCACTCGCTATTGTTTCAGCCATCTTGTTTCTCCTCCCGTTTCAATTCTTCGACCACTCTGGACAATTCGTCGAAGCGCGCCTCCCAGAGCTGGCGGTATGTCTCGATCCAGGCCACTTCTGCCCCCAACGCGCGTCCGCCAAGCCTGCACGTCCGCACGCGCCCGATCTTTTCGGACGCGACGAGCCCTGCCTGCTCCAAGACGCCAACGTGCTTTTTCATGCCGGTCAGGGTCATGTGGAACTTTTCGGCAAGCTCGGTGATCGACGCATCGGCGCATCCGAGCTGCTCAAGAATGCCGCGTCGGGTGGCGTCCGAGAGCGCGGCGAATGAGGCGTCAAGGTGAGATGCTAGATACTGAACCATTTGGTTCAGTATCTAGCATCTCAGTGAGGGACGAGCAACACCAATTCGACAGCTTCGTCTGGCAAAGGTCTGCGGTGACCGCCGCCTCCTTCGCCTGGGCTGTCCGGATGCCTCTCTTGCCGGGGCAAAACCACTGCCTGGCGCGGATTTTTATGCCCTCGTCGTAGGCCAAACGCGATAGGCGTGCTGAGGTCCTCGCACATGTCGGGTCTAATGGAACGCCATTGGCCGAGCGCCCCATGTCGCGCGCCGGAACCACCGGGAGGCTGGCGGAGGCGCCACGTCCTCTGCCCGATGCGGCGATCCGGCACCATGGCCTCAAACGGGCCGGACCCCATAGGTCGTGTAGCCACGGGCCTGCTGTTCTTCGACGGTGCGGTCAGGGAACAGCGCATAGCTCGGCGCCCAGATGCGCGAGATCCGCGTCACCGTGACATGGATCGCCTGCCGCACCTGGAAGTCCGGACCGGCCGCTTGCTGCAGGGGCAGGCCGAAGTCGGCGAAGTCCGGATGTTCTGGCGCAATCAGCCGGGCGCGTCCGGCAATCTTGAAACCGCGCTGGCGAAATACATCGACGAAGCTGACGCAGACGAGCGAACGGCCGGCGATGTTGCGCACACTCACGGGCGATGCAATGTCGGCGATCAGGATCGCGTCGTCGCCGTGGTCGATGAATATCTCCTTGGGGCTGACATTGGGCTGGCCGTCCTCGTCCACCGTCGCGAGCCAGCACAAAACCGAATTGCGGATGTCAGTCCGGACGGCCTCGTTGATCATCACAGATTTTCCCTCGTCGAGACGACGCCATACTTGGCCCGGTCGAACGGCTGAGATCAATCAAAAACTGGGAGCGGCGGACCCGAAAGCTGGTCCAGCGGGGATGATGCGAGTTGTATATTCGGCCTGGCAGGTCTCGCTCGAGGACGCCAGAACTATAGTTTTAACCCGGGGAGCCGCGCTTGCGGTTCGCTCGTGGCCCCCGCACCACCGCAAGGCGTCATTTTATCTCAACACGATGCCTGGCAGGGGCGGGGGGACTCGAACCCACGACCCTCGGTTTTGGAGACCGATGCTCTACCAACTGAGCTACACCCCTTCAGGCGAGCCAGTGTCTAATGGGAAAGCAGTCAGGGCGCAAGGGCCCTGACGCGCTTCCTGCCACCGTCAGGCCCAGATGAACGGAATCAATGGGATCGCTAACAACACAAGTCCGCCAAGCGCTGTGAAATAGGCCAAAGTCCGCCATGGGGAAAGCCCGCCAATATGGCTGACCACATGGCCAAGGCGCCCAAGCAGAAACACCACCCCGCCCGCAATCGACAACCATCCCTGCGCGCCCAAAACAATACTCAAGACCGCCAAAGTCAAAAAGATCGGCAGTGTTTCCTGCAGATTGCGCAACGCTTTGCGTGATCGCAGCAATTTGGATGTTGGCTCGGGTAAATTGTCGGGCGCCCCCATCTGGCTCACAAGGCCCGTTTGGTCGATAAGGTATTTGGCTGGCAGCAGGGACTGAACATAAAGCAATGCCAGCACCAGAAAGATAATCAGCAGCATTTTTGGTTCCTATTTTTGGAGTCAGGGTGCTCCAAAATCGAAGTCTTATGCCACGACTTATTCAAACGGTCGCAGAATCCTGTGAACTGCCGCCAACAGGGCAGCCAACCGAACCGGGGTGCGAGAATTTGGAGCAGGCAGCGTGGGCGCAACCCTGCAATATATGACGCAAAGTCCACGCACTAGCAGAATTCCCCGGTGCCAAGCATCCAAGCTGGAACCTGCCCTGGTATTCCCATTTTTAGCACACTGGTCCGGCACATCGGGATAACTGACCACCAATGGCGCCAGCCAACCACTCCTAGCCGGCCCCAAGAAATTGCTTTGGCGCGCTGTGATAGAGGCTTTGGGCAATGCCCTGGCTCCGGACCCAATTGGGCTCTGATGTCTTCGCCACGCAAGCGGTCCAGCACAATCCGGATCCCGTCTTTGGCTGAAAAGTGCCGTCGGCTCTCCTGGCGAATGGCTTCGCCCCCGCTCGTCAGGCGCTTTGATGGACAAGGAATTTCTATCATCTCCAACCCATGTCAGGTCAAAATGAACCGAAACCCCTCCCCTACGAAATCTTGCCAAACGCGGTCACGGGCGTCCAACGGAACAATGCCGAGCAGACTGTTGCGAAACGAGTTTGCGAGGCGCCGCATAAATCGCCCGATATCAATACCTGCCAGCGGCAAGGATCGCAAACAAACCAAAATGAAATCAGATGCCCAGCGACGTCGAAATTGTGACGACAACAACAGGTCTATGTCCCGCATTGACGGTCCACCGCTTCCCATAAATGATGCAGTAAAACTACGGAACCGGGGGTAGTGGTTTGCTGTGGACGGTAAATTCGTTGTTCGATCCATTTTCTACGCCACTTTGTGGCGTATTCGCCAGGTTTTGCGCGCTTTCTGCACGCGTCTGGGAGCCGTGCAATGGACGATGACGATCTCATGACTGCCAATCACGATGAAACTGACCCGTCTCCGGTCGCGCCAGTTGGCGAGTCGCGTCTCGGCGAAAACGGGCTCAGGATTTTCCGTGCCACGACGGAAAGCGATATCTTGAGGCTGATTGATATTGCCCTCGAGTATCACAATGAGAGTCGTAACGTGCATATCCCGTTTTCGGAACGGAAGTTCATCCGTACATATTCCAATGTCATCGGTAGTCCAATCAGCATTTCGGTAAAGCAGTGAACAGGTCGTCAGAAATTCTTGAACGCATCCTATTGGTACAAGCGATAGTCATGCTTTGTCTATGTGGATATTCTCTGATTTTTTCAAACAAACTGTACGAATTTTCGGTTACATCCGGAATAGATCTTTTGATACCAGGTTTTGTGATGGATTCGGCAACAAATAACTTACAAATTCTGACGCTCGTAGAGAACCGAATATATGCTGAAGGATTTTTTGGGCTGAAGATTTTTTCTTTTGTTGCTCTTGTTGTATTTTCTGTATTTATATTCGGATTTGTTTATTTAAGGCGGAAAGAAATTGTAAATACATCAAAAATATTGGAATCTGGGTTTTTTAGACTTGTATTTGTGGCAGCATTTGGTGCCCTCGAAATTTGGTGGACCCAAGTTTCTGGTGATTTTTACTGGGCATCAGATTTTGACTATTCCGGGGCATTGAGGCCCTGGTTTGGAAGTGTTGCTTTTGCTCTTACGGTATGGACTATTCCAATATGTGTTTTTGTTCCGTTATTCGGGGTATCTTCTTTTCTCAATAGATTGAAATGAGAGGGCGTTCTAATGGCATTTGTTGGATTTTATTGTGATTATAAGCCGTTAGGTGAGAGTGAAAATTACGAGTTTGCATCCACTACTTTCCAAACTACATTTTCTATTGAAGCGGCAATTCTGGAGGAAGCTGTTCCAGCAGTTGCAAAAAACCTGGCATGGATTACTCGCGGTGGAGTTCTGGGGGCGCTTTTTGAGGTGCCTGAAATATTGCACGCATATAAGCATGGCACTGATGCCGACGTAAGATTTGAAGTTGCTGGCACAATAGGAAATGCTGCTGGGTCTTTTGGTGGGGCGATTGCGGGCGCCCAAGCTGCGGCCATTGCTTCGGCTGCGTGGAATTTTGTTGGCCCTGGTGGATGGGTCGCAAGCACTGCCATGACAATTGCCGGAGCACTATATGGCGGCACGTTTGGCGAAGGTGCAGTTGATGGGCTGGCACCGGTCTATACAAATTAGCGCTCAAAATAGAATAGTTAGCGGATTTTTGGAGCGGGTAGCGGGAATCGAACCCGCATATTCAGCTTGGAAGGCTGCTGCTCTACCACTGAGCTATACCCGCCCATAGTGTCACGCGGACGCTGGGGGCCTCGTCAATTGCCCTGCATATTCTTGCGCCGACGAACAACCGGAACAATGGGCCGAACCGATTGCAGGCTTCTAGCGGGCCTTCGGGCCGCAGCGCAAGACCGAATCCAACGCCAGAGGAAGTTTTGGGACCGGCGATCAATCGCCAACCCCGTTGAAATCTTTGTGCGCCCCTGCGAGCCCAGCCGGTTAGGCAGCCTGAGACCGGTGACGTTGCAATGGAACGGCCTCTTCAATCACAAAAATATCAACGATTCGATCCAGTTCGGAGGCCTGTTCCTCGCTCTGTTCAATGGCGGCGTTCATTTCCTGGACCAGCGAGGCGTTGTGCTGGGTCATCTGGTCCATCTGGCGCACAGCGAGATTGACTTCTTCAATCGAGGACGCCTGCTCGCGGCTGGCCCGGGTGATTGCGCCAAGCGCGGCGTTATTCTCCCGCACCGCCGAGAGCATTGCTTCAAGCTTGCCGGCCGCATCGGAAACCAGCTTCGAACCGCTTCTGACTTCGCTGGCGCTTTGTTCGATCAAGACCTTGACCTCAGACGAGGCGCTCGCAGCGGACTGAGCCAGGCGCCGCACTTCCACAGCCACAACGGCAAAACCCTTGCCGGCGTCCCCTGCCCGCGCTGCTTCCACGGATGCATTGAGCGCCAGCAGATTGGTCTGGAACGCGATGTCATCAATCAAGCCAATGATGTTGGAAATCTTGCTCGACGAGCTCGTTATCCGCGCCATGGCCTCATTGGCCTGCGCCATTACTTGTCCGCCTTGTTCGGCTGCCTGCGAAACGATTTGAGCCTTGCTGGTCGCGTCCTCGGCCTGGCGGGCGTTTTCAACCACTGTGACTGCCAGTCGACCCATGGTCGCTGCCGTGGTTTCGATAGTGGAGGATTGCTTGGCGGTCCGCTCGCTCAAATCGTTGGCACCAGACAGAATTTCGCCAGAAGCCGCTTTGAGCGACACCGAGGTAACTTTGAGCTGGCCGACAATGTCTGCGAGCTTGTCTGCAACCGCATTGGTGTCATCCTGCAACTTGCCGAATGCCCCGACAAAATTGCCATCCATTCGCGAGGTCAAGTCGGCAGTCGCCAATGCCGATAGCACCGCCCCGGTGGCATTGAGACCAGTGTCCACCGTCTCAACCAGTTCGTTGACGCTGGCGGCGAGATTGTTGATTTCCGCATCCGGGAAGTCGGCGGTAATCCGTTGCGAGAAGTCGCCCTGGACAGCCGACTGGACGGCAGCGCCAAAGGCGCGCTGCAATGTTTGCATCATCTGGGCGCGTTCGGCGCGACGGCTCTCCGATCCGACAATCTGCTGCTCGTTCAGTTCATCAATATGTCGCGCATTGTCACGGAACACCGCGACCGCCTTGGCCATGGTTCCGATCTCGTTGCGAAAGCCAACATAGGGCACTTCCAGTTGCAGATCGCCCGCCGCCACCTGGCTCATCACACCAGTCAGCCGAGGAATCGGGCGGACGAGTGCTCGCGACAGCAGGAGTGACAGCAAGCCGGTCACAGCCAACACTGCGGCGCAAACGACGGCAACAAAACTCAAACTCTCTCCAACAACGGCCTCGATGAGTGTTTTGTCCACACCGGAAAAGATGGCGCCAACAGTTTCGCCAGCGGCGTTGACGACGGGCAAATAGGAGCCAGCGTGCCGTACGCCATTGATGAGTTCTTCGTCCTCAAACGCCTTACCCGCGAGCAGTGTTTGATAGATTGGGCCGGCGGGATCAAGCGGGGTCGCATCGCGGGCGGGCTCTTCAACCGCTGCCTTTGGATCAGCAGCGGGGTCAACGAGCGGCGCCACATATCCCGGCGGCAACACGCTGGTGCTCAATCGCGAAAACTCTGCCGTTTCGGGATCGTAACTGAACAGGGTGACCTTTTCTTCGGTCACGCTGGCAATTTGATCGACCATCTCATTGCTTCGCAGGCGCGGCATGGCGCGCAGCACCAGCGTTTGCGGGTTTCCGTCAGCATCATAGCTCACCTCCATGCTCGGCATGTTGATTTGAAAGATCATGACCGCCAGACGCATGCTATCAACCACCTTCAATTCGGTGTCTGAACGTACGCTTGCGCTCAAATTGATGAACATTGCCAATAGGATCGCCGCAATTGACACGAAGATTCCACCAATCACCATGGCAGAAACTGCAGTCGTCAGGCGAATGCGTCCGAAAGTTGCTGCAACGATCCCAGACATAAAATCCCCCAATCAAGTCAGCGCAAGGCGCCATTCAATAGTTTTGTTGCTGCGAAGATTACCGTTTTATCCTTAACGACTTGTTTCCGCCGGTAAAGGTGACCGACTATGCGTGCCTGTTCCGCGCGGGCACTTGCATTCGGGTCAAGGCAGGGGCCGTCTCTACCATCCAACCGGTTCCGGACGGTCAAAGCGCCGCCTGATTGTTGAGCCATTGAGCCGGGTTTTCTGGGTGAGCGCCCTTGCCCAACATGTCCGACCAAGGTGGCCATCTCGACCGAAAGCTCCGGGCCGTCGCCCGCTTGACTTATCATTATAAGTGAGTCATTACTTATTAATTCCTGGAGGACCAGATGGGCCGACGTAAAGTCATCGACAATGCAACACTGATAGCGGCGGCTCGCGCCGTCTTCCTGGAGTTTGGGGCATTTGGCACCACAAAAGAGGTGGCCAAGCGCGCTGGAGTCTCTGAAGCCATCATCTTTCAACGCTTCGCGACCAAGTCGGCGCTGTTCATCGCCGCGATGATGCCACCCGCCCCCGACCTCGCAACCATCCTGGTGACCGATGATCCCGACATCAAGACAAACCTGGTCGCCACCGGTCTCAATATGCTGGCCTACTTCAGGACTGTCATTCCGACGGTGATGCACTTGATCACCTACCCCGATATCAAGATGGCCGACGTCATTGCCCACCACAATGGCAATACTTCCCCCGACGCCCTCAACGCCGGGATTGCCGCGTATTTATCCGAGCTGCACCACGACGGGAGAGCAAACGCGCCGGTTCCACTCGCAACCGCAAGCTTGTTCGTCTCGGCCGTCCATAGTCTGGCAATTTATGAACTCATGGAGCTGCACGGCAGCGCGCCAATGGACCACGCTGTAGCTCATTTTGTCGATGCCATGTGGACCGGCCTCAGCCCGCCACCCGCTTTCTGAACGTCCAAAACATCACGAAACCAAAAGGAGTGGCCGATGCAACAGCGCGCCAGAACGATGACGCCTGCCGAAAATTTCACGCAAACCAAGGTCCCGCTCGCTGCCCTGCGCGGTGCTAGCAAGGTCTATGAGACCCCGGCCGGGGCCTTTAAGGCCTTGGATAATGTCGACATCAGCATCGCTGCCGGTGAATTCCTTGCCATTGTCGGCAAGTCCGGTAGTGGCAAGACGACTTTGGCCAATCTCTTGACTGGCATTGACACCTCCACCGCCGGAGAGGTCTGGGCTGGCACAGAAAGGCTCACAGGCAAGTCCGAAGAAGCGCTGACGGCATGGCGGGGACGCAATGTCGGCGTGGTTTTCCAGTTCTTCCAATTGCTGCCGACCCTGACCGTGGCCGAAAACGTCATGCTGCCAATGGATTTTTGCCGCACGATCCCTGCCGGGCAACGCCGCGGGCGAGCCCTTGAACTGCTGACCAAATTGGGGATCGCTTCGCAGGCCGACAAACTGCCGATAGACCTGTCAGGCGGTCAACAGCAGCGCGCGGCGATCGCCCGGGCTTTGGCCAATGATCCGCCACTGATTGTGGCTGATGAGCCCACTGGAAATCTGGATTCCCGCACCGGCATCGAAGTCATGGAGCTGTTTGCCGCCCTCACGCGCGAGGGTCGAACCGTGGTCATGGTCACCCACGAACGGGACCTCTCACACTATTTCACTAGAACGATCACTCTAGAGGACGGCCGCTTGGTCGCCGATACCAACCAGGGAGACATGGCATGACCCTTGCTCCGCGTTGGCGCAAACTGCTGGGTGACCTCAATGCCACAAAGGGACGGGTCGGCATGATGGTGGCGGCCCTGACCATGGGCATCGTCGCGCTAAGCACCATTGTGGGCGCCTACACTATCCTGACGCGCGAAATTTCGCGCAACTACATGTCGACCAATCCGGCATCAGCGCTTATCGACGTCGAAACCGCAACCCCGGCCCTGCTTGCCGCAGCCCTGTCCCATCCGGACATCGCCGACGCTGAAACTGCGTCAATCATTGAGGGTCGGGTCGAAACTGCCCCAGGCGAATGGACCCGCCTGCTGCTATTTGTGGCGCCAGACCTGTCAACCAGTGCGATCAACGTCGTGTTGCCCCAGGCCGGGCTCTTTCCGCCGCCGGTCGGCGGCATCGCCTTGGAACGGGAAGCTTTGGCATTTCTGGATCGCCAGATCGGTGATTCCATGACGATCGAGCTACCCGGTGGCACGCGTGCTAACCTACCAATTAGCGGCACGGTGCATGACGCAGCCCTCGCCCCGGCATGGCAGGAACAGACCGCCTATGGCTACATCAGCGCCGCAACGCTGAGGAATATCGGCGGCAGTTCGAGCCTGGAGTTAATCAAGGTCGTCGTTAAAGACGCCACCGCCACCCAGGCCGGGGTTGATGCAATCGCTGCGGATTTGGCGCTGGCTCTGGAGGCGGCGGGCGGCACGGTTCATCAGATCCAGATTCCTCCGCCGGGGATGCACCCGCACCAGAGTCAGATGACCGGCGTCTTGGCCATGTTTATGGCGTTTGCTGGCCTGGCGCTGATCCTCAGCGCCATCCTGACCGCATCTATGGTTTCGGCAATGCTCGCTCAGCAAGTGCGCCAAATCGCGGTGATGAAGGCAGTCGGCGGCAGTGGCTGGCAGATTGCGTCGCTGTACCTCACAATGGTGGCAAGCATTGGCACCCTGGCGACGGCTATCGCTCTGCCGTTGGGACTAACGGCCGCAACCGGCTTTGCCGATATCATCGGACAATTGCTCAATTTCGACATTGCATCGACGACCGTTGCCCTACCCGTAGTTTTTGCACTTGCAGCAATTGGGGTTCTGGTGCCGCTCGCATTTGTGCTCCAACCGATCCGGTTGGCTACCAAAGCCACGGTTCGTGAAGCGCTTTCCGACCAGGGCATTGCTCGCACCGGCGTCAACACGGACCGATTGCAACGGCTTTTGAGCCAGGCCATTGGTATCGACAGAACCTTGGCACTGGCGTTGCGCAATGCCTTTCGCCGACGCAGCAGGCTGGTGCTCAATGTCGTTTTGCTTGGCACCGCTGGGGCCATGTTTCTGGCGAGCTTGAATGTTGAAGCTGCCTGGCGGCAACAACTTGATAGCGCCGCTGCCGCTCGACAGCACGATGTCGAGGTGCATTTCCTGGCTCCACAGCCCTGGCAGACGGTGTTGGAAGCCGTGTCGTCGGTACCCAATTTTGCTGGAGCCGCACCAGCCAATTTCTTGGAAGTTGCCCCAGGCCGCCCGGATAGCCTGGCGGTGGTGCGAACTTACCCTGATGGTGGTCACGGAAGTTTGTCGATGCGGTTGCGAGAGGCCCCCGCGCCCACGGACACCTTCTTGGTCGGCGGCGACAATCAGGCCAATATCGGGGCGGTGGTTAACCAACAAGCCTGGTCCCTGTTGGGCCGCCCACCGATCGGCGAAGGGGTGACCGTCAGTTTCGAAGGTCGCAACGTCACACTGAACCTGACTGGCGTGTTGCGTCAAATCCTGGCACCCGCCACTGTTTATGTATCCCAGTCGACCCTTGAGGCTGTCGGTGACCTTGGCGGGCTCGTCAACGCCGTCCGCATCATCACCGTGGATCGTAGCTCTGATGCCGTCGCCGAAACCACCGCGGCGATGGAAGTGGCCCTCAGCCAGGCCAATGTCCCGGTGACACAGGTCATGACCGAACGAACCCTGCGTCAGGCGCAGTCCGGTCACGTCCAGATTTTGATCGTTTCCTTGACCATTATGGCGGTGGTCATGGCGGCGGTGGGGGCAATCGGGCTCGCCTCGTCGCAGGGGACCAGTGTCACCGAGCGCATTCGCGAGTTTGGCATCATGCGAACCATTGGTGCCAAAGGCAGCGCCATCTTGCGCAACATTTTGGCCGAAGGCGTGTTTATCGCCACACTCAGCCTCCCACTTGCCGTGATCGCTGCGCTGCCGCTCAGCTATGGCATTGGCTTGCTCATTGGAACGCTCTCATTCGGCTTGGCGCTGCCGCTGGTCATCTCAATTCCTGCGCTCGCGATCTGGGTGGCGACACTGATCGTTGGCTCGATCGTCGCCAGCCTCGTACCGGCCTTTACGGCGATCCGGATGACGGTTCGCCAAACCCTTGCTCAAGTTTAGGAAACCATCATGAACCGAACTATTCTGGTCATCGTCGCGATTGTCGTTGTGCTGGGGGGCCTGGGCTATGCTGGTCACATGCTCGATCTAGTGGGCTTGGCCAAGTCGCTGCACGGCGGCTGATAAGCACCGATGACGTCTGGGGCGGCCATTCGCCTCGGACGTCATCACCCACTCGTCTGCCGTCAGGGCGATCGCTGGCTTTTACACCAGCTCGCAAACCCCTCAATCGTGCAGCGAGGCGCGTATTGGGGCGGGTCCATACACCGGGTTCACACGACGCTCAACACGGTCGCCTAAGGCGACAATATCTCGCTCACATTGCTAGACGAATGCCCACCACGGAGCGCGATCTTAGGGTTGCCTGTGCGGCAATTTCTTGTGACAGCAAACTTTCATGCCACCGGCCGCGCTTGGCCCATTCGGCTGACAACCAGGATAGCAACCGCAGTCAGCCCTAAAAACACCACGCCGCCCGGGGCCGGGAACAGCGGCCAGCGGGCGGCGTCAAACACGCCGAGGCCAGCGGTAATCAACCCGGCTAGGACAATATTGGGTGCGGCATGTGCGGCCGCTGCGGCCAGCCAGGTTGATGCGCGTTCACGCAAAATGGTCAAGAGTTCGCGATAGGCAAGGCAGGCCAGCACAAACACCACGATCATGGCGGGAGGCGCTGCCTCCAATTGCGGAAAAAGACCAACATGCAAAAACGTCGGCACCAAATGCCACGCCGCCCATACGAGGCCCCGCTGGCCACCTTGCGCGGTGCGAGCAAGGTCTACGAAACCCCGTCCGGCCCTTTTGGGCCTAGATAGGTTCGACATCAGCATCGCTGCTGGTGAATTGCTCGCCATTGTCCGCAAGTCCGAAGTATCGCTGACGTCCTCGCGTTTGGCCGCAATGATGCAGTAGAACTACGGAACCGGGGGGTGGTGGTTTGCTGTCAAAAATAAAGTCATTTGCCGGTCCATTTTCTACGCCACTTTGCGGCGTATTCGCCAGGTTTTGCGCGCTTTCTGCACGCGTCTGGGAGCCGCGCAATGAATGATGACGATCTCATGACTATGAATCACGATTAAACTGGCCCGTCTCCGGTTGCGCCAGCAGGTGAGCCGCGGCCAGAGAAAAGCGCGCTCAGGATTTTCCGTGCGACAACGCAAAGCGATATCGTGCGGCTGATTGATATCGGCCTCGAATATCACAATGAGAGCCGCTATCGGCTCATTCCGTTTTCTGAACGCAAATTCTCCGCACCTTTTCCAACGCCATTACAAATCTGGCGGATACGCTGGCGCTTTATGTCCAGTATAGTGGCAAGACTGTTGCCGTGCAGCATGTCGGGGCCGACGATTTTTGTCTGGGGGAAGGCGGGCGCATGGTCACGGTATATGTGAGGTATGTGTCCAAGCACATTCGCAGCAGCGTGCTGGGTGGCAATAGGGCTCCAGCTCATCCGCTTGGTCGGCGACTGGACGAAATCACAGGAGGCACTGGACCTGCATATTCACTCCGGCTTCGGCGTTGATCCTGAACAGACAGGCAAGCTGCTGAGCAGGCTGGGGTTCAAGACTTATGGCGGGAATTATGCAACGGGGTTGGGACGAATTCTAAAGCTAGCGGCCGAACGCTGTCGACCTTGAACTTCGAATACCTCGCACTCGCAAGCGCAATTTTTGCGAGTTCTCTCTGGTGGGCCTCGAATGCGAATACTCTACAGCCCGCGGGGCAGTAGTATCAGGCCCCAGGAGGGGTAGCATTGCGTATATGCCTGTGTTCCAAAAGAAAATAGAAAATCCCAAAGAGAAAAACTACCTGACTAAAAATAAGTAGATTTGTGTTTATTCCGTGGAACTCGTATATTCGCGGCGTAAATGTCAAAACATTCAAAAGTATATATACGTTACAGCATATTGCAAACAGATAAATTCCAAATTTGAATATATGATTGCTAAATATGGATGTAAAAATAGAAAATATCAGCAAGTTTTTAAGTCCGAAAAGCAATAAAACTAAGAAAATAACTAGAAAAAATTGGCCGTACATTACCACCATCATCGGCAATAGTGCGATCAGGGTTGTGATGTACGCCCTAAAAAATGACAGCAAATCTCGGGCGTATCGTGAGAAATACAGTTTCAATTTAGGCATGTGAGGGCACAATGGTTGACTACAAAATCGGCGATTTGGTTGTGGTTGGAGGGCTCACCCACACCTACCATCTTACCGAACGGGTGTTAAGGGTGGGGAATACTATTCTATCGTTCAGCGCCGCCGGAGATGTAGAGACAAATTGACAGAAAGTACTCGAGATTTCCGCGATCGATCTACCAATTTTGATTACGTATGTACTGATTTATGGTGAATTGAATAAGGACAAAATGATGAAAAATGACAATGCTTATTCAAGGTATCAAACATTTAGCACAATTCCAAGAGTCACAATCGTATTGTGTTTTGCATTTTCGACATTTGTGTTCTTTCTAAATTTGGAAAAATTTGGAATTGCAGATTACGCGCCTGTATGCGTGATTTCTATAATCACATTCATGTCTTACGTGATGATTAGTGCGGTTTCGACAATGGCATATCTCATTTTTGACCGCTCCACTGCAGTATTTTACAACAAAAACGGTCGTGGTGAGCGGCTGTCTGCTACGGAAAATTCTCTGTTTCGTAGATTCATAATTAGGGAGTTCATTGATGGGTGACTCGACGCTTTCCGGCGGCTCAATTTATGCGCAAGTCTTGGGTGGCTATATATACTTTGACACAAATACCAATTGGGCGCCAATGTAGGCGAGTATTTTTTGGGCAGCGGCACACGGATCGCCACCAATTACATCTTTTATGTCTCGCCCAGTATTCGACATGCGCTGCTGGGCGGCAAAATAGCCATCAGGCTGATGCGCATGGTCGGCGACTGGGAAAAATTTCAAAAGCGCTGGAAGTGCATATTTGTTCCACCACCCGCATCGATGCTGAGCGGACGGACAAGCTGCTAAGTCGGCTGCGGTTCAAAGCCTATGGCGAGAATAACGCGGTGACGCTGGGATGAGTGTGTACGATATCTGCAAGGTGCTCATGATGGGCTCCGGCGTTTGGCCCAGCTTCACCTATTTCGTGCAGCGGCAAAATAGTATTCAGCTTACGGCCAGTGAGATTGTTCAATGAATAAAATTGGATTTATTGGAGCGATAATCATAGTCGTCATGGGTGGTCTGGTATTGAATATCTATCTGGGGGAAACTGCGGCTCAGACTATAACACCACCCTCGCAATCTCAGGATGTGCAAGCTCAGGAGTTAACACAGGCGTTTCAGGATAGTTACTTGCTAGAGGGATTTGAGTCGCAAGTCACGTTTTCACTGTCCGGCTGCACATTTGAGATGGTCGTAGTCTACAGCAGAGCTTGTTCTGCCTCGCAGGCTAACTCGTGGATCACGAAAATTACGGAAATAGTCGATCTCCAGGAAATTGCGGAAGATGAGGGAGGTTTTTCTATTTCAGGGTCCGACCGTCAACTGCTGGTGATGCAAATGTCCCAAACATACTCTGAAGCACTGGCTCCGCTAAATTCCAAGCTGCGATCAATGCGGCTGAACGGAGATCCAAGCGAACCGGCAGCTCGTGCGCGTCAAGAAGTCATGTCCAGGCTTACCCAAGATGAGCTTAGCCGGCTCAATCTAGATAGCCGTATAATTTACCGCCAATGTTCAATTCCAGATTCTGTGGAGATTATTCGTAGCGAAATGGTAATCAGAGTTGCTTATTCTGCTGAGTTACTACGGTCGAGAATCAAAGAATATAAGGAGACATATTGCAAATAGTCGTCAATTCAAATTTGGAGAAATTGATATTACATACAAAGATGGCTTTGAGACGTATAAATTGCCACAAGACTGGGAAGCGCTGGATTTTAATACTATTGACTTTTACAAACTCAGTGATAACGAGTTGTTTGACATTATAGAATACACCAATTTTATGATTCCAAAAAATATGGAAGCAGCAAACGGCAAGAAAGCTTTTGGCGTTATTAGCTTGGCTCTTGGAGCAGTCCAAATTGGAAAGGGCGCAGTAGGCCGGGCGATTGAATTTGTTCTTGGAATTACTGGAGTTGTTATTGACCAAAAAGCTGATACCGATCGCTGCATTGCGATCTTAGCGCACTTTCATGCCGGCGGCCGCGCTTGGCCCATTCGGCTGACGACCAGTATCGCGATCCCGGTTAGCCCCAAAAACACCACGCCGCCCGGGGCCGGGAACAGCGGCCAGCGGGTGGCGTCAAACACGCCGAGGCCAGCGGTAATCAACCCGGCCAGGATGATATTGGGCGCGGCGTGTGCGGCCGCTGCGGCCAGCCAGGTTGATGCGCGTTCACGCAAAACGGTCAAGAGTTCGCGATAGGCAAGGCAGGCCAGCACAAACACCACGATCATGGCGGGAGGCGCTGCCTCCAATTGCGGAAAGAGCCCGACATGCAAAAACGTCGGCACCAAATGCCACGCCGCCCATACGAGGCCAAGGACCAGGACACCCCAGCGCCGGCCCAAGGCAGCAATCGCCAAACTCAGCCCACCGCCCGCCCAACCCAACTCCTCCAAAACGCTGGTCAGTGCCGACGCACCCGAGGCGGCCAGTATTTTATCAATTGGCGCGGCATTGGGCGCGAAACTCAGCGCACCCCCGAGTGCAGCCGCTGCGAGTGCGCCGGAAACAATGGCCAGTGTGATCACAGCTGCCCAGCCGACCCCGCGCCAATCTGGCTTGCGTCCCTTGTCACCAAGCCCAAAATTCAGGGCCAGGCCGACGACCGCCGGAGAAAGGATCATGACCAGCTTGCCAAGCTCGACCAGGTCCGGGGTCCCACTTGCCATCAAGCTGGCCGGCAGACCCAGGACCAAAACGACAAATATCCCGAATTTAACTTGGGCTGCGGTCACAGAACGGCTCCTTTGATGATCTTGGGCAGCAAAGGCATTTCAACCATTGCGGGGCGACCTCATCCCTAGCGAACTTCGTCGCCCTTCGTCTAGGGTCAGGACCTTTCAATCTGGATTGATTTGCTGTTGTTGAGCGCGCGGCAGATGGCGCGGCCGACGGCGAGAGGGGTGGTGCGGGCCGAACACATAAGCGAGCCTGGGGACTATCCCGAGGCACTAGCCACGCCTGTCGGCGAGTAACAGAACGGGCGCTGCGGCGTTCCATCGCTTTCTCGCGTTACCTGCGAGCGGCCGACGTGGCTGGAAAGGTGACCGGCCGCTGCTGGTCACCCCTGGATGCAAGCGGTCGCTCCGACAGGCAAATCGAGGGCGCGATAGAAGCTCAAGCGAGCCCTCGTCGGCGAGGACGTTCGTCACGATAGTCACGGGCACAATGCGACCGGAGTTTGTAAACAAAGATTGCTCAAATCCTGCGTACCAAGCCCTCGGCGAAAACAACGCAGGCCGTCCAGGCCCCCACAAATGCGATGTCAGCGACGAGGCCCGTCGGAGGCTCTCCCGTAATTGCATAAATGGGAAAAAACACCATCGTCACGGACGTGGCCCCGATCCCGATTGCATAGGCGCGGATCATCCAGTTGCGGTGGCGGACAAAATCCCGCCGGTAGATTGCCTGCATCGCAACGGCCAAAGCCACGCCTAGCGCGATCCCGAACAGCAACCGGGCGCTGTTCATGGCCACCGAATACGTGTCGGGAAAGTGCCAAAGCAGGCTCAGCGAACTCAGCGAGATCATCGCCCCCGCCAGCACAAAGACGCGCCCCATGACGCGATGCAAGAATCCATATTTGCGCATCAGAACACGACCAAACTGGAGTGGGCCAAGGATGCCAAACGTGGCACCACCCAGCACATGCATGAAATGCCAGACGGGGGCGGCGCTCAGGCGTAGGCTGTCCTCGGGCAGGGCACCCAGTGGGATTTGCACCACTTGCACCAATGCCAAAACGATAGTGAGTAGAGTACCAAAGAACAATGCGGCAGGTACGACAATGGGTTTGGTTAACCAGCGAGCCATTTTGATATTCCCTATTTACAGTGTCTTACGGCTCATCAGTTGCCGGATTTTTTCAATGGAAGACTTTCCCGATCTCGACGCCGAACACTTAGAGGAACATGAAGTCGGTCCAGGCTGCAGCGAGCTTGAATTGCACCGGGATCCGCGGGTTGTCGAGCGGGCGGGAGGCGTTGGCTTGCCTAATCATCGTCGGGTCCTTCCAGGGTCCCTCCACGGTGTGGCGGGCGGGTTAGTTGTGCGTTAACTGTGGTGGGTCGGCCCCCATCAGATGGTGACGTCGACTTGACACCGTGCGATAACCGTACACTGTACGATTCACACGCAATGCGATAGCCGTACACTGTACGATTTGTCAAGACCGCGATTGAAAGGGGCAGCGCATGGGCGCAGATTCTGGACGAGGTGCAGGAACCTCCACCCCGCTCAGTAAGGAGCGGGTGCTGCATCAAGCCGTTGCGCTCGCCGACAACGAGGGCATCGGCGCGCTCAGTATGCGCAGGCTAGGTCGAGAGCTCGACGCTGGGGCGATGTCGCTGTACCACCACTTCGGCAACAAGGAGGAGTTGCTCGACGGCATGGTGGATCTCGTGTTCGCCGAGATCCAGCTGCCGGAACACCCGGGTGATTGGCAAGCGGCGATGCGTGCGCGGTCGCTGTCGGCCAGAGAAGTGCTGGCCCGTCACCCCTGGGCGATCACCCTCATGGAGTCACGGACCGCCCCGGGACCGGCCAATCTCAGGCACCACGAGGCAGTGACGGCAACCCTGCGCAAGGCGGGGTTCTCTGTCCGGATGGCCACCCATGCGAACTGGCTCCTCGACAGCTTTATCTATGGCTTCGCCCTTCAGTCGGCGAGCCTACCCTTCGCCGACGCCGGCGAGCTCGCTGACATGATCCACGAAGTGTACCTGCCGCAACTGCCCCATGATGAGTACCCCTACCTGAACGCGAGCGCCACTGAACTCATGCAAAGTAACTACGACCCCGCAGACGAGTTCACCTACGGCCTCAGCCTGATCCTCGACGGCCTCGAACGCGACCGCCTATCGACGAAACAGTAAGACCCTCCGAAGGCCCTGATATCTTCGGAGATATCCATCCCGGTCCATTGCCCGCAGGTCCGCCGTGCCCGGCCACCTGGCAGCAGTGGCCCGCGAGGCAGGCCCGGCATTGGGTGGCAAGGGACACGACGACAATTTCGGAGCCGTGAATGGGCCGTCTAGAGCTCGACGACCTGGCGCGAACGAATACTTTGATCGGCAGCCAGGCAGATACGGAGCGACTGGACCGCATCATGCATATGCCGCGTCAGGTCGATATCCTCGGTTATTGCCCTCAGGACATAGGCCTGTTCGGCGTCGCACAGCCCTTGGTGGCCCAGTTCCTCGGGCAGACTGATCAGGAGGTCGCCGTCGAGCCGATGCAACAATATGCCCCCCACTTTGGTGTGTCCGTCGATGTCCGATGAGTCTGCCTTGTCAGGGTCAACGATCGAAACTGCGCCGTTGGGGCTGATGATGTCTTTCACAAAAAATGCGGTTTCTGACACCATCGGCCCCCAGCCGGCCTCGTACCAGCCGACCGATCCATCGTCGAATGCCACTTGGAACTGGCCGTAATTGTACATATCTGGGGCAATCTCATCGCTCAGCCGCAGTCCGATACCATGGACCCTTAACGGCTTCGCGTCGGTGATCTGGCACATGACGTCAACATAATGCACCCCGCAGTCGACAATGGGCGAAGTCGAGCGCATCAGCGCTTTATGCACCTCCCATTGGTGTCCAAGCGACTGCTGGTTGAGGTTCATGCGAAACACAAACGGCCCTCCAAGGGCGCGAGCCTCGGCGATAAGCCTGGTCCAAGCCGGATGGTGGCGCAGAATATAGCCTACCACCAATTTGCGGCCGGTCCGTTTCGCCACCTCCACGACGCGTTGGGCGTCCTCCGCCGTCGTTGCCAGTGGCTTTTCGACAAACACATGGGCGCCCCACTCCATCGCCCCAATCGCCATTTCCGCGTGACTGTCGGCATAGGTGGCAATGACGACCAGATCTGGGTTGGCGCTCAGCCCCTCGGCTAGACTCCGAAACAGGGGATAGGTGCGCAGGGGCTCGGGCAGGTCCACCGGCGAACGGTTGACCAGCCCGACAATTGTTGCTGCGGGATGATGATGGTGGGCCAGTGCGTGGGACTGCCCCATTGTACCCAATCCGACGATCAAAACCTTTATCATCGCCTCTCCTTGGTCAATTTGACCCCCGCTCGGCTTGGTCGTCGCTCAACCCCGGTCCGTGAGCCGGACATAGAGCGCTGCGACCGCCAATATGATCAGGCCAAACAGAATACGGCGCGCCCCTTCGGGCATGTGCAGGAGGGTCAGCATCGTGGCCAACACGGTCAGGATCAGCGCCCCGATAATTGTGCCGCCATAGCCGCCACGCCCGCCAAAAATCGAGGTACCACCAATCACCGCTGCGGCGACCGAAGGCAGATCGAGTGGCAGCGCCAGTGACAGCGACGGCGTTTTGACCATGCCGACATACAGAAGCCCGGTCACGCCCGCGATCAGCCCCGACAGGGAATAAAGGGTCAGATACACCTGCCAAGAGCGCACGCCGGAAATCCGTGTTGCCGCCTCGTTGGAGCCCAGCGCATAGAGCAACCGCCCAAATCCGGTCCGCCGCTGGCTCCAAACCAGAGCGGTTGCAAATGGCACAAACAGGATCAGCGCATTGGGCAGGCCAAACGTGCGCGCCGTTCCCAGCCACACCAGAAACTCGGGAATGGCGGTGCCAGTGGCAATGACAAAGCGCTGATAAACCAAAAGGCAGCCGGTGCCGATCAACGCCGTTCCCAGCGTCATGATCAAAGGATGCACCCGGCATATGGCCACGCCGAACCCATTGATGAGCCCGGCCAGCAGCGCACAGCCTAGCGCAATCGCCAGCGCGGCAGGGACGCCGACCAGGGGCGCTGCCGTTGCGACGACAAAGGCACTGATTGTTGCCACGGTCCCGGCCGACAGATCGATCCCGCCGGTCAACATCGTCAACGTCTGACAGGCGGCAAGCATCGCCAGGGGAATGGCAAATTTGATAGTGTTGCTCAGCCAGCGCTCGTTGATCACGCCGGGTTGCATCAGCTGCAGCAGGACGATCAGCCCGATCAGCAACAAAACCAGCGGGATCATCGGCCGTTCGCCCATCAGGCGACCGAGGCGGGTCAAGAATGGGGGTTGTTCTGTGGTCGGGGTCATTGCTTGCGCCCCCTGAGCGCCAAAACGCCACCGAACATCACCACCACCACCATGATCGAGCCTTCAACAATGGTGGTCACGTTCGGGTCCACAGCCATCAATGTCAGGTCCATGCGCACCAACCGCAGCACAAACACGGCAAGGATCGGCCCCAATAGCCCGCCGCGCCCGCCACCCAGGACCACTCCGCCAAGGACCACGGCGGCGACCGCAGCCATCAAATAGGGACCTGGGATCGGCTCACCGATGCCGGTGCTCATCGTCACCGACAGCCCGCCCAATGCGGCAAACAGGCCGCACACCGCGTAAGCGGCAATTCGGGTTCGCTTGACGGGCACCCCCGAGCGAAAGGCAGCCGAGGCATCGCTGCCGATGGCATAAAACATCAACCCCAGTTTTGACCGGCGGATCGGCAGCCAGATCACCGCCAGGCACACCAGCAGAAACACCAGCCCCTTTGGTAGCCATTCGGTCAGCACAAGAGGCACGCCCGGAAGGGTGATGCCGCCAACGATCAGCGCCCTTAGCCAGTCGGCGGCCGCTCCGCCGGGAGCGTTGAGGATCAGCAAAGCTACCCCCTGCCAGACGAACAGCATTGCCAGCGTCACCACGATATCGGGCACCCGCGTCAAGACGATGATCGTGCCATTGATCGCCCCCATGCCGGCGCCGAGCACAAGCACCAGCATCACGACCAAAAGCGCCTGGCCGTCGCTGGCGCCAACCATCAGCACGGCGGCCGTCACGCTGGTCACCGCCATCATCGAGGCCAGCGACAAGTCGATACCACCCGCAATGACGACAACGGCCATGCCGAGCGTCGCCAGCGCGTAAGGCAAGGCGGCCCGGGCCAGATAATCAAGACCCGAAACATCAAAATCGGGCTGCATCGCCTTGGTGGCGAGCAGTAACCCCGCGAGCAGCGCCGCCAGGCCCAAGGTCCAGCCATGATCGCTTATCAATCGGTTCATGCCCCGGCCGCCATTGTGGTTGTTTCCGTAAGCCCGTAGGCGGCCCGCATCAGCGTTGCTTCGTCGGCATCAGCGGCATCGATCACATCCACCACCTTGCCGCCGAAAATCACCACGGCGCGGTCGCAAGCCAGACGCACTTCCGCCAGCTCGGAGGTGTAAAACAAAACTGCCGCCCCTTGGTCGGCCAGGTCGCGGACCAAGGCATAGATCTGCCGCTTGGTGCGAATGTCGATTCCACGCGTCGGATCAAACAACAGCAGCGTCTCGACGCCCCAGGCAATCCAACGCGCAATCGTCACTTTTTGCTGGTTTCCTCCCGACAATTTGCGCACTTCGCTCTGCGCTCTGGTGTCGATCTGCAGGCGTTCAACGGCGGCGGCCACTTTGGCGGCCTCGTCGCGCATCGCAATGGCACCCCAGTTTTCTGGCCGCGCCAACAGCGGCAGCGCGATGTTTTCGCGCACCGAACGCGGCATCAGCAGGGCGCGGGCCCTGTCACCCGGGACAAAGGTCAAACCGGCGGCGATTGCATCAGCTGGATGCCTGAAGTTTACCGGACGACCATCTATTTCAACACTTCCAGCCGAAGGTCGCCGGTTGCCGGCCAGCACGTCGAACAGTTCATCCTGCCCCTGCCCCTCCAGCGCGATAACACCAAGCACCTCGCCGGGGCGCAGCTCCAACGAGACATCCACGAGGTGGGCGCCCGCCTTCAAATTGTGTGCCCGCAGGCGAACCGGCTGGTCCTCTGCGGCTGGTGATTTAGCAGCGCGCCCGGCGCCGACCGCCGTGGCGCCCACTGCTGCCCCCAGCATTAGTTCAACGATATGCTCCTCAATCCCGGGTTCGATCTTCAGATCGCCAACCGTCGCCCCATCGCGCAGCACGGTCGCGCGGTCGCACAATTCGGAAATTTCGGTGAAACGGTGCGAAATATAGATGACTGAGCGGCCCTCGTCCGCCTGTTGTCGCACCACTTTAAGCACACGCTCGACCAGATCGGCGGGGAGTGCGGCGGTCATTTCATCCAACAGCAACACGTCGGGTTCTGCTGCCAGCGCCCGTGCCAGATCAAGAATGCGCAGCGTCGCCAGCGGCAGCCGGCCAATAATGGCGTCCAGCCGCAAATCGGCGAGTCCAAGCGCGGCCACCCAGTGGCGAAATTTTTCGACGTCGCTATTACCCAGCCGCAAATTGCCGGCGATATCCAAATCGGGGATCAGTGACGGTTCCTGATACACTGGCACCAGCCCCGAACGGCGCGCAGCAGCAGGCGAGGCGACCAGGCGGTTGTGCCCCTTGATGCGGACATGGCCCGTGTCGGGGCGCAGTGCGCCGGTAAGAATTTTCACAAAAGTGGATTTGCCGGCCCCGTTCGCCCCCATCAGCGCAACGATCTCGCCCGGGTGAACCCGTAGAGATGCACTCTTGAGAGCGACCACCGCGCCGAACCGCTTGGACACGCCTTCAGCGTCCAAAATGGGCATTTTCGCGTCTATTTGCGACATATTACCTGCTGGGTTGATCCGGACTTGGTAAGGGACGACCCCCGACAAGGTGCCGGGGGTCGCAGGGAGTTATTCGCCTGGGCCTTTGCAGGCAATGACCTGATCCATGGTGTAGGTCGTCCACCCTGGGATCGAGACGCCAACTGGCCATTCTGGACTGAGGTTAGGGTTCTGCCCGGCAGCGATCAAAGCACGACCCTCGTCGGTGGTGTTATCCCACAGCACAGGATCGACCATAACCAGGTGTTCGGCTGGAGCCTTGCCTTCCAGAATCTGCAGCGCCAAAGCGACGCCGGCGCCGCCGACGGAACCTGGGTTCGTCACTGCCGCGCCCTTGAGACCCTCAACGCTGGCGAGTTGGCCAACAAACCCGGCATTGTCGGCGCCCACGATTGGCACCAGTGGTGCGCCAGCTTCGATGAACGCATCGACGATCACATTGTCGATGCCTGAGGTCCAGACGCCATCAAACGGCACCCCGGCTGCGATCAGATCATTGATCTGCTGCTTGCCTTGGTCTTGCTGCCAGCCGGTGAACACTTCGTTGGCAACGGTGACATCGGGGAATTCGGCCAGAGCCCGCTTGAAGCCAACGTCGCGGTCATTGTCTGCGCCAGCGCCAGCTGCGCCGCGCATATAAACGACACTGCCCTTGCCGCCGATCTGCTCAAACAACCATTTTGCGCCCAGATAGGCATATTGCTCCTGGTTGTTGGACAAAACATAGGCCGATGGCTCAGTCACTGCCTGATCAACGGCAACAACGACGATGCCTTTGTCCGTGGCTTCCTTGATGGCGGCATTGATGCCGTCCGCGCTCGCCGGGTTGACCACAATGGCGGCAACACCAGCCTGAATCAGATTGCGCATATCTTCCAGCTGCCCAGCCGCATCGGTATTGCGATGCGCGATGGTCAATGACTCGACCATGCCCGAAGCCAGTGCCTGCGCCTTCATGGCGCAGACCATTTCTTCGCGCCAGCCATTGCCCTGCACAGTGTTGGAAATGCCGATCTTGTAGCTCATGGCCTGAGCAGAGCCACCGAGGCCGACGACGATCGCCAGCGTGGCAGTTCCCAGCAGTAGTTTGTTCATTGGTAGTCCTCCCTATCAGTTTGTTTTTTCACAGTCTTGACGTCCTACTTCACGAACGGGCGAAGGACGTCTCTCGCCAACAGAAAGCCGCGCTTGATCTGCTCCTCTGATCCTTCAAAATCGCGGTCTTCGTGTTCAATAATGATCGGGCCGTCATATCCTGCCCGGTACAGGCCAGAGAAAACCTCGGCCCAGTCGATATCCCCCAGACCCGGCATTCGCGGTACCTGCCAGCCCATGCCCAGGGACATGATGCCGTTCTCATAAAGCCCATCGCGGTCGATCATCAGGTCTTTGGCGTGGACGTGGACCATCCGGCTACCAAATTCCCGGATAAACCGCCCTTGATCGATCATCTGCCAGACCAGATGGCTGGGATCGTAGTTCATGCCGACATCATCGCCCCAGGCGTCGAATATGCGCCGCCAGATTTTCGGCGCATAGGCGATATTGTGGCCGCCCGGCCATTCATCGTGGGAGAAAATCATCGGGCAGTTTTCGAAGGCGAGCGTCACCCCATGGTCCTTGGCAAAGGCAATGACCGCTGGGAAAACCTGGCTGGCGAGCTCCCAATTCTGATCGACGGTCAGCGTTCGATTGCCACCCATGAAACTATTGACCACCCCGATTTCCATCATGCCCGCCGCCGCGATCACGTGCTTGAGATGGGTGATGACCTTGTCGCGGTGCCCTTGGTCGGGGTGAAGCGGGTTCGGGTAGTAGCCGAGCGCAGAAATCGTGACGCCCGTCTCTGTCAGCGCCGCCTTAAGCTCGCTGGCCCTTGGCTTGGTCATCGCCTCAACGGCAATGTGGGCGGTGCCGGCATAACGGCGGGCCTCGCCGCCTGCGCTTGGCCAACAGGCAATCTCGAGCGCTTCAAAGCCAACCGAAGCCGACCATTTGGCGATCTTAATCAGATCAGTCTGCGGGAACGGCGCTGTTAAAATACCAAGCTGCATTCGGGTTCCCCTCCCGGTCATTATCACTACATATCTGCGACAACGTTGTCAAACAACGTTGTTGCGTCCTGAAACGCCAGGTCGATTTGGGCGCCGCCTGCTCGCAGAATGGGTGGTTTGGGCAGGTGCGTCGGGGCGCCCTGTCAGTCGCCAGAGCCAATCGCCGAGCCCGCCGTGAACCGCAGGAATGTCGAGATTTTCGAGTGCGCTCGGCTTGGAAGGCCTGCGCAATTGGCCTGCTGCGGCTGAGACAAACGCTCGACCGGGCCCCTGCTCTGCTTGGGTTAGCTCGACAGCCGAGCAGAAGAGCCGCGTTCGAAAAACTGCAGGCCGAAATTGACGATCTTGGTCGTGGCGCTGCGAGCAGCCAGTTGCGATATCAGCAAGTCCGTTGCCTGGGCGGCAAGCTCTTCGGCGTTGAGGTCAAAGCCGGTCAAGCTCGGCCAACTCTCGTGGGCCAAGGGGCTGCTGCGGACGCCCACGACAGACAATTGCTCGGGCACCCGAACGCCCGATTTGGTGGCGGCGACAATGGCGCCAGCGGCGATCTCGTCGCTTGAGGCAACAATTGCCGTTGGGCGCTCAGGCAGCGCCAGAAGCGCCATTGTACGTTCGAATCCGGATGCAAAAGTATATTCGCCCTTGCGTGCATAGTCTGCGCGAAAGGCGATCCCGCTGGCCTCCAGTTCAGCGGCATAGCCGCGATAGCGATCAATGCTGGTCAAATGCGATTCTTGACCCCAAAGAAACCCGATGCGCCGATGCCCCAGGTCGATCAGGTAGCGGGTCAATTCCCGGCCAACCACCATGTCATTGATCTGCACCGCGCTGGTGAGCGGGGATGGCTCGTCCGTGCTGCCCGAAATGATCCGAACCAAAGGAACGCCGCGCTGCCGCAGGTCGCGCACCAGATTGGTCATTTCGGAAAATGGCGGGGTTACAATGAGACCGGACAAATGGGCGGATCCCATATGCGCCGCCAAGGCGGCTGGGTCCAGCGTGATGTCATCTCGCAGGGGCAAAATCTGCAGGCTGTAGCCGCGCTCATTGCAAACCCGGATGGCGCCATTCTGGATGTTGACGATATAGAGCGCATTGAGCCGATCATAGATCAGCCCCAGCGTGTGGGACGATCCGGAGCGCAGGTTTCGGGCGGAGGTGTCGACGCGATAATTCAGCTGCTTGATCGCCTTGAGCACGCTGTCACGATTGTGGGCATTGACCGTCTGGTCATGATTGATGACGCGCGACACTGTCTTGAACGACACACCCGCCACCTGCGCGACATCTTTGATCGTTGCGCGTTTCGACCGCGCCCCTGCAAGCGTCATACATTAACCCCTGGCGCGCCCTGCGGCCCGCTGCGACCCATTAGATCGAACCTATCCCAGAAACTGAGGCGCTGGTCAAACAACGTTGTCTCTTGCGGCGTTGACAAGGACCACTTGAGCGATACGCGCGGTGATGGTTTCCGCTGCTCGGCCCTTGAAACCGCGCGCATGACCAGTGCCCGCTTCTGGCCGCCACACCGCGCAGTTCTGATCACTATTTTGGGGAATCGACCGCCGGGAACACAGGCCCGAAAGTTTTGGTGGAGGGGACTGGATTCGAACCAGTGTACGCCGAAGCGAGCAGATTTACAGTCTGCCGGATTTAACCACTCTCCCACCCCTCCACAAACGCCTAGAGCGGGATAACGACACGGCTGGCGCGTCGTCGGGCGGTTTATGCTGGCCGGACCCGATTGTGTCAACTGCTGTTCGGCCCTTGGCGCAAGAAAACCACCATGCGGAGTCAAATGCTTGTCGCCTCTGTGCTTGCTGGTCGCACTTAAAGGCGATAACGCTGCGCCTATGAGCTTTAACAAATTTCCGCCCAAGCCCCGTTACGATCCTGATGACGGCCCGGTCTACCTTTATGGCATCCACACCGTTCGTGCGGCGTTGGATAATTCCAGCCGCATCAAGAAGATGTTGCTGGTCACGCCCAATGCCCTGAATCGCCTCAAGGAAAATGGCGACATCGGCAAGGTGCCCGTCAAGGAGGTCACCCCCAAGGAGCTTGATAAGCTCTTGGGCGATGACGCCGTGCATCAGGGCGCCGCGCTTGAAGTTGATCCAGTCAGCCGGTTCGGCCTCAATGATATCAGTCCTTTAAGGTTAGTCGTGGTGCTGGATCAGATCACTGATCCGCACAATGTCGGCGCCATCCTGCGCACAGCCTGTGCCTTTGGTGCCGATGCGGTCATTACCACGGCGCGCCATTCGCCCCGGGAAACCGGGGTCATGGCCAAATCGGCTTCTGGCGCCTTGGATCTGGTGCCGATGATTGAGGTGAGAAACCTCGGCGATGCGCTGGAAACCCTGAAAAAGCGCGGCATGTTGGTTCTGGGCTTTGATTCGGATAGCGAACACCAGCTCAAGCCGCGTGACGCCGATGTGCCGCTGGCCATTGTCATGGGCGCCGAAGGCAAGGGGCTGCGCCAGCGAACCCGCGAATTGTGCGACGAAATGGTCAAGCTGGATATGCCTGGCCCGATTAAGTCGCTCAACGTCTCCAATGCCGCTGCAATTGCTTTGTTCGCGGCCATTTCCGGGCGGCTCTGATGACGACATTTTCTCCCTTTGCCATCGCGTTGCGCCTCACGGGCGTAACCCCGCAGCAACCCAGCGAGACCGGCACGCTCGAGCTCTCGGACGCCAGCAAGCTTCAGCTTGAACTCGATCGGGCGCTCAAACAATTGACCAGCCGCTTCGAGCCGGAGGATGCCGAGGGCAGTTTTTATGCCCAGGTGGATGTACCGGTGAACAATCCGGTGCGGGCACTGCTGGAGCTGGCGGAACGTTCCGGGCCCGCCATTGCGGCCATGCTGGAAGACCGGCGCATCGGCCGGGCGGTGCTGGACCTGGCCTTCGACTACCCCGAGCATGGCGAAGCCATGTCGACCCGCCTGCCCGCTCATGCCGTGGCCGCGATTGCCGGGTATGGGATCGACATCGAATTGTCGGTCTATCTCGTCGACGAGTCGGACGACGACGAAGGCTGAGCGGCCTGGGGACCACTAGTCGTGGCCTAGGCTAATTTACAGCTTTGAGCGCCAGGCGCCCGACCGTATCCAATGCGCCCAAAAACGCTGATCGATCGCGGGCAGAAAATCCTGAATTGTAGCCCTTGCTTTCGCCCGTTTCGCGCAGATGCTGATTGAGCGCGCGCATCGCCAGCGCCATGCCGATCGACGCCTCGGTAAATGCCTTGCCGGTAAAGCCCAGGACGTGACAGCCCTTGGCCAGCGCCCGGCTCGCCAAGGGAATATCCGCGGTCAGAACGATATCGTTGGCTTGCGCCGCCTCGACAATCCAATCATCGGCGGCGTCGGCCCCCTGGGCCACCACCACAACCCGCACCATCGGGTCACGCGACGGGCGCACACCGCCATTGCTGACCAGGGTCACCACCAGGTCCAGGCGCTCGGCAACGCGCAGCGCCTCATCCTTGACCGGGCAAGCGTCCGCATCAACAAAAATGTGCGGCCGGTCAGCCATGGCAAGTCCGGTATATTCGGCGCTTCAGAACAACACCACGCTGCGGATGCTTTCGCCCGAATGCATCAGGTCAAAGCCCTTGTTGATGTCCTCAAGCCGCAGTGTGTGGGTGATCATCGGATCGATTTCGATCTTGCCGTTCATATACCAGTCAACGATTTTTGGTACGTCCGTGCGCCCGCGCGCGCCGCCAAAGGCCGTGCCCATCCAGGTGCGTCCAGTGACCAGCTGGAACGGGCGGGTGGAAATTTCCTGCCCGGATGCGGCAACCCCGATGACAACTGACTTACCCCAGCCGCGGTGGCTGGCTTCCAACGCCTGCCGCATCACTGTGGTATTGCCGGTGCAGTCAAAGGTGTAGTCGGCGCCGCCGATCAGATCGCCGCGCCGCTTGGTCAGGTTGACCAGGTAAGGCACGATGTCTCCGTCGATCTCGTTTGGATTGACAAAGTGAGTCATTCCAAAGCGTTCACCCCATGTCTTCTTGTTATTGTTGAGATCGGCACCGATAATCATGTCGGCCCCGGCCAGCCGCAGGCCCTGAATGACGTTGAGGCCGATGCCGCCCAGGCCAAACACCACGGCGGTGGCCCCCGCCTCGACTTTGGCAGTGTTGATAACCGCGCCAACCCCGGTGGTAACGCCGCAACCGATATAGCAGACCTTGTCGAACGGGGCCTTCGGATCAATTTTGGCAACCGCAATTTCGGGCAATACGGTGTAATTCGAAAACGTCGAACACCCCATATAGTGGAATATTTGTTGCCCTTTGTAGGAGAAGCGTGAGGTGCCATCGGGCATCAGGCCCTGCCCCTGCGTCGCGCGGATTGCGGTACATAAATTGGTTTTGCGGCTCAGGCAGGACGGGCACTCGCGGCACTCGGGCGTATAAAGCGGAATGACGTGATCGCCCACTTTTACGCTAGTGACGCCAGCGCCAATCTCAACAACAATCCCGGCCCCTTCGTGGCCCAGAATGGCCGGAAACAGACCTTCGGGATCAGCCCCAGATCGGGTAAAATCGTCGGTGTGGCAGATGCCAGTGGCCTTGATTTCGACCAGGACCTCACCCGCGCGCGGCCCCTCCAGATCAAGTTCGACGATTTCGAGTGGCTTTCCGGCCTGAAAGGCAACTGCAGCACGGGTCTTCATTACCAAGTCCTCGCCAATATGTCAGCCATGGTTTGGCACAGGACCGGCCTTCCGGCAACCGGGCACCAACCATCCCTTGTGGGCGCGGCAGCGCAATGTGCAACTCACTTATTGGCGTTTGGTGTTACCGGCCTAACTGACGCGCAGCGGCGACGCAGGCGATAACACCAAGGGTCACCGCCACCATGGTTGGCGTGACCGGCTCGCCCAGAAGGGTAGCCGCCAAGGCCAGTCCAAAAAATGGCTGCAGCAATTGCAGCTGCCCGACAGCGGCAATACCGCCCTGCGCCAATCCGCGATACCAGAACACAAAGCCGATCAACATGCTAAAGAGCGAGACGTACCCCAGGCTGATCCAGGCGGGCGCTGGGACGCCCACAAAGGTTGTGGGCCAATAGAACAGTGTTAGTGCCGCCATTATCGGCAACGATAGCACCAAGGCCCACGAAATCACCTGCCAGCCGCCCAGTGTTCGCGACAATTTGGCGCCCTCGGCATAGCCTAAGCCACACACGATGATTGCCGCCAGCATCAGCGCGTCCCCGATTGGCGAGGCGGCAAGGCCCTGCATCAGGGCAAAGCCCGTGACAAGGGCGCTACCGAGTATCGAAAATATCCAGAATGCCAGTCTGGGTCGTTCATTGCCTCGAAGGACCCCGAATATGGCGGTTGACAGCGGGAGCAGGCCAATGAAAACAATCGAGTGGGCCGAAGTGACATGTTGAAGCGCCAAAGCGGTAAGCAGCGGGAAGCCGACGACGACCCCGAGAGCAACGACCACCAATGACACGAGATCGCTGCGCGCCGGTCGCCTTTCGCGAAACGCCAGCAACAGGCCCAGCCCGACCATGCCAGCGATCGTGGCGCGGGCCACGGTCAGGAATACCGGATCGAAGGCCTGCACGGCGACACGCGTCGCCGGCAACGACCCGCTGAAGATGATGACCCCGATCAGGCCATTGATCCATCCGCTTGTTGATCGTTGCATATCTGCCTCCAAGGCCTGTGCCGCTTTGTGCCGCACAAGCCTTGGTGCCGCAAGCTCCCCCGCGACACAGCTTTACCAACACTGGTCTCATCTTGGACTTTGGGGCAATTGCCCGTCGACGCTGCTAGAGCACGGTCCACGGCCGTCAAGTAATTACTCCCAGCAGGCACAACAGAACGATGCAGCCAATTCAGCCATTCCGAAACCTAGTCGATCTTGAGCCAATCATACAACTGATCTGCCAGTTCCACCGGTTCGCTTATGGCCCCGTGCAGCACCAATTCAGGCTTTTCTGGCGCCTCAAACGGGCTATCAATGCCGGTAAAATTCTTGATCTCTCCGGCGCGGGCCCGCTTATACAGGCCCTTGGGGTCGCGCGTCTCGCATACCTCGAGCGGGGTGTCGACATAGACCTCGACGAACCTGATATCCCCGGCCACTTCCCGGGCGAGCCGCCGCTCATTGCGGAACGGCGAGATAAACGACACCAGCACGATCAGGCCGGCGTCCGCCAACAGCCGCGCTACCTCGGCGACGCGGCGGATGTTTTCGATGCGTGCGGCGTCAGTAAATCCAAGATCCCTATTCAGTCCGTGGCGAACATTGTCGCCGTCCAAAATGTAGGCATGTTTGCCAGCGGTCGTCAGCCGACGTTCCAACAGATTGGCGACGCTGGATTTGCCCGAGCCGGACAGGCCGGTAAACCAAATAATTTGCGGGGTCTGCTGTTTCATTGCCGCGCGAAGGTCGCGGTTTACGTCGAATGACTGGTACGTCAAATTCTGTGCGCGGCGCAGCCCAAACTCAATGGTTCCGGCGCCCAGCGTGGCGTTGGACAGTCGGTCGATCAGAATGAACCCACCCGTCAGCCCATTGGCCCCATAGGGGTCAAAGGCGATCGGTTTGTCCGTGGCGATGGTCACCGTGCCGACCTCGTTTAGGTCAAGCTTGGTGGCCGCCGTATGTTCCAACGTATTGATATTGGTTCTGAATTTCAGGTCGGTAATCGTCGCTGGCACAGTCTGGCTGCCGATTTTGAGCAGATAAGAACGACCCTGGAAGGCCGGTTCTTCGTTCATCCAAACAATGCGCGCCTGGAATTGATTGGAGAATTCTGGGGTTTGACCGGAGTGGCTCAACATATCGCCGCGCGAAATGTCGACTTCCCGATCGAGCACCAAGGTTACCGCCTGCCCGGCAATGGCCTGATCGAGATCACCATCCATGGTGACGATGCGCTTGACGACCGCCGGTTTGCGCGATGCCGAAACCAGAACCTCATCGCCCACGGCCAGTCGGCCCGAGGCCAGCGTGCCCGAAAAGCCCCGGAAATCCAGGTTTGGTCGGTTGACCCACTGTACCGGGAACCGCATCGGGCGAGCCGTGTTGTCTTCGCTGATGTCGATGGTTTCCAGATAGGGCACCAGCGATGAACCCGAATACCATGGCGTATGGGGGCTCTTGGCCAGCATATTGTCGCCCTTGAGCGCCGATACCGGGATCACGGCCAGGGTCTTGAAGCCAAGCGGGCCGGCAAACGCCCGATATTCCTGTTCAATCTTGTCGAACACAGCCTGATCGTAATCGACCAGGTCGATCTTGTTGATAACCAACACCACATGCCTGACACCCAACAGCGACAGAATGAAGCTGTGACGGCGGGTCTGGGTCAAAACCCCTTTGCGCGCATCAATCAACACCAACGCCAGGTCAGCATTGGAGGCGCCGGTCGCCATATTGCGGGTGTATTGTTCGTGCCCGGGCGTGTCGGCGGCGATAAACTTACGGCGGTCGGTGGCAAAAAACCGGTAGGCCACGTCGATGGTGATGCCCTGCTCTCTCTCAGCCGTCAGCCCGTCGACCAGCAGTGAAAAATCAATGCCTTCGTCGCCGGTGGTGCGGTTGTGACTTTCCTTGCGCAGACTGGCGAGTTGATCATCCAGGATCAACTGGCTGTCATAGAGCAGGCGCCCGATCAGCGTGGATTTGCCGTCGTCAACGCTTCCGCAGGTCAAAAAACGCAGCAGCGACTTGTTGGTCTGCTGGTGTAGCCAGAGTGCGATGTCGGTATTGGCGGTTGGGGCAAATGCAGGTTGCATCTCAGAAATAGCCTTCCTGCTTTTTCTTTTCCATTGAGCCGACGCTATCGCTATCGATCAGTCGTCCCTCACGCTCGGAAGTGCGGCTGGCTTGCATTTCCATGATGATTTCGGGCAGCGTCGCTGCGGCGGAGCGGATCGCCCCGGTCAGCGGGTAGTCGCCCAGGGTGCGGAACCGAACCAGTTCCTCCCGGGCAGTCTCACCCGGCTCAAAGCAGAACCGGTCGTCATCCACCATGATCAGGGTGCCACTGCGCTCCACCACGGGGCGTGGCTTGGCAAAGTAGAGCGAGGGCAACTCGATCTGTTCGGCATAGATGTAGCTCCAGACATCCAATTCGGTCCAATTCGAGATCGGGAACACCCGCATACTTTCCCCGGGGTTCAGCCTTGTATTGAACAGCCGCCACAGCTCGGGCCTTTGGTGCTTGGGATCCCAGGCGTGCTGCGCGTTGCGGTGCGAGAAAACACGTTCCTTGGCCCGGGATTTTTCTTCGTCGCGACGGGCGCCGCCAATTGCAGCATCGTAGCGGCCCGCATTTAGAGCTTGGCGTAGCGCCTGGGTCTTCATGATGTCGGTAAATCGGGACGAGCCGTGATCGAATGGATTGATATTGTTGGCCAGGCCTTCCGGATTGGTATGGGAGATCAGCTCAAACCCGTGCTCGTCCGCCATCCGATTGCGGAAGGCGATCATTTCCTGAAACTTCCAGGTGGTATTGACGTGCAACAACGGGAATGGAATGCGCGACGGGAAGAAGGCCTTGCGGGCCAGGTGCAGCAACACGCTTGAGTCTTTGCCAATGGAATACATCATCACTGGCCGCTCGAAACTCGCTGCAACTTCGCGCAAAATCTCGATGCTTTCGGCTTCAAGCGCCTGCAGATGGGTGAGATCAGATGTCGGCAATGAACACGCTCCGGTCCGAAAATGGACTAAGGACAATGGGTTTTGGTGCTGTTTAGCTATGCCGAGCAGGCGATAGCGGCAAGCGGAAATGCGCCGAAATCCGGCCCGTTCGCGGCCCCTAAGTATTTTTGTCTGCCGGTTGTCGACAGTGCAAAAGAGGCGCCTTGCACCCTCGAAAATCAGGGGACGCCTATCGCGCCGAAAGCTCAGATCGCAGAAAAATTATTTCGACCCGATCTCTCAGGGTCCGCAAGCGTTGGAATTGTCGGCGCGGCGGCTGCGTGGTTCTGGCCCTTGCGACGCCATCCACCACGCGCCGAAATGAATAAAGGCCCGAAAACAACCAAGTTCTCGGGCCTTTATACTATCTGGTGCCGGCAGCAGGGGTCGAACCCGCGACCCCCTGATTACAAATCAGGTGCTCTACCAACTGAGCTATACCGGCGCGCAGGCTGGCTAACATTGCTGTCCCGACAAGGCAAGCAGATTTGAGCCCTTATTCGGGTTTATCAGCCCGCCCAAATTCGTCGTCATAGCGGATGATGTCGTCTTCGCCCAGATAAGAGCCGGTCTGCACCTCGATCAGCTCCAGCAACATCTTGCCGGGATTGGCCAGTCGATGCACGCAGCCCAGCGGCAAATAGATCGATTGGTTCTCCCCCAGGGTCTGCACCGTCCCGTCAATGGTCACTTCCGCACTGCCACGCACCACAATCCAGTGCTCGGCGCGGTGGTGATGCTTTTGCAGCGACAGTTTCTTGCCGGGTTTGACGAACAGGCGCTTGACCTGAAAGCGCTCCCCCGCAAGCACCGTAGAATAGCCACCCCAAGGTCGATAGGCGGTCTTGTGGACTTCGGTTATGGCACTTGTTGCGGGATCCTGCCGCAGCGCCTTGACCATTGCCCCGACTTTTTGGGCTTCGGCGAGCCTGCCGACATAGACCGCATCTTCGCTGGCCACAACAAGCAGCCCATTGCCCCCCTCCACAGCCACATGGGCACGATCGGAAACGATGAGCGAGTTCGTCGTGTTGGACAGGGTAACCGGGCCGTTTGTGGCATTGCCGGCCTGGTCTTTGTCCAATACGGACCAAACGGCGTCCCAAGCACCCAAGTCAGACCAGGTGTAGGAAACCGGCAGGACGGCAGCCAGCGTGGTTTTTTCAAACACCGCATAATCGACGGAAATATTTGGTGCGGCGGAAAATGCAGCCGCGTCCAGGCGCACGAAATCGAGGTCAATCTTGGCGTCGGCAACACTGGCCATAGCGGCTTCGAACGTCCGCGGCGACAGTTTTTGACATTCGTTCAGAAACGCCTGTCCGCCAAGCATGAACATGCCGGAATTCCAACAAAACCCACCAGTGGCCAGCATCTCTTCGGCGCGGGCCAAATCGGGTTTCTCAACAAACTGGGCGACGGGACATACCCCGGTATCGTTGGGAACCCCGGCCTGGATGTAGCCATAACCCGTTTCCGCTTTGGTCGGTGAAATACCAAATGTCACCAATCTGCCGCTGCTGGCGGCCATCGCTGCGGTCCGAACCGACTGCCAATACTCGGCATTGGCGACCAATTCGTGATCGGACGGCAGAACATGCAAAATGGCCTCTGGGTCGATCGTGCGGGCCACATAAGCCGCTGCGGCCGCAATTGCTGCCGCAGTATTGCGGGCGATTGGTTCCAGCAATATCCCGCAGAGACGGGCGCCTGCTTCCAGCGCCTGCTCGGCCACCAGAAACCGATAATCCGCATGGGTCAGCACCAATGCCGGGCCATACAGCGTCGGATCAGAAACGCGGGCCAAGGTTTGTTGGAACAAGCTTTTTGGCCCCAGCAGCGGTAAAAACTGCTTCGGCATCGCGGACCGCGACATGGGCCACAAACGGGTTCCTTGGCCGCCGGCCAGGATCACGGGGATAATCAATTCCGGCATCTGGTATCCTATTTTCAGCAAGGCCAGTTCGCCAGTGAGCACCCACCGCCGTCAACTGGGACTTGTTGCAATTGCTTTCTCCGGCCCCTCATGACAGGCAAGAAATTTCGCCCATATGCGCTGAGGCCTGGCGATAGCGAAAAAGTGCAGGTCCCCTAGTTCAAGCGGCGCACCGCGGCCGCGAGGGCCCATTTCAGTAACGCGTCGGCAGCGCCAATGGAACTCGCCTCGACATAACAGCGCAACTCCGGCGCGTTTCCTGAACCCCGGTAGTGCACTTGATCACCGTTGGCCAAGGTGAACTGTAACCCGTCTGTGTCCGACAGGCTTGCGATCGCCCCGCGCTCGGAAAAGTGCTCAGCAGAAAACGCGCGGTTCCGCAAATCCCCGAGAAACGCTGCAACGTTTTCGACGTCAACCCGTTCGATTCGATCAGCACATGCGGGACGAAGCGACAGCGCCGCCACGATCTGAGCAATAGATCGCCCGGTGTTGGTCGCCAGAGCGAATGCGGCCAGCAGCGGTAACACTGCGTCGCGGGTCGGCAATTGTGTCAGCCCGAAGCCGGATTGCTCCAAATCGCTCGCCACCAGCGTGCCACCATTGGCTTCAAAGCCAACAACGCGCTCGCCGCCATCCGCTATTGCTTGCTGCAAGCCGGCAATGACAAAAGGTGAACCCACCTTGGTTCGAACAACCCGGGCAAATCCGCCAGTGCGTTCAATCGCCGAGTTGGACGTAACCGGGGTCACCACCACATCGGCTTTGAGAAACTGTGCGGCCAGCATGCCCAAAGCGTCGCCTCGAACAAAGCTCCCGTTGGCATCCATCAGGAGGGGACGATCGCCGTCCCCATCAGCGGAAACAATCGCGTCCAGTTGGTGTTTGACAACCCAGTTCGGCAGCGGCGCCAACACACGATCAGCAAAAGCCTCGGTATCGACGGCCACAAACTGATCGACGCGCCCTAGGCCAACGACACTGGCCCCAGCCGCTCGCAGGAGCTCCCCCAAAAGGTCACGCGCCACGCTGGAATGCTCAAAAACCCCGATGCGCCAGCCGCCTAGTGAACCAGGCGGTAACAGGCCCCGGTAGCGATCAAGATATCGCTGTTGGGCTGCTGCACTCTCATCACGCACGGTCAGCGGGACCACGCATGGCATTGCACTCGCCAGGGCGGAGGCAATCCCGGCCTCGTCAGCCTTGGTGATCTCCCCAGTGGGCGCATAGAATTTTAGGCCATTGCGGTCGGCGGGAATGTGGCTGCCGGTGATCATGATCGCGGCGCCTTTGCCCGCCATGGCGTGCAGGGCCAATGCCGGGGTCGGCACCAGCCCGCAATCGACCGCCTCGCACCCGGCGTCGGCGATCGCGGCGGCACAGTCTGCGGCAATTGCTGCGCTGCTGGCCCGCAGGTCGCGCGCAAGAAACACAAGGCGACTGCTCAATCGGTCGCCGCTGCGCAAATGGGCAAGAAATGCGGCGACGTAGGCCCTGGCAGCGTCGCCTTGCAGGTCGACCGCCAAGCCGCGGAGGCCGCTGGTTCCAAATTTCAGGCTGCTGGTCATTTCTCTCTCCACGGCTTCTGATGCCATGGCAACCGACGCCTCGACAAGCCCGCCCACGCCCCCGGCCCTTGTTTCCCTGGCTTATAGTGATCCGGATCGTCCGCTTTGCCGTTAAGGGGCTGACGGACTGGAGCAGGCGATGTATGCCATTGTCATGAGTGAAGATATCGCCGGATCAATTCCGGTTAGCCAGACCGATGGTGATCCGAGCGTTTGGTTGCGGCTGGTTGCTGTTGACCGCGACAAAGCCGCGCTGTCCCAGCTCTTTGTGATGTTCGCGCCCAAGATCAAGTCGATGATGCTCAAGCTTGGCGCCCACGGCGCGCTAGCCGAGGACTTGGTGCAGGAGACTTTGCTGACGGTGTGGCGCAAAGCCCACCTCTATTCCCCCCAACGGGGTGCTCCCAGCACCTGGATATTCACCATTGCCCGCAATTTGCGGATCGATCAAATTCGGCGGCAGTCGAACCGCCCCTATGAGGACCTGGAAAAGGTCGAATTGGCGAGCGACACCCCACTTGGCAGCGTCGTTGCCGAACAAAATCAAGTGATTGCTCGCGTCACCAAGGCGCTTGACCTGCTCCCAATCGAGCAGCGCGAAGTCGTGCACCTCAGCTTCATTCATGACCTCGCCCATGCCGAGATAGCGGCAAAAATCGGTATCCCATTGGGCACAGTTAAATCCCGACTTCGTTTGGCCTATGACCGTTTGCGGCCACTTTTGGAAGATTTGCAGTGACTGTTCACCACCATCCAGAGATCACCACACTTATGGCTTTCAGCGCGGGGACGCTGGACGAGGCCTATAGCGCGGTCATTGCTACTCATCTTGCAATGTCAGAAGCCGGGCGCGAAACAGTGCGCCAGATCAACACCATTGGCGGCGCACTCCTGAGCGCCGAACCAGATGCCGAGGTGCAGCCTGGCGCGCTCAACCGGTTGCTTGGAGCGTTGGACGATTCGGTTGTGACAGCTGCTCGCCCGGAGACGACAAATCTGCCTGGACCATTGCAGACCTATCTTCCCAACGGCCTGGACGGCGTGTCCTGGAAGTGGACCGGACCCGGTGTCGCGACAGCGGATTTACCGACCGGCAAAGCCAGCCAGTCCCGACTGATGCTGCTCCGTGTGGCGGCCGGTCGGCGGGTCCCGGAACATGGCCATGGCGGGCATGAACTGACCCTGATCATCCAAGGGGCATACAGAGATAGATTTGGCGTCTTCGCCGTCGGCGACATTGCCGACCACGATGAAGACGTCGAGCATCAGCCCATTGCCGAGGTCGGTGAGGACTGCATCTGTTTGGTGGCCGTTGATGCTCCCCTGACCTTTCGCAGTCGCCTGATGCGCACGCTTCAACCGTTATTCGGTCTTTGAAAATGACCGCTGGCAAGATCGCTTGGATCATTGGCGGCGGATCGGGGATCGGGGCTGCGGTCGCACTTCGCCTGGCCGATGCCGGCTGGACCGTAGCGATCTCAGGGCGTCGTCTTGAAAAACTGGCGGAAATTGCCGCCGGTCGGGACATTCACCCGTTTCCGCTCGATGTTACCAGCACCACTGATGTGGTCGAGACGGTTCGGGCCATTGCCAAGGCTTTTGGGCGCATTGATCTAACGATATTTGGTGCGGCGGCCTGGCAACCGATGGAAGTGGGGAATTACGACTTCGACAAATTCAGCGCCATTGTTGATACCAATTTGCTCGGGGTTATCCGGGTGGCCAACCCACTCATTACCCAATTGCAGGTCCAGGGTGGTGGCGACTTCGCGGTCATTGCCTCGGTTGCCGGCTATTTCGGCCTACCCAGATCTGCCGCCTACTCGGCGACAAAGGCAGCGTTGATTAATCTGATGGAGACGATGCGAACCGAGCTGGCGCCAAAAAACATCAACATCCGGATGATTGCGCCTGGCTTTGTAAAGTCCGAACTGACCGACAAGAATGATTTCACGATGCCGTTTCTGATGGAGACTGCCGACGCAGCTGAACGCATCGTGGATGGCCTCACCCTGTCCAATCGGTTCGAAATTGCCTTTCCACGGCGGATGGTCTGGCTGATGAAGACCATCCGGTTGTTGCCATACCCACTGTTTTTTTGGCTAACCGCGAAAATGCTGCCCAGTGCCAAGCCGTAGCCTGGTTCGCGGCCCTATCCACGCTTAGATCGGGCGTCGATATTGGTAGATGCCAACGTCAATTGAGCCTTCTGTAAAACCGGCCTCGCAATAGCAGAGATAATAGATCCACTTGCGCTTGAATTCCTCGTCGTAGCCAAGCGGGGCTATGTTGGACCATTGCTCGACAAAGCGTTCCCGCCAGCGTTTGAGAGTGCGGGCATAAGACAGCCGGAAGGTCTCGGAGTTCTCCAGCACCAGTCCGTATTTTTCGCCAAACTCGCGCATAATCGACTTGGTCAGCAGCATTCCGCCCGGAAAGATATAGCGCTGGATGAAGTCCGGGCCGCTGCGATAGCCATCAAAGTCACCCTCATTGATGGTAATGGCTTGGATAGCGGCCGAGCCGCCCGGCTTAAGCCGGTCGTGGACGGTCTGAAAATAGCTTGGCCAATTGTCTTCCCCGACGGCCTCGATCATTTCAATGGACACAATGTGATCGAACTGGCCGGTGGTGGCCCGGTAGTCTTCAAAATGCAGCGTCGCCAATGTGTCGAGGCCCTGCCGCGCCAGGCGCTCCTGGCCATAACGCAATTGTTCCGATGAAAGGGTAATGCCGCGCAGGCTGGCCCCATAGTCGCGGGCCGCCGCTTCGGCGAAGCCACCCCAACCACAGCCGATCTCGAGAATGCTCGAGCCCGCTTTCACTCCCGCCATATCGGCGACACGGTGGTATTTGGTGCGTTGAGCATCCTCCAGGCTCTGCTCGATGGAGGTGAACAGCGCTGAGGAATAGGTCATCGATGGGTCGAGCCAAAGGCTATAGAAGTCGTTGCCGAGGTCGTAGTGTTCGGCGATGTTCTTCTTTGAGCCTTCCAAAGTGTTCTTGCGCGACAAATGATAGCCGAGGTCCTGGGCCGCCTTTCGGAACAGGCCGGGATTGGCGCTATCAAAAATATCGCGGTTCTGCAGAAAGAATCGGAACAGCGCTGTCAGGTCGGGCACGTCGAAATCACCGCGCATATAGCAGGCGGCAAAACCAACTGTGCCCCGCTGCATACCTTCGCGGATCACTTTGAAATTGTTCAGTATCAGATGCGCGTGTTCACCAGTCGCTGGGTTGCCGATGGTCCGGCTGCGACCACTCGGGAAGACCACCGTCAGGGCGCCATGGCGTGGCTTGCCGATCATGCTGGCGCCAACCCATTCGGTGAAGCGGGAGAACAAATGCGCCCATGGCGCAGCGCCAGTATTAGACCCTTCTACGGCAGTCTTACTCATGACCTGCTGTTCCGAACTAGTGTGGCGCTCGGCGGTCTACTCGCCCCTGGCGCCTGAGTTTGAGCGTCGGCGGCACACCTTTGAGCCATAAAAGCAACGCTTCCCAATGGATGCCAAACACTACTTTAGCGGTCATAAATGGATATGCAAGCGTGAGTTTCAAGAGGGTCCAGTCCGTTAGCGTGCGGTGCTCACCATCAAAATAGGCCGTCAGGACCCCCCCTTCAACCGTCGACAAAGTGATGCCCATGAATACGGTTTCGGCCGGGGGCCGGATTGAAAAGCGATACTGTCCGTCCACTGCGTTGAACGGGGACACGTAGAACGCCTTGGCCGCCTCGTGGGAGATCTGCCCTCCCACTGCATCAACGATTGCCTGATAGAAATGGTGCTCGCCAAAGGTATTGCGCACTTCATAGACCAACATTCGGGTCCGGCCGGCGATGTCGTCGAGAAAAAAGACTGTGATCGGGTTGAACGCGAATCCCAAAATGCGCGGATAGGCCAACATGCGCACCCGGGTCACGACCTCGCCGAGGCCCGCCGCCGCTGCTTTGCGCCTGATAAAGGCGGCGATTGAGCCGCTATCATGGGCGCCAAAATCCTTGGCAAAAAACGACACAAGGTTGAATCTATTCAACGAGAATAGACGCAGTTCCTTGTCCATCGATTCAAGTCGATCCAAATCGACGAGCATCGAAAACACCCGATAGCGCAGGCTATGCCGCTTGGGGCGCGCGCGCTTGTGCACCACGTCGCCGACATAGATGGCACCGGCGGCGTTTGGATCTATTGGGCGGCCCACAACGCGCGATCTCCCTCCGCCCAGTTGTGCGCGATCCGATCGCGCTGATTTCCCACGGTCCAGGGACGGCCGATCTGTCCGATCCGCTCAGCCACTTCCAGGCCCGACTGAAGTCCATCTTCGTGAAAGCCATAACCAAGCCAGGCGCCGGCAAACCAGCTGCGCCGTGCACCCTGAATTTGCCAGACTTCGCTTTGCGCTGCGATTGCCGGCCCATCGAACATTGGGTGGTCGTAGTCGACACTATACTGCACGCTCCCCTCGGCAAATTCACGGTGAGGGTTCAACGTCACGAAGATATCGGTCTTGGTTGGCAAGGGTTGCAGGCGGTTCATCCAATAGGTCAGGCTCAGATTGTCCTCGCCCTGCTCACCGCGCAGATAGTTCCAGGCCGACCATAAACGCTTGCGCCGGGGCATGAAGCTCGGATCCGTGTGCAGCACCGCACGATTGGCGGTAAACCGAAAAGCGGACAATATCTTGCGTTCCATGTCGCTCGGATCAGCAAGAAGTTTTAGCGCCTCATCAGCGTGGCAGGCGAACACCACCTCATCAAAGCGCTGGCGGGAACCATCGGCGAACACTATCTCGACCCCGCTCGCGTGGCGGGCCACTGACATGATATTGGAGCGCGTCACCGTCTTGAATCGACGCTCGGCAACAATCTTGGCAACATATTCGCGCGACCCACCGGCTACCGTGCGCCATTGCGGTCGGTTGCCCACTTGCAGCAGGTTGTGATTGGAGAAAAACTCGATAAATGCCCGGGCCGGGAACTCCAGCATACCCCGGGTCGGAGTAGACCAGATCGCTGCGGAAATTGGCAGGATATGATCCTCGATAAACACCCGCGAATAGCCGAATTTGGTCAGGAACTCCCCAACGGTCATCGTGTCGGGACAGCTTGAGACCTGCTTCTGCGCCTCCCTGAAAAAGCGCAGAATGTCGCCGACCAATTGCCAGTGCTCGACCCGCACGATATTGCGGCGTTGGCCGAACAAGCCGTTCAGGTGCTTGCCGCAATACTCCATCTGCCCTTGTGCGACAGATACGGCAAAGCCCATGTTTGACGGCGCTGTTGGCACACCCAGATGGTCAAAGAATGCGGTCAGATTGGGGTAGTTTTTTTCGTTGTAGACAATGAACCCGGTATCGACAGGAACGCTTCCCGTCGGGGTCTTGGCCAAGATGGTGTTGGAATGGCCGCCCAGTCTCGTGTTTTGCTCGAACACGGTCACATTCTGAGTCCGAGACAATAGCCAAGCTGTTGAAAGTCCAGCGATTCCAGAACCCACTACCGCGATATCGAGCCTGGTCATGTTCGGCAAAAACCCATTTCTCTTATGGGCTATGATACGTTCAGTTCAGCGCCACGGATCAACAGAAAATTCGAATTTAGAAGGCCTTGGGTCGCGCCAGATCGGTCAAGCGCAATTGAACCTGTTCGCGGCCCTGCCAATGGTCGATGCCAAGCGTGCCGACAAAATGAAACACGGCGTCACCACTTCCGCTCATCAACAAATCGCCGATCGGTTGCCCGACTGCCCGGAAAGCAATAGCCTTGATTTTGGCACCGTCATCAGAGGTCAGGGTAAAGCTGACATGCCCGCCTTTGCCGACGATTTGTGGGAACTTGGCCTTGTGGGCAGGGAAGGCAAAAACCGGCGTCGGATTGGCCGACCCGAACGGGCCCGCTCGCTCAATTTCGCGCACGAAATCGGGCGTAGCGCCGCGGGCGGTCATTGCTGCGTCGATCGGCAGTGCGGTCGCGGCCCTGGCCGCAGCGACAGCATTGGCTAGCCGCTCGGTTAAATGGGCTCGAAGCGGGCCGATTTGTCCCGGCTTGATGGTGATGCCCGCAGCCATCGCATGGCCGCCCCCTTTGGCGATCAGGCCAAGCTCAACGGCTTCGATCACCGCGGTGCCCAGGTCGACCCCTGTCATTGACCGCCCTGACCCGGTACCGCTGCCATCCGGGTGCAGGGCAATAGCAAAAACGGGGCGTTCAAATCGCTCCCGCAGGCGCGCTGCAACCAACCCCACAACCCCAGCGTGCCAATTGGCCGATGCCAACACCAGCACTGGAGGCCCGTCCCCGCTGCCAACTTCGAGTTCAGCCACGCGTGTCGCCTCTTCGACCGCCTCGATCTCAATGCGCTGCCGCTCAATGTTCAATTGATCCAACTGCCCCGCGATCACCATCGCCTGGTGCTCATCATCAAGCGCCAACAGTCTGGTGCCCAGCGCTGCGTCGCCGATCCGCCCCCCGGCATTGATCCGTGGTCCAATCAGGAATCCCAGATGGTAAGGATTGATTGGCCCACTCAGCCGCGCGGCCAGCGCCAGTGCGGCAATGCCCGGATTGCTGCCATTGCGCGCAATTTCGAGCCCACGCACCACAAACGCCCGGTTCAGCCCTTTAAGCGGGACCACGTCGCAAACCGTGGCCAGCGCCACGAGGTCCAACAGGGTCAGTAAATTGGGTAGATCAAGGTAGCCAAGCTTTTTCAGTTCACGATTCACCGCTACCAGCACCATGAAGGCGACACCGGCAGCACAGAGATAACCGAGGCCCGAAAGATCATCTGGGCGGTTTGGATTGACCAGGGCGTTTGCCTTGGGCAATTCGTGGTCGGAAAGGTGATGGTCGATCACCAGCACATCGACACCACGGGCGCGGGCATGGGCAATCGGCGCGTCGCTGGTGGTGCCACAATCCAGCGTGACGATCAGGCTGACACCGGCATCGATGAGTTTGTCCATCGCCGCGATGTTGGGGCCGTAACCTTCAAAGATACGATCGGGAATGTGGACCGGCGCGGTTTGGCCGAAATGCGCGAAATAGCGCACCAACAGCGCGCAAGAGCAGGCGCCATCGACGTCATAGTCGCCAAACAGGGCAATTGGTTCGTGGTCGACGATGGCCCGCGCCAGTCGCGAAGCAGTCAAGTCCATATCCGTCAGCGTGGACGGATCGGGCATCAGGTCGCGCAGGGTCGGGTCCATATAGGATTTGGCCTCATCGACCCCAACGCCCCTTCCCGCCAGTATCCGTCCGAGAATCTCGGACAGGTCCGAACGCTGTGCGATGGCAGCGGCAGTCCGTGTCCCGGCCATGTCCAGCCGGTCAACCCAGACCCGCCCAGTGGCTGAGTTGGATACGCCGAGAAAATTTCGGGCTGCCTCGCTCACCCCAAGGGTCTAGCGCGCATGGCGAGCGGTAATCCACCGCACGGTCTGCGACCACGACCGCATGACAATCGTCGAGGTCTGAACCGAATCCTTGCGCAATCGGATACCCGAGAGCAGGCTGCCGTCGGTAACGCCGGTGGCGGCGAACAGCACATCGCCGGCCGCCAACTCGCTGACGTCGTAGGTCCGATTGAAATCGGTGATCCCCATCCGGATAGCGCGATCGCGCTTTTCCTGATTGTCAAAGATCAGCTTGCCCTGCATTTGTCCACCAATGCAGCGCAAGGCCGCCGCAGCCAACACCCCCTCCGGTGCGCCGCCGGAACCGAGGTAAATATCAATGCCGGTGTCTTCGGTGTTGACGGCATGGATGACCCCGGCGATGTCGCCATCGCTGATGAGCTTGACCGCCACCCCGGCAACTCGCAATTCCTCAATCAATGCCGCATGGCGGGGTCGATCCAGCACACAAGCAGTAATTTCGTTGAGCGGTACGCCCTTGGCGCGGGCCAGGGCCGAAACGTTTTCTGTGGCCGTCCAGTCAATATCAACAATGCCCTTGGCGTAGCCGGCGCCGATGGCAATTTTATGCATATACAAATTACGCGCGACATTGAGCAGGCCGCCACGCTCGGCGACCGCTAACACACAAATCGAATCGGGCTGGTTCTTGGCGCACAGTGTGGTGCCTTCCAGTGGATCGACAGCAATGTCGACCTCCGGCCCGTCATTGGACCCCACTTCCTCCCCGATATACAAGGCGTCGACTTCGTTGCGCTCACCTTCACCAATGACAATGCGGCCGCGGATCTGCACCCGGTCCAGTTCGGCCCGCATGGCAGCGACGGCGGCATCGTCGGCGGCTTTTTCATCGCCCTTGCCGCGCCATTCGGCAGCCGCAATTGCAGCACGCTCGGTAACGCGCACCAATTCCAGCGTCAGGCTGCGATCGATAATGGCAGGGCTCTTGGAGCTCTCCGCCTTGGTCAGTTTCATGGCATTCCCCACGCGGCAATGGCGCCGTTAGAGTAACTCGATGCGGATGAGCTGCGGCTCGCCGACAATGAACCCGTCCGCAGCGATCTGTGCAAGCGATTCACGCACAGTTCCCTCTAAAGTTTTTTGCGTCAACAGCACGACGGTCCGGGTTGGTTGACCCTCGATGACTTCACTCTTGACCTGCAAATCTGGCCGCTGAATGACGCTTTCAATAGAAATACCCCGTTCGCCCATTCGGGTGGCAATTGCCGCCAAGGCACCGGGAACATCCTTGGCGTTAAACCGTATGTAATAGCCACCATCATGGGCCCGTTTGGGCGCTTGGTGGTAGGGCAGCAGTTCGTGGCTCGGCACCCCCAAAGGCGGCACGCGGGTGCCACGGGCAATATCAAGAATATCCGATAGCACCGAAGACGCCGTGGGCGGCCCGCCAGCGCCGGGTCCCGCCAATAGCAGTTCATGGACGTGGTCGGTTTCAAGCGCTACGGCGTTCATCACCCCGTCGACGCCAGCAATGGCGCTCCCCTTGGGGACAAAGGTCGGGTGCACGCTTTGCTCAATGCCGTCCTCATAGCGCTGCGCCATGCCCAACAGCTTGATCTTGTAGCCGAGATCAGCCGCAACTTTGATGTCGGCCTGGGTAATTTTTGCGATGCCTTCGACCTGGATCTTGTCGGGAGCAAGCTCATAGCCAAAGCAGAGGGTCGCCAGGATCGACAGCTTGTGAGCGGTGTCAAAACCCTCGACGTCAAAGGTCGGGTCGGCCTCGGCATAGCCCAGTGCCTGGGCGTCCTTGAGGCATTCAGAAAACGAGATGTCCTCATTGCCCATGCGGGTCAGGATGTAATTGCAGGTGCCGTTCATAATCCCATAGACCCGCGCGATCCGCGCCGAGCCGAGGCCCTCGCGCAAAGTCTTGATCACTGGGATGCCTCCAGCAACCGCGGCCTCAAAGCCGAGCTGCGCGCCCGATTCTTCGGCCATCTTGGCCAGGGTCACACCGTGTTTAGACAAGAGGGCCTTGTTGGCGGTGACGACCGGGCGCCCCATATCCAGCGCGGCTTTAACCGCTGCGAAAGCCGGGCCGTCTTCCCCACCGATCAGCTCAACGAACAAATCGATGCTGTCCGATTTCGCCAGCGCCACCGGATCGTCGAACCATTCCAGGCCCGAAATATCAATGCCGCGATCGCGGGAGCGGGAGCGGGCGGCGACGGCCGTGACGACAATTTGCCGCCCCAGTTTCTTGGTGAGTTCGGCTCCATCCTTTTGCAAAATCCGCACCAGGGTGGCACCAACATTGCCCAGTCCGGCAACGCCAATGCGCAACGGCGTCGCCGAGACACTGTCGCCAAAATCCTGCATTGCCTTGAGAATGCGGGTCCGCGTATCCGAGCGCGGCTCGCGCCCTTCCCGCAGATCGAACACAAACAAGGGATCGCCGGCAATGGTGCGACCAAAGCGGGTTGGCGTCCACCCACGGGCGGAAATGAAGGCTTCAACGGACTGGCGGAACGACTGGATATCACTCATGGCGACAGGTTGTGCATAGGAATGTGCCTTCTCGTCAATAGGAGTTTGTTAGCACCTTTGCACCCGACAGAGTTGTCTTCGAGTCCTGCTCCCCTCCCTGGCTCATGGCTGCGCGCCCATAAGCACGGCCCTAGCGCCAGAGCAGTGTCGAAATCTTTCTCAGGAACCAATACAGTGCGCCGAACGTAACCCGGGTCTTTGACCGAGCATGATCGAGTTTTTGGATGCGAATTGCAGTTGTTGGTGCCGGGTATGTCGGTTTGGTCAGTGGCGCGTGCTTTGCCGATTTCGGTCACGAGGTGATTTGCGTCGATCTCGACCCCGCCAAGATTGACGCCCTCAGGGATGGTAAGATTCCAATCTATGAGCCGGGGCTGGACCAATTGGTCGCCGATACGGTTAAGGCGGGTCGCCTGCAATTCACCACCGAGTTGAGTTGGGCAGTCGCTGGAGCGCAAATGGTGCTGATCGCGGTGGGAACACCGTCGCGGCGCGGTGATGGCCATGCGGACCTGTCTTTTGTCCACGCCGCCGCGCAATCCATTGCCCAATTCATGTCCGGTTTCACCGTCGTGGTCACCAAATCGACTGTCCCCGTCGGCACTGGCGATGAGGTCGAGCGCATCATGAGGTTGGCCAATCCGGAAGCTGATTTCGAAGTTGTGTCAAACCCGGAATTTTTGCGCGAAGGCGCTGCCATCGAGGACTTCAAGCGGCCCGATCGCATCATCATCGGCATTCAGAATGAGCGCGCCCGCGCTGTTATGGCTGAGGTCTATCGCCCGCTCTATCTGAACCAGGCCCCATTGCTGTTTACCGACCGACGCAGCGCCGAATTGACCAAATATGCGGCCAACGCGTTTCTGGCTCTCAAGATTACCTTCATCAACGAAATCGCCGATTTGTGCGAGCGGAGCGGCGCCAATGTGCAGGATGTGGCCCGCGGCATTGGGCTGGATAATCGCATTGGCACTAAATTCCTGAATGCCGGCCCCGGTTATGGTGGTTCATGCCTGCCCAAGGATACTTTGGCCATGGTCAAGACCGGCCAGGATTTTGACTCGCCGCTCCGGCTGGTTGAGGCAGTAATTGCCAGCAATGAGCAACGCAAGCGCGCCATGGGTCGTAAAGTGATCCTGGCCTGCGGTGGCGACGTGCGCGGAAAAACCATTGCCATTCTGGGGCTGACGTTCAAACCGAATACCGATGACATGCGGGAGGCCCCCGCAATTGCCATTATCCAGGCCCTGCAGGATGCCGGCGCCAAGATAAGGGCCTTTGATCCAATTGGCATGGATATGGCCAGAATGGTGCTTGCAGATGTCGATTATGCCAATAGCGCCTATGATGCCGCGACCGGAGCCGATTGTCTGGTGCTGGTGACCGAGTGGAACGAATTCCGTTCGCTGGATTTTGCGCAGTTGAAAGCCATCATGCACACGCCGCGCCTGGTTGACCTTCGCAATGTCTATCGCGCCAAGGAGCTGGAGCAGCTTGGGTTCGCCTATGTCAGCGTCGGCCGCCCGTCCCTTTCCCATGATGGTGATCCGATTGGCGGCGCTCAATGAGGATTTTTATTACCGGCACCGCTGGCTTTGTTGGTTTTAGCCTCGCCCAACGCCTGTTGGCCGATGGGCACGACATTGCCGGCTTTGATGGGATGACCGACTATTACGATGTGGCGCTGAAGCGCCAGCGTCATGCCCGCCTTGCATTGTCAAACCGCTTTGTCGCCAGCGAAGCGCTATTGGAAGACAAGGCGTCTCTGCAGGCCGCTATTGCCAGTTTTGCCCCCGATATCATCGTGCATCTGGCTGCACAGGCGGGCGTGCGCTACAGCCTTGAAGCGCCCGACGCCTACATCTCCTCAAATCTGATCGGCACTTACAATCTGCTGGAAATTGTGCGGCATCACCCCGTGCAACACTTGCTGCTGGCTTCCACTTCGTCGGTTTACGGCGGCAATCCGCAGCTGCCCTTTGCCGAAACCCACCGCAGCGACTTCCCGCTATCGCTATATGCGGCCACGAAAAAAGCCACCGAGGCGATGTCCCATTCCTACGCCCATCTGTTCAACATCCCCACCACCTGCTTTCGGTTCTTTACCGTCTATGGTCCCTGGGGGCGGCCGGACATGGCGCTGTTCAAGTTTGTCGAGGCGATCGAAAACGACCAACCGATCGAGGTTTATGGGGAGGGTCAGATGCAGCGCGACTTCACCTATATTGATGATTTGGTCGAGGCGATCGTCCGCTTGATGGCCTGCGTGCCCGAGCGCGGCAAGCCAATAGAGACAGACCTGGCCGCCGATTCCCTGTCCCCCGTGGCGCCCTGGCGCGTGGTCAATATTGCCGGGGGCCAACCGGTCGGACTGATGGCCTTCATTGCCGCCATCGAACTGGCGTTGGGAAAAACCGCGCACAAAATCATGCTGCCGATGCAAAAGGGCGATCCGAGCCAGACCCATGCGGATCCACGTCTGCTGCAGGCGCTGACGTCATTTTCGCCCACCACATCAGTGGAGGTTGGGGTCAAGGCCTTCCTCGATTGGTACCGCGCCCGCTAGCGCCCCACTCGAACCGCCACGGTTGAGCAAGACAAAGCCGCCGCAGCATTCGGCTGCGGCGGCTTGGCATGGGCGTGAATTCATTTTGCGGTCGACAGCGGCACCACATTGCTGGCGCCACTATCTTTGCCGCCGAGCAGCTTTTTAATGTTTCGCGCTGCCTGGCGGATGCGCTGTTCGTTCTCGACAAACGCCAGTCTGATGTATTGATCGCCATACTCGCCAAAGCCGACGCCCGGCGCCACACCGACGCCGGTTTCCTGGATCAACAGCTTGGCAAATTCGAGTGAACCCAAATGGGCAAATTGGGCCGGTATCGGCGCCCAGGCAAACATCGTAGCCTTGGGAACCGGGATATGCCAACCCGACCGACCGAAGCTTTCGACCAAGACGTCCCGGCGCAGTCTGTACACCCGGCGCACTTCATCGATCACATCATCGGAGCCATTCAGCGCCGCGGTCGCAGCGACCTGGATCGGGGTAAACGCGCCATAATCGAGATAGGATTTGACCCGCGCCAGCGCTGCGATCAGGCGCTCATTGCCGACCGCAAATCCAACACGCCAGCCTGGCATGGAATAGGTCTTGGACATCGAGGTGAACTCGACGGTGATGTCGATGGCGCCGGGCACCTGCAGCACCGACGGAGGCGGCACATCATCGAAGTAGATTTCCGAATAGGCCAGATCCGACAGGATAAAGATGTTGTGGGCTTTGCAGTATTTGACCACTTCGGCATAAAAATGCAGGTCGGCGGTATAGGCTGTGGGGTTGGCCGGGTAGTTCAGGACCAAAGCGATTGGCTTTGGAATCGAGTGGCGCACGGCGCGATCCAACGAGGCCATGAAATCATCGGTAGGGTCAGCCGGCATGGACCGCACCACCCCGCCGGACATGATGAAACCGAAGGAATGGATCGGATATGTCGGGTTGGGCACAAGAACGACGTCGCCCGGGGCCGTAATGGCCTGGGCCATATTGGCAAAGCCTTCCTTGGACCCCAGCGTTGCCACGATCTGAGTGTCGGGGTTGAGCTTGACGCCAAAACGGCGACCATAATAGCTGGCCTGGGCCTTGCGCAGGCCCGGAATGCCTTTGGAGCTGGAATAGCGGTGGGTGCGTGGGTCCAACACCGTTTCCTGCAGCTTGGCCACGATATGTTCAGGGGTTGGCAGGTCCGGATTGCCCATGCCCAAGTCAATGATGTCCACGCCATTTGCTCGCGCCTTGGCTTTGAGCGGATTGATATGCTCAAAGACATAAGGGGGCAGACGGCGGATGCGATGGAAGTCTTCGCTCATGGTGTCCTCGACGGTCCATCCGGACCTTGCTGGGCCGCGACGCGCCTCGGGCGCAACGCATCTCGGTTAGAATGCGTGATTATCGCGGAATTATGGTTGTGAACGGGTTAAACGGCGGAGTGATCCGCCCGGTTCGTGTTCGGCCCTTCCCTGCCATTCCATGGCGCTCGGGAAGAGCTAACGGGCGTTTGCCGCTGCCGCGCGGGCACTTGCCGACACGAATTTGCCGGCGAGCGAGGCTCGAACCAAAGCAATGGTGTACGGCGATGGCATGTCTCTTGCCCTTTTGGTGCGTTTTTTGTAATGAAAACAGGTATTAGGTATCGTTCATAAATGCTGCGCCGGGTATTGTAAATGGTCGGAAGGATGCCGACCTTGCTCACCATAACGACGCATAGTGGGGTTGAACTTTGAAGCGCATTGCCCTGGTTACGATCGGCACTCAGGGCGATGTTCAACCCTATCTGGCACTCGCTATCTCATTGAAACATCGCGGCTACTCTGTGGTGCTTGGCGCTTCCGAGGAATTTGAGCCCATGGTCGTCGGCTATGGCATCGAGTTTCACTCGCTCGGCCCGTCCATTCAGGCGTTCCTGCAGCAGTCCCGCTTCGAAAATGCCATGAGCCAGTCCATGCTCATCAATGGCCCGTCTTTGCTGCGCCAGGGCCAGCAGATCGTCGATACTGCCGCACGCCACGCCTGGAACATGTGCCAGGGTGCCGATGCATTGATCCTGAATATGAACACCAGTTTCGGCATAGACATTGCCGAAGCGCTGCATATTCCTGCCATTATGGTGGCGCTGCAGCCGCTCAATTCCACCAGTGAATTTCCACTGTGCATGTATTACGGCGCCGATTTCGGCCGCGCATTTAACCGGCTCAGCTACACGGCAATGACGGTGCAGCAGATCTATTACAATTTGCCCCGCAACAAGTTGCGCCGCGAATTGATGGGATTGGAGTCCCGCAAGAATGGCGGTTTCTTCAAAAACACCGACGGCACGCCGCTGACGACGCTTTATGCCTATTCGTCGCTGGTATCCCCGCGTCCGCGTGATTGGCCAAAGACAGCGATTGTCACCGGGTTCTGGCAATTGCCCGACATCAGCAATTGGCAACCGTCAGACGAATTTCAAAAGTTCTTATCCGAAGGCGATGCGCCAGTTTATATCGGCTTCGGGTCAATGCCATTCGGGGCCGAACGCAATACCCAGATCCTCAAGCAAGCCGTGCTGCAATGGGGTGGTCGGGCCGTGGTCGCGCGGGGCTGGGGCGGCATCAACCCCAGCGATTTGCCGGACAGCATCTTTGCCATCGAAAAAGCCCCGCATGACAAGCTGTTCAAATATGTCAGTGCGGTCGTGCACCATGGTGGCGCCGGAACCACCTCTGCGGGCCTGCATTTGGGCCGCCCGACCTTTGTGGTGCCGCAGACCGTCGATCAGCCCTATTGGGGTCGGCGCGTGTTTGAACTTGGCTGTGGGCCCAAACCGGTACGGCTGCGTAAGCTCACCCCTGAAATATTGGCCGGGGCGCTGGAAGACCTCACCACCAATCTGGATTATCGTCGACAGGCCGCGGCGCTCAGCGAAGAGATGCAGGCCGAAAATGGTACCGACAAGGCCATCAAGGTTATTGAGCGGGTCATGAGCCTGTTCGTTCCGCGTGTTGCCAAAAAGAAGAAAGCCAAGCCGGCCACCCTCAAGGTCGTCAGCTAGGCACAGCCCGCTCGGGCGCGGCCTTGGCACACGTCCAGGCGGGTTGGCGTTTGGCCTGCGGCTTTCCACCTTGTGTTGGCTACGTGCGTTCGGGCCGCACGCGCACGACAAGAGCGATGGCGGTTGCCAGCCCAGCAATAGCGACTGGCACCAATAGCGCTGCCGCCATAGCCCCCAAAAGATTTGCAATTGTTCCATCAAACCAGGACAACAGCGCAAGGGCGAACCCGGTAAGTCCAAAGCTTGCCCCGGTCACCAGGTGCACGAACCGCCACGCCCGATCGCCCGGAACCGGCCAAGGCATTCTCAGCCCGGCATAGGAGTTGCGCTCCGCTTCGGCGACAATGACGCCGACAATCAGCAGCACCCCAGCCAGTCCAAATGCGGTGAGCCGAATGAAATCAAGGTCAGAGCCGACCCCAACCAGAAGCAGGCCCAGCTGCACCGAGCCGACCACCGTCAGCAGCAGGGTCAGTGCGGGCTGATAGATATGGCGCGATTGCAACAATCGGGACTTGGTCAACAGGGCGCCAAGCAGCGCGAACTTGATGGTTAGGACCAAGGCCAGGATCGGGGCACCCAGCAAAGCAAGGTCGCGTGGCCACAGCCAATCGGGTTCGCTGTGCGCCCCCCAGTGAGCCGGATAGGCAAAATCGGCGGGGACCCGCAAAAACGCAACAATGGTGGTGGAGAGCAACACCGTCAGCAGCAGCAAGTGGAATCGAGAAATCAAGTTGAACATGGCGCTGCCATCCGGGTGAACGCCCTATCTGGTGTGTGAACGGCGCAAAGAAAAGGGCCGGTTTCCCGGCCCTTCGCAAAAATTGTTGTCCAGAGCAGCTTAGCGCTTGGAGAACTGGAACGACTTACGGGCCTTGGCCTTGCCGTACTTCTTGCGTTCGACAACACGGCTATCGCGGGTCAGGAAGCCACCCTTTTTGAGCACGCCGCGCAGTTCAGGCTCGAACAGGTTCAGAGCCTTGGAAATTCCGTGACGCACAGCGCCGGCCTGGCCACTGAGGCCGCCGCCAGCAACGGTGACAACGACGTCATAGGCGCCCTTACGGTCCGTCGCGATCACGGGCTGCTGAACAATCAGCTGCAGCACTGGACGTGCAAAGTAAGCGACGAAATCCTTGCCGTTGACGAGGACTTTGCCCTTGCCTGGCTTGATCCAAACGCGGGCAACCGCGTTCTTGCGCTTGCCGGTGGCATAGGCGCGGCCCTGAGCATCGAGCTTTTGGACGTGGACTGGCGCGCTGACCACAGCGGCAGCAACCGAAGTGCCGGCGAGGCCTTCCAGCGAATTGATGGTCTCAGCCATATTACTTCACCCTCACGTTCTTGCTGTTCATAGCAGCGACATCAAGTTTGGCCGGCTGCTGGGCCTCATGAGGATGCTCTGCACCCGCATAGACCTTGAGGTTCTTGAGCTGAGCCCGAGTCAGCGGGCCGCCAGGAAGCATACGGCGCACAGCCGCTTCCAGAACGCGTTCCGGGAAACGGCCTTCTAGCAGTTCGCGGGCCGTACGGTCCTTGATCCCGCCTGGATGACCGGTGTGCCAGTAGAACTTGTGCTGGTCCAGCTTGCGGCCAGTAAACTTCACCTTGTCGGCATTGATGACAACAATGTTGTCGCCCATGTCCATGTGGGGGGTGAAGGTCGGCAGATGCTTGCCGCGCAGACGCGAAGCGATGATCGATGCGAGACGGCCCACGACGAGGCCGTTGGCGTCGATCAAGATCCACTTCTTGTCGATCTCGCTCGGTTTTGCCGAGTAAGTGCTCATGTTGAAATCCCTTAGAAAAGCGTCGCTTGCCAGCCTTCTCCCGACGGGGAAAGTGGCATGTTCGAGCGCCATTTAGATTGGGTTTGGCGCCCCGTCAAGCGTCAAGATTTATATGTTTAATATCAACCACTTAACAATACGGTATTATATTACCGTATTGCTGTCGCCGATGGTTTTGACATGTCGGAGAGATAGGCCACCACACTGCCGATCAGTAAAAACGCCACAGCCTGGTGCGCAATGGCGATGTCGAGGCGCACCATCGACAACAGCGTCGCAATCCCGAGCCCAACTTGAAGGATCACGAGGCCCGCTATTGCCAGCAACCATCGATGCACCCCACCTAACCCGCTCCGGCGCGATTGAAGCACCAGCAACACCGCCACCAATGCGGTAATGGCATAGGCCAGCATTCGGTGATTGAACTGCACGGTCAGCGTGTGTTCGAAAAAACTGCGCCACATAGGCTCGAGCGCGCCGAGCCCGGCCGGGATCAATGCGCCCTCCATCAACGGCCAGGTGTTGTAGCCCATGCCCGCATCAAGGCCCGCCACCAGCGCGCCTGCGGCAAGTTGGGTCAACAACAGCACGAGCAGAACGGCGATAGAGGCGATGTTGAAACGCGTCACCCGGCCCAGTGTCGGTTGTGGTTGCAGGCGACGGGCAACCCAGATCAACGCCAGGAACAGCAATGCTGCAGCACTGAGATGGGCGGCCAGCCGATATTGGGAGACTGAGGTCAACTCAGACAGGCCCGAGGAAACCATCCACCAGCCCAGCACTCCCTGGAACCCGCCCAGCACAAACAGGCCTGCCAAGGGCAGCGCCAGGTCCCGGGTCAGTCGCTTCTGCACCAAAAACACAACAAACGGCACCGCGAACGCCAGGCCCAGGAACCGCGCACCAAAGCGATGCAGCCACTCCCACCAAAAGATCGCCTTAAAGTCGTCCAGCTGCATCCACTGGTTGAGCACGCTATATTGCGGGATTTGCTTGTAGGCCTCGAATTCGGCCGTCCAGTCAGCCTGGTTCAAAGGCGGAATAATGCCCGAAATCGGCTTCCAGGTGGTGATCGATAGCCCCGAACCCGTCAGCCGGGTAATCCCACCGACGGCGACCACGCAAATAACCAGGGCCGCCATGACATAGAGCCAGATTCGCACCGGCCGCAACCGATCCCCAGCGCTGCTGGATAGGCTTTGTGCGGCGTCATGTCTGATGGTCATTCCATTATCCCGTTCATAAGACTGGCAGGGAGTGGTAAGCCCGGTCACGCCCCGCCGCAACAGCAGAGATGCCGCACTATGAAACAGTCCAACCGCAAGCAGCTCGGCATTATTCTGACGCTGTTATCGATCATGGTCTGGCTGATTTTGGCGACCTGGCTCTATCTCAGCCTGCTGCAGGATCAACCCTGGTGGGTGCATATTCCCTATTTCTGCGTCGCGGGCATGGGTTGGCTGTGGCCCGCCATGGCAATTATCCGCTGGATGGCACGACCCGATGAAACCAACCTTCACTGAGCTGTTTGCCGAGCGGGTCTGGGGTATGCCCTGGCTGGCCCTCGTGGCGGTCGCCCTTGCCATAGCGGCGATCTATCTCATCATCGACACGACAGCGGGTGCAGGCGGGTTGCGCTGGTGGGTCCTGCGCTGGTTTCACAGCCTGTGCTGGGTGCTTCTGGCCCTTGCCGCATTGGTGATGAGCCGCGTCACACCCCTGCCCCTGCACTGGGCCAAAGGCCTTGGTGTCGCGGGCGGCCTGACCTATGCCGTGTTTATTGCGGTCTCGTTCTGGGGTCCGTCTAACCCGTAAAGCGCCCAATGGCCGAGAAAATGGCGCCGGTGGCAAACACATCGACATAGCGACGCGACTGAAACAGCCCGTTGAGCGAGACCCGTGGCAAAGCGTGCAAGGTCTTGGCGTGATGCGGGTAAAGACCGCCTGGCCTGGTGGTCACCGCCGATTTCATACCAATGTCTCGGGCCAGATCAAACTCGCGCTGGCCCGCCGATAGAGGGCCTCCGATCGGATAGGACAGGTGCTGGGGCTGGACGCCGAACTGGGCCTGCAGGATGTCGCGCGACTGAACAATTTCGGCCTGCGCTTGCTCCTTTGGCAATTTGGCCAGCTCAAAATGATGCACAGTGTGGGCGCCAATGGTGCAAAGCGGATCCTCGGCAAACTGGTGCAATTGTTGCCAATCCATAATCAAATCGGCGCAATGCTGGTCCAGATCCAGCCCATAGTCCCGGCCCAGGGTGCGGATCAAGCGGACACGATCCGGCTCGGGCATTTTGCGCATCCGCCAATAGAGCTGCGCATAGGTTGCCTGCTTTTGAGCGAGAGTGCCGCAGTCAAAGATTTCGGCCTCGCCGCCGCCGGCAATGGCAATCCCCTGTTGGCGCGCGACTATATCCTCTAAGGCCTGCCACCAGACCTCGCCGACGCCGTCGACAAGTTTGGTTGGTACATAGAGCGTGAACGGGCAGTCATACCGTCGCAGAATCGGGAGGGCGTAGCGCAGATTGTCCCGATAGGCGTCATCAAACGTGAAGACGACAAAATTCCGGCCCTTCTTCGGCGCCCTCAGGCGCTCAATGGCCTCATCCAGCGAGACAATATCGATCTTGAGGTCGCGAAGCCGCTCAATCACATATTCCAGGAAGTCCGGGCGGATTTGCAGGATGGAATTGGGGGCGAAGTCCGCCGGGGTCTCAGGCAGCACCCGATGCAGCGTGAAGATGACCCCGCGAGACCGGGAGAATTGACGTACCAGCCCGGGCAGTCGCGACAGCCACAAGGCTTCAAATACTGCGCCAATGGCGGCATACTTAATGGCCGACATTCCGACCCCGCTCAGGCTGCAACGCGGCGCGGCGTGAGCACCAGCTCGGCTTCGCCATAGCCCGCCTCAGCCAATTGCTCGCGGGCGTCTTCGATCTGATCGACATCGTATTTCTCGTCCGCAACCAGCACCAAACGCCCGCCCATTTCGGCGAACATCGGCAGTGTCGAAGACATGCCGATCCGCCCAGTCATCAGAATCACAACTTCATAGATGTCACTCAATGCCTCAACCAGGGTCAAAGGCTTCCCGGAACGACGGTCGATCGCTTTGGCATGGCCCCATGGCACTTCGGCGAACCCCTCGGTGGTGGATTTATGGACGACATCGCCAAAGCTGGCTTGCTCAAGGCTCAAATCCGCAATTCCGGGCTCGGTTGATGGCCGCCCGCTGCCTGCGTCGACCAGAGCGACGCTCAGGCCACGCTCAAGTGCCTCGGCGGCCAAAACCGATGCAAGGGTTTGACAATCCTTGTGCGACGCGTTTCCGGCCAGCACCACAACCCTCGTGCGCCCCAGCACCAGGTCCGAGGACAGTGCCGCGTAGGCCAGCTGTTTGGTCGCCGGCTTGCTGGAAACCATTGGAAATGGCGCCGCGGGCGCTGACGAAGGTTTAGCCAACATTTGTGACAATTCCTCGATCGACCGCTTCATCTCCGTTCGAGCCGATCCTGCGTCAGCCTCGATGGCCACCGACGCGACCGGTGGTGGCACCTCAGCTGCGCCAGGCAACGCTGGTTCCTCGGCCATTTCCTCGATTGCCGAAACCGGGTCGAGATCGTCGTCATCCTGCGCAATAATCGGTTCGACGGCCTCGTTGCCGTCGTTGATTTCGAAGTGTTCATCTATAGGGGCTTGGGTAAGTTCGGGCTCGATATCGCGCTGCATCAGCGGCTCATAATCACGGCGAGTGATTGCACGGCCCGACATCAATTCACCAAAAACGATCAAGCCGATTTGACCACCCAGCACAACAATGCCGGTTGCGAATAGGATCATGGAGGTTTTGGGCGAGGCTGGGTTGACCGCCGGCGCGGCCCTGGTGACGACGCGCACATCCGGCAAGGTCGACTGCTGATCCGTCCGCGACACGGCTTCGCTGTAGCGCTGCAGATAACTTTCGAGAAGATCGCGCTGGGCTTTGGCTTCCCGCTGCAGACCATCCAGGGTCACTGTGTCTCGGGTCGCGGTTGACGCTGACCCCTTCAATGCCTCCAGATCGGTGCGCATCTTGGTCTCGATGCCAGCTTCGATCTCGGCTTCGGCTTCCAGCGCATCGGCCACGCGCCGCCCTTCAAGTGCAATTTGCTTGTCGAGTTCATTGATTTGCGCCGTCAGCGCCTTGATCACCGGATGGCTGCCGAGCAAGGTCGCGGATTTTTGGGCCTTTTCTCCCTGCAGCTTGGCCTTTTCCTGGCTCATCTGCTGGATCACAACGCTGTTGCGCACATCGGGAACGCCCTCGATTGGCTGCCCCCGATCAATGAGACCGCGAATCAACGTGGCCCGCGCCAGCGCCGTATTCTTGCGTTCCTGTGCTGCGCTCATTTGCGTTGCCAGTGAGGACAATTGCTGGTCGAGCAAGGTGACATTGTTGGTGCTGGAATAGAGGTTATTGGCAACGCGGAAATTGGCGACGGAATTTTCGGCGACAGTCACGCTGGTGCGCAGTTTGTCGATCTCGGCCTTCAGCCATCCTGATGCGTCGGCCGTGTCAGACAACGACAATTCGGCGCGACGCGCCACATGGGCTTCTGCGACGGCATTGGCGAGGCGGGCGGCGAGCTCCGGGTCCGCAGACCGGACCAGCACCGAGATGATCCGCGAGTCGCGCTCCTGGATGACAGTCAGTCGATCAAACAGCGATCCGAGCGCCAGCTCTTGCGGACTGACAGCGCTTGGCTTGCGTCCCAACAGGCCCATGATCATGCCAATTGGAGAAAATCCACCGGATGAACCAATAAACTCCGCATTCTCGGCGAGTTTTTCGGATTCAACAACTTTGAGCAGCGTGTCGCGGGACTTGATCAATTCTATCTGACTTGAAACGACACCTGCCTCCCCGCCTGTCCCCTGGGGAGCCGACTCATTGGCCGCGCGAATATAGACGTTGCTGCGCGGCTCCACCAAAATGCTGGCCGAGGATTCATATTGCTTGGTCGTGAAGCTCAAAACCACAAAGACTGCGGCCAAAACAACGAGCAGAACCAGTATGATACGAGGCAAGCGCCTCGCTACGGCGACGATGACCGCGCTCGTATCAATTCGGGCATCGCGCGCTTCCTGGGACTCAAACGTCATCGTGTACCTCGTCGACCTTCCCGTTGTTATCGGTCCGGCGTGGTAAGTATTCCGTTAAAACTGTTGCAGATTGCCTCCATTATTCAGCCGTTTAAGTGAAATCTTAACCATAGCTGACCGAAACTGGGGTCAACGAAAAGGTCGGAATCCTCATGCGCTGGCTGCCCATTGCATTGTTTATGTTGGTGCTGCCGTTATCGGCCTGCGCCGGTATGCGCCCCACGACATATATGGTTGATGTCAAAGGCCCCTATCAGCTCGATACCGGCGATGCCGTTCGCGTGACAGTGTATGGCGACGCAGCATTGACCGGCAGTTATCGGATCGATGACAGTGGCTCGATTGCGTTTCCATTGGTTGGGCCCGTGCAAGTCCGCAACCAGACCACCCAGGTCGCCGCCGCGCGCATCGCCGCAGCGCTTGCCAATGGCTATATGCGCAACCCCGACGTTGCCGTCGAAGTTGCCGAATATCGGCCCTTCTTTATCCAGGGTGAAATCACCCGCGCTGGTCAGTTCCCCTATGTTTACGGCATGACCGTTCGCGCCGCTATCAGCGCCGCCGGTGGCTTCACCGTGACCGCTGATCGCAATCGCGCCCTGGTCTACCGGCGGCAGGGCAACGCAATGGTCAAGGGCAATGTCAACCTCGACTACCCGATCTACCCCGGGGACACCATTGTTGTGGGCGAGCGCTGGTTCTAAAAATGCCCGCATCGGCCCAAAAAAAGCTGCGCATTCTGCAGGTCATGCGCGCCCCCGTTGGCGGGCTGTTTCGCCATGTGGCCGATTTGACCCGGGCACTCTCTGCGCAAGGCCATGAGCTGGGTCTGGTGGTCGACAGCCTCGCCAATGACAGCCAAACCGAAGCCAAGCTTGCGGCTTTGGCGCCGTTTGCAACGCTGGGCATTCATCGGCTGGCCATGCCGCGCGTCCTTGGTTTTGGCGACATTACTGCCCCGTTCGCAATCCGCGCCCTGGCGCAAAAATTCGATATCGACATCCTGCACGGTCATGGCGCCAAGGGAGGCTTTTATACGCGGCTAGCCCGCCTGACTGGCGCCAAGGCTGTCGCGCTTTATACACCACACGGGGGCGTCCTGCATTTTTCGGCAACGTCGCCGACCGGGCGGATATTTCACTTTCTCGAGCGTGCGCTGATGGGGCAGACCGGCGCCATTATTTTTGAGAGCGCCTATGCCCGCAAGACCTATGCTGCCGTGATTGGCGAGCCAACCTGCCCGTGTCCGGTCATCCACAATGGCCTCGGCCCTGACGAGTTCATTCCCGTGCCGCAAGCGACGGACGCCGCCGACTTTGTGTTCGTCGGCGAGCTGCGCACGCTCAAGGGCATTCTGGTTTTGGTCGAGGCAATGGTGGGGTTGCGGCACGCCGACGGAACGCCTGCTACTCTGGTGATGGCCGGGGACGGGGCCGAGCGCGACGCGGTTGAAGCGGCGATCCAGCGGCTGAACTTGTCTGGCCTTGTCACCCTGGTCGGCGCACAACCGGCGCGCGCGATGTTCGCCCGCGGCCGGTGCTGCGTCGTTCCCTCGTTGGCAGAGTCCCTGCCCTATGTGGTGATGGAGGCCGCCGCTGCCCAATTGCCAGTGATTTCCACTCAGGTCGGCGGTATTGGCGAAATCTTCGGCCCGACCGCCGCGAGCCTGGTTCCGGCCAACGATGTTGCCGCGCTACACAACGCCATGCAGGCGTTTTTGGACCACCCAGAGGCGGCTGACCTCGAGATGCAGCGCCGCCTTGGCCATATCAGTGAACGCTTTTCGCTTGCCAGCATGGTGGGCAGCATTGAGCAGCTGTATTTTGAGGTCACTAACCACCGCTAGTGCCCTAAATTTCATCGAGTTTTCACTCATTGGATTCATAGTGTACCCAGCAATTTTATGTGGTGGCCTTAAATGTACCGAGTGGATCCCAAGCAAGCCGTCCTCAAGAGCGCGACTGACCGCGCGGCGGCCGGCGCCGAACGCGTGTTGTCCCCGGGGCGCCGAAGCCGTTATAGCGGCGCCGGTTGAAGCAACGCTATCCGGAGCGGTGGTCGTTGGCGTCGCCCAGATCGTCGAAGCAGTCCTACTGACGCTGCTGGGCTATACGATCTACAGGCTCTACGTGCAGGTCGAACTGGGCATCGTCTATATCCCGATTATTCTGGCGGCGACGTTGCTGGCCAACGTTTTGTTCAACGCAGCCCGCACCCACCGCATTGCCGCCTACCGGACGCTGTTTACCCAGATCAGCCGCGTGCTGATGGGCTGGGCGGTTGTTGCGCTTCTTCTGGCCGTTGGCGGGTTCATCTTCAAGGCCTCCGATTTGATTTCGCGATTCTGGCTGATCAGCTGGTTCATCAGCGGCTCTGTTCTGCTCGTCTCATATCGCTTGGCGCTCCGGGCTTTGGTCATGGTGTGGACCCGCCAGGGTCGTTTGAAGCGTCGCACGGTGATTGTGGGTGGCGGCAAGGATGCCGAGGCGCTGATCGAGCAGGTTCGTCAGGGTGGTGACAATGACATTCGTCTGTTTGGGTTGTTCGACGACCGGGTCGACAACCGCTCTCCAGAAATGGTCGCCGGTTGTCCCAAGCTGGGTACGGTCGCTGACCTGGTAGAATTCGCCCGCCGCACCACGGTGGATCTGGTGATCGTTTCGATGCCGCTTTCGGCCGAAAAACGGGTTCTGGAGATGCTGACCCAGCTTTGGGTATTGCCGGTCGACATTCGGCTTTCGGCCCATATGAGCAAGCTCAAATTCACCGATCGCGCCTATTCCTATGTCGGCGACCTGGCCGTGTTCGATATGGCCGATCGGCCAATCACGGACTGGAACCTGATTTTCAAATGGGTGTTCGACAAGATCGTCGCCCTCACCGCGCTCGTGCTGCTGTCCCCGGTCATGTTGATAACGGCCATCGCGATCAAGTTGGAAAGCCGTGGTCCGGTGTTCTTTATGCAGAACCGGCATGGGTTCAACAATGAGTTGATCAAGATCTACAAATTCCGCTCCATGCGGACCGATATGGCCGATGCTGGCGCCGCCAAGCTGGTGACCAAAGACGATCCACGCGTGACCAAGGTCGGCAAGTTCATTCGCAAGACCTCGATCGATGAACTGCCCCAGCTGCTCAACGTGCTAAAGGGCCAATTGTCCGTTGTCGGGCCCCGGCCCCATGCCCTGCAGGCCAAGGCCGACAACAAGCTCTATTATGAGGCGGTCGAAGGCTATTTTGCCCGACATCGGGTCAAGCCTGGGATTACCGGGTGGGCGCAGGTCAACGGCTGGCGGGGCGAAACCGATACGGTCGACAAGATCATGCAGCGGGTCAATCACGACCTGTATTACATTGAGCATTGGTCGCTGCTGCTCGACCTTTACATCCTGGTGTTGACCCCAATCTCGCTGGTCTCAAAAAACGAGAACGCCTATTGAGCATCACCAGCGCCGTTGATGGTCCCGGTTTTGCCACGGCCCAACGCGCGCTGGGCCGTGCCGTCACGCACGGACGGGCCAAGGGCCTGCTCGACAAGCTCGTCGCTGTCTGGATCTTTTCCGGCGGCCTGGTCCTCGTGGAACCGTCGCCCTACGAGCTGATGTTTGTCATCGTGCTGCCGCTGGCGTTGTTTGCCGGGCTTGGGCTGTTTCGCTCGACACTGGGCATCCTGGCCATGCTGGTGGCGTTCATTCCCTTCGCATTGATCGCGGTGTTTCAGGTCAAGTTCACGCCGATCAGCACCGCGCTCCAATTCGCCATCGTCACCGTGTTCATGTTCATGACCAGCTATTTTGTCGCCAACTATGTCGCCGAGTCGACGATCAAGCGCGTCCGGCTGATTGTGAACGCCTATACCATTATCGCGGTGATCTGCGCGCTGATCGGCACGCTGGCCTATCTCGGCTTGATCCCGGGCGCTGATGTTTTCGTTCTGTACGGTCGTGCCAAGGCCACTTTTCAGGATCCAAACGTCTTCGGGCCGTTTCTGGTGCTGCCTGCCGCCTATGCGCTGCAGCGCGTGCTGCTGCTTCGTGGGCGTGCGTCGCTATGGGCTGCAGTGGTCTATCTGATTTTATTTATTGGGGTGTTCGTCAGCTTCTCCCGCGCCGCCTGGGGACATTTGGCCGTGACCTCGGTCGTGGTGCTGGTGCTCTGCTTTTGGCTCGAAGCCTGGGCCCACGACAAGGTTCGCATCCTGATCCTGTCGCTGGTCGGTGCCGCCGGCCTGGTGCTGGCCCTGGGCGGTTTGCTTAGCATTCCATCGGTGGCAAAACTGTTCGAGACACGCACCGAATCGCAGGACTATGACAGCGGCTCTACCGGCCGGTTTGGCCGCCAGGCCTATGCCTTTGATATCGCGCTCGCCCACCCTTGGGGGATCGGGCCTGCTGAGTTTCACAATATGCGCGTCATTGAGGAGCCGCATAACACCTATGTCAGTGTTCTGCATGTCTATGGCTGGGGTGGTGGCGCGATGTATTATCTGTTCGCCATTTCAACACTTTGGCGCGGCCTATCGACCGTATTCCGCCCGTCGCCGTTCCGGCCACTGATGATTCCGCTCGTGGCCACGTTTTCAATGTTGGCCGCAGAAGCGGCCATCATCGACATCGACCACTGGCGTCACTATTACCTGATTGCCGGGCTCATCTGGGGTGTCTCATCGGCCATCCGCAATGGCCCACGCGACTCAGGCGTGCGTGGCGCGGCGCTGGTCTAGATAGGCCCGTGCCAGTCGAGCTGTCCCTTCGGCAAAACCAGGCCGGTGGGTCTGCGCCAGAATGGTTTCAGCGTGGCTGCCGATCCAGGCCAACAGAACCATGCGGCGCAACAAAACCATGGTGTCCATCGCCCGAATATCGTTTTCGCTGAGGTGGCGAGCGGGCGAATAGCCAGCCAACCAGGCCGATTTCAACGCCGGAATCGACGCATCGGTTTCATGAAAGGAGATGGCCGCGGCAAAATCATAGGCGAACCAGCAGAACCCACAATCGTCAAAATCAATCAGGGTCATGTCGTCGCCATCAACCAACAGATTGCCGAGCCGCATGTCGGCATGAATCAATCCAAATTGTTGGGGTCCATTGCCATAGGCCGCGAGGTCCTGGCGCAGCGCCTGATCCAGCTGTTCCAGTACGCCGGCGATGTCGGTCGTCACCCCCGGGGCGATGCGCCAGTCACCCCAGAGCCCATCGGCATCCAGAATGTGACCGGCACTCCAGACTTGCCGCTCAAATCCGGCTGGCGGTGTCCAGCCAATGGCGTGGTTGTGCAAAATTGCCGCAAAATGGCCGAGCCGAACAAAAATCGGCACCAGATCATCGTCCAGCGTCGGCTCATTGCCCGGCGCAAATTCGAACAAGACCGCGGCGCGCGGCGCCTGTCCCTCGATTTTGATACGCTGCAGGAAATTCCCGTCAACACCGGCGACGGGACGCGCCAAGGGCAGTTCTGTCTCGCGCGCCAAAGCCGCCAACCAGGCCAGTTCACTGCTGATACTGGCCGCCGACTGATAATCGGGCCGGTGCACGCGCAAGGTAAACACGCGCCCATCCGGCGCATCGATGCGAAAAGTGTGGTTTTCAGAGTGGCACAGCAGCGCAACCGCAGCGCCCGCGAGCCCAGACCAGGCTCCAAGCTCCGCGCCAACCGCCTCTGCGTCCAACGCGTTGGAATCTTTCACCATGAGCCGGACCTTCAAATACCCAGATGAGCGGGCTGTTCGACGTGCTGAAATGGGAAGGTGAATTGGTCGGAGCGACAGGATTTGAACCTGCGACCCTTTGTCCCCCAGACAAATGCGCTACCAAGCTGCGCTACGCCCCGACTGACGGGAGACATAGAGAAGCAGGGGTTTTGAGGCAAGCCCCAAATTCATGGCGATGAGCAACGATCCCGAAACAGTCCAAATCACCGCAGCAATTGAGGTGTCGTCATTGGCACCCCACATTACCGCTTGGGCCAGTTTTGGCTTGATCATGCGACGACCGGCAAATGACGCGGCGGGACCCGATTGCCGGTGCCCTTGGCGATCCACTGGCGCAACGACGCGCCAAACGGCCCGCAGCACGCCGGTCTTGATCAATCGCAGGCCCCACAACAGCAGCGCTCCGGCACCAAGCAGATTTATCAGCCCAATTGTGGAATCCATCGTCTCCGGCATTGTTTGGCGGCCGGGCCGCTATGACGGATTGTAACAACCCGGTCGACCGCTGTTGGGCTCAGCGTCGGGTTGAGCGCTCCTTTGTGGTCAGCGGGGCACGTCTGGCTCACTCGTCAATAGCGTCCTCGATATCGCTGGCCAGTTGGCCTGCGTTCAAGTCTTCGCCATTAGCCAGCACGATGACCGTCACGCCGGTATCGAGGTTGCGCTGATAGGCTGTCGATGTGCCCATCCAGCTACCGGTATGGCTGGCATAATGGGACCCGGCCAGCTGTTCGATCCCCCATCCGAAACCGTACCCAGCCTCCCCACCCTCGTCGACGACGGGCTCGCCATTGTCAAACACGCCGGTCGTAAACAGTGCTGCTGTGGCATCCTCATCCAGCAATTCATGGGTCGCGAGCGCCGTCTCATACATGGCCAAATCATAAAGGCTGGTCAGCACATTGCCATCCCCTTCGGTTGCTGTTGGCTCAAAGCTCGGCTCGAAATGACCATGTGTGCCAGCATAGCCCTTGGCCATTGCCGCTGCCGCAACGCCCTCGGCGGGTGTGACCAATCCGGTTTCCAGCATTCCCAACTTGTCCCAAATCCGTGCCTGCAGCACATCGCGAAGACTAGTGGCGCCGTCAGCCGCCGCGACCACGCTCGCCAGAGCCAGATAACAGGTGTTGCAGTACTCAAAAACGGTCCCGGGCGGCCGCACCAGCTCTTGGGTCACCAGCCAGTCGATCACCTCGTCATTGCTGGTCTTGGCCCCATAATCCAAGCTTTCGTCGCCGTCTAAATAATCGGTCAGACCGGCGATATGGTAAATCAGATCGCCAACGACCAACTGGCGCTGGTCGCCCGGAAGCGCAGCAAAGGCGGGAAGCACGTCCTCAATCGGGGTGTCGACCGCCAGCAACCCATCCTGGATCAGCAGCATCGCCGCTTGCCCGGTCATCTGTTTGGACACCGAGGCCAGGTCAAATATGGTGTGGATATCGATCTTGGCTTTGGTGGTCAGGTCGGAATAGCCATAGCCACGCATGTGCAGCACCTGCCCGTCGCGCATGACCAACACCGCAACACCGGGGGCATCTTGGCCAACGAGCGGCTTGACCACAGCGTTGACAGCTGGAAGCACTGGAAAATCCTGCGCCAGAACACCGGTGAGCGGGCCGACAAGCAGGGCAAATATCATCGACAACAGCTTCATTTTTGGTCCTCGTTAGCTCTGGGATCATTGCGACCCATTGCGATCCGTCCTGCCCCAGAAGTGTGCCGCCCGACCCGCAATAGCGGCGTAAAACGCACGAAGACCCGGCTCGATACCAGCGGCCAGGTCCGCACAGGTTTGGGCCAGCGCGTCAGAGGACCGGCCGTCCGCCAATGCGGCGAGCAGCGCCCCGTGGTGTTCACGCAGGGCCATAAAGACGGGCGATTGCCCCATCACTTCATCACCAACTAGAATAAAGATCGGTTCCGGCGCAGTGATCCCCTTTAAAGCGACTGATCCCGCCGCCAATGTCGCCAGAAGCGGCACGGCGTCGCGCGTTTGCATGGTCACAACAATGTCGTAAGCGACGATCTTGCAGGTGTCTTCAATGCGGCTGGCAATGTTGACTGTCTCCCCGATGCAGGAATAGTCAAACCGGGTTTCGAGGCCGATATTGCCCACCAGCGCCGGGCCGGTGGCAACGCCGATTCCGATAGCGACGGGTTCCCCGCCAAGCGCGTCCGAATGGCTATCGTTGAGTTTTTTTAGGGCGGTGCGCATCCCAAGCGCTGCCTGACAGGCGCGCAATGGATGGTGATCCACGTCCACCGGCGCGTTCCAAAATGCCATGATGGCATCACCCATGAACTTGTCGATGGTGCCGAACTGGGCGGTGATTTGTCCACCAAGCACGCCAAAGACGGCGTTCAACAACCGCAGCAATCGCGGCGGATCGAGCCGCTCGCTGATGGTGGCGAAGTTGCGCACGTCGCAAAACATCACCGTCAACTCGCGCACCTCTCCGCCAAGCTTCAAGCGGCCGGATCGACGCTCGATCTGGCTCAGCAGAGCTGGGGCGACATAGTGTGCAAAGGCATTGCGGATGCGGCGTTTATCGGCATTGGTCACAGAAAACTGGAAGAAAACCATCGATGTGTAAACCAGCAAATACCCAAACAGGGCAAAGCTGGGATCAAGCAACAGCCCAAAATTGGCAAAGGCGATCCAGGAAGCGCCGGTCGCCACTGCCGCGAACCCCAGCCACAACATAAGTCCCACAAGTGGTCCGCTGAGCAGGATCCCCACCACAATCGCCAGAGCCAGCAGGGCAAACAACAGGATTTCCAGCCCACCCACCCATTCGGCGCGAAGCAGGAATTGGCCGGCAAGCATCTGTTCGATCGCCTGCACATGGATGGAAACCCCCGGAACGGACTGCCCAAGCGCTCCAATGCGAACGTCATTGAGCCCGGTTGCCGAGGCCCCGATCAACACGATGTGGCCAGCGATCTGTGGCGCCAGCTTCACGTAACCGTCACCCAGAAGGTCGGCGGCCGGAATTGTCATTGATGGAGCGAGTTGGCGATAATACAGCCACAGATCGCCCTCTGGTCCGGTCGGCACCTCTAAATCCCCGATCCGCAGTCCGGCGACCGTGCCGAGGCCTTCAGTGTCGCCCAAGACCACCAGCGTCGTGACCCCCAAACCAATGCGCAATGTCTCCACCGCCAAAGCCGGAAACAGCTGCGTGCCGGTCGACCACAACAATGGCAGGCGCCTCACCACGCCGCCCCCCGTTCCGCGTTCCAGGCTGACAACGCCCAGACCGGATGCGGCGCCTTCGAACGCCGGCAATGGCACGGCCGCCCCGGTCAGGCGCGGCAGATTGCTCTGCGGATTGGCCCCACTAATGGCAAATCCGGCTTTGGGGGCCAGTGGCAATTTGGGGGAGGACCGGTTTTCACTCAGCCCAACGATGGTTGGACCAAGTGCGAGTGCGGAAGCGAACTCGGCGTCATAGTCTGCGTTCCCCAACGCTATCGCTGATGGGGAGGTCCGGTCCGGTTCTGCGAAGAGCACGTCGAATGAAACGGCCGCTGCGCCAAGCTCCGTCAGGCGTTGCGTTAGCCGCGCCATGACGTTGCGCGACCAGGGCCATTGCCCGATGCTCGCCAAGGACTTCTCATCAATGTCGATGATGCGAATGGGGAGCCCAGGGTCGGCGCGTGGCTTCATCTGCTGGAAAAAGTCAAACGCCGTCTCGCGCGCCACGCGCAGCGGATAAGGATCCGAGGCGCGCAACGCCGTCAGTAGCACAATCAGCACCACGCCAAAACCGATCGCTATGCTGCGGCGCCTGACCATCTACCCTCCACTGGTCAAGCCGTTTCGGTCAGTGAAAGTCCGTGAGGCGCTGCGAATTCCGCGTCGTCGCGGCGCTGGGGCGACCGCGCAAATCCCTGCGGAAATCACTTGGCGACATGCCTGCGATTTTGCGGAATGATTTGTTGAACGCACTCAGCGAACCAAAGCCGCTCTCCATGGCAATGTGCAGAACATTGGCGTCATCCTGCATCAACAGCGCCTGCGCATAGCTCAATCTGAGCAGGTTCACATACTCGTTCAGTGTCATGCCCGTCGATTTTTTGAACACGCTCATCGCATATTTTGGGTGGATGTCGACCGAGGATGCGATATCGACGCTGTCGATGTCGTAGCGAAAGTTCGTCGCGATATAGTCGCAGATGCTGGAAATATTGGTGAAAGCCTGTTGATCGACGGTGTCGACCGGCTCAGTCGCCATGCCGCCCGATTCGACCAGGTAGAACGGTTCGAACTGGACGCGTTCCATTCGCAACAGCAATTCGTCAATGGCGTGGCTGGCTTTGGCGTGGCCGCCAAGCCGCAAATACTCTGACCAACGGTCAAAATTATCGCGATCCGATCCGTCTGGAGACGACGTCACCAATGTTGCCCCATGGATCAATTTTCCCGACATCTCTGCGGGCAGGCGCAGTCTGAAAAAGTGGATCAGCGGCAAGTGGATCGCGATGTAGAATGCGTCGTCGGACGTGTCGACCACCTGGTGCGGCAACCCACCCCAAAAAATGGTAAGATCGTCGGCTTTCAGCCGAACCGTGTGCCCGTGCATACGATAATCGACGGTGCCGCGAAAAACAAAATTGATCTCCACCTGCGCATGCCAGTGCGGGGTCAGCATGATTCCCGGCTGTTCATGGCTGACCACCAGGGTGTTCGGCACCAGCTCGACAGTGCTCTTTCCTGGTTCCCAGAAGCGTTTTTTTTGGTTCTTACTTTCCAGCAACTTCGTATTCCCATTTGGAGGGACGCACGCAACCATGGGGGTATTGTAGAAAGGGCTCAAGCTAAGAGCAAATGAAAAGGGAGGACTACAATGCGTATCAAACTTGCCTGTGCGACGCTGGCACTTGCCACCGCCATGGCGACAGGCTCGGCGTTTGCCGTGTCGGGTGAAATTACCGTATGGAGCTGGAACGTTGCCGCCGAGTCGCTAAAGTCGACTATTGAAGGCTTCAACAAGCAGTTTCCAGACGTCAAAGTGACCGTGGAAGACCTCGGCAATCAGCAAGTGTTCGATAAGTCGATCGCTGGTTGCGCTGCCGGTGGTGAAGGCCTGCCTGACGTCGTCTCCATCGAAAACGGCGAAGCTGAAATTTATTGGAGCCAGTTCCCCGATTGCTTCGCGGACTTGCACACGCTCGGCTACACCGCTGAAGACCAGGCTAAATTCCCCGACTTCAAGCGGACCGAACTCGAAGTGGGTGACATTGCCTACGCCATGCCTTGGGATTCAGGCCCGGTGGCGATGTTCTACAACCGTGATTTGTTTGCCAAGGCTGGCGTTGATCCTGCATCAATCGTCACCTGGGACGACTATATCGCGGCTGGCAAGAAAGTGGCTGAAGCCAACCCAGGCGTAGTCATGGGTCAGGCAGACTTCAACGGCGATACCGAATTCCTCCGGATGATCGCCAACGAGCAGGGCTGTGCCTATTTCTCCGCCGACGGTATGTCCGTCACGGTGAACCAGACTGGTTGCGTTGGCGCCTTGGCCAAGATCAAGGACATGAAGGATGCTGGCACCCTGACGGCTGCTGATTGGGGTGGCAAGCTCACCTCCAGTGCCGATGGCACCGCTGCCTCGCAGATGTTTGGCGGTTGGTATGAAGGGTCCTTGCGCAGCAATGATCCTGCCGGCGCTGGCAAATGGGGCGTCATGCTGATGCCAAGCCTGACGGCCGATGGCCCCCGTGCTGCCAATCTTGGTGGTTCGGCTCTGTCCATCACCTCGGTGTCGAAGAACAAAGAAGCCGCTTACGCTTATGTCAACTACACCCTCGGCACTGTCGAAGGTCAGGTGACCATGCTGAAAAAGTTCGGCTTGGTGCCATCGCTACTGGCGGCGCTCGACGATCCATACGTTGCTGAAGCACAGCCTTACTGGGGTGGTCAGGCCGTGTGGCAGGATATCCTGGCGACAATGCCACGGGTTGTACCGGGTCGCGGCACGCCATTCCAGGGCGATGCTGAAGCCATCGTACGGGCCGTGCAGACCAAGTATTTTGCTGGTGAATACGCTGACGCCAAGGCTGCGTTGGACGATGCTGCAACCCAGATCGCTTCGGCGACCGGACTGCCAGTCGCTCAATAATCGCTAAAAAATCTAGGCGGGCGCGTGGAGGCGCCCGCCTATATCCTCTGCTTGACTGTCCTGGGAGGGTTTGTTGATGAAACTGCGCAATCGTGTGGCTTATGGATTTCTGGCACCCTATCTGTTGGTGTTCATCGCGTTCTGGCTTTGGCCAATCATCAATTCATTCCTGATCTCGTTCCAGGCCACGCGAACTGTCCCCTGGAAGTTCCAGCCGATGGTGAACTGGGGTCGCCTGATTGGTGATCCGGCGTTTTTCAACGCGCTCAAAAACACGCTAATCCTGTTGGTGATCCAGGTTCCGGTGATGATCATACTGGCCACAGTCATGGCCGTGCTGCTGAACTCCCCGATGCTCAAGGCCCGTGGCCTGTTCCGTTTTGCTTTTTTCGCCCCAGTGGTGGTGGGCGAAGTGGCCTATTCCGCCGTCTTCCGGCTGATGTTCAATCTGGACTACGGCATCATCAACAAATTCTTGATTTCGCTGCACCTTCCGGCCATCGACTGGTTCTCCAATGTCACCCCGGCCATGGCGCTATTGGTGATCGCAGTGACTTGGCGCTGGGCCGGTTACAACGCCATCATCATTCTGGCCGGCCTGCAATCGATCCCCGAGGACGTCTATGAGGCTGCAACGCTGGATCGGATCTCAAGGATCAAGCAATTTTTCTACATAACCTTGCCGCTCCTCAAGCCGATCCTGTTGTTCTGCATTGTCCTGTCGATTATCGGCACCATGCAATTGTTTACCGAACCATTCCTGATCACCAATCGTGGTGGACCTGGCGGTGGTACAGAAACACTTGGGATCTTCTTGTATCGTCAGGGCTTTACCTCGCTGAACTTCGGTTACGCATCCGCTGTTGCCTACACCATGGCGGCGCTGGCTGTGGTGATCTCGCTGCTCAATCTCTGGCTGGGGCGTGAACCAAAATGAAAAGCAAATCCTCGGCCAGTCTGGCGCGCTCGATCGGTCTACATCTGGTGATGACGCCGCTGGCGATCATCTGGTTGTTTCCGCTGTGGATGATGTTCATCTTTTCGACCATGCCCGACAACGGCATTTTCAGTCCCAATATCGAGCTGCTGCCATCAACCAACTTCGTCACGAACTTCAACAATTTGCAGGCCGATACCGATTTCGTGCACGCTATGGCGCTGTCGGTTGGGGTTGCCGTCACCTATACGCTGCTCTCGGTGATGCTGACCTCAATGGCTGGCTGGGCTTTGGTACGTTATGAGTTCCTGGGCAAGCGTGCCGTGGTCGCCATCATTTTGGGGACGATCACCCTGCCCTTTGCGGTGGTCGTTATTCCCCAATTCATTATGGTGGCGCGCGATTTCAAGCTCGGCAACACCTGGGTGGCGCTGATCGTGCCACCGCTGTTCAATTCGCTTGGCGTGCTGTTCATGCGTCAGGCCTTTTCGATGTTACCGGGCGAGCTGTTTGATGCTGCCCGCGTTGAAGGGGTCAAGGAGTGGCGGATATTCCTGTCGGTTGCCCTCCCGCTCGCCCGCCCCACCTTGGCGGCGTTGTCGATCATCTTGTTCTTGGCCTCTTGGAACAATTATCTGTGGCCGCTGCTGATCAGCTCGAAGCCGGACGCGATGACCGCGCCCGTAGCCTTGGGCACGTTGATTGGGCTGACCAAGGTCAGTTGGGGCGGGATTATGGCGGGCGCAATCATGCTGACCGCGCCCATGCTGGTCGTGTTTGTCTTGCTGCAACGCCACTTCATTGCCGGCATCGCTGCCGGCGCCGTCAAGTAATCGGAGGATCGGCGCATGGCCGGAGTTAGTCTTACCAACGTCGTCAAGAGATTTGGCACTGTCGAGATCATTCATGGCGCAAGCCTTGACGTTGCAGATGGCGAGTTCGTGGTGTTTGTCGGCCCCTCGGGGTGCGGCAAGTCCACGCTGTTGCGGATGATCGCCGGGCTCGAAGATATATCGGGCGGCGAAATCGCCATCGGTGGCAAAATTGTCAACGATGTGGAACCCGCGGATCGCGGTATCGCCATGGTGTTTCAGTCCTACGCGCTGTACCCGCATATGACGGTCGAACAAAATCTGTCGTTTGGCCTGCGCATGAATGGCAATGACAGCGACGATACCAAACGCCGCGTCGATCGTGCGTCAACCATTCTGCAAATTGACGAGTTGCGCAAACGTCGGCCCAAGCAGTTATCGGGTGGGCAGCGCCAGCGCGTTGCCATCGGCCGTGCCATTGTGCGCGAACCACAGGTGTTCCTGTTCGATGAACCACTGTCGAACCTGGATGCCGAATTGCGCGTGCAAATGCGTGTCGAAATCGCGCGCCTGCACAAGGAATTGGGCACGACGATGATCTACGTCACCCATGACCAGACCGAGGCGATGACCTTGGCCGACAAGATCGTGGTGCTGCGGGCGGGGATCATCGAACAGATTGGACGGCCGCTGGACCTTTATGACAACCCGGCAAATCAGTTCGTTGCAGGGTTTGTCGGGTCGCCTAAAATGAACTTTATGGCCGCTGAAGTGGTCGGCTCCGATAGCGGCTCGATCACGCTTACTTTGGTCAATCAAAACAACGCCAGCTTGAAACTGCCATTTTCGGGCCAAAAACCAGAAAATGGGGCTCAAATTACCCTTGGCGTCCGCCCGGAACATTTCGGTGCGGCCGGGGCCGGAGACGGCGATTTGACCATCAAAGTCGATGTCGCCGAGCATTTGGGCTCAACCAGCTACCTCTATGCCAACACCAAGGGTGGCGAGCAGTTGATCGTGGAGCGCGAAGAGTCGCGTCACCAAACCAATCTGGACGCCCTGACCGTCTCCATCCGGGCCGCCCAGTCTTATCTTTTCGGCAGCAATGGTGCCCGGATGCGCTGACGCGCGAACGCCACGAGAAGGAATATATTGATGTCTGCATCTCAAGTCCGCTGGGGCATTTTAGGCCCGGGCGGGATCGCCAAGGTATTTCAGGCCGGCCTCGCCAATTCGCGGACCGGGAAAGTAGTGGCGATTGCAACACGCGATGCCAGCAAACCCGGCCTTGCCGCCGCGTTTCCCGGCGCGCGTATTCTGTCGGGTTACGATGCCCTGTTGCGCGACCCTGAGGTTGACGCAATCTACATCGCACTGCCCCACCCGTTCCACGCCGAATGGGCGATAAAAGCGGCAGAAGCGGGTAAACACGTCCTGGTTGAAAAGCCGCTGGCCCTGTCGGCCTTTGAAGTGGATGCGGTGTTTCATGCGCATCGAAAGGCCGGCACTTTCGCGGGTGAAGCCTTCATGTATCGCCTGCACCCCCAGGCCAAGAAGTTGGCTGAACTCATCGTCGGCGGCATTATCGGCGATGTGCGCATGATCCAGTCGAGTTTTGGTTTCCAGATGCCGGGCTTCATGCCCGAGCATCGGTTGTTTGCCAATGAGTTGGCCGGTGGCGGCATCATGGATGTCGGATGCTATCCGGTGTCGATGGCCCGTTTCATTGCTGGGGCCGCGAGCGGCAAGCCGTTTCTGGATCCGATCAAGGTCTCCGGCACCGCCAAACTCAACGCCGAAGGCACCGACGATTGGGCCGCGGCCATTCTGACGTTCGAAAACGGCATCGTGGCTCAATTGTCCTGCGCCGTATATGTCAATTTGGACAATGTGTTGCGCATCCATGGCTCACTCGGGCGCATCGAGGTGCCGGACTTCTGGTTCGCCGGGGGCGATCGCGATCAGGGCCTGGGCCAGATCGACATCATTCTCAACGACGGGACCAGCAACAGCATCAGCGTTGGCGAGACCGGCCACGTCTATTCGTTCGAGGCCGACGCCGCCGCCGCAGCAATCCAATCCGGCCATCAGGAATTTGCCGCCCCCGGCATGAGCTGGGCTGACAGTCTTGGCAATGCCCGGGTTCTGGACCAGTGGCGGGCAGCAGCGGGCATTGAATTCGTCGTTGAAAACGCAACCAAGAGGGTCAACACCCTTTCTGGTCGCAGGCTTGGCCCCAACGGCACCACCATCCCAAAACGCACGATCCCCGGGCTGAGCAAAACCACTTCAGTTGCGGCCCTCGGCTTTGAGGACTTCCGCACCTTTTCCAGCGGCGCCATTCTGCTTGATGCGTTTTTTGAGGCGGGCGGCAATTTGTTCGACACGGCCTATGTCTACGGCTCCGGTTATACCGAAAAGCTGTTTGGCCAATGGCACCAAAATCGCGGAACGCGCCAACAATCCGTCGTCATCGGCAAGGGTGCCCACTCCCCGCTCTGCTACCCGGATCAGATTGGCAAGCAATTGACCCAGTCGCTGGACCGGTTGCAGACCGATTATGTCGATGTCTACTTCATGCATCGCGACAACCCGGACGTTCCGGTCGGGGAATTTGTCGACGCCATGGATGCAGAGGTCAAGGCCGGGCGGATCCGTGGACCCTTTGGGGGCTCAAATTGGACCAAGGAGCGCATGGATGAGGCAATTGCCTACGCCTTCTACGCCGGCAAACAGGCACCCGGGGCTTTGTCTAACAATTTTGCTCTGGCTGAAATGCAGGACGTGATCTGGGATGGCTGCGTGTCGTCCTCGGACGATGGTTGGAAAACCTGGCTTAAGGCCCGACAGATGCCCAATTTTGCCTGGTCAAGCCAAGCCCGTGGTTTCTTCACCGACCGGGCAGGTCGGGACAAGATGGGCAATGAGGAGATGGTCCGCGTCTGGTATTCCAAAGGCAATTTCGGCCGCCGTGATCGGACCATGGAATTGGCCAAAAAACTCGGCAAAAACCCGATTCACCTGGCCCTGGCCTATGTTCTGGCCCAGCCATTCCCGTCGATTCCGTTGATTGGGCCGCGCACGTTGCAAGAGCTTGACGACAGCATCAAGGCCTTCGACATCACGCTCTCGCCTGCCGATATCACTTGGCTCGAGAACGGTTAACCTCACACACCACCTCCCCCGCCCTGAACTCCCGGCAGCAATGCCGGGAGTTCAGTGGTGTGCCCTTGAAGCCTGTGTTCTGGGGTCACGTTTCAACAGTGGACGTGGCATGGCGACAATGGTGTTGCGCGCGACAAACCGAGTCAATTCCTGGCGCTGAACACCTCAACCCGGCCCCGGCGTGCCCAAGTGATCGCCTCAATTTATCCCCGCCGCTCAAAACTCCGGTAAAAACGATGCAGTCCATGGAGCTGCGCGGTCGCGACGAACGGTCGCCATGGGGCACGGGGGAAGCGGGGTCGCCTGCTTCCGGTTATGATTGCCGGCGGACGGATGGCTGAAACAGCGCCATCGCTTCCCGGTCAGGCCCAAAATCCCGGATACATGGGGCGAGGTTTGTTTCATCCAAACTTTGCCGAATACGGCACCGAGGCAAATGTCGCCCCATGTCGCAGTATCAACCGCCAACGTCCCGTTGAGCGGCACCTAGCCATGTCTGAGCCCCAGCACCACCAGAGCTGGCGCAAACCGGTTACACTTTTGTGACTTCTTGCGCCCTAACCGGCCATGGGCTATGCAACCATTGTGCAAATTTCTTTGCACGACGTTCTCAGGGCGGGGTGTAACTCCCCACCGGCGGTAATGGGAGAAATCCCGAGCCCGCGAGCGCCTTCGCCTCACAGCGAAGGGTCAGCAGATTTCGGTTCAATCCCGAAGCCGACGGTCATAGTCCGGATGAGAGAGAACGGGTTGAATCGGGTCCCAGGTGCCGTCGCAAGGATTTTGCGCGGCTGCCTGTTCGGCTTTTTCCTTCCCGTAACCCTGAGGTAGCTGGGTCTTACGTGAAAGGATAAACCGTTGAACCAGATTGCCTCCGTTACCACTCGCAGTGTTTTTATGTCCCCGTCCGTTCTGGGCGCCACCTTGATGGTGGTGTCCGGACTTGCCTTTGCCGGCACCAATGTTTTGCAATCCGTGTTGCCTTGGCAATTCGGCATGAGTTCGACCGGCATGGCATTCTGGCAATATTTGATCGCATCCGTGCTTGCACTTCCGTTGATCCTGCGAATCGGGGTCAGCAACCTTCGCACCCGACATCCACTCGCCCATGAAGTGCGCGCCTTCGTTTCTGCCCTTGGCGTTCACGTCTTTGTCTATGGCTTCGCCTCAGGCGTGCCGATCTGGCAGATGATTACCCTGCTCGCGACCGGTCCATTGTTTGTAATCCTTGGCTCGACCCTGTTTCTGGGTGAAAAAGCCACCCCGGCGCGGCTCGCAGCCTCGCTTACGGGGTTTGTCGGGGCCATCATCGTCTCCGGCGTTGGCACTGAAGGGCTTGGGTGGTCCACCCTGGTGCCAATCGTTGCTGCCGCACTCTGGGCCACGACGGACGTTCTGACCAAATCTCTCTCCCGCCAGGAATCTCCTGAAACCCTGACGATATCGCTGCTCGTTCTGGTCACACCCAATCATTTGCTGATCCTTTTGGCTGTGAATGCATTGGCATGGCTGGCCCCCTCATGGGTCCCGGCAGGGGTGACGACCGGCTTCCCGTTTGCCCTGCCTTCGGGAGACGGCCTATGGCTGCTCCTGCTGCTCGGCGCCTTGACGGCGGCGGCGCAGTATCTGCTGAGCTTTGCCTACAAAGTGGCCGATGCAACCTATCTGCAGCCGTTCGGTGATTTGAAAGTGCCGCTGAGCGCCCTGCTCGGATGGATTGCTTTGAGCCAGGTGCCATCCGTCTGGTTCTGGCCAGGCGCTGCGCTCATCCTTGCCGCCTCATTGTTCATCATGCGCCAGGAAAGTGCCAAGCCGGTTCTGGCTTAAGCCAGGGTGCCCCGAGGACATTTGTGCCCGGGGCACCACAATTCTGCTAGGATCGATTTGGTATTGCGGTAAGCCGTTGGCGGCGTTCGCGCGCCAACCGGCATTGTGGAAGAGGACAGGGTTTGAAACAGGAAGAATTGAACTGGTTTAGGCCGCTTTGGCGCCGCGTTCTGGTCGTTGCATTTCTGGCGATCTGGTGCGGCTGGGAATGGCTGAGCAATAAGGATCAGTTTTGGGGCACTTTGACCGCCCTGGCCCTGGCCTATGCGCTTTACAACTTCTTTTATGCCCTGCCCCGGCAGAGCAAAGACGACCCCACGCTACCGCCACCCCCGGAAGCCTAACCGCAACAGCTTGGCCTTTTCGTGGGTGGTCATTGGCTTAACACCAACAGCCAGAATGACACCGTGATGGCCGAGCCGATGGTGGCAATCAGGACTGTGTTGGCAGCAATGCTGACGCCGCGATTATAGTAGGTGGCAAACACATAGGTATTGATGCCGCTCGGCATCGCGGCCAGCAAGATGCCATACCGGGCAATGCTCATGTCCACATGCAGCACCCAGATCATCAGCACATAGGCAATGGTCGGGTGAACGATCAGCTTGATGAATGCCGCCACCAATGATTGGGCCCAGCTCTCGGACAATCTGTATTCGTTAAGCGCGCCACCTATGCCAAACAAAGCGGCGGGCACCACCGCTTGCGCCATCATGGCCAGTGTTGCATCCACCGGCTCGATCAGGGTGATCCCCAGAAATGAGGTGATCATGCCAACCGTGATGCCCCAGATCAGCGGGTTGGAGGCGATGGCCCGAAATGCCCGAACCACGGCCGGGAAAAGCGGTCTGCCATCGCGCTGCAGCAGCTCCATGGTCATCATGCCAATTGTCATCAACACCGCGCCGTGCAGGCCGATGATCGACAACACAATGGGCAATGACTCAACGCCGTAGGCCCGTTGGATGATCGGCAGGCCAACCAGGACTGTATTGGTGAACGTACCCGAAAATCCTGCCGCGACAGCCTGGCCGGGAGCGTTGCTGAAAACCTTAAAGGCGACCAGAATGCCGATGGCAAAACAGCACAATGCCCCGACGTAAAAGGGCCCAATGATCGAAATATTAAACGCGGCCCGAAAGTCGCCGGTCACAATCGAGCGGAACAGCAGGCATGGCGTGGCAAAATTATTGACGAATGCGATCAGACTTTTGATGCCGTCCTGCGGAAACAGCTTGAACCGAACCGCCAAATAGCCAAGCACCATCAGCGCAAACACTGGTGCAATGACGTTGATGATGGCGAGCATTGGCGATTCCGGCGTTGGTGCGCGTTTCGACCTAGACTGCGGTAATCGACCAATGAATGCTAGCGCTACAAACTCCGTGTCGAAATTTCGCTTTCCGGATAGATTCGAAAGGACTTATGGTCTAATGCGAAATCAAACACCGGCTCACGAAAGCCAATTGCTGCGTTAGGATGAAATGCAGGGTGCCGATATCGTCGTCACCGCCGGCACGGCCCTGGGAGGGGATCTGTCGGGCAAAGATTTCGACGGCAGACCAAACTGGGGCTAGAACGCCGTGCGGCCAAATCGTCGCGCTGAAGCCCCTTCGTCGAACAAGGCGGCGTCATCGCGCTGGAGGGGGATAATTTGAGCGGCTATATTTTGGCAATCGACCAGGGCACCACATCAAGTCGCGCCATCGTCTTTGACGCGGACCAGAAAATCATCGGGTCGGGCCAGAAAGAGTTCACGCAACACTTTCCACGAGACGGCTGGGTCGAACATGACCCGGAGGAAATCTGGAATAGCGTGATCTGGGCGATCAAAACCGCCATCGACAAAGCAGGAATTGCTGCCACTGAAATCGCTGCGATCGGCATCACCAATCAGCGCGAAACCACATTGATCTGGGACCGGGAAACCAGCAAACCCATCTACAATGCAATTGTCTGGCAAGACCGTCGCACCGCCCCGTTATGCGCCAAACTGCGCAAATCCGGCAAGGAAAAGCTGTTCACCAAGAAGACCGGTCTCCTATTGGACCCATATTTTTCCGGCACCAAAATCAAATGGTTGCTCGATAATGTCAAGGATGCGCGCCAGCGTGCCAAGGCGGGTAAACTTGCCTTTGGGACGGTCGATAGCTTCCTGATCTGGCGACTGACCGGGGGCAAGGTTCACGCCACCGACGCGACCAATGCTAGCCGAACCATGATCTACAATATCGAGGGCAATCACTGGGACAACCAGTTGCTGGATCTGCTGGACATCCCAGCCTCCCTGCTGCCGGTGGTCAAGGATTGTGCCGACGACTATGGCGTCTGTGACGCCAGTCTATTTGGCGCCGCAATTCCCATCCGCGGCGTCGCGGGGGATCAACATGCCGCCGTCATCGGCCAGGCCTGCTTCACGCCGGGAATGCTGAAATCGACCTATGGCACCGGCTGCTTTGCGCTGCTGAACACCGGCGCTGATCTGGTGCGCTCCAAGAACCGCCTATTGACCACCATCGCCTATCGGCTGGATGGCAAGACAACGTATGCGCTGGAGGGATCGATCTTTATCGCCGGCGCAGCGGTGCAATGGCTCCGGGATGGCCTCAAACTCGTCAAACATGCCAGCGAGACTGGCCCATTGGCCCGCAGTGCAGACCCGAGTCAAAACGTCTACATGGTCCCCGCTTTTGTCGGCCTGGGCGCGCCATGGTGGGATGCCGGGGCGCGTGGCGCCATCTACGGGTTGACCCGCAATTCAGGGCCCGCCGAGATCGCCAAAGCGGCTCTGGAGGCGGTGTGTTACCAGACCCGCGATCTACTTGATGCCATGCATAAGGACTGGAAGGGCGGCGGCGATACCGTGTTGCGGGTTGACGGTGGCATGGTGGCGTCCGATTGGACGATGCAGTTCCTGGCCGACATCCTTGATGCCCCGGTCGACCGGCCAACTATTCTGGAAACCACCGCCTTGGGCGCTGCCTGGCTGGCCGGCTCAAAAGTGGGCGTATGGCCCGACGCCAACGCCTTTGCCAAAAGCTGGGCCCGCGACACGCGCTTTGAGCCCCTTATGCCCACGGCCGTGCGCAAGAGTAAGCTAAAGGGATGGAATCAAGCAGTGCGAAGGACCTTGCTTGACTAAACCCTGGGTGATTGGACAATTTTCAGCATGAGAGCCCGACCCGGTTTTTGCCCCGGCGCACCCCAACAGGCGCCTCAAACCTCGCGGGCCCGCTCCAGCAATCGCTTGCAGTCAAGCAATTCGCGCAGCACGTCAGAAAGCTTGTCGCGGTCGTCCTGGTCCAGCGCCCGCCCGGTTTGTGGGCCGTTCGCCATCATCGTCAAGGCCAGGGGCTCGTCGTCTTCCGCCCCTTCAAGCATAGGGAGAATTTCATCAACGGATTTGCCTTCGCCGACAGCGATGACATAGCGGCTCCCCTGGTCTTTCAGGATACGCTGGACACCTTTGATGGTAAAACCCTGATCGTAAAGCAGGTGCCTTATGCCCTTGAGCAACAGCACATCCTCAGGGCGATAGTAGCGGCGCCCGCCACCGCGCTTCAGCGGTTTGATGGTGGCAAAGCGCGTTTCCCAAAACCGCAGGACGTGCTGCGGCAGGTCCAGCTCTTCGGCGGCCTCTGAAATCGTGCGGAAGGCGTCGGGCGATTTATCCACTACGCTCCCCATGGGAGAAAGTGTTATTTTCCAGCACGAACCATAGATTTGTTGATCTTGGATTTCAACACGTTGCTGGGTTTGAACACAAGAACCTGTCGCGGCAAGATTGGAACCTCCTCACCGGTCTTCGGGTTACGGCCAATACGCTCGTTTTTTGACCGCACCTGGAACGATCCGAACGAAGAAAGTTTGACATTGCTCCCCGAAATAAGGGCTTCCCCAATCATCTCAAGCACGCGCTCGACCAGCTCGGCCGATTCTGTTCTCGACAGACCGACGCTGCCGTAAACCGCTTCAGCAAGATCTGCCCGCGTCACCGTTTTCTGCGCCATTCAATCCCCCAATTTGCCGAAAGGCCAATCCCCCGCAGCGCTACTTGATTCAAGCGCTTGCACAGTCTTTTCAATCCACGTCAGGGCCAACGCCCAGCACCAATCCTTGTGATCTCATCGGCCAATCGAGCCGTTCTGGGTCAATACACGTCACCACGTCCTCGGCACGAACATAGACTAACGCCTTGAAACACCTCAGGTCAATGCGGCTCGCGGCACTCACCAGCGAATGAGGGAGGCACCCCAAGTAAAGCCCCCGCCCATCGCCTCAATCATCACCAAATCGCCCGGTTTGATCCGGCCATCCCGCACGGCCACGTCCAGCGCCAGCGGCACGGAAGCAGCCGAGGTATTGGCGTGTTTATCAACCGTGACGATAACCTTGTCGGGGGCAAGACCAAGCTTCACCCCAACGCCGTCGATAATGCGTCGATTGGCTTGATGCGGCACGAACCAGTCGAGGTCGTTCACCGACAAGCCACCAGCCTGTTCCAGCGCCGTATACACCACGTCGGAAATCATACCGACGGCGTGTTTGAATACCTCGCGGCCTTCCATTTTGACGTGACCAACTGTCTGGGTCGAAGACGGGCCACCATCGACATAGAGCTTGCTCCAGAAATGGCCATCGGAACGCAGGCTGGTCGCAAGAATCCCACGCTCGCCTTCGTCGGCCAGCTCGATAACGACCGCCCCCGCGCCGTCTCCAAACAGGACGCAGGTCGTCCGGTCGGTCCAATCCAGAATGCGGGAATTGGTCTCGGCGCCGATCACCAGCGCCCGGCGTCCAAGGCCGTTCTTGAGGTGACTGTCAGCGGTTGCAATTGCAAACACAAAGCCCGAGCACACGGCCTGAATATCGAAGGCAAAGCCGTGGCGCATACCAAGCTTGTCCTGAACAATGGTCGCCGTCGCCGGGTAGGTGAGGTCAGGCGTCGTCGTCGCAACGATCAGAATATCGATGTCGGCGATGGTCAACCCGGCGCTTAGCAATGCCGCTTGCGCCGCTGCCGTGGCCAGATCGGAGGTGACTTCACCAGCTGCTGCGAGATAACGCTGCTTGATTCCTGTCCGTTGGACGATCCACTCGTCGGATGTGTCCACCGTCTCAGAAAGCATGGCATTGGTGACCAGATTGGCCGGAAGGAACCCACCTGTACCTCGAACAATACTACGCTTGGTCACTCGGGTTGCCCCTCCGGTTCGGAAATGGAAAGATCAGTGACGACGTTCATCGGAAATTGCTTCAGGCCCTCACCAATCTTGTCGATCAGGCGATTGTGGGCCATGTCGTATGCTAGGCCTAAGGCACTCCGATAACCAATCTCATCGGTGCCGCCGTGGGATTTGATGACGATGCCATTCAAACCAAGAAAAACGCCGCCGTTGACGGTTCGCGGGTCCATCTTGCGGCTCAAAGCGCGCAGTGCCGAGGACGCCAGCAAGGCACCCAGCTTGCTCAGCCAATTGGCGGTGAGCGCGTTGCGCAGGTAAAATCCAACCTGGCGGGCGGTGCCTTCGGCAGTCTTTAAGGCGATGTTGCCGACGAAACCCTCGGTGACGATCACGTCGACGGTGCCCTTGCCCAGATCATCGCCTTCGACAAAACCATGATAGCGAAAGCCTGAACCCGAAGCGGCGGCAAGAATCTTCCCCGCCTCCTTGATCGAGTCGAGTCCCTTGACCTCCTCGGTGCCAATATTGAGCAGGCCGATGCTTGGCTGCGCCTGGTCGAACAAGGCGCGGGCCATTGCGGCGCCGAGAATGGCGAAATCCACCAATTGCCGCGCATCGGCGCCAATCGTTGCACCGAGGTCGAGCACCACACTTTGCGAGCGCATTGTCGGCCAGATCGCCGCAATTGCGGGACGCGAAATTCCGGTTATCGGCCGCAGGCAAAACGTCGCCATTGCCATCAGCGCACCAGTATTCCCGCCGGAAACGGCAACGTCGGCGTGGCCGTCTTTGACTGACTGCAGCGCGTTCCACATCGACGAAGTGCCCTTGCCCTTGCGCAATGCCTGACTGGGCTTCTCATGCATCCCGATCACCACATCGCAATGGGCAATGATCGAGACCGCTTTCAGTTCAGCAAACTCATCGAGCAACGGGGCAAGAATTGGCTCAGGCCCATGGAGGATAAAACTGGCGTTGCTATGTTCCCTCAGCGCAAGATTGGCACCGTGGAGTGCCACCCGGGGGCCATTGTCGCCACCCATGGCATCCACTGAAATTCGTATAGTGTCGGTCATCTTCGCCCGCATTCCGGCCCAAAACGCGGGCGTTGGCCAACATATCCCATCACTGAAGGGGCGCAAGCCCTGTGCAAAGGCCTGCTGGCGCCAGCTCGCGCTCGGGTCACTGCTTGTCTGTCTTATTCTTGAGTAATTTGAGGCTGGCAAACGGTGAAAACTCTTCGCCGTCAGTCTTGATCCCCATTGCCTCCAGACTCTCGCCAGGCGCGCGTGGATAGGGGTCAATCGCCAGCGCAATTGTTTCGATCAGCAAATCGGTCAGGTCGAGCTCGGGTCCATCCAATTCGTCGGGCACGTCGTCCTCGAGATCAACAAAAATCTCGGCGCCGGGCAGCGGATTGCGTGGTTTGTCGCTGGCAGGCATAAAGACGCGGTCGATTGGCTCGTCAATGTCCTGCGTGACCGGCGCAAAAGTTACAATCGAAGGCTGCACGATGCGGGCATGAAGGTTGCCCTGCACCCGCACACCGCCCCGGAATGGGGACACATTCGCAGTTGCCGAAAAGCGCTCGACAGCGGCAACTTGCAAAACCAGCGTCAGCGCGGTCAATCCCGCGGCGTCGGGCACGATATGCATCTCCCGGCCGGGGGGAAGCAGCTTGTCGATGCGAACCATGGCGTCGAGGAATATTGGCGCAGTTTTGTCGCTCACGATTGCGCCTCATAGCTCAGGGTACCGCCAATGATTGCCGCATCGGATTGTCCAGCCAGAAACTTGTCGCTGGCCAAAAGGTATTGGGTCATTGGCGCTATCCCAGCGCTCGTTTCGGTATCAAAAATATTTCGGGCCAACACATCAGCGATGACGTCAGGATCACTGCGGTCCATTGCCTCATTGAGCGCTGCCAGCAGCCCGAAAAAAATATTGCCCATCTTCTTAATCTTCTTGGGCACCGCAAGGTCACCTGCCCCCATCTGGCGCAACGATCGATCCATATCCCGGAAAAAGAGATCAAACACCGCCTGGCTAAATGCCTTATGCGCTGGGTTGTCAGAGCGTAACCGGCGAAACAGCAGCGCCATGTGCAGTGAGATCATATCGAACCGGCCGGTGACGGTGTCGGGTACCGACCAATCGGCATAGAAACGCGCCTGCCGGGATTGCGCCACAATAGCATTGTAAACGCGGAAAACAGCGTCGTCTGATGTGCTCTTGCCAAACAGTGATAGGATCATGAGATGGTTTTAGCCTCTGGATCGCTCATCGCAAAGCGCTGATTGGCAGCGGTGTTAAACCTTGCCAGAACGGTGTGTTGGCAGCTAAACATTCCACGCTTGTCGTGCATTTCGTCCAGTGCCCATTCGCCTGCCTATAGTCGAGAGCCATCGGGAAAGTCAAATTATGCCGTTTCGTTTCGTGTCTGGGCGAATTGCGCCGTTTGTCGCTGCCGCGAGCCTTGCTTTGATCCTTTCCGGCTGCTCGACCAGCGGAGGCATTATTACCAAGCATACGCAGGGCTATGAAATCCCCGAGTCTGCGCTCAAGCAGATTCGTGTCGGGCAAAGCCTTGAGCTGGTTACGCTGGTCCTTGGGTCCCCGCAGTCGACGAACGCCTTTGGCGACCAGACGGCCTTCTACTATGTCCAGACCAAGGTCGAACAAACTGCGTTCGGCCTGACCATGATCAAATCACGGACGGTGCTGGCGGTGTATTTTGATAAAAAGAACAAGGTGATCGATAAGGCCGTCTACAGCCTTCAGGACGGCAAAGTTATCACCATGGAAAGCCGCCGCACCGCTTCGTTTGGCGAAGACCGCAGCTTCATCGACCAGATATTGCAGTCGTTCTAAGGCTGGACCAGGAACGATAAACCGACGGTCGGGCCGGTACGCGCCCGCCGGGTCTACTGCGTTTCAGCTAAGTCGGTGCCAGTGGCGCGGGCAATGGAATCCAACACCCCATTGACCATCCCGGTCGCATCGTCCTCGTAAAATGCCTTGGCGATGTCGACATATTCAGTGATGACCACCCGGGGCGGGATGTCCTGGCGCCGCAGCAGCTCAAAGGCGGCGGCCCGCAGGATAGCGCGCAAAGTCGCATCGACGCGCTCAACCGGCCAGGTGTCCGTCAAAGCCTTGTCGATGGCGGGATCAATTTCAAGCTGATGCTTGGCCACACCGACCAGAATTTGTCGGAAGAAGTCGGCGTCGGCGGGCAGGTACTGATCGCCTTCGACTTCGCGACCAAGGTGAAAGGCACTGAACTGGGCCAGCGTGTCCTCGAGCGTCGCCCGACCGACGTCCATTTGATAAAGCGCCTGAACTGCGGCCAGGCGCGCGGCCCCACGTTGATTGGCGGGGCGGTCTGCATGTGGGTCACGTTTGGGTGCCTGAGCCATCTATTGGGCCAACCGGGCTTTGAGTGCGGCCATTGCCATGGCCGTTCTTGCAGCGTCCCCGCCCTGATCATGTTCGGTAACGCGCGCGCGGGCCCAGGCCTGGGCTTCATTCTCAACCGTCAAAATGCCATTACCGACCGGTAGGGCATCAACGACGGAAATTTCCATCAATGCGCGAGCGCTCTCGCTGGAAACAATCTCGTAATGGGTAGTCTGGCCGCGAATGACGGTGCCGAGGGCAACGTAGCCATCATAGTCGCTGTTTTCCAAAACCATGGCTATTGCAGCCGGGATCTCCAGCGCGCTGGGTACTGTCACCACATCGTATTCAGCGCCTGCCGCCTCCAGGGCCGTCTTGGCGCCCAAAAGCAATTCATCGGCCAGCGCGAGGTAGTATCGCGCCTCCACAATGAGAAATCGGCGGCCTAACGCGCTACCCGGCTCGATCGTGAAGGGAGTGCCTGCGGGGGCCATGTTACCATCCTGACATAAGGAAAATCGATCATCTCGGGCGCAGGGGTAGCATAGCGCCCCAACCGACTGACCTCAAAATTAAACTTCAATCCACCCCATAGTCGTCCTACGCATTAATCGCAACCGTCAGGGCGAAATTGCAAATGAACCAGCCGCGACCCGGACCACTTTGATACCCGCCACGGGGTCAATCGTTTTCGTCTTCAACAATATCGTCGCCGCCATTGGCCAGTTCTGACAGGAACGATCTGAAATCGTCAGCGGCAGAAAAATTCTTGTAGACCGATGCAAACCGCACGAACGCGACATCGTCGAGGCCCTTCAGCCCTTCCATCACATATTCGCCGATCTGGTCCGAGGTTACCTCGACTTCGCCTTGGCTTTCGAGCTGGCGAACAATTCCCGACACCATGCGTTCGACCCGTTCGGGGTCCACTGAGCGCTTGCGCAAGGCGGTGTAGACCGACCGCGACAGCTTTTCGCGATCAAACGGTACCTTGCGGCCGGACTTCTTGACGACTGTCAGATCGCGGAGTTGGACGCGTTCAAAGGTGGTGAAACGGCCGCCGCACGCATTGCAAATGCGGCGGCGGCGGATGGCACCGGAATCCTCGGTTGGTCGGCTGTCCTTCACCTGCGTGTCGTCGTTAGCGCAATAGGGACACCGCATCAGGAACCCTTAATTGTGTGCGTAGATTGGAAAGCGATTGGTCAAAGCCATGACCTTGTCGCGCACAGCCGCCTCAACTATGGCGTTGCCCTCGTCCGAATTGGCCTCCCGCAACCCGTCAAGCACGTCAACGATCAGATTACCGATTTCTTTGAACTCGGCCACGCCAAAACCGCGGGTCGTGCCTGCTGGTGTGCCGAGGCGAATGCCCGAAGTTACGAACGGCTTTTCCGGATCGAACGGGATACCGTTCTTGTTACAGGTGATATAGGCGCGGCCCAACCCCTGCTCCGCCCGCTTGCCGGTGGCGTTCTTCTTGCGAAGATCGACCAGCATCAAGTGATTGTCGGTGCCGCCGGAGACAACGTCGAGCCCATGCGACTTCAGCGTTTCTGCAAGCGCGCGGGCGTTGGTCACCACTTGATGGGCATAGGCCTTGAACTCGGGCTGCAGCGCTTCCTTGAAAGCGACAGCCTTGGCCGCGATCACATGCATCAACGGTCCACCCTGAAGCCCTGGGAATACTGCCGAATTTATTTTCTTGGCGATGGCTTCGTCGTTGCACAAGATCATACCGCCACGTGGCCCGCGCAGTGATTTGTGGGTCGTGGTCGTGGTGACATGGGCATGAGGGACAGGCGATGGATGCGCGCCCCCAGCGACGAGACCCGCAATGTGGGCCATGTCCACCATCAGGTAAGCGCCCACTTCATCGGCGATTTCACGGAACCGCGCCCAGTCCCACACGCGCGAATAGGCGGTACCGCCTGCAATGATCAGCTTAGGCTTGGTCTCCCGGGCCACACGGGCGACGTCGTCCATATCCAACAAATGGTCATCCGGCCGCACGCCATAGGAGACAACTTTGAACCACTTGCCGCTCATGTTGACCGGCGATCCGTGGGTGAGGTGACCACCGGAATTCAAATCAAGACCCATGAAAGTGTCACCCGGCTGCAAGAGCGCCAGGAACACCGCCTGATTCATCTGTGACCCGGAATTGGGCTGCACATTGACAAAAGCTGCGCCAAACAACTGCTTGGCGCGCTCGATTGCCAGCGTCTCGGCAACATCAACGAACTGACACCCCCCGTAATAGCGCTTGCCGGGATACCCCTCAGCGTACTTGTTGGTCATGATCGAACCCTGCGCTTCCAGGACAGCGCGGGAAACGATGTTTTCGGAGGCAATGAGTTCGATCTCGTGCTGCTGCCGCCCGAGTTCATCTTTGATCGCGGCGGCGATCTCAGGGTCAGATTGCACCAGAGTGTCGGTGAAGAATTTTGGAAACAATGGAAGTGACGCTACGGCGCTCATCGGTATTCCCCGAGATGTGGTGCTGGGCGAACTATTCGACGCAGCCTGTAGCATACCGTGCCGTGCCAGTCCAAGGGTCGCAATCATCAAAACTGCTTAGAGAGCCAGCTCCGTCCCTGCCGCCGCGGACGAGATGAGCGCTTTGCAGACTACCGAAAGAACTCGCAACTTATGCTCGCCTCAGAAGAGGCGCCGTGGGTGTGGAGGTTCCACAATGCTGAGTTTTTTCCTCAGCTTGGCCAAAGCCAACTGCTGCATCTGCGCGCGTGTCGCTGCAGCGGGGGTTATCACGACGACCTCGATGCCGGTATCGACATGAAAAGCGGCGACCCGCATCTGAACACCGACACGGACGAATTCGAACAAGACCTCGGAGTCGCTCATGGTCGTCCCGTTCAAGTTTTGAATCAGAATCGCCTAGGGCCGATAACGCATTGAAATTGCTTGGCGCAACCGCGCCGGGTGATCATACCCCGATGCCGATAAAAACAAAAACGCCCTTCGCAGGGCGAAGGGCGCTCAAAGGTCGGCGATAGCGTCAAACGTCAAACATCTTCGAAGACGACTTTACCCTGGGCATCAAACTGGTAGACATCGTCACGGAACGAGACCGTGCCCTGCCGGTTGGCCCAAGCGGTAATGTAGGTGGTATGGATGGGCACCGGGTTGGTGACGTCGACATCCAGCCGCTCGTTGGATTCGAAAATCGCGTTGACCGCGTTCAAATCAAAGCCGCCATTATCGCGGAGCAACCACGCCACCAGTTCATTAACGGTATTGACGCGAACGCAACCCGATGAGTGGAAGCGCGCGTTTTCGCCAAACAGCGCCTTGGCGGGGGTGTCGTGCAGATAGACGTCATGCTTGCTGTAGAAATTGATCTTGACGTGGCCCATGGAGTTTTCGGCCCCGGGCTCCTGGCGGAACATATAATTGACCGCCTCATCAGTGGTCCAGTCGATATCGGTGGGCGACACTTCATTGCCGTTGCCATCGAAGATATGGATCCGAAATTTGGTCAAATATTCGGGATCTTCGCGCATGTATTTGGTCAGGTCGGCCTGAATGATCGACTTGGGAACATGCCAATACGGGTTGAAGTTGATCTGATGGATCTTGCTATCCACGATCGGGGTCGCCCGTTCGACACGACCAACGACGGCGGTATGGCGTTGCGCCACAGTCCCAAACTCAACCGCTTCAATAGAGGCAGCGGGAATGTTGACGACCACATAACGGTCCGACAAATTGCTAGCAAGCAATTGGACGCGCTGGAAATTCAAATACAGCTGGTTCAGGCGGGTCTGGGCGGGAACCGCCATCGCATAAAAAGTTGGCTCGTCAACTTCACCGGTAACGATCAGCCCATGGCGAGCCTGGAATGTACGCACGGCCACATCGGCTTTTTCATCAAACAGGTCATCGACAGAATTCAAGACGGCCATATCACCTGACGACATCAGGCGGCGTTTTAGAGATACCACCGCGCGACGGCTAACGCCGAGCCTGAGCTTGAAAGCCTCACGTGGCAGGTCTTCCCAGCCGCCTGCGGCAACAAACGGCTCGTACTGCGAGATTGCCAACTGCAAATTATTGGCGGTATCGAACGACATGATCGGTTCGGGGGTTTCGATCAGCGCCTGAGCGACCGCCGTTGCGCCGCCGGTATCAGCGTCGCGCAAAACCCGATTGCGGGCGAACATGTCCCAGATGGACTCGCCCTCTTCCGCACGGATTGTCGAAGGAAGTGCTGCAGATGCGCTGGCCAGAGCCAGCGCCTGGAGCAGGTTTCGTCGGTTCAGCCGCATTCAGTCACCCAAGTTGTCGCCGCCACGGCGTCAAATACCATTCGCTCTTGTTACCCACAACACAGATGAACCAGCTGTGAACACTATGGTCTGTAACGAAAATTAGCGGGAAATGGTTTGATGCCACACAAAACCAGTTCATAGCGGAGTTTGCGGCGCAAATAAGAAACGCCGGCGCGAGGCCGACGTTTGCATTTTCCCTGTGGCGCGAACGCCACACTGCATGGGTTGGAGGTAGCGGCTAGAGCTTGTAGAGAATTTGGTCGACCCAGAAGCGTTCGAGCCGAGCCAAGGCCTTGTTGAGACCTTCAAAGGCGTCATCGCCCAGGCCACCAACCTTGTCGATTGACTTGAGGTGACGGTCATAAAGCTCGTCGATGACTTCAGCCACTTCTTCGCCCTTGGGGGTCAGCTTGATGCGAACCGACCGGCGATCCGATCGCGAACGTTCCTGAAAGATATAGCCGGTTTCGACCAACTTCTTGAGGTTGTAAGAAACGTTTGAGCCAAGGTAGTAACCGCGTGACCGCAGTTCACCAGCAGTCAATTCTGCGTCGCCGATGTTGAACATCAGCAAGGCCTGCACGGGATTGATATCGTCCCACCCCATGCGATCGAACTCATCCTTGATGAGATCAAGCAGGCGGCGGTGGAGCCGTTCGACACGCGAAACTGCTTCCAGATAGAGCGGCTTCAGGCTCCGGGCGGTACCAGGAACTATGGCCTCGGCGGCGTTTGATTTGAATGCCATTTGTGCCTCACTGTTTCAATCTGCGCGATTTGTCGCGTCTCGTAGGGGCAAACTACCCGTGCCCGCCTAAGATCGCCCTAAGCCGCACGCTTAAAACTATCTTACTGAAAAAGTTCGGATATTTGGCTTTACGATTGGTTACACCGGGTGACAAAGTTGTAACCTAAACGCGGGGTAAACGCCGAATTGAGCTGTCCGCTGCGCTCTAGTCGTGGCCCTTAGCCCGGTGGTTGCGAACAGCCAGAAACAAGATCGCGCCAATGCTGGCCAGCAAAACCAGTCGCACCGCAAAGCCAAAGGCGGACATTTGCACGTCGGCATTGCCCATCAGATAGAGCGCCAATTCGACGCCGGTCGCCCCAACGAGAAGCACTGCGCCCCAGCGAGCTTTGATCCACAATCCGACTGCTGCAAACAGGCGCGACAGCGCAAATATCCCCAGATAGACAAAGCCGGTCATGCCCAAATCGGTAATCGGACTGGACGCGCCAAGTTGAACACCGAGCAATCGCGCCGTGTCGTTAAGACCCAGCAGCAAGCAGATGATGGAGACAACGCGGATGTAGCTGCCGATATAGGGTGCGGTAAAGTCCATGATGCCGTTCTAGCGGGCGGCGAGCGCTGCGACAAGCGCGGCACTTTGCTGGGGTGGCACACAATGATAAAAGGCGACCCTATCGGGTAGGAGACTGGCATGGCCGACCAATGGGCAAAGCACGACATGGGGTTTCTCGGCGGCCATCGATTGCGCCGAAGCAGAAACGCTCCGTGGAGTCGGGCCATGGTTCGCGAGACGGTGCTGACCCCGGCTGATTTGATCTGGCCGTTGTTCATTATCGATGGGCAAAATGTTCGCACCAGCATCAAGACCATGCCGGGCGTTGAACGGTTGAGTATCGATTTGGCGGTTGCAGCGGCCAAACAGGCCCGCGATGCTGGCATCCCGGCGCTGGCACTGTTCCCCAATACGCCCGACCATTTGCGCAGCGCCGGCGCTGAAGAAGCTTACAATCCTGACAGTTTGATGTGCCGTGCTCTCAGCGCCATCAAAAGCGCGGTCCCCGAAATAGGGCTGATCGCCGATGTGGCGCTCGACGAATATTCCAGCGACGGTCAGGATGGCCTGGTCCGTGACGGCCATATCCTCAACGACGAGACAATCGCCGTCATGGTCCGCGCCGCGCTTGCCCAGGCCGGCGCTGGTGCTGACATTATTGCGCCGTCCGACATGATGGACGGGCGCGTGGGCGCGATCCGCACGACTCTTGACCAAAGCGGATTTGAGCAGGTGCAGATCATGGCTTACGCCGCCAAATATGCATCGTGCTTTTACGGCCCCTTCCGCGAGGCAGTCGGCACCGGCGCCCGCCTCGTTGGGGATAAGCGCACCTATCAGATGGACTATGCCAATTCAGACGAGGCGTTGCGCGAGATCGCCGCGGACATCAACGAGGGGGCCGATAGCGTCATGGTCAAGCCCGGCATGCCCTATCTCGACATTGTCCGCCGGGCCAAGGATTGTTTTGACGTTCCGATTTACGCCTACCAGGTGTCCGGCGAATACGCGATGATCGAGTTCGCCAGCGCGGCTGGAGCGTTTGATCGCAGAGCAGCGATGTTGGAAAGCCTGCTCGCCTTCAAGCGCGCCGGTTGCAGCGGCGTGCTGACCTATTACGCGCTTGAAGCGGCACGCGAACTGCACAAATCCTGATTGTGCCGGTACGTAAGGGCAATTAGGGTGGCGCGATGACATCCCCCACTCCGTCGTTTTCTGACCCAGCTGCCGTTGCGCGTTATGCCGATGGCCCACCGCGAATGGTTCCCGGCTTCGCCGGTCTGCAATCCATGGCCAGATTGCTGATCGAGGAACGGACGCCGCCCAACGGCCGGGTGCTGGTGCTGGGCGCCGGCGGCGGGATGGAATTGAAGGTCTTCGCCGAGGCCCAGCCCAATTGGCAATTTGATGGCGTCGATCCGTCCGCCGAAATGCTCAAACTTGCAGCGACGACGCTCGGACAGCTCGGCGACCGGGTGCGGCTGCACGAGGGCTACATCGACAGCGCGCCCGACGGGCCGTTCGACGCCGCGACGTGCCTGCTGACGCTGCACTTTGTACCCGGCGCAGAGCGCGTGCGTACCTTGAAGCAACTGCATCAACGCCTCAAGCCCGGCGCGCCACTGGTCGTCGCGCATTTCAGCTTTGCGCAGGACGAACCGGAGCGCTCGCTGTGGCTGTCGCGCTATGCCGCCTTTGCAAGCGCCTCGGGGATTGACCCGGCCAAGGCGGCCGAAGCCAGCGTTGCCATCGGCGGCAGGCTCCCGATCCTGGCGCCGGAGCAAGACGAGGCTGCCCTGCGCGAGGCGGGATTCTTGAATGTCAGCCTGTTTTATGTGGGCTTCAGCTTTCGCGGTTGGGTCGCTTACGCCTGAGCCTTTAATAAGGCCTGCCGTCCTTGTGGGTGAATTGCCATTTGCCGTCGGCACCGAGGACGGCGCGCAAATCGTCAGTGGGATAGCTGCCTTCATCGCCCGGGGTGCGGTCACCAAATTCGAGATAGACCACATCGGCAGCGCTGCGGTTGACAAGTTGATGGGCCAGACCCTTGGCCGGAAAACCAGCGCACATGCCCGGCGTCAGCAGGGCCTCACCCTGATCGGTGACCAGTGTCGCCTCGCCTTGCAGGATATAAACAAACTCGTCCTGCTTGCTGTGGCGGTGCAACAGCGCTGACTCCCCGCCCGGCAGCAATCGGGTCAGATTGACACCGAAATTGGTCAACCCGAACAGGTCTCCCAGCGGGCGCTTCTCGCGATTGCCCATGCGTGAAAAGAATGGTTCCGGATAGCTCGAGGGCTTGGAGCGCAACGGAGCCGACGCAGCGTTGATTGCAAGAATTGGAAGTTTTGGGGTGTTGCCGTCGTTCATCGTTCGCCTCTTGGTTTGGTTCAAGAGCATCATCGGTTTCGCGGCGATCATCAAGATCACTTTTTTGTGCCCCTGCCCCTTGCGCGACCGCCCTGGCATACAAATCTAGCGGTCATGAGCACCGCACAAACAAATTCGATCAATGCTGACCTTCCTGACCCGGCGACAGCGCCTGAGCTGTTTGAAGGAGTTTTAGCGCGCCGCTCGATCGCCTATCTGATCGACCTGTTCATTCTTGGCTTGATTGTCGCTGCACTGACGATCGTGGGCGGTATTGCGGGTCTGTTGACCTTCGGTCTGGCTTGGGCTGCGTTGGTATTCGTGGTGCCGTTGGCGATCGTCATGTATTATGGGTCAACCCTTGGCTCACCGAAACGTGCCACCGTTGGAATGCAGATCATGGACATTGTGCTGACGCCAACACGCGGGCAGCCGCTTGATGGTTGGATGGCAGTGCTCCACGCGCTGGTGTTTTGGATCACGTTTTGGGTCTGCTGGCCCGTGTCCCTGCTTTTTGCGCTGTTTACACCGCGCCAACAGATGATCCACGACCTGCTGGTTGGTACATTGATGGTGCGCAGGTCGCCAATGGCACGACACTGGGCCCAACACAACGCCGGGGCCACCAACCCGTTTTGATCGTTGCGGGGTTTGTGTCGGCGCAGTAGTATCCGTGGAGGGCACAAAAGGGCTCCCCATGACGGATCAGACGCCGGAAAACACACAGCTGTTCCTAACAGCGTCGTCGCCGTGTGCATACCTGCCCGACCGGCAGGAACGAAAGCTGTTTACCCATCTGGCTGGTCGGCGCGCGGCCGCATTGCATCACCTGCTCAGCGACAATGGCTTCCGACGCAGCCAAAATCTGATCTACCGCCCGGCTTGCGAAGGGTGCAACGAGTGCAAATCCGTCCGGGTCCTCGCCCAACACTTCGAAGTAAGTTCCCGCTACCGCCGTGTGCTCAAGATCAATGCCGACATCGAGGCCGTGGTCCGCTCGCCCGCGGCAACCGGTGAGCAATATGATTTGTTCAAACGCTACCTTGATGATCGCCATGTTGGTGGCGGCATGACCCAGATGTCCTACACCGATTATGAATACATGGTCGAAGACACCCCGGTTCAATCCATGTTGGTTGAGTACCGGTTGCGCGACGATCCCGCTCATCGGCTGCTGGCGGTCGCACTAACCGATGTAATGCCCGATGGGCACTCCATGGTCTATAGTTTCTTCGACCCCTCACTTGGCCACCGTGGGCTCGGCAATTTCATTATTCTGGACCATATTGCCCGTGTCAGGGCGACAGGATTGGATTACGTCTATCTTGGCTATTGGGTCAAAGAATCACCCAAAATGGCCTATAAGACTCAGTATCGTCCGCTTGAAGTGCAAGCGGGCCAGATTGGCTGGCGACCTCTGGCGCTATAGCCTGCTCTCAGGATTTGCATGTCTTACCTTAAACTGCTGCTTCGCTTCGGCTTGGTGCTGGGCGCTCTTGGATCCGGACTGCTGGCAATTCTGGCGTGGTTTGGCTTCGCCGTTCCGGAATTTGACCTCCTGAACCATGTCCAGATAATGTTGCTTCCGGCGACGCTTGTGGGCCTGGTGATCGTCATATCGCTGTTGCGCGGCAGGCGCCGACTGGCCGCGGCCGTCTTGGTTGGTGGCGGGCTGCTTGCCTCTGCCAGCGTCTTGGGGCCAGAATATTTGGCTGGGATGCAGCAACGCCCCAGCGCCCCTATAGATCGACCGATGCTGACCATGATGACGCACAATCTGTTCGGCGTGAACTATAACATGGACAAGGTTTTGAAGGCCGTACTTGCCGACAAGCCTGATATCATCGTGCTGCAGGAATACTTTGGTGAGCAGGCAACAGCCCTCGACCCGTTGTTAAAACCGCTCTATCCGTTCTCCGTGCAATGCCGCGGCGGCAAACGGGCCAACATTGCGCTGTATGCCAAGCTTGCCTTCGAGCAGATTATCGATGGTGACTGTCCGCAGAATGCCTACGGCACCCAACGAACCGCCCATATTATCGCAAAGTTCGTGCCTGAGAACGGTTCCCCCTTTACGGTGATGACCACCCATATGGACTGGCCATTGCCTATTGCCCGTCAGCGCGACGAGTTTGCCACCCTGACTCAGGCAATCGGAACCATCGACGGCCCCCTAATTCTAGCTGGTGACTTCAACTCCGCGCCCTGGGCCTATGCACTACGCCGGTTCATCGACGCCAATGCCCTCACTCGGCAAACGTATAATCTCGTCACCTATCCTCTGCGGTGGTTCTATTTTGACGACTGGCGCGACACCATTCCGTTCTTACCGCTTGACCATGTCCTGACCCGTGGCGGCGTCGCCATTCATGAACTTAAGGCCGGTGAACCGACCGACAGCGACCATTTACCGGTCGTGTTCAAATTCTCGGTTTCTGACTAATTTGCCCTAAAGTCTCCCGACCTGTAGGACTGTACGGACTGACGGGACATCCCCTGGGCCAATATCCGACATCCATAGTGTGCTCTGTTTAGATGCTGGGGTATGTTCCGACTCCTAGGCTATCGACATCACTACATGAGCCTGGATTTTGGCAGCAACCTCTCCGTTGCCATGTCTCTTTGCGATCGCAATTTCGGCGAGGTTGATTGCTGTCTCAAGTTTGCTTGCGTCTCGCGACTCGATCTCCATGCAAAGGGGCGTCCCTCGACAATATGCCATAGCCACATGACGCGGCGAGGGCGCGTGGCTTTGTTCCGCTCTGGTTTCAATCGTTACGTGGGAGAAGCCCGCGCTTGCCAGATCGCTGTTGATCAATTGGGTATCGTGATAGCCGTGTGGTGTGCGCGCCAAAAAACGCGGAGGATCTTCTGGAAAGACCTCAGCGACGGCCTTGGTAACATCATCGGCAAATTCATTTTCCTCAATGCGATCCCACACGTTGAATAGAAATTTTCCCCCGGGCTTCAGGACACGCCTTGCTTCTTTGTAGCCTGCAATACGGTTAGGAAAGAACATCGCGCCGAACTGGCACAAGACAAGATCGAACACCTTGTCCTCGAATGGCAGGGCTAGTGCATCCGCCTGACGCCATGTCAGGCGGTTGTCCGAACCTTGGCGCGAAGCCGCATAGTCGAGCATAGGCTGGTTGAGATCGGTTACCATATAGATGGCGCTGGCTGGTAGTTTCGCCGCCAATGCGCGGGTGAGAACACCGGTGCCTGCTGCCGTCTCAAGAACGGCGTTTGGCAACAACAGGGCTGCTCTTCTTGCAAGGTCTGCGGCAAAGGGCTCGAAAATCAGCGGCACCATATACCGGTCGTAGTTCTCTGGGATTGAACCAGAGAACAATTTGTCGGTTTCCAACATTCAAATGCCCTCGCTAAGTTCCCACGTCTCAACTCCGGTCAAAACAAGAAAATCGAGCCTCCAGAATGACCCGCTCCAGAACTCCCAAGGCTCAGGCCTTCTGAATGAGCAGAACGCCCAACACCATGAAACTGATGCCGCTGGCGCGCTGCAGGGTTAAAGGTCTAACCAAAGCACCGAAAAGCCCGAAGTGATCAATCGCTGTGGCAGCAATCATTTGTCCAAGCAGCACACAGAAAACGGCATTGCCAATTCCAAAGCGCGGCGCAATCCATGTGACGGACAACACGTAAAAAACCACCCCAAATCCAGCAAGAAGGAAATATGTCGGCTGGGATGGGATGAGGCGCAGCGGGGCGAGTCCGCCGGTCAGAAACATCACTACTGCTGTTGCGAGAAGCGCCACAGTGAAAAGCACGGTCGCAGCCGCAGCGGGCGAGCCAATTCCTTTGCCAAGCTGTGTATTGAGCACGGCCATAATCGGAATACCAATGCCAGCCAGTAGCATGATGGAAGCATAGCGCAATGTTTCTGAAGACAAGGGTATCCTCGCCGGTGAATTGTGAAGGACTGCTGACGCGATGAAGGCAATGCCTGCCCAGGCCACTCGGCCAACATCGATCCGATAGCCGGGCTACTGAGGTAAACGATGGCACTAACTGACGCTGCAGGCAACCCGACCAAACCGGCGTAGGCTGCACATTTAGCGGTCAGGAACGTCGCCAAAAACCCAGCAGCCTGTCAGCCGACAAAGCGGTTGTTTTTGGGGAAACCGTTCGGGGGCTGACGGCCGGCCGTGGCGCGGTCGGCGGACCATTCTGCCAATTCTTCCATCGGCTTGGAATAGGTGCGCCCCGAGCTGTCGGTCCAGGTCAGTCCATCTGCGGCGTAGAAGCTCTTAATGTCAGAGACCCCACCATCTTTGTAGCGTTGCAACCGTACGCCCTTGCCGCGACTCATTTCGGCCAGCTGGCTTGCTGGGAACACCAACAGCTTGCGATTTTGCCCGATGATGGCAATTCTGTCGCCATTGAGCGGCACCAGCAATCGGGCCTCATCTGGCAGGGTGACGTTGAGTATCTGCTTGCCCTTGCGGGTGTTGGCGATCATTTCGTCTTCGGCCACCACAAAGCCATAGCCCGACGACGATGCGATGATGCGTTTTGTTCCCGGGCGATAAACGAAGATATCGACAATATCCTGGCCTTCTTCGATGTCGACAATAATCCGGACTGGCTCGCCCTGCCCCCGTCCGCCGGGCAGCTTGTCGCCGCCGATGGTGTAGACTTTGCCGCCCGTGGTCAGCATCAGCAGCTTGTCGGTGGTTTCGGCTTGCAGCGATAGTTTGAGCCGATCACCGACCTTGAAGCCCTTGTCGTCGAAGTCGCTGGTATGGCCACGCAAAGCCCGGATCCAGCCCTTTTCGGACAAGACTACGGTGATGAATTCGCGCTCGATAAACGCCTCGGTCACTTCAGCATGGTTGGCGTCGGGAGCATCTGCCAGAAGCGTGCGGCGGGCCCCGAGGATTGTGTTCTTGCCATAGGTCGTTTTGAGGTCACCGATCTCGGTCGCGATGACACCCCATTGGCGTTTTTCCGACGCCAGCAAAGCATCAAGGTGCCCCTTTTCGTCGTTGAGCGCCGCGTGCTCCTTGCGCAGCTCGATCTCCTCAAGTTTGCGCAAGGAGCGCAAACGCATGTTGAGGATCGATTCAGCCTGCGCGTCGCTGAGCTCAAAGGCCGCCATAAGCGCCGCCTTCGCATCGTCTTCCTCGCGAATGATGCGGATGACTTCATCAAGGTTCAGATAGGCAATGATGTAGCCGCTGAGAACTTCCAGCCGATGGGCAATATTTGCCAGCCGAAAATTGGAGCGGCGGACCAAAACGTCTTTTCGATGTTCCAGCCAGGCCTTGAGGGCTTGGCCCAGGCCCATCACTTTGGGTATCGCGCCCATGTGAAGGACATTCAGGTTGAGCGGAAACCGCGTTTCGAGATCCGTGGTCTTGAACAATTGTTCCATCAGGATCACGGCATCCACGGTGCGGGCGCGTGGTTCAAGAACCAGACGGATATCGTCCGAACTCTCGTCGCGGACGTCCTTGAGCAAAGGTAGCTTCTTGGCCATGAGCAATTCGGCGATCTTTTCGACCAGCCGTGACTTTTGCACCGCATAGGGAATTTCAGTGACAATGATCAGATAGACGCCGCGCCCCGTCTCTTCGATTTCCCACTTGGCGCGCAGGCGGAACGAGCCCCGCCCGGTCTTGTAGGATTGAACGATGCTGGACGCCGGCTCGACCAAAATTCCGCCGGTGGGAAAGTCCGGCCCCGGCACGAAATGGGCCAGGTCTTCCGCGCTGGCGTCAGGGTGGTGAATGAGGTGCAGCGCTGCTTCACAAAGCTCCGCCACATTGTGTGGCGGGATTGATGTCGCCATGCCGACGGCGATGCCCGTTGATCCATTGGCCAAAAGATTTGGAAAGTTGGACGGCAGGACGACAGGTTCTTCGTCCTCCCCGTCATAGTTCGGCTTGAAATCAACAGCGTTTTCGGTGATGCCCTCAAGCAACCGCGTCGCCACGTCGGTCATCCGGCTTTCGGTGTACCGCATGGCCGCGGCGCTATCGCCGTCGATATTTCCGAAATTGCCCTGACCGTCGACCAAGGGGTAGCGGAGTGCAAAACCCTGCGCCAGTCGCACCAGCGCGTCATAGATTGACTGGTCACCATGGGGGTGAAACTTGCCGATCACGTCCCCGACGATACGCGCTGATTTCTTGTAGCCCTGGTTCGGATCAAGCTTGAGCAGGCGCATGGCGTGGATAATGCGACGATGGACTGGTTTTAATCCGTCGCGCACGTCCGGCAGCGCCCGTTGGGTGATCGTGGACAGCGCATAGCTGAGATAGCGCTCCTCCAAGGCGCCGCGCAGATCAACAACCCGTTGATTGTCATTCGGAATAGTTAGGTCTTTATTGGCAGCCATGGCACTCGGTTCACTGGCGAATCACTGCCGCAGTATAGGCCCTAGAGACGGGCAGTTTTTCGATAGGAGGTCCCTATGCACCGATATGCAGGCGTTTTGATGCGCGCGGTGGCGAGCCTGATGCTGTGTTGGGCAGCGGTTCCGATAACAATCACCACCGCAGAGGACGCAGTGCCGCCCCGCATTGTCCTGGTGGCGCTAACCGGGCAACTCAACATCGACCTGATGATTATCAATAACAACGCCCCAATCACCGGGCCAGGCGGTGGCATCGCGGTTACGCCCAAGGGGGTCGCCATTGCCCGTCCGCTTGACCGGTCGATGTGGTTTTACGATCGCGGTTCGGACTCGATGTTTCGTCTTGGCTTTGCCTTACCCGAAACCAATTGGGACCAGCTTCCTGCAACAACTCCGGGTGGACGCCCGATCAATCGCGACCCCCTGCGCTATCGCGGCGTCGGGTTTGTGCAGCGTGAGGATGGCGTGCATGTGTTGATCACATTCGGGCATTACGATCCAGTCAGAGTGTGTTTTGTTTCTCGCTTGGCGCAGGCGCTGCTTCCGCCGGATTGGGCTAGCCCCTTGGCAGAGGGTGCCGTCCCGGTCGACCTTGCTTGGGAAATCGTCCTGGAAGGCAGCCCGTGCCTGCCGTTCGCTGAGCAGCGGAACGCCTTTGGCGGCAACCAGATGGGTGGTGGCATCGCGGTTTCCCCGGACGGGACGGTATATTTTACCACTGGGGATCTGGAATTCGACGGGCTTGGGAGCAAACAGCCCGCGGTCTCGCAGCTCGACGGCGCCACTTACGGCCGGGTGTTCAAGATTTTGCCGAATACTTGGGAGGTGCAGGAGCTCGCCAAGGGCCTGCGCAACCCGCAAGGTATTGCCATTGACGCCGCTGGTGGCCTGTGGACCACGGACCATGGGCCAATGGGTGGCGACGAACTCAATCACATCACGGGCGACCAAAACCTGGGTTGGCCAAACGTCACTTTTGGCGTCAACTACACGGACCCCGGCAGCGACCAGAAGTTCTGGCCCCAAAATCCGATTCAGGGTCAACACGAAGGCTATGACAAACCCGAATTTGCCTGGGTACCCTCAGTCGCCCCCAGCTCGTTGGCGCTGGTGAGTGGATTTCACCCACGCTGGGACGGCGATCTCATTATGGGCACTCTCGCCGGTCAGGCCATACGTCGGATCAAATTCGACGGTGACCGGGTTATCTTGGACGAGGCAATCCCCCTTAACGCACGGGTGCGTGATGTTGCAGTCGGTCATGGCCGTATCTACGTGTTCTTTGATGACGGCCGTTTCGGCTACGCAACGCCCCACCACATGGGAGAACCAGATTAGTCCTGATCTCCAGCCGACGCGACCAGGCGTTCAATCAGGGCTTGGCGCGTCGCTGGCGGATCGATCTGGCGCACATGCCAGACATGCATGTCGAGGAAATGCCCGGTGAGCTTGAAGGCGGCGGCCAGATCGTCCGGGTCTGCATTGCCTCTACCGCTCAAGCAATTTGGCAGCACAAGCAATCGATCGCGATAGGGCTCAGCAGCCGATTTTGATACCGCGCGGCCGGTCTTGGGCGAAACATGGGTTAGCTCCGCGGTCGCGCCGGTCACTGCACAAGACATCAGGTCAAGGCCAAACCCCAGATCTTCAAGAACTGCCATTTCAAAGCGAGCGATGGCAATTGGATCGACCGGGTGATCCAATATCCCGAGCGCCCGGTGCAGCAGCCGGTCATGGGCATCGCGCTCTGGCAACAAATGCAGCAATTCGCAGAGGAGTTGGCTGGTATAAAGCCTGGTGCGGTCGGCAATCAGTTCGGCCGCGCGCGGCTGCAACAGCTCGACGGCAAATACCCCCAATTGCTCTTCGAGACGCGCGCGCCAGACCAGTTGAACCGTATTACCGGGTTGCAGCGTAGCTGCGTGGCGCGAAGACCGCCCGCCCCGCACCAAACCAAGATGGCGTCCGCGTCCGGCGACCATGGCCTCGGCAATGACGCTGCTCTCGCCGTAGCGGCGCACACCAATCAGCAGCCCTTCACCCGTCCATTCCATCGCTGGCTATGCTCCGCCAAGGGCGCTGATCTCAGCTCTTACCGCGCGGATAGTCCAGACCCATTTCCCGATAACGCTCTGGATCATCAGCCCACTTTTCACGAACCTTGACGAAAATGAACAGGTGAATGGGGACCTCATACATGGCCATCAGCTCTTTGCGCGCCTCCGAGCCGATTGCCTTGACGGTCTGTCCACCGGCCCCCAAGACGATCTTCTTGTGCTGATCGCGGGTGACATAGATCACTTGATCGATCTTGTAAGAGCCATCCTTCTGGATCTTGAAACTCTCAGTTTCCACCGTGGCATTGTAGGGGATCTCGTCGTGGATGCGCAGGAACAGCTTCTCACGGGTAATTTCGGCAGCCGTGATTGCCATGGTCAAATCAGTCAAATGGTCTTCGGGGAAGTGCCACGGTCCGGGCGGGATGTGCTTGACGCACCAATCCATAAAATCGGGGACGCCGTCGCCTTTGAGCGCCGAAATCATGAATGTCGCCTCAAACCGCAATTTGGCGTTGATGGCTTCCGACAGCTTGAGCAGGTGGTCACGCTTAACAGTGTCGACCTTGTTCAGGATCAGTATCTTGGGATGGCGTACGTTTTCGAGACCGGTCAACAACGCCTCCAGATCAGGAGTAAGTCCACGCTCGGCATCAACGATAAAAGCCACCAAATCGGCGTCTCCTGCCCCGCCCCAGGCGCTATCAACCATGGCGCGATCCAGTCGCCGCTTGGGCGCAAAAATGCCAGGCGTGTCGATAAAGACCAATTGGGCGGTTTCCAACGTCACAACGCCACGCACCTGTGATCTCGTCGTCTGCGCCTTGTGCGTGACGATGGACACTTTGGTGCCAACCAGGGAATTGAGCAGTGTCGACTTGCCGGCGTTGGGCGCACCGACAAGGGCGATAAAGCCGCAGCTTGTGGATGTGGGATCGGCGGTCATAATGCGTCCTTCCAGATTTTCTGGCGCACCAGGAATAGTTCCGCCGCCTTGTGTTCGGCAATTTTTTTAGATGGCCCAGCTGCGCTCATCGGTTCGAACGCGCCAACTGCTACCGTGATGGTGAACTGGGGTGCATGATCGGGGCCGGTTCGTTCGGTCTGGGTGTAAGTTGGTGGCTCGAGCCCACGCGCCTGCGCCCATTCTTGCAGTGTGGTCTTGGCGTCAGCGCGGTCAGCCTGGCCGACAGTGAAGTGATCGCCAAACACGCGCTCAACAAAGTCATAGGCCTTACCAAGGCCGCCGTCGCAATAGATAGCGCCAATCACCGCCTCAGTGACGTCGCCCAAAATCGCGTCCTTTTCCGCACCACCGGTGCGCGCCTCGCTGTCACCGAGGTTCATCTCCGCCCCGAGCTGCAACTCGCGCGCAATAATGGCACAGGTTTCCTTGCGCACGAGGGTATTGAGCGTTCGTGACAGTTCGCCCTCATTAGCTTTGGGAAGCTTGCGATAGAGCATGTCGGCAATAACGAGCCCGAGGACGCGGTCGCCAAGAAACTCAAGGCGCTGATAGGATCGTTCGATTCTCTTGGCGGGCGAGATGAAGCTGGAATGGGTCAGCGCACGGTCAAGCAGCTCTGGATCGGCAAAGCGGTATCCTAGCCGTTGTTCCAGCGCTGCCCGAGACCGCGCGCGGATCTTCACTGCTTATAGACGGACTGGAACATCCGGTCCCAGCGCACATTGGCGGGCCACTGCCAAATCTGCCACGGCGGCACATTGTCTTTGATCGAAAAGAAGCGCGCCTCGGCTTTGGCGATCAAATTGATGGCCGGCACGTATCCGACGACGGACAGGACGCGGCTGTCGGCCGAGCGGTCACGGTTATCGCCCATCATGAAATAATGTCCTGCGGGAACAACATAAACCGGGGTGTTATCATATTGCTGGTCGTCAGAAATTTCCTGAATGGTGTGGGTGGTGCCCTCGGGAAATGTCTCTTTATAGACCTTCACGTCGCGGATATTGCCTTCACTGTCGCTATCTTGGGCCGTACCAATTTCTTCGCGCGCAACCATCACATCATTGATGTAAAGGCGCCCCTGCTTGACCTGAATACGGTCGTTGGGCAGGCCAACGACCCGCTTGATATACTCAACAGTCTGCGGCACCGGCCGGAAAACCGCGATATCCCCGCGATTTGGTTCGCGCCCGAGAATGCGATTATTGATTGGCAATTCAAAGTCCAGCAACGCGAAATCGCCATAGCGCCCAAGCGAAAAGGAATGCTTGCCGTAGCCCCAGACAAATTTATTGGCGATGAAATAGTCGCCGATCATCAGCGTCTGCTGCATGGATGCGGTCGGAATGGAGAAGGGTTGATACAGGAACCAGCGCAGGACGATGGCAATCAACAGCGCCTCAACCACGACGACGAAGGTCTCCCAAATTTCATTGGTCGGCGCCTTGGCGGCCTTCTGACTAGATTGGCTCATAAAATCTCCCGAATTACAGGCGTTTGGTTAGAGCTTTGCGCTCGCTTGGTCAATTGGCAGCGCCTCGATGATGACAAATGCCTGGGCCAACCCAGCATCGTCGGTGATGGTGAGGTGAATGTGGGCAGCGTGGCCCGGCGGCACAAGACGCGCTAATGCCTTTGCCGCGCCGTTGGTGAGTGCCAAGGTCGGTTTGCCGGAGGGCAAATTGATGACGCCCATATCACGCCAATACACGCCATAACTGAGGCCAGTCCCGAGCGCCTTGGAGCAGGCCTCCTTGGCGGCGAAGCGCTTGGCATAGGAGGCAGCCCGCTGCGCCCGGCGGTCCGACTTGCGGCGCTCGATCTCGGTAAAACAGCGCTGGGTAAACCGATCGCCGTAGCGGGCCAGCGTTTGTTCCACCCGGCCAATCTGGCAAAGGTCCGAGCCTAGCCCGATGATCACGCCCCCACCCCTTGGATGCCACGACTGCCTGGCTTTACGGCCGGCAACGCTGCAAGTTCGGGTGGCAGATTGTCGGGCGCATAGGCTTTGACGGCATACTCAATCAGAGACACCAGCGGCACGCCGATTTCGGCCTGCCCTTGCGACCGATCAATGATGCAGGCAGCGGCAACAACGTCTGCTCCCAGCGCCTTCATCGCGTCGATACATTCTCGGATCGACAGGCCAGTCGAAACAATATCCTCAACAACAATAATTTTTTCGCCCGGGGCCACCGAAAAATTGCGGCGCAGCTCGAACTTGCCTTCGACACGCTCTGTGTAGATTGCCGGAACTCCGAGGTGCCTTGCGGTCTCATAGCCGGGGATGATCCCGCCAACCGCCGGTGAGACCACCTGCGTGACATGTCCGAAGCCTGCTGCGCGGATTTTCTCTGCAAGCGCCTTGCAGAGAATTTCGGTCTTGTCGGGGCGCCGAAACACCAAGGTCTTCTGCAAAAAAGTGGCAGAGCGCAGGCCCGAGGACAATATGAAATGCCCCTCCAGGATCGCCCCGCAGTCGCGGAAAACTGCCAGAACTTCATCTGTTGTCACAATCGTTGCTCCGTCTTGATTCGTCCGTCCCATTCCAGGGTCGAGATCATGGCCGCTTCTCGCGTACCAGCACGCTGCACAGTCGAAATGCCGGGACTACGTTTGAGCGTTGCGAGCACATCCGTCAATTGTGCGAGATCGCGAACCTCGATCTCAAAGATCATCTGGTGAAAGTCGGGCGAAATCATTCGCATCACCAAATTGTTGATATTGGCATCGCACGCCGCGATGGCGGCCGAAATCTGTGCCAACGATCCGGGGCGGTTGACTGATTCCATGGTGATAACAACCGGATAGGGACGATCTTCATGCCCAGCAATGTCCCAACTTACGTCCACCCAGGCCACGTCACTATCGTGCATCTCAATGAGGGCGTCGGAGTGTATCGGAAAGATGCGAACCGGCTGATCCGGCTCCATAATGCCCACCAACCGATCGCCGGGGACGACGCCTTCCGCCGATATCGTCACCGGCATATTGAAATCGATTTGGGCCAGGGCTGCTGTGGCGCGCACCCCAGCCCGCTGCCCACCGGGGACACGAAATTTGAACCGATCGGTTGCCTGCAGCGCGAACCAGCCGTCGGCGGTATCAGCGACGGGCAGCTCGATCTTGCGCCGGCGCTTGCGCAATCCTTTGACATTCGCCAGCTCAGTCGCAAGCGGTTCGGAGCCAACCTTGCCCTCACCCACCGCGATCAGCAATTCGCGCTTGCTGGCAAAACCCAGTGCCTCAGCCAACGCCTTGCCTTCGGCTTCGTCCAGCAGCGCACCTTCGCGTTCCAACATCATGCCCAACACGTGCTCGCCCAGTGCTTGCGCCCGAAGCGCCGCCGCGTTGCGGACGGCACGGCGAATGGCAGCGCGAGCCTTGCCAGTCGCGGCTATGCCGATCCAATTGGCTGGCGGAAGATGGTTTTGGTCACGGATGATTTGAACTTCGTCCCCTGACCGAAGCTGGGTCACCAGCGGCAGGATAGCGCCATTGATCTTGGCCCCAACGCAGGTGTCGCCGATATCGGTGTGTAGGGCATAGGCGAAATCGATCGGGGTGGCTCCGCGCGGCAACGCGATCAGCCGGCCCCGGGGGGTAAAGCAAAACACCTGGTCCTGAAATAGCTCAAGCTTGGTGTATTCGAGAAAATCCTCGCTGGTCGCCCCGGCAGTCAAATGTCCGATCGTGGTGCGCAACGATCCATAGGCCTGGCTCTCTTGTTCCAGGCGGCCCATGTCGGCTGAGGCGCCGTCCTTGTACAAGGCGTGGGCGGCGATGCCGAACTCAGCGATCTTATCCATTTCCTCGGTACGGATCTGCAGCTCCGCTCGCTGACGCCCGGGCCCAACAATGGTGGTATGGATCGAGCGATAGTCATTGTGCTTGGGAACCGAAATATAGTCTTTGAAGCGCCCTGGTACGACCTTCCACTTGGTGTGAACAACGCCGACGGTGCGGTAGCAATCCTCGATGTTTTCGACAATGACCCGAAAGCCGATCATGTCGGATAGCTGTTCCAGGGCGATGGACTTTCGATCAATTTTGGTAAAAATCGAGAATGGCGATTTTACCCGGGCTTTGACCCGTCCCTTAATGTGCTCAGCATCAAGGCGCTCCATCAATTCGGCGGTGATGGTGGAAATTGTCTCGCTGTATTCCGCCTGCACTTCAGAAAGGCGTGCGGTAATCGCTTCGTAATGGTCAGGCTGCAAGACCTTGAACGAAATGTCTTCAAGCTCGCTGCGCATGTCCTGCATACCCATGCGCCCGGCCAGTGGCGCATAGATGTCCATGGTTTCCTGAGCAATGCGGGCACGTTTGTCCGACGGCATATACTGAAGCGTTCGCATATTGTGGAGCCGGTCCGCGAGCTTGACCAAAAGCACGCGCACATCCTTTGAGATCGCCAGCAGCAATTTGCGCAGGTTTTCGGCCTGTGCTTCCTCGCGGCTCACCAGGTTTAACCGCTCAATTTTGGTCAATCCATCGACGATCGCCCCGATCTCGGCGCCGAACATCTGGTCGATTTCGGCGCGAGTGGCATCGGTGTCCTCGATCGTGTCGTGCAAGAGCGCCACGGCGATCGAAGCATCGTCAAGCTTCAGCTCCGTCAGGATGGCTGCGACTTCGAGCGGGTGGTTGAAATAGGGGTCACCCGAGGCACGTTTTTGCGCGCCATGTTTTTGCATGGCGTAAACATAGGCCTTGTTTAATAGCTGCTCGTCGACGTTCGGGTTATAAGCCTGAACCCGCTCGACAAGTTCGTACTGACGCATCATCGGTGGGCGCTCTAGGTAAGCGGCAAGCTTAGCTGCTGATCGGAAAAACGAAAAGGGCGCCTGGTAAGTGCCAGACGCCCTTCAAATAGAAACTGATCAACCAAGGGTCAATCGTCGCGACGCTCAGGGGGAGCAAGACTTTCAATACCACGCAACAGCTCATCTTCACTGATGGTGTCGAATGAAATCGAATCGTCGTCGTCCTTACCGCCGCCGATCCGCGGAGCGGTATGGCTTTCTGGTTCGTCGACTTCGACATATTTCTGCAGCGAATGGATCAGGTCTTCGCGCAAATCATCCGGGGAAATCGCCCCGTCGCCAATTTCGCGCAGCGCCACAACGGGGTTCTTGTCGTTGTCACGGCTCACGGTGATCTGGGCGCCGGAGGAGATCATGCGCGCGCGGTGAGCGGCCATGAGTACGAGATCGAAGCGGTTTTCGATCTTTTCAATGCAGTCTTCAACGGTGACGCGGGCCACGAACGTCTCCACAATTTATGGAAGTGAAACTGTCCCATACACGACTGAACCCAAGGTTACAAGGATTCCGACGGACCTGCCCAAGGGAAAATTGGTCCCATCGGTGTGGGCGCTGGGCAGTTGCATTCGACACTGGTAATATGCGAATACCGAACTTAAGCTGCTCGCGAGCAGCACAACCACTATTGTGTCTTTTGAGTTTGGCGTTTTTCGCTCGTATTTTGCGGCCTGCCAGCACGTGCGGCACGCCGCGGTTAAGAGGTGCTTTATGGCTATTGATCCACGCGAAAAGATCGTTCTCTTCATCGATGGTGCCAATCTATATGCCACCTCAAAGGCAATCGGCATCGACATCGACTATCGGCGCCTGCTGTCTGAGTTTCAGGCCAAAGCCTATATGCTGCGGGCCTATTATTACACCGCCTTGGTGGAAGATCAGGAATACTCCTCGATCCGCCCGCTGATTGACTGGCTCGATTACAACGGCTTCACGGTCGTTACCAAGCCTGCCAAGGAATTTACCGATGCGATGGGACGTCGCAAGGTGAAGGGCAATATGGACATCGAATTGTGCGTGGATGCGCTCGAAATGTCTGCCCATTTCGACCATATGGTGCTGTTCTCCGGCGACGGAGATTTTACTGCTTTGGTGGCGGCCCTGCAACGCAAGGGAAAGCGGGTGACGGTGGTTTCGACATTGACCACCTCGACACCGATGATATCTGACGATTTGCGCCGTCAGGCCGATTTCTTTATCGACGTTGCCGACTTGGCCAAGACCGTTGGACGTGCGCCTGCTCCGGCGTTCGAGCGGCCAGCTGTGCCAACGCCAGTCGGTGTCGACCAGTAGTTGGCTGATCCGCCGCACGCTCCTCGACCATAGGGTCGGCTGGGCGTCGGCTTGCCAAAGTGGCTTCGCTCGGAAAGTTTGGGCTATCCGCGCCCACCGTCTTTCATGATGCGGGCCTTGTCGCGGCTCCAGTCACGATTGCGTTCGGTTTCGCGCTTGTCGTAATTTTTCTTGCCCTTGCCGATGCCGATCAGAATTTTGGCGCGGCCCTGGTCGTTGAAATAGAGCTTGAGCGGCACAATCGTGTTGCCAGCCCGGGATACCTCGGCGTCGAGTTTGACCAGTTCCTTGTGCGAAACCAGCAGCTTGCGGTGGCGCTTTTCCTCGTGATTGAACCGATTAGCCTGCAGGAATTCGGGAATATGGCAATTGATCAGCCAAAGCTCGCCTTTCTCCGGCGAAGCATAGGACTCAGTGATCTGCGCCTTGCCCTGGCGAAGTGACTTCACCTCAGAGCCGGTCAGCACCAGGCCAGCTTCAAGCGTATCCAGAATCTCGTAGTCGTAGCGGGCGCGGCGGTTCTCAGCCACGAGGCCGTGGCTGATGACGCCGTTCTTGGCTTTATCGTTTTTAGGTCCGGCCATTAGATACTCAAATCAATCCCGCATTCGCCATCGCGAAGTCCATGGCATCCTGCGTAGCCTTGCTGATTGGCACGAGCGGCAGGCGCAATTCGTTAGCACACAGGTTCAACCGGTTGGCGACGTATTTTGCGGGCGCCGGATTGGGCTCCATGAACAAGTCTTTGTGCAGAAAAGCCAGCTTGTCGTTGATGGCGCGGGCACCCGCGAAGTCACCAGATAGCGACAGCTCCTGCATTTGCGAGCAGAGGCGCGGCGCGACATTGGATGTCACCGAAATACAGCCATGGCCGCCATGAGCGTTGAAGCCAAGGGCCGAACTGTCGTCACCGGACAGCAGGATGAAGTCCTTCCCCAGCTTGTTGCGCTGCTGGGTTGCCCGTTCCATGTTGCCGGTGGCGTCCTTGACGCCGATAATATTGCCGTGCGCCTCGTGCAGGCGCGCGATGGTATCGACGGTGAGGTCGACGATGGTGCGGCTCGGAACGCTATAGAGAATGACTGGAATACCAATGGCGCCCGCGACCGCCGAAAAGTGCTGAAACAGACCCTCCTGGTTGGGCTTGTTATAATAGGGCACGACCGACAGCACGGCGTCAGCGCCGGTTTCTTCGGCAAATCGCGCCAGAGCAACGGCTTCGGCGGTGGAATTGGACCCTGCCCCGGCAACAACCGGCACGCGCTTGTTGGCGACTTCGACGCAGATTTCGACGACGCGACGATGCTCTTCGTGGCTGACCGTTGGACTTTCGCCGGTGGTGCCGACGGGCACCAAGCCATGCGTGCCCTGCTCGATCTGCCAATCGACAAATGCCGAGAAGGCTTTCTCATCGACAACCCCGTTGGCAAAGGGGGTCATGAGTGCCGTGATAGAACCTCGGAGCATTTGTCTACTTTTCCTATTGGGCGCCACACTTGCGCCGCGGGATAATGTCAGTGTGCGGCTAGGGTAAGGCAAGCCACGGATTTTGGTGCACCTTACTTTTTGTTGCCAGCCATCACAAGACAAGGCGGACGAGATCGAACAGGAACATCCAGACCGATGGTTTGGCGGCAACATATTGTTCACCCTATCTGGGTAACATCGCATTAACTGCAAGGATGGGGGCTTCTTGTCAGGTTTGTTTTGACGACCAACAGGACGGCACCATGACCTCCAGCTTTTATGCTGGCTTGTTTGCTGCAGCTCTGGGCTTGGCGAGCCTTGCCCTTTCTGCCCAAACGACGGCGAACGACACGATTGACGCCATCATCACCGGTTCGATCACGGTGGATACGGCAACGGTCACCGGTGACGAGAAGGGCTCGGCTGGATTTCGTCAGGCACTGGACATTTTGGTCAGCGGTGATGCTGTCACCGCCTATGAACGCGCCCGTGCGCTGGGCAGTGCCACCGAACGGCGCACCATCCAATGGGCCGCCATCTATTTCAACAGCGGCAAAGTCCCCCATGAAAACATCCAGCGATTTGCCGCGGACGCACCTGACTTCGCCTCCCCGTCCCTTTACAAAACCCGGATCGAACAATCTCTCGTCGCCGAAGCCGCATCTGGCGCCGAGGTGATCAGATTGCTCGCCGGGTCGATGCCCAACACCATCGAAGGTCAAATTGCTCTGGCATCAGCCTATTTGGCAGATGGTCAGCAGGCCCGCGCGGGCCGGGTTGCCCGGAGCATCTGGGTCGACAATTTTTTGACCCGCGAGCAGGAAGCGGATGTGCTGGCCCGGTTGGGAGCGGTGCTGGATCGGGATGCGCATTGGGCCCGGGCGGTGCATCTGATGATGAATGACCGCGTCGCCGCCAGTGAAAGGCTGTTGTCTTTTCTGTCCGCGGGCCAGCAATCGCTCGTCGTGGCCCGCGCAGCCGTTTCCCGTCGCGACAGCAATGCCAAGGACCTGCTCGACCCGGTGCCGGCGGAATACCAGAGCAATCCGGTATTCATCTTTTCTCGGGCCCAGCGGGCGCGGCAAGCTGATTTGTTCGACAGCGCAGTACAATGGCTGAACAAGGCCAATAACCAAGACCTGCCTGATGCGGCAGAGTGGTGGTATGAGCGGCGCACGCTGGTGCGAGCAGCGCTCAAAGCCGGCCAGCCGGCACTCGCCTACCAAGCAGCAGCTGGGTACACGCATGGCCCTGAAGGTCGGCTGGTGGAGGCTCATTTTCATGCGGGCTGGATTGCCCTCGCCTTCCTGAAGGATCCGACGACAGCCAGGGCTCACTTCCAGGCCATGGCCAAGCTCTCAAGCCTTCCCGATTCAGTGGCCCAGGCCAATTACTGGCTGGGTCGCGCCGAGGAGCGGCTTGGCGATCGGGCTGGGGCAGTTTCGGCCTATCAGGCTGCCGCCCAATTTGGGACGATTTATTATGGCCAACTTGCCCGTGCGGAATTGGGGCTGGAGGGCGTCGCGCTGCGATCGCTTCCAGCCTGGCAGCAAAGCGAGGCGCTGTTCGATTCCAACCCGGTGATCCGGGCGGTCAAATTGCTTGCCGCCAACGGACAGGGCAGCCTGGCCGTGCCGCTCCTGCGCAACCACGCCAGCGGGCTTTCCACAGGCGGCGAATTGCTTCTTGCCGCTCGGCTTGCCCAACAAATTGGCGCGCACCATTTGGCGATTTCGATTGCGGACACCGCCGAAAAGCGTGGCGTCCCGCTTGATCTGTTCAACTTTCCCAAAGACGGAATCCCCTCCGACGCCAAATTCGCGACCGATCGGGCTGCCGTCTATGCCATAACTCGGCAAGAATCGATGTTTCAGGTCGACGCCATTTCCACATCCGGCGCCCGCGGGTTGATGCAACTTATGCCTGGAACCGCTGAGGATACGGCCAAAAAAGTCGGCATCGCCTATTCAAAAAGCCGTTTGACCAGCGATCCGCGGTACAATGCGTTGCTCGGCTCGACCTATCTGGGCGACCAGTTGAGACGCTACAACGGCTCACTACTGCTGGCCGCGGCGGCCTATAATGCGGGCCCCGGCAACGCAAATGCGTGGATAGTAGCCTTTGGTGACCCTCGCGCCGACAATGTTGATCCCGTCCTGTGGGTTGAACTGATCCCGTTCCAGGAAACCCGGAAATATGTTCAACGGGTCCTTGGAAACTATCTCGTGTACAGCGCTCGGCTTGGCAGCGGTACGTTGACAATCAACCAGGCCCTCCGCTCAATCCAGTAGCGCAACCAGGGCCTAGGATTGGGCGCTGACAATCTGACCAGCAATGCTAGATTTGATCGCATAATCTGCTTGTGAGTTTGCACTGAGCAGGGGTAAGCCTTTGCGATCAACAATGTTGCGGTAGTCAATCCTGTATGCGGCGCAAACGGCATATTCCCGCCAACCACCCAGCTTTTGCTGATCTGCCGGTACAGCTCATTACCGTGAGCGACGGGGCCAGCCAGATCGCCGTTCACGTCGCGGGGGCCCTATCGAGCCAAACCACGCCGCTGATCTGCGTGCCCGGCTACCATCGCAATATGAGCGACTTCACCCAATTCTCAGGTCGCGTCCAACAGTTAACCGGGGGCGGTTCGCCCATCGTCTTGCTCGACCTGCAGGGGCGAGGCCGCTCCAGCGATCGGCGCGAACCGCAGGACTATGGTTCGCCAGGCGACGCACGCGACATAATCGCTGTTGCCAATGCCTTGGGCATTACGACTGCAATTTTTGTTGGCCAAGGCTATGGCGGCCAGGTCACCATGGCTGTCGCCGCCGAGCGACCAAATCTTATTGCAGGGACCATACTATTAGATGCAGGCCCCGTGACCGATTCACGGGGAATTGTCCGTCTTCGCAATAATATGGGGCATCTCGCGAGCCTGCGGGGCGCCAAAGTCGTCACCGCAGGATTTCGCAAAGTCCTGCAGGGGGATTATCCCGGGGCCAATGAGGCGCAGATCGCTGACCTGATGCTGCGGACCCATTTTATCGACAAGCGCGGCCAAGCCAAACCGCTTTACGATGCCAGGCTGATGGCAGCTTTGGATGCCTTTAGCTATGACGACATCTTGATGGCCCAGTGGCCGCTATTTGACGGACTCGCCGCAATACCCCTGCTGTTATTGCGTACGCAACTGACGGATCAGGTCCGGCGCGACACTTTTGAAGAAATGACCAGGCGCAGACCGGACGCGAGCGCCTGGACTATTCAGGGCCAAGGCTCGCCGGCCCTGTTCGATCAAACCGAGGAAATCCAGGAAGTTGTGGACTTTGTCCGGTCGATCACCCAGCGCCGCAAGCGCTAGGCCTTCGGTTCAGCTTCATCGGCTTTCGCCAGGGTTCTGGCCTGCCCGATCCAGTCCTCGCGCTCCACTCTGCCCTTAAAGCCAAGCTCCGTGTCGATCCAATCAATGTTGGATTTGCTGAGTGTGGCCAGCTGATCGAAGTGGAAAACGCCCAATCCATTGAGCGCAATCTCGATTTTCGGGCCGATGCCCCGGATCGATTTCAAATCGTCTTTCGCCCCACCACGCGGCGCGGACAGCCCAACTGGCTTAGGGTCCATTGGTTCTGCTGGGGTCGGTAACGGCTTGATTGCGGACGCCTTTTTTGATTTTGCCGCAATCGGAGCCACCTCAGGCTGCTTGGTGCTCGCCGTCTTTGCGACTGCGCTTTTTGGCGTTTTTGCTTTGGTTTGGGCTGGCTTTGTCGCGGCAGCAGTGGCTGGCGGCGCAGCGGGCAGTGCAGAAGTGACCGTCGCGTCGACGATCGCGGCAGCAGCCGGGTCCGTCGCTCCCATAGGTGTTGCGCCCGGGGCCGCACTCGGAGGCGACGCTGCGTCGGCGGCGGCGACCAATGGTGGCGGCAGCGACCTTGATTGCCTTGCCGTCAATCGGCGGAGCCAATAGCCGATAAGGCAACCGATCAGGTAGGCGACCAGCAACAGCAGCGCCGTTTCAATGATGTGAGCGGAGTTGGTCATTTTCGCTGTCCCTGTTTTACACTGTCGGCTTGTCGCTTAGCCAACCAGTCACTAAGCCGACTGCGCCCGCAGCGATCAGGAATGGCCAATATAACTCAAGAAGATAGAGCAAAGAATCTAAAGTCATTGATTGAGCCCCTAATAGTGTTCGTCAAGGATCGTAACGACAATCCGCCGATTTTGGCGTTTGCCGGCGCTGGTTTCGTTGCTGGCAATCGGCTGGCTTTCGCCATAGCCGACGGCATATAGGCGCGTCGGCTCAACATTGCGCGCAATGAGCGCCTCAACCACCGCCTCGGCGCGGGCCACGGATAGCCCCAAATTGACGTCCTCGTCGCCATCGGCGTCGGTGTGGCCCTCAATTTGTACCACTGTGTCCGGGCAGATTGCCAGGTCTTGACCGAGTTCATCCAGAGCTGGTTCTGACGCTGCCGAAATGACCGCTGCACCCGATTGAAACAGGATGGTGTTGTTCTGAATGAACCCAGCAATTTTGGCACGGCAAGCATCGATCAGCGGCGGTGCGCTGAGGGTGACCGTCCAGATGGCAGCGTCTGGCAAAGCTGCAATCGCGGCGGATACCACGTCGCGTTGCGCCACGTCGGCGACTTTCCCCACCAGCGACCATTTGCCAGCAGCAAAGGCAAGCTGGCCCTCACTCAACTGGCCGAGACTGCGCAATCCCTCGGTGGCCGCAGCGATAAAGCCAGCCGGAGCATTGGGCGCGATTTCGAGCTTATCGCTCGAACCCTGAGCGATCACAGCGAAATAGCGCCGGGTGGCGTCGGCAGGAACCTGCCCCGTCATGGTCACAACGCCGGATGCATCCCGACTTGCAGCAAAATGATAGTTCGGGTCATCACTTGGTTCTACTGGCGGAGCCGGTTCGGCTGTCGCAACGGGGACGATTGCAACCACAGGCTCCGGCACAACAGGCGCCAGCGGCTTGACCGTCAGTTGCAGGGCCCATGCTGCGGTTGGTGTCGTGGCGGCGTCCAACGCCGCGGTCACCAATTCTGGTGTTGCCTCGGTCGCAAGTTCGCCGGAAATCGACCAATTGGTGCCATCAAAGCCGACCGTCCCAGCGTCCAGCATATTCAAGGCATCAAGGCCGGCCAGAAGATCCTCGGTAAACCCGACCGGCGCATTCGGGCGAAGGTTGGTGGTGTCCGACGTCACTTTTCCGGCCCGCACGGCCGCGAACCGACGCAAGCTATCGGTTGGAACCTCACCCGAAAGGATTGTTCCACCGTCGGCCGACCGTACAGCCGTCCAGACATAGGGGACGACGGCGACCACAACCGGCTCGACAACCGTGATCGACACGGCCCAATCGGCAATCTCGACCTGATCCGCAAGATTTTCTAGCACGGAATCTCGGACCGAGCTCGGGGCACTTCCCTTGAGCGCCCAGCGTGCCCCATCAAACTCCAAGGTACCGCTGTCGAGCGACAACAACGCATCAACACCGGCCGTCACCGTTCCGGCAAAGCCGGTTGGAGCCCCTGCCCCGATATTGGTATTATCGACCGCTTTGCCGCCGACATGAACGACCAGATAACGCTGCAGCCCAGCATTTGGCAGGTTGCCAGAAAAGGCAATATTGCCGCCATCGTCTTTGCTGGCCGACCAGACATAGGGAGAGATTTCTGGCTGCGGGCCGGTGACGGCGAGGAGCCAGTCGGCCTTCGCCAGACCCTCGGTTGCGAAGGCCGCCTGGACCTCAGCCAAATCTGCTTCAGTTGCGGCCTGCCCGGCCAACGCCCAATTGGAGCCGTCATAGGCCAGTGATCCAGAAGCCAGATTTTGCAACATCGACAATCCGATTGCCGCCGAGGCGGTAAATCGGGGTGGTTCGCCGGACGCGTAAACACTTATATCCTTTGATACATTTGCAGCGGCCTCAGCCAATTCAGCGCGGGCTTTGCTATCTGGCACGTAGCCGGACAAGGTGATTAATCCCTGCGCATCCTTATCCGCCCGCCAGCCATAATTTTCCGCCGCTGGTGGCACGAAAGCAGCTTTGGACAGAACCAGGCCTTGTGGCGCCCCCGTTGCCGCCATTCCCAACAGCGCCTCATAGTCGGTGACGCTGCGCGCCACGCCAGCAATGGTCACATTGTTGTTCTGGATTTCAAACTGACCCGAGGACATCTTGCCAAGCGCATCAAGACCAAAATCGACGGCCGACTGAAACCGCGCGGGTGCGCCCCGTCCCAACACCAAGGCAGCGACATTGGCCTTGGTGAGTTTGCCCAGCCGCTCTCGCATCGCTTCATCGGGCACAAACCCGTCAAAAACCAGAGCGGCATTGGCGGCCAGCGTTGCTGCAAACCGATAATTTGCAATTTTTGGTGGCTCCAACACCACAATCGTGCCGGTTGGCGTGACATCATCAAAGATCGCCTGAGCCACCAGCTGGTTTGGCGGCGCGCCACTCAGGGTGCTGTAATCATCGATGATGGTGGCGGAGCCATGCTCCAATTGACCCAGGCTGGTCAGCAGCAGTCGCGCTGTTTTCGCAAAGGCCGGCGGCTCGCCTGAGGCCAGGGACAATGCAGTAGCGATCGGCAGCCCGGCAACATCAGCGGCGCGAAGTTGATCCGCCAATGCCTGATCGGGAACAAAGCCACTGATGGAAATCTTGAGGCCATCCGACTGCGCCGACCACTGATAGGGCGATACCAATGGCGCGGCGATGGCGACGGTACCAAGGTCAATGCCCGGCGGAACATTGTCGCGCAGCGCCTGCAGGATTTGGCCATGGGCCTGTTCCGATTTGGCCCGCCCACGAACACTGAGGCTGAGATCAGACAAAGTGAAGTCGCCCTGATCCAGAAAATCGAGCTGCGCAACAGCAAAATCCACCCCCGCGCGCCAAGCCAAACGATCGGGCTGGCCAGATCGCAGTTCCAGCCCCAAATCCTTGGCCGCGACACCGGCAAGCAATTGTTGTCGCGTTGCCGCATTGGGGACGCCGCCGCTGAGGCCAATGACGCCATTATCGATTGAAGCGGTGAATGGGTAAGGGCGGGCAAGCGGGGCAATGTCGACTTGGGTCAAAACGCTGCGGACGCCGTGCAGTTCGGCAATGAGCTGCCGTGCTGCTTCAACTTGCACAGGGTCGGCAACTGTTCCGAAGAGCGTGGCGTCTCGCGCATCAAAGGAAATTTCGGCCCATTTGGTCCCCGAGGCGGTCAGCGCGCGTGTGGAACGCGCACCGAGATCGCTGCTGATTGTGGCTGCGGTGGCCATGACCGCCAGCGATGTGCCTCCCAAGATCACGATCAAACCGGGAATGATCCATCGCGCGATGATTTTGAGCATTTTGTATCCGAACCGCTAGCCGCAATGGGCGCAAGGCTAGTGCATTTCCCAATTGGAGGAAATGGCAATGGCGCAGGTAAAGCGTTGATATGGGTCGGCAAATGCGGCGCCGATGGGTCGGATCGACACCATGTGATCCCAAATGGCGAGAATCAGAAACTTGAAAACGATCAGGCAAGGCCATTCACGAAACTCGGGCGGATTCCCACCCAATTTCCGACGCCAAAAAAGAGAAAGGCCCGGCTTGCGCCGGGCCTTTCAATTCGCAGAAGCGAGGTCGGATTACTCGAAGGACTTTGCAGCCTTGAAGGTAACCTTGTAGCCACCGGACTGGTGAGCTTCGCCCTTGATCGAGGAGGTGAAGCCGCCGCCTGGAGCCCAAGCGAGCTGAGCAGCGCCGTAGAAGTCGGACACAGCGACACCAGCGTTGTTGCTGTACATGCCGGCTTCGGCAGTGATGGTGATGGTTTCGGTGACTGCAGCGACGAGCTGTGCTGCGATCTGAGTGCCATCTGGCCCACCAACGGCGCCGTCTTGGTAGTAACGACCGCCGAGGTTGATGGTCACGCCATCAGACACGGTTGCGCCGATCGAGCCACCAATACCGTAGTCATTGTCCAGACCGGTACCACCGGTTGCTTCACCCGACACAGCGACGGTGAACATATCGAAAGTGCCCTGAGCCGAAGCCAGAGCATTCCAATAGCTTGTCGCCAATAGAACGTCAGTGCCAGCAGCAAGAGCTGCACGGAACTTGATGGCATCAAACGTGCCGGTGAAACCAGCATGCATTGCATAGTCATTGATAGTACCGTCGAGAATGCCACCAGCAAGACCGGTAACATGGGCTGTGATGCCTTCGCCAGTGTAGGAAATCACACCAACCAGGGTACCAGCCATACCGACTTCTGTCGAAGGGGCGACAGCAGCGTTTGTACCGTTAAGGTCTTCGAGACCAAGGCCGACACTGACGCCATTGCCAAGATCGGAAACGACCTGGATAACCTGACCACCAGTCCGGATATTGCCGATATCACCAAGGGTGTAACCAACACCAGCATCAACTGCTTCGGAATTGAACAGGCCGAGGAAGTTGAATGGCTCGTCGTCGCCGTCCTTGGCGATCGAACCCTTCTTGCCGGCCATGATCACGGTGGTGTCGCCAACCTGAACATAGGCTTCGTCGACAGCAACGGCATCGGAGCCGAGAGCAATGCTACCACCAGCTGCGCCAGGGCCGGTTGCGCCATCGGGACCTTCGTTAACAGTTTTGGACTCGTTTTTAGCCTTGAGCTTGATCACAGCCTTGGCAGGGCCAAAATCGCTGTCGGCAGTGCCAACAAACTTCAGCCATGCTTCGACCTTTGAGGACCAATCCAGCTCATCGCCAGCCGCGCCGCCATTGTCCATGATGTTGGCCGCACCAGCCGAGGTGGTGGTCAACAGCAGGTCAGCGTTGTAATCGCCCCAGTTGAATTCATAGCTCACCTTGCCAGAGATCTGCAGGCAGTTGGTGTCGGACGAGATTGTCAGGCCGGAAAGACCAAGCGCGTCGCAAACGTCGAGCGAGGTGAGAACGCCCAGATCAGCAGCAAAAGCACCGGTCGAGAGACCAGCGGCAGCAACGGAACCGAGGATAAGGCTCTTGAGTTTCATGTTTGACCTCCAAAGTCAGTCATTTGAGTGCCGGTTTCCCGGCGGTTTGTCGAAACGCGACCACACTTTGTAACGTGGTGCAGTGTGTTGCCGTCGCGTTGCGACCGACAAACGATCCCATGCATGGATTCGCAAGACCCACATTACGCATGACGGAGGCGGACGCAATCACGCATTCGGCATTTGGGCACTTGCCCCGTCCGGTTGCGATGCGGATGTTGCAGATTCAGCACACAGATGGAAACCTCCTGTTAATTTGCCTCAACAAAGCGTTAAAAACCCAGGATTTCCGGGCATTCTTTGATCCACCAAGGGTCACGCAGTGGCGAGCAGAGGGAATTGACAAGGTGACTGAAACGCCTATTTGCGGGCCTTCTGTGGTTTGCGCCTGTGCATAAGTGCGCTGAACCAACATGGGTTGCGCACCATCTCGCTTGCCGTCCACCACAGCCCAAGGCCATGACTTGGCCCATGAAGGAGGCGGCTATGGCAGACAATAGGGTTGTCGTGATCACCGGCGGGAGTTCGGGAATCGGTCGGGCGGCCGCGATCGGCTTTGCCAAGGCAGGGTATCGCGTGGCCATTTGCGGTCGCCGCGCTGCAGCATTGGCTGAGGTGGCCGCGCTGACGGGCGGACTTGCCCTGCCCTGCGATGTGATGGACCCAGCGGATGTGGCCAGTCTCTTTGCCAAGGTGCGTGTCGCCTATGGTCGCATCGACGTCGTATTTAACAATGCTGGCCGTTCGGTGCCGAATGTCAATTTTGGTGATCTCGACCTTGAGACCTGGCAATCCAGCGTCAACACCAATCTCAACGGCGCTTTCTATGTGGCCCGCGAAGCATTTCGCGCCATGCGCGATCAAAACCCGCAAGGCGGCAGAATCATCAACAATGGTTCGATCTCGGCCCATGTGCCTCGCCCGGGCATGGCGCCCTATACGGCAACCAAACACGCGATCACCGGCCTGACCAAGGCGATCTCGCTCGATGGGCGCGGCTTTAACATCGCCTGCGGGCAGATCGATATCGGCAATACCGCCACCGATATGACTGGCGCCATGCCCACAGGCGCCATGCAGGCTGATGGCTCGACCAGGCCAGAGCCCACCTTTGATGTCGCCCATGTTGTCGACGCCCTGCTCTATATGGCCGGGCTGCCGCTTTCGGCAAATGTGCAGTTCATGACCGTGATGGCGACATCCATGCCTTATATCGGGCGCGGCTAGATCGAAGCGGCTAACAGGCCCGATTAACCCGCCATCCGATAGGTGCATGTCTCGCCTGCAATCTTATGGACTGCTCATTGTATAGGCATTCGGCCTATAAAACGGTCATTCGATGAAGGGGAAAACAAATGAACATCCGCGAAAAACTGACCAATTATGTCGCCCGCCGCCGCGCAATGCGCGAACTGAACGCCATGGACGCCCGTATGCTCGACGATTTGGGCATTTCGCGTTCCGATATCGTCAACGTTGTTGGCCGCCGCTTCTAATCGCTTCGACCACGATCTGCCGATTTCATGTCAGCCGGCGCTCACAGTGCCGGCTTTGTCGTTTTTGGGGCCAGGCGATCGACAGGCTGCGGCCCTTGCGCCTTCTGCACGCGGTTGTATCGGCCCGATCAGGCGGCCAACTCGACTGGCATTGCCAATGCCTGATCGAGATCTGCGATTATGTCGCACAAATCCTCAAGCCCCACTGACAGCCGGATCAAACCCTCGCTAATACCATGGGCAGCGCGCTCTTCTGGTGTGTAGGTCGAGTGGGTCATGGAGGCAGGGTGCTGGATCAGGCTTTCCGCGTCGCCCAGCGACACCGCCCGCCGGATCATGGTCAAGCGGTTCATCAGCGCCATCCCCGCGCCATAGCCACCCTTGAGCTCCAGCGCGATCATCCCGCCAAAGCCTGGCATCTGCCGCTTGGCCAGGGCGTGCTGACCAAAGCTCTCCAAACCCGGATAGTGAACGACCGCAACCGCGTGGTGCGCCTCAAACCAACGGGCCACGGCCATGGCCGAACTGCAATGTCGCTCCATCCGCAGCGCCAGCGTTTTTAATCCACGCAAAACCAGCATGGCGTTGAACGGAGCCATCACGGCGCCGGTCATATCTTTCATCCCCACCAGTCGCACCTGTGTCATATCGTCGGCGGAGCCAACGGCGATGCCACCGACCAGGTCGCCATGCCCGCCCATATATTTGGTCGCCGAATGGACGACGATGTCAGCCCCAAGCTCGATCGGCCGGGTCAGCAGTGGCGTCGCATAGGTATTGTCGACCACCGACCGGGCGCCACTGGCCCGCGCGATTGCGCAAACGGCAGCGATGTCGATCAAGCGCATATTGGGGTTAGCGGGAGTTTCAAAATAGACGATTTTGGTACGGTCGCTGATGGAGGCCGCCAATTTGGCAGGATCGGTCAGATCAACATGGGTGATGGTGATCCCGAACCGGGAAAGGCCATGCCGCATATAGGCAAATGTGCAGCCATAAAGCGTCAAATCGGTGATCACCTCATCGCCGGGGCTCAAAAAGGTCCACATCACCGAGGTAATCGCGCCCATGCCTGATGCGGTTGCCAGTCCCGCTTCGGCGCCTTCAAGGGCAGCACAACGCCGCTCCAGCAGATCCAGCGTCGGGTTCGATATCCGCGAATAAATGTGGCCAGCCCGCTCGCCTCGAAACAGTTCACCACCCGCCTCGGCGCTTTCGAAGGCATAGGTCGAGGTCAAATGCAGCGGCGGTGTCAGTGCCCCTTCATTGTCCATCGGATCATAGCCAAGATGGATGGCTTTGGTGGCAAAACCGGAATTGGCAGCGTTGATGGACATGGAGATCCCCTCAGTTCGACGTTAGGGGGAGTCTAGTCGCATTGCGCTGGCGTTGGATTTCAAACTATGCCACAAAATGCTAGCTTTGTGGCATAGTTCGCCACCATTCTGGATAAATCATCGCATGGATGCCAAGGACAGACAAATTGTTCGCGAACTGCAGCGCGATGGCCGGATCAGCAATCTCGATCTTGCCGAGCGGGTCAATCTGTCGCCGTCGCCCTGTTTGCGTCGGGTTCGGCTGCTCGAAGAACAAGGCGTCATCACCGGCTACTCGGCCTTGGTTGATCCCAAGGCCTATGGGTTGACCGTCACGGCTTTCATCCGGATCACGCTGTTACGCCATGAGGCTGACAGCGTGCGCCAGTTTGAGAATCGGATCGCGACAATCGAAGAGATCCTCGATTGCTATCTGCTGACCGGCGAGGCCGATTACCTGCTTCGCGTCGTCGTGGCTGATCTGGAAGGCTATGAGGATTTCGTTCGCAGCCGCCTGCATTCCATTCCCGGCATTGCGTCAATCAACACCAGTGTCGCCTATGGCCGGGTAAAGGCGGCGCAGGTCTATCCTTAGGCAACACCGCTCAACCCCCGCCTCACCAAAACAGGAATTCGGTACGAAGTTAGGCTTGGCATTGACTTGGCTGTTGGGTCTCCCACACATTGCGGGCTTGAAGACGCCGCAGGGGGGCGGCCCTTGCAAATGGGCGATCTGGAACAGCACATTTCGGCACTGCCATTTTGGACCGGTACGCTGCGTCTGGAACCGCTTCTGGGTGGGCTGTCAAACGTTAACTTCTTGGCGACCGATGCGACCGGTGCCTATGTCGTTCGGTCCGGCCAGGATTTTGCGTTTCATCAGGTGTTTCGCAGTCGTGAAGTCATGAGCGCGCGCGCCGCCCATGCGGGGGGATTTTCACCGGAAATCGTTTACAACGAGCCGGGATTGATGGTCTCCCGGTTTATCGAGGGTAAAGTCTTCACCGCGGCGGATATGCGCGTCAATATCGAGCGCGTCGCCCGGTTCATGCGCCATTTCCATGATGAAATGCCCAGGCTGATCACTGGCCCAGCCTATTTGTTCTGGGTGTTTCATGTCGTGCGCGACTATGCTAACGCCCTCAAGGGTTCCAGCAATCCCCTGACCCGGCGCCTGCCACAATTGCTGGCGATCAACGAAGAGCTTGAAGCGGCGCAGATCCCGCTGCCGATCAAGTTCGGCCATCATGACCTGCTGCCGGCGAACCTCATTGATGATGGCGCGCGGCTGTGGTTGATCGATTTTGAATATGCCGGTTTTGGTACCGCCATGTTTGATCTGGCGGGGCTGTCCTCCAATGCGGGCTTTGACGCCGCACAGTCCGGGGCGTTGTTGGCCGCATACTTTGACTCACCCGTATCGTCGCTGCTTTTGCGCAGTCATGCGGCGATGCAATGTGCGTCCCTGCTGCGCGAAGGCCTTTGGGCTTTGGTCTCCGAACTGCACCTGTCGGCACCCGGCGCTGACTACAATACCTATGCGTTGGACAATTTTTCCAGGTTCGACGCCGCACTTGCCTCCTATTTTGCAACTTACCCCAGGAACTGAACCAAAATGGCATTGCCTTCTCACGCGCAGGTCGTGGTCATCGGCGGCGGCATCGTCGGTTGCTCAACCGCCTATCATCTGGCGCGCGACCACAAGGCCGACGTGTTGCTGATCGAGCAAGGCAAGCTCACCTCGGGGTCCACGTGGCACGCTGCGGGCTTGGTCGGGCAGTTGCGATCCTCAGCCTCGGTCACCCAAGTGCTGAAGCGTTCGGTGGAGCTTTACAAACAACTCAAGGACGAAACCGGGCTCGATACCGGTTGGAAAATGAGCGGCTGCCTGCGCCTGGCGACCAATCAAGATCGCTGGATCGAGTATCGACGCCTGGCGACGACTGCTGGCAGTTTCGGCATGGAGATGGAATTGCTGTCGCCAGCTGAAGTCAAAAAAATGTGGCCCTTGCTCGAAGTGGGCGACCTGGTTGGCGCCAGTTTCCTGCCCACAGATGGTCAGGCAAACCCGACCGACATTACCCAATCTCTGGCCAAAGGCGCCCGGATGCATGGCGCCAAGATCGTTGAGGGCGTGACCGTCACCGGATTTGTCATGGACGGTGACCGGATTATTGCGGTCAAAACCACCGATGGCGACGTGTTATGCGAGACCGTGGTCAATTGCGGTGGCCAGTGGGCCCGTCAGATCGGCGCCATGGTCGGCATCAATGTGCCACTGCAGCCGGTCAAGCACCAATATATCGTCACCGAAAAGATAGAAGGTCTGTCGCCCGACGCAGCGACAATCCGCGATCCGGATCGCCGGACCTATTTTAAGGAAGAAGTCGGTGGGCTGGTGATGGGTGGCTATGAGCCGAACCCGATTTCATGGACAACCGGCGATGTCCCCTCGGACTTCCAATTTAAGCTGTTTGATGATGATTGGGACCATTTCGAGCAGCATCTGACCCAGGCCATTGCCCGCATTCCAGCGCTGGAGACCGTCGGCGTTCGCCAGATGATCAACGGGCCGGAAAGTTTTACACCCGATGGCAACTTCATCCTGGGTGCTGCTCCCGAATGCGCCAATATGTATGTCGGAGCCGGTTTTAATGCGTTCGGCATCGCCTCGGGCGGCGGCGCCGGCTGGGTGCTGGCCGAATGGGCGATCAAGGGCGAGGCGCCCATGGATCTTTGGGTTGTCGACATTAGACGCTTTTCCGAGATGCATCGCGACCGCAATTGGGTGAACGACCGGACGCTGGAGGCCTATGGCAAGCATTATACGGTCGGCTTTCCACATGAAGAGTATCAGAGCGGGCGCCAGCTCATTGTCTCACCCCTTTATGATCGCCTGAAGGACCATGGTGCCGTGTTCGGCTCCAAACTTGGTTGGGAGCGCCCCAATTGGTTCGCGCCCAAGGGTTCGGCGCCTGAGGACGTGTATTCGATGGGCCGCCAAAACTGGTTTGGCCCGGTTGGCGATGAGCACCGCACGGTGCGCGAGGGCGTTGGGCTGTTCGACCAGTCCTCGTTTGCCAAATACGAACTGAGCGGCCCAGGTGCCCTGGCGGCGCTCAATTGGATCGCCTCCAACACCATGGACAAGCCCGTCGGTCGGCTAACCTATACGCAAATCCTCAATAGCCGCGGCGGCATCGAATGCGATCTAACCGTGGCACGGCTGGCCGAGGAGCGCTTCTATATCGTCACCGGCACCGGCTTCCGCACCCATGATCAAGCCTGGATCAAAGAGCATCTGCCTAAGGGTGGTGATGCCCAATTGGTGGACGTCACCGAGGCGTTTGGCACTCTGAGCCTGATGGGGCCGATGGCTCGCGCCGTCCTCGAACAGGTCACCGCAACCGATGTGTCCAACAGCGCGTTTCCGTTCGGCCATGTGCGGATCTTGCCGATTGCCGGGGCCGAAGTGCGGGCGCTGCGCGTCACCTATGTGGGTGAGTTGGGCTGGGAGCTGCATGTACCGCTCGAGAAAACCGGCGACGTTTTCGACGCGTTGATGGCCGCCGGTGCCCCCTTTGGCCTGCGCCCGGTAGGTTATCGGGCTTTGGAATCACTACGGCTGGAAAAGGGCTACCGGGCCTGGGGCTCCGATATCACCCCCAATGACACCCCCTACGAGGCGGGCCTGGGTTGGGCAGTTAAACTCAAGCAGCCAACACCATTCATGGGGCGAGCCGCACTGGAAGCCAAAATCGGCCAACCGCTGAGCAAGCGTTTAGTGACATTTACCACTGAGCGCGAGGATGTGGTGTTGCTCGGCCGCGAAACCATTCTGCGCAACGGAAAATTTGCCGGCTATCTGGCGTCGGCTGGCTACGGCTACACAGTCGGCAAGCCCATCGGGCTGGGCTATGTCCGCAACCCAATGGGGGTCAGCGACGACTATTTGCACGATGCCGAATACGAGTTGGTGGTTGCCAATGAACGGGTGAAGGCGCTGCTGCATACCGAACCGCTCTATGACCCTCAAAGCCTGAAGGTAAAGGCATGAAAGTTCTGGTAGCGGTTAAGCGCGTCGTTGATCCCAGCATTTCGGTGCGGGTCAAGACCGATGGGTCCGGTGTCGACCTCGACAATGTAAAAATGGCGATGAACCCGTTTTGCGAAATTGCCGTTGAGCAGGCTATCCGGCTCAAGGAAGCCGGTGTGGTGAGCGAGATCATCGTCGCCTCAATCGGCCCAGCCAAGGCCGAGGACACGTTGCGCGCCGCCCTGGCCATGGGTGCAGATCGCGCAGTGTTGGTGCAAACCGATGAGCGCAGCGAGCCCCTCGGTGTCGCAAAAATACTACGGGCGCTGGCGCTGGAAGAAGGTGTCAGTTTGGTGTTGCTCGGCAAACAGGCGATCGATGATGACGCCAACCAGACCGGCCAAATGCTCGCCGGCCTGCTCAATTGGGGCCAGGGAACCTTTGCATCACAGCTCGAAATTGCCGACGGCTCGGCGCTGGTGACGCGGGAAGTGGACACCGGACTACAGACCCTGTCCATCCCCCTGCCCGCGATTGTTTCGGTCGATCTGCGCCTCAACCAGCCGCGTTATGCGTCGCTGCCCAACATCATGAAAGCTCGCGCCAAACCGTTGCGCAAGGCGAGTGCTGCTGACTTTGGCATCAGCTTAACGCCTCGCCTCAAACAGGTCAGTGTTGAGGCCCCTCCCCGCCGCCCGCCGGGAATCATGGTTGCCAGCGCCGCCGAATTGCTGGTCCATCTGCGCGATAATGGGGCGGTGGCCTAAATGAGCATTCTGGTATTGGCCGAGCACGATAATTCAAACCTTGATCCCCGCACGTCACGGGCCCTGTTTGCCGCGCAGGCAATGGGCTCTGAAATCCACCTCCTGGTCGCGGGGGCATCCTGTATGGCGGTGGCACAAGCCGCTTCGCACTATTCTGGGGTGGCGCGGGTCCTATTTGCCGATGATCCTGCCTATGCGCAAGGACGGGCTGAACCGCTTGCGGCCCTGATCGTCTCGCTTGCTTCTGACTACACAGCCATTGTTGCGGCCGCCACCAGCACCGGCAAAAACGTGATGCCGCGCGTCGCCGCGCTCCTTGACGTGATGCAGATATCCGAGGTCATCGACATCCTGGGACCGGACCTGTTCCGTCGACCGATTTACGCCGGCAACGCCATCGAAACCGTGCAATCGAGCGATGCGATCAAAATCGTCACAGTGCGAACCTCCGCCTATGCCGAAATGCCGCTGGGTGGGGCCGCCGAGCTGGTCCCGGTTGCGTTGGTCGCCGACCCGGCGCTGTCGCGCTATGTCAGTGATGCCTCAGTCCGAACCGACCGCCCAGACCTGACGGCGGCTCGGGTGGTGATTTCGGGTGGTCGCGCCTTCGGGTCCAAAGAAAATTTTGAACGCCTGCTCAACCCGCTCGCCGCCAAGCTCAACGCCGCTATCGGTGCCAGTCGCGCCGCCGTCGACGCCGGCTACGCTGCCAACGAAATGCAGGTCGGGCAGACCGGCAAGGTCGTCGCACCAGACCTTTACATCGCCTGCGGCATTTCCGGCGCTATCCAGCATCTGGCCGGAATGAAAGAAAGCCGCGTCATCGTCGCCATAAACAGCGACCCTGATGCTCCGATTTTTCAGTATGCCGACTTTGGACTGGTTGGCGATCTGTTCCAGATTTTGCCGGAGTTGGAAGCGCTAATTTAGCGAGCAATCTGACCTGCACCCAATCTGAATCGGTGCCCATCGCTGACGCTGGACCCGCTCCAGACTATCGTCACGGGCATGACCGCCTCGATCTCGCTCCGGTGCTGGTAGTGATGGCGGAGAGGCGACAGCGTCACCTCCGGATCCCCCGGCTCGCCATCGCGCAGAATCAGGAGGCCTGCGCTGGGCACGCGCTCCGGCAGCACGTCGCCGCGCAGGTGAGCAAAGCGAGCCGGCGTGAGATCAAAGAAATGGCGGAGAAGAAGGGATTCGAACCCTCGAGACGGTTCAACACCATCTGCGCCCTTAGCAGGGGCGTGCCTTCGACCACTCGGCCACCTCTCCGCCGGTGGGTCTAGCTGCCGAGGCAGCGGATGGCAAGCGGTTTTTGCCATGTTTCACCAGCACTTGCCCGATCAGCCTCGGGAAGGCTGTTTTTGCAGGCGCAGGTCGTCAAAGGCGATCTCATTGGAGCTCGGAATGGCGTCTCGGCGCCACCCCAAGCCCCAAAATCTGGCCTAGCGGCCACCATTGAGGCGAACAACACTCTCCTCAATGGCCAAACAACCACATCCTAGGCTTTGCCAACCAACAGCCCGCGCGCCACGCCCGGACGGGCAACAACGCGCTCAAACCAGGCATGGAAGTGGGGATAGTCTGCCTTGCTGATGCCGTAACGCTCCCAGGATTGGGCCCAACCAATGCAGGCGATGTCAGCGATTGAGAAGTCACCGGCGATGTAGTCGCGCCCAGCCAGGCGTTTGTTGAGGACGCCGAACAAGCGCAGGGTTTCATCGCCATAACGTTTGATGGCGTAGGGAATTTTTTCCTTCGCGTAGACCGAAAAATGATTGTTCTGCCCCAGCATCGGACCGAAACCGCCAACCTGCCAGAACAGCCATTCATCCACTTCAACCTGCGCGCGAGGGTCCTGCGGATAAAGTCTGCCAAACTTAGTGGCCAGATACTTCATGATCGCGCCCGATTCAAAAACAGAGATAGGAGCGCCACCGGGGCCTTCAGGGTCGACAATTGCCGGGATCTTGTTGTTGGGTGAAATCGCCAGGAACTCCGGCGCAAATTGCTCGCCCTTGCTGATGTCGATGCGATGGTAGGTGTAGGCAATACCAAGCTCTTCCAGCAGAACATGGATCTTTTGGCCGTTTGGGGTTGGCATGGAGTACACTTCGATGGGCTTGGTCTGCGTCGTCATAACGGCTCCTGGCGCTTCGTCATTTTCGGATTCACCGCATATATCGTCACTTTACGATGAAAGACAAGGCGCACGGACGCACTTTCCGACGGGTCGGCGCTTTCGGTCAGCGTTTCGGCTTGGGAGGACGCGCTATTCCCGTCGCAACTGCATTTGGGGCTGCCCATTACTGGTATGGGCTAAAGAGCGGCCATGGATATCGACTGTCGCCGTGACCCTCTGCCGGAATGCCGAAAACAGTTGGGAGGTAACGACGTCCACCGGTTCGTCGAACTTCACCGTCACCTGGAAATGCTGCATATCGGTGAGCACACGCACGGCCACGATCAGGCCGGCAAACGGCTGACCCAGATAGGTTCCTGCAACTCGATGGGCAAGTTGAAACGGCACGGGTACCCGCTCTGGAAGCATGGCGCGGGCGGTGTTCCAATCCCGATAGCCGTGCTCTTTGGCAATGGATTCAAGGGCAGCACCATGGCTAAGCGGATTGCCGGCTCTAGCGCGTTGGTCCTGCAGAGCCTTGGCCTCGGACTTCAGCGTTTGGATCGAAGGGGTATCAAGGGAAAACGACATGACAAATCCTCAACTTGGGTAAGGCAGTTGATCCATGGGGCTCGCATTGCCATGAAACGCCTCACAAGGAAGATCATTCATGAATATTCGCGTTGGCGCGGCTGGCTTCACCGTCGGGACATCCCGGCGAGCGGCAGGTGCTCAGCAACCGGCGGCTTCAATGCCGGGTGAAACGAAAAGAGTCAAGCTTGGCAGCGGCGCCATCAGCATTGTTGATAATCAAGATCAGTTAAAAGCGTTTGGCGCAGCCAGCCAAAGCGGATAGGCGTGATGCCACAGCGACGCGCCCGACGGTCGCCAGGCCCGCTTGGCGGCTGTCGCGCCAATTAGCGTGCTGTAACAAGGGATGTATCGCATGAGCGAGCTATTGTTGCTGGTGGCTGGCCTGTTGGGCGGAGCGGTCAATTCGCTGGCCGGTGGTGGATCGTTTATTGTGTTCCCGGCGCTGCTGCTCGTCGGGGTGCCACCGGTCATCGCCAATGCCTCCAACACCTACGCCGCGCTACCCGGCTATGCCAGCGGCACCTTGGGCTATTGGAATGCCATGCAGAAATATCGTGATCGCTTGCCACTTTATACGGTCATGGCAGCGGTATTTGGCTTCATTGGCGCCCAGCTCCTGCTGGTCGTGTCAGACCAGCAGTTTTCCCAGGTCGTACCCTGGCTAATGCTGTTTGCGGTGCTGTTGTTTGCCTTTGGCACGCAGATCAATGCCTATGTTGCCGCGCGCGCCGGCAGCGGGCGCAAAATGGCACTGGCAGGCGCGGCTTTATTGCTGACCTTTTTGGCGCTGGTTTGCATCTATGGTGGCTTTTTCAACGCCGGATTGGGCATCCTGCTCCTGGCATTCCTGGCCACAGCCGGGCTGACCGATATTCATGCCATGAACGGGCTGAAACTCTACATTTCAGCGGTCGTTGCCACTGTTGCCGTAGCACGCTTTGCGTTTAACGGCTCCATCGACTGGTATCACGGCTCCATCGCGCTGGTTGGTGTGACCATTGGCGGCTATCTGGCCGCCCGCAATGCCCACCGCATACCATCGCGCCATATTCGCAGCGCCGTCCTGGTCTATGGCGTCGGGATCACGCTGTATTTCTTTTGGAAGACCTATCTCTCCGCCTAGGCCAGCGACGATTTTCTGATCCAAACTGCCGTATCGTGAAAAACCGTGCCGCCAAACGGGGGCGCCGGTCTTGCACTGGTCAAGGTGTTGATGCCCCTGCCCTGCCGGTGTGCCCGGTTTTGGTGCAAGCCTTCGGCAATCAACACGCCGGGCCGCGTCGCTTCCGACAGTCGCGCGTTCAGCTCGACCGAGCCGCGCCGGTTGCCGACAGTCACCGGATCGCCCTCCAGCAAGCCGAGACGTTGGGCATCATCTGCGTGGATAAACACGCTCGGCTCACCCTCGCGGCGCAAGCTGCCCGGCGTCTGATTGAAGCTGGAATTGAGAAACCCGCGCGCCGGGCTGGTGGCCAGGCGAAAGGGATGCTCAGCATCCGCATTTTCCGTAATGTCCCAATGGTCGGCATATTTGGGCATATCGGCGGGGTCGCAGACCCAGACATAGCCCTTCTTGTCGGCGGCGCCCTGCCAGTTGGGGGCAAACCGATAGCGCCCGTCAGGCCAGGCAAACCCATTGCCAAACCGCGCTTCCAGGTCTGGCCGCTCGCGGTCAACAAAGCCAACAGCTTCAATGTCATCGAGGGCGCCATAGCCGGACCGCTCAAACGTCTCGGCAACAACTTGCCGATCAGTCATGGCAAAGCTGCGGTGTTCTAGGCCAAGCCGTAGCGATAGCGCATTGATAAAGTCGTGGTTCGAGCGAGCCTGGTCGGGCGCCTCGATCACCTTGGGGCCATAGAGCACAAGCGTATGCCCGCCGCGGGTGTAATAATCATTGTGCTCGAGAAACATCGTCGCGGGCAAAACGATATCGGCCATCTGTGCGGTTTCGGTCATGAACTGCTCATGCACCACCAGAAACAGGTCTTCGCGCGCGAACCCCTGCCGCGTCAAAGTTTGGTCCGGCGCCACGCTGGCCGGATTGGTGTTCTGCACAATCATCGCCTTGACCGGTCCACCACCCTTCAGGGCAGCATGATCACCGGTCAGGATCGGGCCAATTTCAGACATGTCGAGGGACCGCGGATTGCCCTTGGCTAACCCAGCCCCAGTGAGCTCGGACTTGTCCAGTTTCCACGTGCCGGAATTGGAATGGAAGGCCCCGCCGCCACGATGCTGCCAGGCTCCAGTCATGGCCGGGATTGAAAGGGCGGCGTGCATATTGGTGGACCCATTGCGTTGCCGCGTGAACCCGTAGCCAAGACGAAAGAAACTGCGCGGCGTGGCGCCGACCAAATGAGCGAACGCCTCGATTTCACTCACACTTAAGCCGGTGATTTCAGCAGCCCATTGCGGCGTCCGGCTGGCGAGATGGGCTTCAAACCCCGGATCGAAGTCAGTGAACTTGGCCATATAGGCTCGATCTGCGAGGCCATCGCGCAACAGCACATGCATAACGGCGACAGCAAAGGCTCCGTCGGTTCCCGGCCGCAAGACGATGCCCATGTCGGCCTGCGCCATGGTGGCGGTGTTGTAAATGTCGATGACCACGATTTTGGCGCCCCGCTCCCGGCGCGCCCGCATAGCGTGTGTCATAACATTGACTTGGGTGTGGACCGCATTGGTCCCCCAAATGACCACGCAATCGCTCTCAGCCATTTGCTCGGGGTTGACCCCGCCCAACAGGCCGGTGCCAGCGATATAGCCCGGCCAGGCGGTGCCGGTGCAGATGGTGTCATATTGATTGGAATAGCCCTTGGCATGGCGCAAGCGGTTAATGCCGTCGCGCTGCACGTGGCCCATGGTGCCGGCATAATAATAAGGCCAGATGCTTTCTGCGCCAAACTCGGCCTCGATGGCGTTGAGTTTGTCACAAATTTCGTCGAGCGCCAGGTCCCACGAAATGGCTTGCCACTGCCCTGCCCCTTTTGTGCCGACGCGGCGAAGCGGCTGCGTCAACCGGTCTGGGTGATGAATTCGCTCGGCATAGCGGGCGACCTTTTCGCAGATCACACCCGCGGTATATGGATCATTCTTGGCGCCCCGCACCCGCCCGATCGTCTTGTCGTCCAGCAGATCAACCTCGAGCGCGCAAACCGAGGGGCAATCATGCGGGCACACCGACCGTATGGTGCGGGCGACAATTGGCTTGTTCATGGAGCTGGTCCTAAAGTCAGAACAAACAGATTAAGCTGACCCTTGGCGAAACGCCAGTCGTGCCGAGGCACAGCGCTTAACCAAAGCGGCCCGGCAATTTCCACCAACGGCGCGGCCAGGCAGTATCCGTTCTGGGTATTGGGCGTTAAGAGACTGATTCAACTGGATGATGCAGTGAATCAACCCTATGCAGCTTTGAGTCGCAAAAATACCGGAACCCACTCAATGCACTGCGGTTTCTCGTCGCCCCATATGTCGCCTAGTCGCTCTGGGCACTGGCCGGTCAACAAACAGGTTCATCAGGAATTTTCCCAGTCGACGGAATCGGGGTGGCCGTCTACACCCGCTCTCCCAAACCCGAGGATGCCATGACCGCCCGCGCCCGCCTGCCCGTAACTGCGATGCTTGGCAGCAGCGTTTTTGTCGCCGGCGTTGCCTTTGGCACCATTGGGCCCTACCTGGCCATCATCGGCATCCAGACGCTGCAATTTTCCAGCGCCCAATTTGCCAGTATTGTGGCGGGCGGCGCTGTGGTCGGCACGTGCAGCGCGCTGACCATCGGCTATATCTCGGACCGATTGCGCGACCGGCGGATCCTGGTGCTGTTTGCGGCGCTGGCCGGAGCGATGGCCTATGGCTTGATTTACGCCTTGCACTCGCCGCTGATCTTCGTCGTCGCGACCTGCTTCATCGCCCCCTTTGGAGGCACTATCTTTTCGCAGTGTTTTTCCTACGCCCGCGTCTATTACACTGAGCGGTCGCCACATCGGGCCGAAATGATGACCTCGGTGCTCCGTGCGATTTTTTCGCTGTCTTGGGTGGTCGTTCCACCGCTCGCCGGATGGGTGGCCGCGACCTATGGGATTTTTGATCTCTATCTGATCTCGGCACTGGCCTATTTGGTTTTTGGTGCCATCTTCGCGCTGATGATGACCGACCCGAGTACCAAGATTGCCCAACCGGCCAAGCCGGCAAAATCCTCAATTTCGGGGGAGCGCCGAGTGTTGCCCGTCCCGGTCATTTCGGGACTATCGGGTGTTCTGTTGGCTTATGTGGCGATGCGGTTGGTGGCACTGGCGATGCCCCTCATCATCGTTACCAACCTTGGCGGCACCACCGCAGACGTGGGCATTTATGCCGGCATCGCTGCGGCGCTGGAAGTGCCGTTTATGCTAGGCTGGGGCTATGCCAGCCGGTGGGTTTCGCGGGAAGCCATCATAGTCTTCAACAGTTTGCTGTTCGGCCTATACGTATTTCTGGTGGCGCGGGCCGGTTCGCTCACTGACGTGTATTGGCTGCAAGGGCTCAATGGCATTGCCAATTCCGCGCTATTGTCGGTCATGATGAGCTATGTGCAGACGGCCATCAAAGGGCGGGTCGGCCTGTCGACATCACTGTTCGATGTGTTCTCTATCCTTGCCACCATGGCGAGCGCCGCGCTGTTCGGCATTATCAGCGCTGGTGGCAATTACCGGTTGGCCGTGCTGGCGGCGGCCTCGATCGCGGTCACTGGCGGCCTGGTTATGCTAGCCGGAAATTGGTCACAAATCCGGTACCGCCTGCCACCGGCGGCTGCCTGATCAGGCTCTCGCTCAGCGTCCACAGCCCATAGCACGCGGCCTCATCATAGGCCGCGTCGATTGCCTTTGCAGGCTTATCCTTATCGAAAAAGACGCCGGAAACCCGCTCCAGTGTCGGGTCCAGCACCAGCCGGGTAATCTTGCGTCCACCCTTGTCGGGACTGTCCATGAACGGCGCCGCGAGGGTGTTGAAAAACAAGCTGCGAAACCCGGTCAGGCTCCGGAATAATTGGGTTCGAACCAGGCCAGGCGCCAGGCAATTGGCGGTTACCCCGCTTCCTTCGAGGCGCCTTGCCAGCGCATGGGTGAATTGAATATTGGCCAGTTTAGTCTGTCCGTAAACCTTGAGCCCGTCATAGGCGCGATCACGATTATAATCGTCCAGTTCGAATGGAAACTGCAGGCCCGAGCTTGTTACCACTACCCTGGCGTCACCAAACGATTTCAACCCATCGAATAACAGCTGCGTCAACAAGAACGGAGCCAGATGATTGATAGCAAAGGTCATTTCGATGCCATCGACGGACAATTGCCGGGCCGTAAAATACGCTCCTGCATTGCTGACAAAGGCCCGAATTTGGCGATGCCGTCCCAAAATATTGGCCGCAGCACGGCGGATTTCGGCTTGGCTGGAGAGGTCGGCGGGCTCGACTTCGACGGCGCGATTTCCCGAAAGTTGGACGATCTCGGCATGGGCATCGCGCCCTTTCTGCCCGTCACGAACAATCAACACCAGCGCGTGCCCGGCCTGCGCCAATTGTAGCGCTGCGGCCTTGCCGATGCCGCCCGAGGCGCCGGTGATCACGATAGGGGCTGGCGACATGGGCAATCCTGGCTATCGGACAATCGGTTCAGCTTTCCTTTGTGCGGAAACATTAAGGCCATGCAAGGGCGAGTTGACCGCCTGTGGCGGCAAGACCAATATGGCCGCAAAAAGGGGCGATCCATGGACGCAGCAGTGGCGGCAGTTTTTGAGGGATATCCGGAAGCCCGGCGCCAGCAATTGCTAGCCTTGCGCGAGACCATCCTGGCTACAGCCGCGGCCACGCCCGGAGTCGGGAAGCTGCAGGAAACGCTCAAATGGGGGCAGATCAGCTACCTGACGCCCGAGACCAAAAGCGGCACCACTTTGCGCATCGACACTGACCCGGCGAGTGGGCAACCGACCATTTATGTCAACTGCCAGACTGACCTGGTCGAGCGCTATCGCGCGCTCTATCCCGAGACTTTCAAATATCAGGGCACGCGCGCCGTCGTGATTGACGACATGAAGCAAGACGAAGCCTTGCACCATGTTGTTGCACTGGCGCTGACCTATCATCAGCGCAAGAAGAGCTAACCAAGCCCAGCGGCAAGCCTAGATCTGCGGCTTGCGCTTGGCCTTGTGGTCCTTGGGCTTATGCAGTTTTTCTTTTTTGGCGGCGGGGGCAGCAGATGGGGCGGCCTTGTCCTTCCACTTTGGCTTGCCCTTGTCCTTCGGGTTTACCTTGGGACCGCGGGGCTTGTCCGCGTCGGCGCGTGGCGCACGCGGTTTGTCGAATTCCGCGCGTGGAGCGCGCGGCTTGTCAAAGTCAGCGCGGGGGGCGCGGGGTTTGTCGGAGTCCGGACGCGGGGCGCGCGCCTTTGGGCTCTCGCTGCGGACGTAGTCCGGACGGGGTACGGCCGGGTCGTAGCGGGCGGCACGATCGGCCCGTTCAGGGCGCGCAGCCGCAGGGTCATAACGCTCGACCGGACCTTCTGGACGGCGGGGGGCCGGAGGGAAGCTGCGGGGCGCCGCATCACCAGCATCGGCGTCGGCATCGGGCCGATTGCGGCGCTGGGCGGCGACGCGGTCGGTCGTGTCCATTTTGCCTTCGAACTGCGGACGCCCGCTTGGTGGGCGATAGCCTGCGCCCGCTCCTTCGATAGCGGTGATGGTCACGCCGCGCTCGCCCGAGCCATTTTGTGCGATGGCTGCAGCAAAGGCCTGGGCCTTAACGGTTGCGATTTCGAACTGGGTTTCGCTTTCCAGAATGCGGATCGAGCCAACGGCGGTTTTGGTAACGCCGCCCGCTTTACACAGCATTGGCAATAGCCAGCGCGGCTCAGCATGGTGTTTGCGGCCCACCGAGACGCGGAACCAGACGCCGTTTTCAAAACGAGCCTTTTCGCGCGGATCGCTTGGGCCCGGCTTGTCCGGCGCGGTATTTTCCGACAATTCTTCGGGCGCTGGCCGTGTGGCGATCTGCTGGCGCAAATAGGCCGCAGCAATGGCCTCGGGCGAGTGCAGCGCCATCAATTCGACGACGAACGCGGCTTCCTCCTCGGTGGGGGCTTGGGTCAGCGCCTCATCGTTGAGGATCGATTGGCGATAGCGGGCCTCAATGTCGGCAATGCTTGGCGCCGCCATATATGACACGTCCAGCTTGGCCAGTTTGAGCACGCGCTGTACGGAATTGCGCCGATGCATTGGCACCATCAACACGCAGGTGCCCTTGCGCCCTGCTCGCCCGGTTCGGCCGGAACGGTGCAACAGCGTATCGGGATTGGTCGGCATGTCGGCATGGATAACCAGATCGAGATTGGGCAGATCGATACCGCGCGCGGCCACGTCTGTGGCCACGCAAATCCGCGCCCGGCCATCGCGCATGGATTGCAACGCATTGGTTCGTTCCGACTGGCTGAGTTCACCCGACAGGGTCACCACGTCAAAGCCCCGATTATGCAGGCGGGCGGAGAGATGTTTCACCCCCTCGCGCGTCGACGCAAACACCAGAGTGTTGGCGCTGTCGAAAAACAGCAGCGTATTTATGATGGCATTTTCCCGCTCCGCTGATGGGATCAGGATCATTTTGTAGTCAATGTCGGCGTGCTGTTCGGCGGCATTGGTCGCCGATATCCGCAGCGCATCCTTCTGGAAAGTTTTTGCCAGCATAGCGATTGGCTTTGGCACCGTCGCCGAAAACAACAGCGTGCGCCGCTCCGCCGGGGCGGCATCAAGGATGAATTCCAGATCCTCCCGGAAGCCCAGGTCCAGCATCTCGTCGGCTTCGTCCAACACCACGGCGCGCAGCGCCGACATGTCCAGAACGCCTTTGGTGATGTGGTCGCGAAGGCGGCCAGGCGTGCCGACCACGATCTGGGCGCCGCGTTCCAGCGCCCGGCGCTCGGTGCGCATGTCCATCCCACCAACGCAGGACGCAGTGCGGGCGCCCGTTTGGGCATAGAGCCAATCGAGTTCGCGTTGCACCTGCAATGCCAGTTCGCGGGTCGGCGCAATGATCAGCGCCAGCGGCGCCCCCATTTCGGTGAAGCGCTCCTCGCCATCGAGCAGTGTTGGCGCGATCGCCATGCCGAACGCCACGGTCTTTCCAGAACCCGTCTGGGCAGAAACCAACAGGTCTTTGCCGTCTGCTTCCGCAGCGATTACCGCAGATTGGACTGCGGTCAGCGTTTCATATCCCTTGGCGGCAAGGGCACGGGCGAGCGGGGCGACGATGGATTCAGGCAGGGACAATGTCGTTCTTTCGATTGGGAGAAGCGCATAATAGCACAAACAAGCAAAAAGGCCGCCCGGCGGGCGGCCTTCCTATTTCAGCACGCTTCGGCGACCGAAGCGGCAGCAATCAGCCAACGATTTCGTCGGCGTTAAAGAAGAACTTGATCTCTTCGGCAGCAGTTTCGGGAGCGTCCGAACCGTGCACGGAGTTTTCGCCGATCGACAGGGCAAATTCCTTGCGGATAGTGCCGTCAGCCGCATTGGCTGGATTGGTCGCGCCCATGACTTCGCGGTTCTTCAGGATAGCGCCTTCGCCTTCCAGCACCTGGACCACAACTGGCGCGGCAATCATCTGCTCGACAAGTTCACCAAAGAATGGGCGATCCTTATGGACGCCATAAAAGCCCTCGGCCTGGGCGCGGGTCATGTGAATGCGCTTGGAGGCGATAACCCGCAGACCGGCATCTTCGAACTTGGCGATAATCTTGCCAGTGAGATTGCGACGGGTAGCGTCCGGCTTAATGATGGAGAACGTGCGCTCGAGAGCCATTGAATTGGTCCTTGATTGATTTGGATCGGTCTGGTCCGAAAGGTTGCGCCTTGTAGCGCCAGACTTTGACGGAGGCAAGACGGCCTGTTTGCAGGGCTATACTGCCGCAATCAGGGGGCGATCGAGATCGTGGTGGGTTGCAGCCATGTCGCCGTGACGGTTGCAAACGGGGCAGCTTAACTCTATCCAGCACACTTTGCTGGTGGCGCTGGCCGTATCACTGTGTTTTCCCGGTCGCGCCAACCGACTTCCTGACCTCTGTTCGAAACCGTTCGCGCCATGCTCACGATCAATAATCTCACCTATCGCATTCAAGGCCGCGAGCTCTTTGAAGGGGCGTCCGTGGTTTTGCCCACGGGGTCAAAAACCGGCTTCGTCGGCAAGAACGGCACCGGCAAGACCACCTTGTTCCATTTGATCCAGGAGCATCTGGCGCCCGATCAGGGCAGTATCGAACTCAACAAGAAAGCGCGGATCGGCGCGGTAGCGCAAGAAGCGCCCGCCAGCGACGTGACCGTGCTTGAGGTGGTTCTGGCCGCTGATGTCGAGCGCACTGCATTGATGAAGGAAGCCGAAACTGTCACCGACCCGGACCGGATTTCCGAGGTTTACACCCGCTTGGCCGATATCGATGCCCACACCGCCGAAGCGCGCGCCGCGACGATCCTGAAAGGTCTTGGCTTCGAAAACGAGCGCCAGAACTCGCCAACCCACGAATTGTCAGGCGGCTGGAGGATGCGCGTCGCCCTCGCAGGCGTATTGTTTGCCCAGCCTGATCTGCTGCTGCTGGACGAGCCGACCAATTATCTTGATCTGGAAGGCACGCTGTGGCTGGAAAAATATCTCGCCACTTACCCTTACACTGTGTTCATGATCAGCCACGACCGTGACCTGTTGAACAAGTCCGTCTCTTCGATCATCCACCTCGAGCATCGCAAATTGACCTATTACAAGGGCAATTACGACACTTTCGAGTCCACGCGCCGGATGCAGATGGAGCTCAACAACAAGGGCCGCGAGAAGTCGCTCGACCAGATCGCGCATATGCAAAAGTTCGTCGATCGCTTCAAGGCATCCGCGGCGAAGGCCAAACAGGCCCAGGCGCGCATGAAAATGATCGAAAAACTGAAGCCGCCAGCGGCGATGTTTGACGAATACTCGTCGCCCTTTACCTTCCAGCAGCCCAAGGCAGAAGCGGCAACGCCAATGATCACCTTGGATGGCGTGTCGGCCGGCTATGGCGACAAAACCATCCTGCGCAACATCAACATGCGCATTGACCCCGAGGATCGCATCGCCTTGATCGGGGTGAATGGCAACGGTAAGTCGACTTTTGCCAAATTGCTGGCCGGCGACATCAAGCCGCTGGGTGGCACCTTCAACAAGGGCAAGAAACTCGAAATCGCTCACTTCGCCCAGCACCAGATGGACAAACTCCGCCCGGAATGGACGCCGTTCGAGCACATCATCGAACTCATGCCAACCGACAGCGAAAGCAAACGCCGCTCCCGCTTGAGCCAGATGGGCCTCACTAAGTCCCGCATGGACACCGTTGCCAAAAATCTGTCTGGCGGCGAGCGTGCGCGCTTGCTGATGGGACTGATTACCTTTGGCGGTCCGGGAATGATGATCCTTGATGAGCCGACCAATCACCTGGACATCGACAGCCGCGATGCGCTGGTCCATGCGCTCAATGACTACGAAGGCGCGGTCCTGATCATCTCGCATGATCGTCATCTGGTCGAGGCCACCTGCGACACGCTGTGGATCGCCGAAGGCGGCACCATCAAGGTGCTTGACGAAGACCTGGACAGCTACCAGCGCTCGATCATGGGAGGCAAGGATCGCAGTGGCGGGCCTTCACTGAGCAAGGAAGACCGCAAGGCGGCAAAGGCCGAAGCCGCCGCAAAGCGAGCCGAAATCGCGCCGCTCAAGGCATCGATCAAGGACGCTGAGGCTAAGATTGCGCGCTTGAAGCTGGAGATTGCCAAGATCGCCGACCAGTTGGACGACCCAAAGTTCTATAACGGCCCTGCTGACCGGGTCATTGCCGTTGGCAAGGACAAGGCCAGGTTGACGGCCGAACTTGAGTCAAGCGAGGAACGCTGGCTGACCCTGAGCGGCGAGCTGGAAGCTGCCGAACGCGCTTAGCTGTCAATTGGGAATTGGCCGCTGCATGAGCGTGGCGGAGCATTAACCGGCAACCGCCGGATCAGTTGACACGGAAGGCGCGTTGCCATTTGCTGGAGGGACCGTAGCGTCTCGAAAGCTCACCATGTTGTTGTCGCGCGCCCGATTGGTTCTGACGATCCTGCTGGTGGCGCTCTGCATGATCGGGGCTGCGCAAGCCAACTCCCTGTCCAAAAAGCAACGCGCTGCGGCCAACCGCTTTGCCGCGAATAACAGCCTGTTTGTGCTCTACCATGAAGTCGCGCATTTGCTGATTGACCAGATGCTGCTCCCGGTGCTGGGCAAAGAGGAAGACGCCGCCGATAATCTGGCGACCTGGACCCTGCTTAATCTGGAAACAGCCGAAGCCAACGTGGCCTTGGCCGATTCGGCCCGCGGCTGGATGCTGACTGGGATAGCCTATGGTAGCGGCACTTCTGAGAGCGACTTCTATGACAGTCATAGCCTGGACCAGCAGCGTGCCTACCAGATTGTGTGCCTGATGGTCGGTCAAAACCAGAGAACGTTCCGCGCCATTGCCAATGAATACCAGATGGACATGGATCGCCAGGACACCTGCCAGGATGACTACAGATTGGTCAATCGCAGCCTAAAGGCCTTACTTGAGGGCAGGATCAACACCGAAGCCGATGCCACTACCGTAACCGTGACCTACCACGATGTTTCTGGAGATCTCGAAAAGGCGGCGAAAGCATTCAAAGCCAGCGGCGTGTTCGATCTGGTTGCCGACGAGCTTCGGCATAAATATCATTTGCGTCGGCCGGTGGCTTTCAACGCCAAACGCTGTGGCGAGGCCAATGCCTTCTATGATGCCGACACCATAGAAGTCATATATTGCTACGAGCTGATGCAGGATCTGGTGACCCTGTACACCGACGATCTTGCCAATAACGCCAAGACCACACCGTAACCTTTTTGACCGGAATTCCTTCGGTTTCTGCTCAATCGATCCAACCCATTCTAACTGCTGGAGAACGAGACGATGACTAATCTGCGGGCCGCGCTTGCCGGGCTATTGTGCTGCGCCACTCTGGCCGTTCCGGCCTACGCCCAGGACGCCACCGAGGACCCTGCGGTTGCAGCCATGGACTTTGCCATGCATGACGCCGCTTACACCATGTATCATGAAATTGGGCACCTACTGGTGAGCGAGCTCGGCTTGCCGGTCCTCGGCAAGGAAGAAGACGCTGCCGATGCCCTAGCAGTGATCCTGCTACTCAACGATGAAGAAAACCCGGACGAGGCCTTCAATACCCTGATTGATAGCGCCGACGGCTGGTACTTCAACGCCGTCAAGTCCACGGGCGAAGGCGTTGAGGACTTTTCCTATTATGATGAGCATAGCCTGGATATCCAGCGGGCCTACGCCATGGTCTGCATGATGGTTGGGTTTAATCCCACAGATTTCAAAGAAACGGCCGATATTTACGAGCTGGATCAAGATCGGCAGGATGCCTGCGCCTATACCTACAATCAGGCATTGGACTCCTGGAACACCGTGCTCCAGCCCCATTTTAACAACGGTGACCCGGGCGCCGAGATCACGGTCACCTATGACGACGCAGGTGATTTTTCCCAATTTGCCGACGAGCTAAAGAGCCGTCAGATCCTGGAGCGCGCGGCCGCGTTGGTGACAACCAAGTTCCACCTGCCCAATCCCGTCAGCTTCCGGGGCACGCTCTGCAATCAGGCTAACGCCTTTTATAGCCCCAGCGATCACCAGATCACCTATTGCTACGAACTCGCCGCTGACATGTATGGCCTATATATCAACGACATTGCCGGTGCCGGCGGGGCCGCTACCGAGGGCGATACGACCGGGCAAGATAGCAGCGGCGGTTGATTTCAGCTGATTGGCGGGGCGGGCATTATGCCCGCTTCACCCATTTTCCCGACGGTTCCTGCTGCCAATAGGTCAAGGAATTGCCAAGGAGAAGGGCTCGCCAAGCTTGGCGAGCCTCACTGACAGCATCCGGATCATGGCCGGAAAACAGATAGACAATGCGCTCATAGCCTTCCCCGCTGCTGGGCACGGCGCGATCAACAAAAAACCGCACATTGGCGCCGTTGGGGTTTTCGGGTCCGGTTGCGATCAGCACGGGCTGGAGCGCATCGCTGCCCTCACCGGCCAATCCATGAGCCAGAAAACTGTCCTCTCGATAGGTCCATAGGTGGGCGTCCAGCGCCGTCGCGCGTTCGGAACTCCCGACCTCGACAACCGCCCGCCAGCCCCGCTCGACGGTCTTTTCCAGCAATTGCGGGAGGACCGCCTCCATTGGGCGCTGTTCCAAATGATAAAATAGGATTTCGGCCATGGCACCGCCCTGCGGGATGAAGGCCCCTAGCCCTCGTAGTACTCCTGGACCAGACGGTCGAGCAAGGCCACACCAAATCCCGAAGCCCAAGACGTGTTGATCTCGTTCGGGGTCGTTCCAAACGCCGTGCCTGCAATATCGAGATGGGCCCAGGGGACGTTGTTGACAAAACGCTGCAGGAATTGCGCGGCCGTAATCGCTCCGGCTGGCCGACCAACGGAGTTCTTGATGTCGGCGAAGCGGCTTTCGATCAGCTTATCATAGGCGGCAGTCAGCGGCATCCGCCACAGCTTTTCGTTGGCGCTCAGCCCAGCCGCAAGCAGGTTTGCCGCTAACGCTTCGTCATTGCTGAACAGGCCGGCGTGATCCTGGCCCAATGCGACCCCAATGGCGCCAGTTAGCGTCGCCAAATTGATCATGAATTTGGGCTTGAACCGATCCTGCGTGTACCAAAGCGCATCGGCCAGCACGAGCCGCCCTTCCGCATCGGTGTTGATCACTTCAATGGTCGTGCCGGACATTGCCCGAACAATATCGCCCGGGCGGATCGCCTTGCCGCTGGGCATGTTTTCGACGAGGCCGATAACCCCTACCACATTGACCGGTGCCTTGCGTGCCGCCAGCGCGTGCATCAGCCCGGTGACCGCGGCTGCGCCACCCATATCGCCCTTCATCTCCTCCATCGAGGCAGCGGGCTTGATCGAAATGCCGCCAGTATCGAAGACGACCCCCTTGCCGACAAAGGCAAGCGGGGCAACGCCTGGATTGCCGCCGCGCCACTGCATGACGACGAGCCGTGCGGGCCGCTCGGACCCCTGCGCGACACAGAGCAGCGATTCCATGCCAAGAGCCCGCATCTGGTCCGGCGTCAGCACCTCGACGTCCACCCCGAGATTGGCAAGCCCCAAAGCTGTTTCCGCAAACTCCAGTGGGCCAAGAACATTGGCTGGTTCATTGACCAAGTCACGTGCCAGCAATGTTCCATCAACGCTGGCGGAACGCTTGGCTATGGCCGTATCGGCGGCCGCGACATCTTCAATGTGCAAGGTGATCGACGATTCAGCCGCCTCGCGATCCTCGGCGCGCACCGATTTGTATTTGTCGAATTTGTAATGCCGAAGCCGTATCCCTGCTACCAATTCGGCGATTGCCGCCGGGTTGACACCTGGTCCATCGACAATGACAGCGACACTGGCCACCCGAGTAGCGGCAATCTTGGCCATCAACGAGCCGCCGCGGTCGGTCCAGGCCGACAACGGTGCGGCGTCGTTCTTGCCAGCGCCCAAGACCATCAGCCGTTGCGATCCGGCACCTGAGGGCGCAATCAGGTCAAGTGCTTGGCCTTGTTTGCCCTTGAACGCTGCTGCATCGGCAATGGCCTGCCAGTCGAGCCCGGTTGCTGCCCAGATTGCGGCTCCCGCGCCAGAGGGAGCTGCGTCCTCATGAGCGTAGATAACCAGCATTGCGGTCGGCGCCACTGCGAGTGGCGCGGTACGGACGGTAAGTTTTTGGGACATAAATGGGCCTTGTTGGCAAGCGGATGGCAATGGCTGCAATAGGAGTGCGGATCAGCACAATCATTGGACCTGACGAGCGCGTCAATCCCGCAACACCAATTGGCAATACGCCCGTGCGGAGGGGACACGGCGGGACATTAGCGTGAGTCTTGTGCCAAACTCCAATGGGCACGCCATCAATAATCCCGCGGCGCGACAAAACTACATTCATCCAAGAAAGCCATATGCAGCGTCTGACAGCCTATCTTACCCGCCTGTTTGCCACCGAAGCGCTGATGCTTTTCGGCGTGGTTTCGTTTCTGCTGTGGCTCGTCAGTTGTTTGCGCGCCTTCGACGTGGTTTCCGTCAAAGGTCAAGGCCTTTTGACCCTGGCATGGCAGAGCCTGTTGACCATGCCGCCACTGGTACTGGCATTCATGTATGTTTGCGTCGGCATCGGCATGGCCCGGGCGTTGCAGGCTCTGCAGGACAATCATGAACTGCACATTGTTCACACGGTTCGCGGCGTCGGCGCGTTGCTGCGGGCGGCCGCCATGGTCTGTGTCGCCAGCGTCGGCTTTGTGCTGCTGTTTTCCAATTTCGTTGAACCCTACGCGGCGCGTCAGCTCAGCGCGCTGTCGGCAAGTGTCGCCGCCGACCTGGTGAGTTCGAGCCTCAAGCCCGGGCGCGTAACCCAGGTGGCGCCCGGTGTATTGCTCCTGATCGGCGGACGGTCCGAGGATGGAGAACTGACCGACTTCTTTGCCGATGATCGTCGCGATCCGAAGACAAGGCGCACCTATCTGGCAGAGGCGGCAACAATTTCTCGCAACAGCACCGGCTTTGTGCTGGAATTGCGCAATGGGTCAATCCAATACACTGAAGGCGCCAACCGCTTCTCTGAGATATCGTTTGGCCGCTATGATATCGGGGTTGAGCGCTTAACTCAGCCACTTGCGGCTGCAGATGGCTACTGGGCCCGGAATAGCGTTTCCATGATTTCCGAGGCGCTGCAAACCGGCGTCTGGGCCCCCGAGGTGATCGAGCGCCTGATTGCCCGGCTGACAGAAGGCCTTCGAGTGGTCGGCATCTGCATTCTGGTATTGGCCATCAGCGGTTTCCCGAGCGGCAAGCGGGCGCGAATTGCTGTGCCAATGGAAGCAATCGTTCTGGTCATCGCCTTTATTGAGCGCGGGATCAGTTCCTACAGCCCATTGGGGCCGGCGACCGGATCGGGGCTGATGATCGCAGCCGGGGGAGTTTTGCTGTTCGTTAAACTACGAACACGGCAAGTGTCAGGCTCGGTGGGGTTGGCGGCATGAACCGGATCGATTGGCTGGTTCTCGCCCGCATTGGCAGCCGTACCTTTGTTCTGGTGTTGATCTTTTACGGCATCATCGCGCTTATCGAGTCTCTCGACATCTGGCGGTTCAATTTCCTGTCGCGGACGGCGGGAATGCCGATTGCGGTGCTCACCATCGCGACGAGTGCGGTGCGGTGGACGATCAAGACCTTGCCGGTAACCGTGCTGATGGGCGCGATCTTGGGTATCATTGATCTCAAGGGTCACAATGAGCTGACCATTATCAAGGCCAGCGGCATCTCGATCTGGCAGGTCATTCGAGCGCCCGCGATTGCATTGATGATCGCGAGCCTCGCTGTATCGCTTGGCGCCGAGACTTTTAGTACGCAAATCAACCGGACCTACAATCCCACCCCGCCGGGGGAGGCCTCCTTGTTGGTGCCGGGTGGAGAAATCTGGCTCGACCAGCGCAGCGGCGATTCTCACTACGTTATCCAGGCCATGGCCATGCAAGAGGGCGGCGCAGTGCTCAATGGCGTCACGGTTTTTAGCGTGGGCCAGGGGTCTGACAAGCGCATCGAGGCGGACCAGGCATTGTTGATCGATGGCTACTGGCATTTCCCGTCAGTGACGATCCGCAGCCCGGACCAGCCGCCGCGTCGAGAACGCGACTATCAGCTGCCGACCAGTTCGACGCCAGCGGAGTTGAGCCTGAAACTGTCATCGACCGAGGATATGACATTTTTCGAAGTCGCCGATTTATTGCGGCGCGGCGTGGCAGATCAGGGTATCCGCACCGCCGCCCTCATGCGGGTGATCAAGTTGCTGGCCCTGCCTTTGGTCCTGACGGGCTCGCTATTGATTGCTTTCGCATTTACCGCAGGTTATCGAAGGTCCGATAAGTATGGTGTTGCGATACTTTACGGTATTGTTTTGGGGTTCGTTGTGTTCGTGATTACCGAGATGGCTGACCGGGCTGGGTCGGCCGGTGTTCTCGCCCCCGCGTTCGCTGCGATTGGACCGGCATTTGTGGCAATCGTCATTGGCGTGACGGTGCTCCTACACAAAGAAGACGGACGAGTTTGAGCGGCAAAGTCTGGAGCAAAATTTTTGGGGAGAAATTGCGCCGCAGCGTCGCGGGCGCAGCTGTTTTTCTTGCGCTGACCACCAGCGCATTTGCTCAAATTGCGGTTGCCGTGTCGACCGGGAGCCTGGTTCCCGCCGATTTTTTCAATGCGCCAGTCGACAGCACGGCGCCCGCCGGGATCCAAGCCAATTCCCTGACATTTGATGCCAAAACCGGCATCATTACCGCAATCGGCGATGTGGTCGTGGACTATCAAGGCTACCGAGCCACCGGCCAGAATCTTATTTTCAATCGACGCACCAACGCGGTCCGTTTCGAGGGCATGGTCAAACTCGTTGACCCCTCGGGCAACAGCATCGAGGCCGAAAATTTTGAACTGACCGGCGGTATGAAGGGAGCCTTCATCAACGCCCTGACCATTACCGGCTATGATGGTTCCAGAATTACGGCTGATAGCGCCGAATATGACCAGGCACTGCAAACACTGTTGGTGAACGCAACCTACGCCCCGTGCGGGGACTGTGTCGATGACAAGGGCCGCCGCATTGGCTGGTCGGTCCACGCCGCCAAAATCACCTCCAACGCCACGGACGGGTCCCTCTATATCGAGCAGCCGCGGCTGGATGTTCTGGGTATCCCCGTCGCCTGGCTGCCATTCCTGTGGCTGCCCGATACCAGCGGTACCGCTCTGGCGAATGTGCGGACCCCCTCCCTCGACTATGGTGAGGCTACAGGGGTCAAACTCGAAGTGCCCTACATGGCCTATTCGACCCGCAACTCCGATTTAATTTTCACGCCAACACTGTTGAGCCGCCAAGGGTTCTTGCTCGGTGCAGAGTGGATACAGCGGTTCGACACCGGCTCTTTTCAGATCAAGGCGTCCGGGGTGTACCAGTTCGGTCGGTCGGCTTTTGCAGGGACCGTTGGCGATCTGGACTGGCGTGGCGCGATCCAGACCTCGGGCGAGTTCCGCCCCGTGAGCGACTGGACCGCCGGTTGGTCCTACACTGCCTTCACCGATGCCGCGTACCTGACCGACTACCGATTGGTCATCGGCAAGTCGAGCATCAACCAAGTCTATGGACAATACCTTACCCAGGACACGTTCATCGACGCCCGACTGCAACAGTTCAACCTATTGGGCAATGTGACCTCTGCCGCCCAGGGCCAGCAGGGCCAAAACCTGCCGTCGATGCGGTTTAGCCATGTGACGCCGCTGGCGGCTGGGCTAGGCCAGTTCGAGTTTTCCGGCCAGTTGCTCGGTGTCCATCGGGATAATGATAGTACCACCGCAGCAAATGGGGTGCCTTATGTGTTCGGCTATGCCGGCAATAAGGTCCACGCGAGCTTTCAGGCCGCCTGGCAAAACCAATATATTGGTGGCGGTGGTTTCGTGGCCACGCCCTATTTGGGTGGGCGCGCCGATGTCGCCTACTATGACGGGACCAGCCCCATCTTGCCGGGCGCGACCTCTTTGTGGAGTGCGACACCGATTGCAGCCATGGACGTTCGCTTTCCAATGGCCGGCAGCGACGGCTCAACGGTGCATCTGGTCGAACCGATTGCACAATTGGTCTATCGTGGCGCCAGCAACTCGGCGCCGGGCATCACCAACGACAATGCCCAAAGCTTTGTTTTCGACGATACGAATTTGTTCAGCTACAATCGTTTTTCCGGCAGTGACCGCCAGGAAACCGGCCTGCGCGCCAATATTGGCGGACGCTACCAGGCAAGTTTTATTGATGGCAGCTATCTGGAATTGATTGCGGGCCAATCGTTCCAATTGGCCGGAGCCAATGCGTTTGCGGCAGGGGATGCTGCACAAACCGGTGTGGGCGCAGGTCTGCAGACCAATAATTCCTATGCGGTTCTGGGAGCCTATGGAGCGTTCACATCGGGTGTGAAGGCCGGGGGCAAGCTGCAAATCGATACTGGGGCCATGCGCGTTGCCAGGGCCGGGCTTGGTGTCAGCTATGCCAATGACGGCTATTCGGCGATGCTCGATTATCACTTCATTGCCGCCAATCCGGCAGCCGGTGTGCTCGCCGATCAGCATGAAATCGGGGCAGAGGTCGGTGTCCCGGTCAGCGACTATTGGACCGTTAAGGCCGGGACCTACTGGGATTTGGCGGCAAGCTCGTGGCTGCAATCGAGCATCGGCTTGCAGTATGACGACGGCTTCCTGATGTTTTCGGCGGCAGCATCGCGGACCGGAGCGACCCATGTATCGCCCAATGACACAAGGTTTACCGCATCGATCAAGCTAAAAGCCCCGGCGGGCTTTAACCTGGGGCTTTCCCACTAGCAGCACGATAGCGTCGCACCGATTTTGGCCGTAATGTTCGGCGATGACCTCCGCAATGGGCATGGCCGACGCTGGCTAGACCCAAATGCAACAACTAACGGATGACAAGTATGGCGATGGGTGTTTGGGGACGTGCGGCAGGCGCCTTCGTGGTGGGTTTATCCATGAGCCTTGGTTTGGCGCTCCCGGCTTTGGCCGATAACATCAAAGTCACGGTCAATGGCGAGGCCATTACCGATTTCCAAATCTCGCAACGCGTCAAACTGTTTGCCCTCGAAGGCAATCGTACCGGCACACGGGGCGCCACCCAGCAGCTGATCGACGAGGCCCTGCAATTACAGGAGGCTAAGCGTCTCGGCATTGTTGTCTCCAATGCCCAGGTCGATGGTGCCTACCAGCAGGTGGCCCGCAACATCAAGGTGAGCCAGGATAAGCTGACCGAAATTCTGCAGGGACAAGGGGTCAGCATTGAGTCTTTGCGCAATCGCCTGCGGGCCGCCATTGCCTGGAACGGCGTGACCGAACAAGCGATCGCGCCGCAGGCTCAGATTTCCGATCTGGAATTGGACCAACAAGCCCAGGGCAAGGTCAACGCCTATAATGGCTTTGATTACATCCTCAAGGAAATTATCTTTGTTGCGCCAAGTGGCCAGGGTGCTGGGGGCCGTACGGCACAAGCCAACCGATATCGCCAGCAGTTTACCGGCTGCGATGCGGCCGTCGATCTGTCGCTCAACTTCACTGACGCCGCAGTTATCGACATTGGTCGGCGCCATGCGACGCAATTGCCAGACGCGATTGCCAAGGAATTGGCGGGGCTAAATGTCGGCGGCATCACCAGACCACGGGTGATCGATACCGGCGTCTCTATGCTAGCCGTGTGTCAGAAGGCGACCGCTGAAGATCTGACTTTCATCAAAAATGACCTGCAGGCCAATTCGGGTGGCGCAGCGCTGCAGGCGCAAATCACCAAATACATGGCCGATCTGCGCGCCCGCGCCAAAATCATCACCAATTAGGGCGTTTCGACGCCCGACCGTGTTGGGCGTCGCCAGTTCGTTGCAGGCTTCGGGGGCAGTTATGAACAGGCCGCTTGCTATCAGCATGGGGGAACCCGCCGGCATCGGTCCGGATTTGATCCTGCAGCTTTATGCCAATCGCGTTGCCAACCAAATCCCGCCGTTCTGCGTGTTCGGGCACAGCGAGTTTTTGCGGGCCCGGGCCAGTCGATTGGGGCTCGATTTGGAAATTGTCGAGACTGATCCGCAGTCAACCAGTGCAGTTTTTGCCGAAGCCCTGCCGGTCGTGGGGCTTGAGGGCCTGGTGGCCGATAGCCCGGGCCAAACCAGCCTGCTGGCGGCCAGACTGGTGATTGGCGCGATTGAACACGCCGTCAAGGCAGTCATGACTGGGGCGTGCCGCGCGCTGGTGACGGCGCCGATCCACAAGGGTGCCCTTTATCATGCGGGCTTCAACCATCCCGGTCACACCGAGTTTTTGGCGGCGCTGACGCAAACCGGCCCCGAACCTCGCCTGCCGGTCATGATGCTTGCCCATGGCGGCTTGCGCGCCGTTCCAGTGACCATTCACATTCCACTCAAGGACGTGCCGTCACACCTCACGCGGGCGCTGGTGGTCGAGACCGTGCGCATCGTCCATCATGATTTGAAGCAGCGTTTCGGCATTCATCAGCCCCGCATTGCCGTGGCCGGACTCAATCCCCATGCCGGTGAAGGTGGCAATATCGGGTTGGAAGAGCGCGACATTATTGCCCCCGCCATTGCCCAATTGCGGGTCGAAGGTGTCAATGCAGAGGGCCCTTTTCCAGCCGACACCCTGTTTTACCCGCCACACTGGCAGCAATATGATGCGATCGTCGCCATGTACCACGATCAGGCGCTGATCCCGATCAAAACAGTGGCGTTTGAAGACGCGGTCAATGTAACGCTAGGGCTCCCGTTCGTTCGAACGTCGCCCGACCATGGCACGGCGTTCGATCTGGCTGGCACGGGCAAGGGCTCGCCACGGAGCTTTTTGGCCGCTATACGGCTGGCCGACGAATTGACACGCAGACAGGACTGAATGAGCCAGATCGATAATCTACCCCCTTTGCGCGAGGTTATCGCCGAACACGGCCTGCGGGCAAAAAAGGAACTGGGTCAGAATTTTCTGCTCGACCTAAACTTGACCACGCGCATCGCTCGGGTTGGTGGTTCCCTGGCGGGGGTGCGGGTCATTGAAGTGGGACCAGGTCCCGGCGGGCTGACCAGAGCGCTGTTGGCCGAGGGCGCACGTGAGGTCATCGCCATAGAGCGTGACCCGCGCACCCTGCCCGCGCTTGCCCAAATCTCAGCAGCCTATCCGGGTCGCCTGACCATCATTTCCGGGGACGCGCTGGATATCGACTATCGGAGTTTGGCCGATGGTCCGACCCGTATCATCGCCAATCTGCCCTACAATATTGCCACTCCCCTGCTGACGGGCTGGCTGACGACGCAGCCGTGGCCGCCCTATTTTGACAGCCTGACGCTGATGTTTCAGCGCGAGGTTGCCGAACGCATTTGCGCCCGCCCTGGCGAAGATCCTTATGGTCGCCTCGGCGTGCTCGCAGGTTGGCGCAGCGATGCCCGCATCGCTTTCAACGTCAACCGCGAGGCGTTTACGCCGCAGCCCAACGTCACCTCTGCGGTGGTGCATCTGAAGCCAAAGCCAGTCGATGACAGCGTTGCGGTGCGGGATTTGGAAAACGTCACCAAAGCCGCCTTCGGCCAGCGCCGTAAAATGGTGCGCCAGAGTCTCAAGTCGCTCGGGGTCCCCGTCGAGGGTTTGTTGGCTTCGGCCGGCCTTAAGGGCGATGAGCGGGCCGAAGACTTGCCCGTTGAGGCGTTCCTGGCAATGGCGCGGGCTTTACCCGCTTTGCGGCCCTAAACCAGACGGCACTGCCCAATGAGGCCTGGTTCGCAAAGTGATTCAAGGGTTTCCGGTAAAGAATCAATGCGTTGAGAAATCAAACCAAGGCCGTCGCGAATTGATTCTACTGGTACCCGTAACCATTTGAACAAAAAAGATTTTATGGCTTCAACGCCATGCGGGTAGTTTACCATGTCACTTGCACGACACCCCTAACAGGGTGCGTTTCACATCGAATCAATCTGGTTCTGCAAATCCGCCACGAAGCTATCCAGCTGGGTCAGACGCGATCTGGACAGGCGCGCGGCTGCCAGAATTGAACGGATCTTCTGCGTCGACGCTTCCAGATCGTCATTGATGACGATGTAGTCGTATTCAGCGTAATGCTGCATTTCGATCTTGGCGTTGCGCAGGCGTTTCTCGATTGTGCCAACGCTGTCCTGCGCCCGACGCTCCAGCCTCGCCCGCAGCTCTTTGATCGTGGGGGGTAAAATGAACACTGTCACCATGTCCTTGCGGCTCTTTTCGTAGAGCTGCAGCGTGCCCTGAAAGTCGATATCGAACAAAATATCGTTGCCGGCCCCGAGTTGCTCTTCGACCTTTGCCCGTGGTGTCCCGTAGAAATTATCGTGGACCTGGGCCCATTCCAGCAGTTCGCCATCGGCTCGCATACGCTGAAAGGTCGGCACATCAACAAAGTAATAATGGGTGCCATCGACCTCGTCGGTTCGCCGGGCGCGGGTGGTGACTGACACCGACAATCGAATGTTGGGATCTTGTCCGAACAGGGAACGAGAGATTGACGACTTGCCGGCACCCGAGGGCGACGCAATAACCAGCATGACGCCGCGGCGCGCGAATTCCATCTCTTTGCCCTGCCCAACCATTGAAACTGCGTTCGCGTAGTTGATCGATCGCGGCGGTCAGGTCAAGGCCGCCGGCGCGCTCCCCACCCCTTATTGCGGAACGGTTTCGCCCGCTTCATTGGCCTCGATGGCATCCTTGACCGCGTCGGCATCAGCTTCGGTCTGCCGTGCCGCGTCCCGCTCAATTTGGCGCCATTTGGCGACATTGGCGCGGTGCTCGGCATAGGTGGTGGCAAACACATGGCCATCGGCCGGGTTGCCCGAGGCCGCAACGAAATACAGATATTGGTGGTGATCTGGATTGGCCACCGCGAGCAACGCGTCCTTGCCGGGATTGGCAATTGGCGTCGGCGGCAGTCCGTCAATCTGATAGGTGTTATAGCCGGTCTTTTGTTCGATTTCAGAGCGCTTCAAACCCCGCCCCAGGGTCGACTGACCCTTGGTGATGCCATAGATAATGGTCGGGTCTGACTGCAGCCGCATGCTTTGGCGCAGCCGATTGACAAAGACTGCTGCAACTTGCGGCCGCTCGGTGGCGACGCCGGTTTCCTTCTCGACAATCGAGGCCAGAATCACCAATTGCTCCGGCGTTTCCAACGGCAGGTCGGGACTGCGTGAGGCCCAGATCGTCGCCAGTTCCGTGGTCATGGCCGTTTGCATCTTTTCCAGCACCGATTTGCGCGTATCCCCCGGTACATAATCGTATGAGCCCGGCAATATCGAGCCTTCAGCAGGCAGACTGGACACTTCGCCGACCAGATTAGTGTCATCATTGAGCTTTTGCACCACGTCCCAGGCGGTCCAGCCTTCGGGGATGGTCACGGCGTAGCGGATGGGCGTGCCTTCGGTGAGTTCCGTGAGAATGTCGGCCATGCTGGAGCCGGCAGCGATCTTGAAGTCACCGGCCTTGATGCTCTTCTGGGCATCCAAAACCCAGCCGCCGGCTCGGAACACATAACTGTTGGTGATGAGCCCCTGGTTTTCCAGGCGCTCCGCTGTGGTGCCAAAACCGCTGCCGGATTCAACCCGGAACAGGATTTCCTCCCTGGTCGGTCCGTCGCCGTAAAACTGGGAGGCGCCAAACAGTAACCCGCCACAGACAAGCAGCAGGCCAAGCACAAACAGCGACAGGAAACCGTTGAGAACGTCAATGAAGCCGTTGCGGCGACGTGGTTTGGCCCGACGAGCCTTGCGATCGGTCATGTGGCGATTACCTCCTGCAGTGCCGATACCACATGAAGCGCGGCCGGAATTTCATTGTTGTGGCGCCACTGGGTGGGCCTGGGCAGCTGAGTCATTGTTTCCACCGCGCCGACTTTGACAAGGGGGGATGCTCACAAACCTGCGCACGGCGAACTCAATTCTGACCGTTAAGGCGGTCACTGTACCCGACGCATGACCAATGTGGCGTTGGTGCCGCCAAACCCAAAGGAGTTGGAGAGTGCCACATTGATCTCTTTTTTGAAGGCGACCTTTGGCACCAAATTGATCACGGTTTCGACTGACGGATTGTCGAGATTGAGCGTTGGTGGCGCGATATTGTCGCGGATTGCTAACAGCGAGAAAATTGCTTCAACCGAACCCGCAGCGCCCAGCAAATGGCCAATCGCCGATTTGGTCGAACTCATGGCAACTTTGAATGCGGCGTCACCCAACACGCGTGTTACCGAACCCAGTTCGATCTCGTCGCCCAAAGGCGTCGAGGTGCCGTGGGCATTGATATAGTCGATCTCGGACGGGGCGATCCCGGCCCGCTTGATGGCGGCATTCATGCAGCGGAACCCGCCGTCGCCATCCGGCGAGGGTGCGGTGATGTGGTAAGCATCCCCAGACAGGCCGTAGCCGATGATTTCGCCATAAATCTTGGCGCCACGGGCCTTGGCCCGTTCATAGTCTTCCAGCACCACAACGCCGGCCCCTTCGCCCATGACAAAGCCATCACGGTCCTTGTCGTAAGGGCGGGAGGCTTTTTCGGGGGCATCGTTGAAGTTGGTCGACAGGGCACGCGATGCAGCAAAACCGGACAGTGCCAGTCGATTGATGCAGCTTTCCGCACCGCCAGCCACCATTACGTCGGCGTCACCAAGGGCAATTAAGCGCGAGGCATCGCCGATGGCGTGGGCGCCGGTCGAGCACGCGGTCACCACAGAATGGTTAGGGCCTTTGAGGCCAAACCGGATCGACACATAGCCCGAGGCCAAATTGATCAGCCGCCCCGGAATAAAAAAAGGGCTGATCCGGCGCGGCCCCTTTTCGTGCAGCAGGATGGAGCCTTCGTAAATACCGCCAATGCCACCAATACCTGAGCCGATCATAACGCCGGTGCGTTCCTGATCGTCTTGGGTCTTGGGCTCGACCCCGGCGTCGGTGATGGCCTGGGTGGCCGCCGCCATGGCATAGACGATGAACGGATCAACCTTGCGCTGATCCTTCACGTCCATCCATTCGTCGGGATTGTATTTGCCATCCGCGTAGTCGCCCAGCGGCAGGCGATGTGCGATCTGGCAGGCAATATCATCGACCGGGAATTCGTCGATGCGCTTGGCACCGCTTTTCCCGGCGAGAATATTGGACCATGTCGTTTCTACGCCGCAGCCCAACGGACTGACGATACCCAAACCCGTGACGACGACGCGGCGCAATTCCATGGCCTACCTACCAGTTAAACAACAGAGGCAGGATCAGCCAACAGCCTTGGTCAAAAAGGAAACTGCGTCTCCAAATGTCTGGATGCCTTCGGCGGCATCATCAGGGATCTCAACCGAAAACTCTTCTTCGAAGGCCATCACCAGTTCGACCTGATCGAGCGAGTCGGCGCCCAGATCGTCGATAAAGCTCGCCTTTTCGACGACTTTCTCGCCATCTACGTTTAGGTGTTCCACAACGATTTTGCGGACCCGATCAGCGACATCGCTCATGTTTGACTTCCCTTTTTTAAATCGACGTTTCGTTCGCTTCATATTGGCGCAGAGCCAAGTATTCAAGCACCGAGTTGGATTGCACCCACCAACTGTAGGCGGGCATCGCGGCGCTCGCAAGCTAGAGCGCCAAGTTCAACAGCGGGGCCGATTAACACACTTCCATTGGTATAGCCATAAGGCAAACCCGGGCAACGCCGCCAGCGTGCAGCCGCGGTTGCCCCGATCACACCATCGCCATGCCACCATTGACGTTCAATGTGTGCCCGGTGATGTAGGCTGCGGCATCGCTGGCCAAAAACACGGCGCACCCAGCAACCTCTTGGGCCGTGCCCAAACGGCCCGCGGGAATCGTCGACAAAATCGTTTCGCGCTGTTTGTCGTTGAGTTCATCCGTCATCGCCGAGGCGATAAAACCAGGGGCAATAGAGTTGACCGTGATGCCGCGCGACGCCACTTCGTGGGCCAAAGCCTTGTTCATGCCAATCAAACCGGCTTTGGACGCGGCGTAATTGCCCTGCCCCGGGTTGCCGGTGACCCCAACGACCGACGAGATGCCGATGATCCGGCCATGGCGCTGTTTCATCATGCCGCGCAGCACCGACCGGGTCAGGTGGAAAGCTGCCGTCAAATTGATGGCGATCACCTCATCCCACTCTTCGTCCTTCATGCGCATAAACAGATTGTCCCGCGTCATTCCGGCGTTATTGACCAAAATGTCCAGCCCGTTCAACGCCGCTTCTGCCGATGGCACAAGCCGGTCGACTTCATCGAGCTTGGACAGATTGCAGGGCAGAATGGCAACTTCGCCGCCGATTTCGCGGGCAACATCTTCGAGGGCCCCAACGCGGGTTCCGCTGAGGGCGACCTTGGCTCCAGCTGCCGCCATTGCCTTGGCGATTTCCCGACCGATGCCGCCACTGGCGCCGGTAATCAGCGCGCGTTTACCCGTTAGATCAAACATTTGCACGTCCCCAGTCAAAACCGATTCAAGTCGTTGATACATAGAATTTTTGCGTCAGGCAGACAGATCGGCGACGAACGCCTCGATGTCCGCCGGCGTGCCGACCGCATTGGCGGTCAAACTGGCGTCGATGCGCTTGGCAAGCCCGGTCAAGACCTTGCCACTTCCCAGCTCGGTGATGTTGGTGATGCCACCAGTCCCTGCAAGCCAGGCCACGCTGTCGCTCCACAATACCTCACCAGTGACTTGCTCGACCAGGCGGCGGCGTATCTCGTCTGCGTCTGATATCGGGGCGGCGAGCACATTGGCCACCAGCGGAACGACCGGCGCGTGCATGGTTACCTCGGCCAGTGCCACAGCCATGGCATCGGCCGCAGGCTGCATGAGTGCACAATGGAATGGCGCGCTCACAGGCAACAGCAATGCACGCTTGGCACCACGAGCCTTGGCCAGTTCCATTGCCCGTTCGACGGCTGCCAGATGGCCGGAAACCACCACCTGTCCAGGAGAATTGTCGTTGGCAATTGAGCAAATCTGGCCCTGCGCCGCTTCGGCGGCTATGTCGCGGGCGACAGCCAGCTCCAGCCCCAAAAGAGCCGCCATGGCGCCCTGCCCCACCGGGACGGCCTTCTGCATGGCCTGGCCACGCGTCTTCAGCAGGCGCGCCGTATCAGCTATGGAGAAGGTGCCCGCAGCGCAAAGCGCGGAATATTCGCCGAGCGAGTGGCCGGCGACATAGGCGGCGTGATCGGCGATGCGCACGCCCTTGGCTTCCAATACGCGGATCACAGCCAGGCTCACCGCCATCAGAGCCGGCTGAGCATTTTCGGTGAGGCGCAGGGTTTCATCGGGGCCTTCGAACATGATGGCAGAGAGGTTTTGGCCCAGGGCGTCATCGACCTCCTGGAACACGGCGCGGGCTTCGGGATAGGCAGAAGCCAAATCCTTGCCCATGCCGACAGCCTGGCTGCCCTGCCCGGGAAATGTGAATGCGCGCTTGGTCATGAGGCCCTCCGTTTTCCATCAGCTTGGCCCGCCGCCATTGCGATGTCCAGTTTCCCGGGCTTTGGCGCGTGTGTGTGGCAGAGTCAAGGCGGCGGCGTGCCTTTCCATCCACCAAACAGGGTGAACTTGACATTTCGGGATATTTCGAAGTATCAACACTTGACATTTCGGGATATCCCGAAGTATCAACTGTGGACCACAGGAGAATGCGATGACCCAGCTACAGCACGTTCAGAACGGAATTGCCCATTTCGACATTGCCGGCCCCGATATTACACCGTTGCAGACATTTTATGCCGCCACTTTTGGCTGGACCCTGCATAGTAAGGGCCCAGGCTTTAGCCTGATCGAGACCCCAGCGGGTTCGGCGAATGGTGCGTTGGTCGAGGCCGAAGTCGCCGCGCTGACAATCGGGATCGTCGTGCCCAATTTGACCGAAGCGCTGGCGACAGCACAAAGCCAGGGCGGCACCATTGCCATGCCAGAAACGGACAATGGCTGGGTGCGCAAGGCGCAATTGCGCGACCCGGCCGGCAATCTGCTGACGCTAATTCAGGGCTAGTGCCATCGAAACCGCCCAGCTCGACGAATTGTTGCGCGCGCTGTCGCACACCGAGCGGCGAGCCTTTCTCAAGGCCTGCCTCGGTGCGGCGCAATCGGCTGGGGAACTGGCTGGCCTTTCAGACCTGTCCCCCGCTGCCGTTTCCGAGCATTTGAAGGTACTGCGCAAAACCGGGCTGCTGATCTTGGAAAAGCGCGGACGCAGCTGGCTTTACACCACCGATCCCGCCATGATTGCGGTGGCACTTGATGGGTTGCGGGAGCTGCTGCCGGATTAGGGAGCACCTCCCCAATATTGGAACCGAAACGGTCGGTTCCCACTTTGGCGTATTTGCCGGGGGCAGCGGCTAGTGTCAAATTGGCAACGGACGTGGCGGTGTTGGACTGGTCCGGGAGCGACCTTGCGGCCGCTCCCGGACGCTTTTTAGATTACAGACCGAGTGCGGTCTTGGTCGCCTGCTCAGCGGCGTCGCCAGCCTGCTTGATCAGCTCGTCGCTCAGACCCTGAGCGCGGGCAGCGTCTTCAGCGGCCTTGCGGGCAGCTGCAACAAATTCCAGCTTTTGGGCTGGAGTCATTGCTGCGATCTCGGCTGCGGTCGGCGCGGCGGCCATGACTGCTGCCATAGCGTCAGCGGCTGGTGCGACTGCGGCGGCTGGTGCTGCCATTGCGTCAGCAGCGGGTGCTACCTCGGCAGCAGGGGCAACGGCTTCGGCGGCTGGCGCCACTACTGCCGCAGCTGGTGCAACTTCGGCAGCAGGGGCTGCCATTGCGTCAGCAGCCGGTGCTGCTTCGGCAGCAGGGGCAACTTCAGCAGCCGGTGCGACTTCCGCGGCTGGTGCTACTTCGGCAGCTGGTGCAGCGGGAGCAACCGGTGCTGGGTCCTTGGGCTTGTCACAGGCGGCAAGTGCGAGGAGGGAGACCGCTGCGATCGGCAGGAGAAGCTTGAAGTTCATCGTGGATTCCATTCATGTGTCGGGGCCGAAGGGTTCTGGCCTTCGGTCGGTTAATCTTGGCAACGGGGCAATTTTGTGTCCGGAACGCGGTAAATCTCGGGCCAAGCAGTGCCACTAATACGCATCGGTGACATCGGCGCAATTGTCCTTGCGTTTTAGGTGTTGTTATCCTATTGCACCCCCAACGTTCGTTTGGCCGGGGGCTGAACGGAGGGTTTGTCTATTGGAGCGCGTCGCGCCCTGTTTGGCAGATAGGGTTCATCCCGGCCTCCCGTGTTCCCGCTCTTTGCAAGACTGCTTTGATGCCCTTTCCGGCTTCAAAGAGGCTCCGCGCCGAGGGAATGTTGAGTGCAACCCACTTAGAAAGGCGCTATTTATGGCCCTCTATGAGCATATCTTTATGGCCCGCCAGGACGTTTCGCCCCAGCAGGTTGAAGAACTGACCATCGCGCTGACCGAGATCCTCGCCACCAACGGCGGCAAGGTCACCAAGAACGAATATTGGGGCCTGAAAGGTCTCTCCTACCGCATCCGCAAGAACCGCAAAGCTCACTACTCGCTGATGAACATCGACGCTCCGGCTGCTGCCGTTGCCGAGATGGAACGCCAGATGCGCATCAATGAAGACATTTTGCGCTTCATGACCGTTCGCGTCGACGAATTGGAAGAAGGCCCATCCGCCATGATGCAGAAGCGCGATCGCGATGATCGTGGCGACCGCGAAGGTGGTGGTCGTCCAGATCGTGGCAATGACCGCGGTGGTTTCGGTGGCGGCGAACGTCGCCCGCGCCGGTTCTAAGAGATAAGGATCAAAAGCTATGGCAATTCGTGACCTCACTGCCGCCCAGGCCCGCCGTCCGTTCCAGCGCCGGCGTAAGACCTGCCCGTTCTCGGGCGAAGGCGCCCCAAAGATCGACTACAAGGACGTGCGCCTTTTGAGCCGCTACGTCTCCGAGCGTGGCAAAATCGTACCAAGCCGCATCACCGCCGTTTCGGCCAAGAAGCAGCGCGAACTGGCCCGTGCTATCAAGCGCGCCCGCTTCATCGGCATCATGCCCTACGCCGTTTCGTAACACGGCTTCGGCAATCGCTGGGGTCGCGAATGGTTCGCGGCTCCTAACCGCCCCCCGAGGGCGGGACAGCTCAAAGGAATAGTCTCATGAAAGTTATCATGCTCGAGCGCATTGCGCGCACCGGCAATATCGGCGACGAAGTCACCGTCAAGGACGGCTTTGCTCGTAACTACCTGTTGCCACAGGGCAAAGCCCTGCGCGCCACCGCTGCCAACCGCGAAAAATTCAAAATCGAGCGCGTTAGCATCGAAAAGCGCAACGACGAACGTCGTGACGCCGCTGCTGGCATCGCCACTGGCCTGAATGGCAAGACCGTCGTCATCATTCGTCAGGCTGGTGAAACTGGTCAGCTTTACGGCTCGGTTGCGTCCCGCGATATCGTGGAAGCGTTGACCGCCGAGGGCTTTGTCGTTCAGCGCGGCCAGGTTGACCTGACTGATCCGATCAAGTCGGTTGGTATGCACGTTGTTTCGCTGAACCTGCACGCAGAAGTTGCTGTGACGATCAACGTCAACGTTGCCCGTTCCGCTGACGAAGCTGCCCGCCAGGACAAGGGCGAGGATCTGACCGTCACTCTTCACGAAGATGATGACAATGGCGACTTCGCCGCCGGCCAGAAGGATGCCAAGCAGGACGATCGTTTCGACGACGAGCTGTAAGCGCCAAACACTCCGAATCGAAAAGGCCAGGCTCACGCCTGGCCTTTTTGTTTTTGGTGGGTTTGATTGGTCCCGTCGGCCCGACTCTGCCATGCTGGCCCCGTGCTCCTGAGCCAAACAAAGCGTCGCTTAATCCCGTTATTCACAGTGTTCACAGGCAGTGTTCGCACCGTCTTAACTCCGCCTCGCTTAGGCCAAGACTCCGGACCGCCGCTCGTGGTTAAGAGGTGTTAACTATTGAGGCACAGATGGCAGAGATAACGCGGCTGCACCCAGCCGTTGAAGACAAATCGTTTCGCTTGGCTCCGCACAATGTGGAGGCTGAGCAGGCGCTGCTGGGCGCTATCCTGGTCAATAATGAAGCGTTCTATCGGGTTTCTGACTTTCTGGAACCTGAGCATTTCTACGAACCGATTCACCGCGAAATCTATGAGGTGATCGGCAAGTTCATTCGGGCTGGGAAATCCGCCGATCCGATTACCATCAAGACCCATTTGCCTGAGGCCCTGCTCGCTGACATGACCATGCCGCAATATCTGGCGCGGCTGGCGGCAGAAGCCACCACCGTGCTGAACGCCGCCGATTATGGACGCGCGGTTCACGATCTGGCGTTGCGCCGGGCGTTGATTCTGATCGGCGAGGACATGGTGGCGACGGCCTATGAGTCCGAGGTGGAAACCACCCCGGACAAGCAGATCGAAGATGTCGAGGGCGCGCTGTTCCAACTGGCCGAAAAAGGCCGTTACGATGGCGGTTTCCAACCGTTCAATGCCTCCCTCAAGGACGCCATCCGGATGGCGGGGGATGCCTATAGCCGTGATGGCAGCCTGTCAGGCACCGCCACTGGCCTGTCAGATCTGGATCGGTTGATGGGCGGTCTGCAGCGCTCGGATCTGATCATTCTTGCCGCCCGTCCGGCGATGGGCAAGACGGCGTTGGTCACCAATATCGCCTTTCATGTCGCCAAGGAATGGCGGGGTGAAGTCACCCCTGACGGACATCGCAAGACCGTCAATGGCGGCGTCGTCGGCTTTTTCAGTTTGGAAATGAGCTCCGAACAGCTGGCCACCCGTATTCTGGCCGAGCAGGCCAACATCTCGTCGTCCGACATCCGCCGGGGCAATATTCACGAAAGCCAGTTTTCCAAACTGGTCGACGTTTCCGCCCAGATGGCACAAATGCCCCTGTATATCGACGATACAGGCGGCATCAGCGTCGGCCAACTTGCCGCCCGAGCCCGACGGCTCAAGCGCCAGAAGGGGCTCGACCTGCTGGTCGTCGATTATCTGCAACTTCTGTCGGGTTCGTCCAAAGCCGCCAGCCAAAACCGCGTGCAGGAACTGACCGAGATCACCACCACCCTCAAGGCCCTGGCCAAAGAGCTTGAGGTCCCGATCATTGCCCTATCGCAATTGTCGCGCCAGGTTGAAAACCGCGACGACAAGCACCCGCAATTGGCAGATCTGCGCGAATCGGGGTCTATCGAGCAAGACGCCGACGTTGTGCTATTTGTTTACCGGGAAGAGTATTATCTCAAGAACAAGGAGCCCAAAGAGGGCTCACCCGAACATCTAGCCTGGCAGGGGGAAATGGAAAAGGTTCACGGCAAAGCCGAAATTATTATCGGCAAGCAGCGCCACGGCCCCACCGGCACCGTGCAGTTGTCGTTTGAAGCGCAATATACCCGTTTCGGTAACCTCGCCCGTGCCGACTATTTGCCGGAGCGGATGGAGTAAGTATGGCTTTGCAGTCTGGCCTGGGCGGGCATTTGACCGTCGATCTGGGGGCCCTGGTCCGAAATTGGCGGGCGCTGGACAAAGTCAGTGCCGGCTCGCTCACGGCTGCGGTAGTCAAGGCCGACGCTTACGGGATCGGCATCCCGGAAGCCGCAAAAGCCTTGTCAAAAGCTGGTGCGCGATTCTTTTTTACCGCGACGGTGGACGAGGCGCTGTCGGTTCGCGCCGCCGTCCAGGATGCCCATATCTTTGTCCTTAACGGGCTTTACCCCGGTGCGGCCAATCTCTATGTCCGGCAAAACCTGATGCCAGTGTTGTCCTCGATGGCGATGCTGGAGGAGTGGTTGGCAAAATGCATCGAGCGCAATGAGGCCTATCCGGCGGCGCTGCATTTTGACACCGGCATGAACCGCCTGGGTTTTCGGCTCAACGAGGCCAGCGTCGTCCGCAAACAGCTGGAAAGCCTCGGTTATGCGCCGCAAATGGTCATGAGCCATCTTGCCTGTGCCGATCAGCCCAGCCACGAAAAAAACCGCACACAATTGGCCCTGTTCCAGTCGGTAATCGCCCAGTTCCCCGGCATTCCGGCGTCGCTGGCCAATTCGGCGGGGGTGATGGCCGGGCGAGACTATCATTTCCAGATGGTGCGCCCGGGGGTGGCTCTCTATGGCGGTCGGGCGGTGGTCGGGCGACGCAATCCGATGACCCCGGTGGTGACGCTGCACGCCCCGATCCTGCAGATCAAGGAAGCGCGAACCGGAGAAACCGTCGGTTATGGCGCATCTGTGACCCTGTCGCGGGAAACCAAATTGGCCATCGTTTCAATTGGTTATGCCGACGGGTTCTTTCGCTCCCTGTCCAGTAGCAACACCCGTTCGGGCGGAAAAGTCGCCGTGCGTGGCAGAATTTGTCCGGTGCTGGGCCGGGTGTCGATGGATCTGATCGTGGTCGATATCACTGAGTTGAGCCAGGATATGCCTTTGCCCGGTGAAGGCGTCGAAGTGTTCGGCCCCACCATCAGTGTTGACGAGCAGGCCGAGGCCGGCGGCACCATCGGTTACGAGCTGCTCACGGCCTTAAAGGGGCGCTACACCCGCAGTTACATCGGTGATACCGTCGGTTAAAGTTCTGTTTTTGTTCTTGTGATGTGATGTCGACATGTTTACAGGTTTTGCGGGTGTTCGGTGCGCAACCGCCGATGCGGCAGCGCGAGGCCGTGAGGTTCATCGTGGCATGAGAGTGGTGGGCTGGATCGGCCCGGTCGCCCGTAACCGGGCTTAGGCTTGTTAGGATTGAGCGTTTGGCGAAATCGAAATCCAGCTTCGTCTGCCAAGGGTGTGGTGCGGTCTATACCAAATGGCAGGGGCGCTGCGAAGCGTGCGGTGATTGGAACACCATCATCGAGGAACTCGAGGATAGTGGCGTTGGCGCTGGTCCGAAGGCCGCCAAGGCCGGTGGTCGTCCGGCCCAATTGGTGCCGCTCTCGGGGGAAACCGAAAGCGCTGCGAGAATCGTCACTGGCATTGCCGAGCTGGATCGCGTCACCGGCGGTGGCTTTGTCATGGGCTCGGCGCTACTGGTCGGCGGCGATCCAGGCATCGGCAAATCGACGCTTTTGCTGCAAGCCGCCGCCGCGCTGGCCAATCAGGGCAAGCGCGTTATCTATGTGTCGGGCGAAGAAGCCGTCGCCCAGGTCCGCCTGCGGGCCCAGCGCCTCGGGCTGGGTGAAGCCGATGTGCTGCTGGCGGCCGAAACCAATGTCGAGATCATTCTCGCGACGCTGCAGGATGGCCCACCACCTGACCTTGTCATCATCGACTCGATCCAAACCTTGTGGACCGACCGCGTCGATAGCGCGCCCGGCACCGTCACTCAGGTGCGCACCTCGGCGCAGGCACTGACCCGTTTCGCCAAAAAGAGCGGCGCTGCCGTGGTGCTGGTGGGTCACGTGACCAAGGACGGCCAGATTGCCGGGCCGCGCGTGGTCGAGCACATGGTTGACGCCGTGCTGTATTTCGAAGGCGACACCAGCCACACCTTCCGCATCCTTCGCGGCACCAAGAACCGTTATGGCGCCACCGACGAGATCGGGGTGTTCGAAATGACCACCTTGGGGCTGGCCCAGATTGCCAATCCTTCGGCGCTGTTTCTTGATCAGCGTGATGAGGGTGCGGCCGGCTCGGCGGTGTTTGCCGGAATGGAAGGCACCCGTCCCCTCCTGGTCGAAATTCAGGCGCTGGTCGCCCCTTCCCCATTGGGAACACCGCGCCGTGCGGTTGTTGGTTGGGATTCAGCGCGTCTGTCGATGGTTCTGGCGGTGCTGGAAACCCGCTGCGGCGTCAGGATTGGCGCCAACGACATTTATCTGAACGTGGCTGGTGGCCTAAAAATCAACGAACCAGCAGCTGATCTGGCGGTCGCAGCGGCGTTGATTTCGTCGCTGACCGGCGCACCATTGCCTGCCAATTCGGTGTATTTCGGCGAAATTTCCCTCGCCGGTGGCATTCGCCCCGTGGTCCATGGCGCGCTCCGGCTTCGCGAGGCTCAAAAACTTGGCTTTGGTTCGGTCTGCACCGGCCGGCTGAGCGCGGGTGATCGGAACAGTGGGTTGCAGATATCGGAATACACTGCGCTGGCAGACCTCGTCGCCCAGATTGCGGCCAGGGGCAAGCGGCCCGATGACGCGCAATAGCGAGAAATGTACGGGCAAAGTGATGCTTTTGGGGAACAAATCTGGCTCGAAGGCGCGACTCCCTTGGCAGGGCACGGTAAAGCGGCTAAACGATCCCCGAGGTAAAATTCAAGGCCATCAGTGGGACAGGCGAGTTCAACATGTTGACTGCATTTGACGTTGGTGTCGGGGTGCTTGTTCTGATCTCGGCGATCCTTGCGACCGCACGGGGCTTGACCCGTGAAGTGTTGTCGCTGGCGACCTGGGCTGGCTCTGCCGCCATCGCCATCTATATGCTGCTGTATCACCCAGAAATCGCCAAGGGTTACATCGCCGAGGAATTGGTCGCCAATATCGCCACCGTCCTTGTGTCTTTTATCGTTGCGCTGATCGTTCTGCACCTGTTGACCATGCGCATCGCCGACTTTGTCGTCGACAGCAAAATCGGCCCCATCGACAGGACACTTGGTTTCATTTTTGGCGTTATGCGGGGCCTGCTGATTGCTGTGGTCATTGTGATTTTCGGCACCTGGTTGCTGGGCAATAAATTGCCGCCTTGGGCCGCCGAATCGCAGTCGCTGCCACAATTGAGCTCGGCCGGAAAAACCCTGATCGCGCTGTTGCCACCCGAGTTGCAGAACCAGATCAACAAGTTGCTCAAAGGTGATGCCAAACCCGAAGAGGGCACCGGCCCCGCCGAGCCTGCCGCCCCAGTCGAAGAGCAAACTGACTCGACCGAAGACAGCACGCCGCCTGCGGCCAATCCGGCCTAAACACAGTCTGGCAAGCTTGACTTGCCCGCTTGATGCCCCGTTGGGGCATCATCCCATTTTGGTCCACAACCCAGGTGCTGCCTCTCACGCAGTAATGGCATGGAGAACCCGTTGAACCATCCCGACGACGAGACGTTCGATATGAATGGCGACACCCTGCGCGAAGAGTGCGGGGTGTTTGGCATTTTGGGGCACCCTGATGCGCCGACGCTCACGGCCCTGGGCCTTCACGCCCTGCAGCACCGAGGCCAGGAAGCCGCCGGCATTGTCACCTTTGATGGCCGCCAGTTTCACTCTGAACGCCAGCTCGGGCTGGTGGGGGACCACTTCACGGATCCCGCGACGCTCAAGCGCATCCCGGGATCGATGGCGATGGGCCACGTGCGCTATTCCACGACCGGCGAAACCATCCTTCGCAACGTGCAGCCCCTGTTTGCCGAGCTGGAAGTGGGCGGCATAGCCATCGCTCACAATGGCAATCTGACTAACGGGTTGACGCTGCGGCGCAAGCTGATTGCGCAAGGCGCCATCTGCCAGTCAACCTCCGATACGGAAGTTGTGTTGCACTTGATCGCCCGTTCGCAACGCACCTCATCAAGCGACCGGTTTGTTGACGCGATGGGCGCGGTTGAAGGCGCCTATGCCATGGTTGCCATGACCCGGACCAAGCTGATCGGCGCGCGCGATCCCAACGGCATCCGCCCGCTGGTCTTGGGGGATCTCGACGGCAAGCCGATCTTTGCCTCTGAAACCTGTGCACTGGATATCATCGGCGCCAGGTTTGTGCGTGACGTCAAAAATGGCGAAGTCGTCGTTTGCGAAATTCAGGCCGACGGCAAGATTACCATCGAAAGCCACCACCCGTTCCAGCCGCGCGCCGAACGGATGTGCCTGTTTGAATATGTGTATTTCGCCCGCCCCGATTCCATTGTGGCCGGTCGCAGTGTGTATACGGCGCGCAAACGCATGGGCATCAATCTGGCCAAGGAATGCCCGGTTGAGGCCGATGTCGTGGTGCCGGTCCCTGATGGTGGCACACCGGCGGCAATTGGTTTTGCCCAAGCGAGCGGGATTCCGTTTGAGCTGGGGATCATTCGAAACCACTATGTCGGGCGCACCTTCATTGAGCCGACACAGTCGATCCGCGCCTTTGGCGTCAAGCTCAAGCATTCTGCCAATCGGGCCGAGATCGCCGGTAAACGCGTCGTCTTGATCGACGATTCGATCGTGCGGGGCACCACCTCGCTGAAAATCGTACAGATGATCCGCGAAGCCGGTGCCACAGAGGTGCATATTCGCGTCGCCAGCCCAATGATTTTCTATTCTGACTATTACGGCATCGATACGCCCGATCCCGAAAAGCTGTTGGCCAACCAGCACAAGGATTTGGCATCGATGTGCAAATTCATCGGCGCGGATTCGCTGGCGTTTTTGTCGATCGATGGCCTGTATGACGCCGTGGGTGGTGAAAAACGAAACAACAAAGCCCCCCAGTTTACCGACCATTATTTCACCGGCGACTATCCGACGCAGTTGACGGATCTCAATGGGCGCATCAAGAACGAACCCAAACAGATTTCACTGCTGCGAGAGGCCGGCTAATGGCACAATCCAAGGGCCAGGCGGCCCAAACCCTGGCGGGAAAAGTCGTGCTGGTCACCGGAGCCTCACGTGGCATCGGGTATGCCGCTGCCCGGGAAGCCGCGCGCCGTGGGGCCCATGTCGTGGCCATCGCCCGCACCGTTGGTGGGCTGGAAGAACTCGACGATGAAATCCAGGACCTGGGTTCGTCCGCGACCCTGGTGCCGCTCGATCTGAAGGATGGCGACGCCATTGATCGGCTGGGTGCGGCGATTTTCGAGCGCTGGGGCGCGCTGGACGGGTTGATCGCTAATGCGGCAATCCTGGGCACGCTCTCTCCCCTGCCCCACATTGCGCCCGAAGAGTTCGACAAGGTCATGGCGATCAACGTCACCGCCAATTACCGCCTGCTGCGCTCGATGGATTTGTTATTGCGCCAGGCTGACGCCGGGCGCGTGGCGTTTGTTTCCTCCGCCGCCGCTCGGTCCGCGCGACCCTATTGGGGGCTTTACGCGGCCAGCAAGGCGGCTGTTAATGCCATGGCGAAAGCCTATGCCGGGGAAATGGAGCAAACAAACGTGCGCTCCAATGTGTTTTATCCGGGCGCAATCCGCACCGCGATGCGGGCCAAAGCCATGCCGGGTGAAGACCCCGATACGCTGCCAAAGCCTTCGGATATCGCCCCGAAGCTGGTCGATCTGCTGCTGCCGGGACTGACCCAGAATGGCCAGATTTTTGACGTGGAAACCGGCGCCTTCGAGCCGATCTAAGCTATCGCGCTGGGACCATCCTCAGCGCGATCCTGCTATAACCGGCTCATCAGGATCTTATCGATCCGTCGACCATCGAGATCGACAACTTCAAAACGCCAACCGCTGTTCTCAAAAGTTTCCCCGACTTTGGGCAATCGATTGATAATCGACAAAACATAGCCGGCGACGGTTTCGAACTTGGCATCCCGCGCGATCGTAATACCTAGCTTTTCGCCGAACTCATCGACCGGCATCCATCCTGCGACCAGATACGACCCATCCTCGCGCCGCACCAGCGCCGGATCGTCGCCGGTTTCTTCCTGAAACACTCCGGTGATCACTTCAAGGATATCCCCTGAGGTGACGATCCCTTCAAAATGCCCATACTCGTCGACGACCAGCCCCATATGCACCGTCGAGTTGCGGATGGCGCGCACAACGTCGAGGGCGTCTGCATGGTCCATAACCACCGGCACGGGCTGCACGAATTTTCGGATATCCAGCGGTTGTCCGTTGGCAAAGACACTCAACAGGTCGGTGATGGCCACGACGCCAATGATGGAGTCGGCGTCACCGTCTTGCACCAAAAGCCGCGAGCGGTGGGTACTCAGGATGGTGCGGCGAATTTCTTCGGGCCCATCGGAAAGGTCGATCAGTTCGACATCAAGTCGCGGCGTCATCAATCCTCGGGCCGAGCGGTCGGCCAGCCGCATCACCCCCGAGATCATCGAATGCTCATCGCTTTCGAACACCCCGGCCGTCGTCGCCTCGGCGATGATGGTTTTAACTTCTTCTTCGGTGACAGTCTCTTCGCTCTCGCCGTGCTGGCCGAGCAGACGCAACACACCTTTCCCCGAAATATCCAGCAGCCAGACAATCGGCGAACCGATCGCCGCCAATAGCTTCATTGCAGGGGCCACGCGCGCCGCGACGCCCTCGGCATCGCGCAAGGCGATCTGCTTGGGAACCAGCTCACCCAGAATGAGTGACAAATAGGTGATCGAGATCACGACCAGGCCAACGCCAAGCACATCGGCAATATTGGCGGCGACGCCGACCGTTTCCAGCCAGGCGGTGAGCCGTAGGCCCAAAGTGGCGCCGGAGAACGCGCCCGACAACACCCCGACCAGGGTAATGCCGATTTGCACTGACGAGAGAAAGCGGCCGGGATGTTCGGCCAGCTTGAGCGCGACCTCCGCGCCCTGGTTGCCTTGGTCGGCCATCACCCGCAGTCGGGCTGGCCGCGAAGAAACCACGGCCAGTTCAGACATGGACAGCAGACCATTGATGACGGTCAGCACGACGACGATCAGGATTTCGACAAACAACTTGGTAACTTGGTTGGCAGCCCCGCACTCAGCATCGGGGCGCTCATGGCGCCCCTCTTATATCGGCAATTGGCGCCATTGCACTATCGGAGGGCGGAGTTTTTGGTGCTAACGCGGGCTTGAAGCCGACAAAGTCCGGCTCTATCGACCCGCCACGCGAAAGTCGCCCCTTTTAGCCCAAACGACGCTTGGTGACATCATCATAGGGATTGTTGCTGCCAGATCGAACCCACAGGCGAATTGGGGCGCCCTGAATATCAAAAGCCTCGCGCAAACCATTGGTCAGATACCGCAAATACGATGTCGGCAGCGCATCTGGTCGCGAGGCGAACAGGATAAAGCTGGGTGGTCGTGTCTTGGCCTGGGTCATGTAGCGGATCTTGAGGCGACGGCCCGAAACGGCCGGAGGCGGATGCCCCTCAACCATGCCCGCCAGCCAGCGGTTCAGGCGAGCGGTGGACACGTGCGAGTTCCAGCTGCGTTCGATTTTGAAGATCGCCGCCATCAGCTTATCGATATTGCGGCCTTGCAGGCCCGATAACGTGACCATCGGAATGCCCCGCAGCTGCGGCAGCAAACGTTCACAGGCCTCCTTAAGGGCCGCCAGCGTCTCGTTCTTGTCCTCGATCAGGTCCCATTTGTTGATGGCGATGACCATGGCGCGGCCCTCGCGTTCGACCAGATCGGCCAGCTGAAGATCCTGCTTTTCAAACGGCATGGTGGCGTCGAGCATCAGTACCACCACTTCGGCGTATTGAATCGAACGCAGGCTGTCACCAACCGCCAATCGCTCCAGCTTTTCGGTCACCCGTGAGCGGCGGCGAATACCGGCGGTATCGACAAGATTGATAACGCGACCTTCCCATTCCCAGGGCACCAGAATGCTGTCGCGGGTGATGCCTGCCTCGGGGCCGACCAGAACGCGGTCTTCCCCGACAAGACGATTGACCAAAGTGGACTTGCCCGCATTGGGGCGCCCGACAATGGCGACATTGAGATAGCGCCTGGGGTTCCAGCGCAAAGTCGCCTCGTCGCCCTCCCCTTCAAGCATGTCCTCGGTGATATCGACATCGACATCGGGCAGCGCATCAAGGTCAGCAATCGCCAGCGCATCCTGGGACGCGGCGGCGGCATCGATCGCCTGAGAAACGATGGAATAGAGTTCGGATAGGCCCAACCCATGCTCGGCCGATAGTGGAATTGGTTCACCAAAGCCCAGCTTGAACGCTTCGACCAGCCCGGCTTCGGCAGCGCTGCTCTCAGCCTTATTGCCCACCAGATGCACGGATTTGCCGGCCTTGCGCAGCACCTGGGCAAAGCGTTGATCCAGCGGTACCACACCGGCGCGGGCGTCGATCATGAACAAAATGACGTCGGCCTCTTTGATCGCCAGCTCTGTTTGCTGGCGCATCCGATCTTCGAGGCTGCCATCGGTCACGTCTTCATAACCGGCGGTGTCGAGAACGCGAAACGTCAGATCAGCAATCCGCCCTTCGGCTTCCCGCCGGTCCCGGGTCACGCCCGGCGTATCATCGACAAGCGCAATCTTGCGGCCAACCAGCCGGTTGAACAGGGTGGATTTGCCGACGTTCGGGCGACCGACGATAGCGACGGTGACAGTCATATATTTATGGTCCAATCAGGCGGCGGGCGGCCGAAATTATTCGGTCGTCACCACCGGTGCAGGGGTGGCTTCGGCAGGAACTGCCGCAGCGGGGGCGACTTGATCGTCACCCAGAGTTTGTATGATGGCGTCCGCGGCCTGTTCGGCTGCAGTCTTGGGCGCGATGGCGCCTTCCGACAACAATTGCGCCAGGTAATAGCTCATCCGGTTCCGGATCGAGGTCTGGGACCTTGGATCGTTGAGGACAGCCTCAAAGCTCGCTTGTGCTGCTGTAAAGGCCTTGGCCTTGTATTGCGCTAGGCCCATGGCTTCCCGCGCCGCATTGCGCATCGGGCTACTGTCATTGGCTAGGCTCTGTACCCGCGTGGCAACGTCTTCGAGCGCCCCGGTATCGACCAGCAAAGTGCCAGCCAGCACCAACGCCAGCTCGCGGAGGCGAGGATTCGTCTCCTGGTTGGCCAAAGCGTCGTAGGCTGCAATCGCTTCGACCGGCTTGCCGTCCTTGACCAAAAGGCCAGCAAGACGGAACTTTGCCAGTGTCGGATAGCCACCCGAGCCGGTGGCAATCAGATCATCCAAGACCGTCCTGGCGACGGCGATATCGCCACCGTCAGCGGCCTCAAACGCAGCATAGAGCTTGTCGGAGGACCGGGCAGCATTCGACGACTGGTACCAGGCCCACCCCTCGTTGACGCCAACCAGCACAACCACGCCAATTGCGGCGCCAATGACCAGTGGCGCGAAGCGCTTCCACAGCTTGCGCATCCGGTCAGAACGGAGCTCTTCGTCAATTTCGCGGAAAATATTGTCTTGGGACATGCAACGCCTAGGATAATCGAGCTTTGGATTTGGGCGCACCATAGTGATCTGGTGGCACGAATGCAATTGATGCAGGCCGCAAAGTTCGGATGACCAATTCTTGTGTGCAATGCGCTATCGGCGCCGGTCGCCGCACTGACACAAGCGCCCGAGAACGGGTTGAACCGCCTACTCGCTCCTCACCCCATTATTGGCCAATCCCCCAGTGTTAAGTTTAACACCTGGTTTTTCGCCGATTTCATTGACGTTTTCGCTGACCGGCGCACAATGCAGGCCAGTATCGGGAGAAAAACTCATGCTGCGGATCATCGTCGTGGCGATTGGCTTGTTGTTGATCTCCACCCCGGCGTTCTCCGCCGATGTGATTGTGGCCATCGATATCTCGCAACAGGAGATGGTGGTTAGTATTGACGGCGCCCGGGAGTATCGTTGGGATGTTTCGACGGGCAAGCGTGGCTATCGGACCCCGACCGGTACCTATAAGCCGATCCGCATGTATCGCCGTTACTACTCAAAAAAATTCGACAATGCGCCGATGCCGTATTCGATTTTCTTCCGTGGCGGCTACGCGATCCATGGCACCAACCATGTTCGCTCCCTTGGCAGCCCCGCCTCCCATGGTTGCGTCCGCCTTGATCCGGCCAACGCCGCAACGCTTTACAACCTTGTCAGGCAATTTGGGGCCGCCAACACCACGATCAGGATAAAGGCATAAGAACGGGCGGCTTTCTCCGCCGTTAAGGCGTTTCGAGTTGATCTGCGCAGGCCTGCAGGACACAGAGACGCAACCAGCGGTGCGCCGGATCGGCGTCTTGTCGCTTGTGCCAGAGCATCGAAACAGCGATCTCCGGCGTTGCCAGAGGCAGTGGGAAACTGAACATGCCCTGCCTGAGGACGCCGGTGTGTCGTTCCGGCACGCTGGCAATCAAGTCCGTCGCCCGAGCCAGCGCCAAGGCCCCCGAAAAACCCCCGACGACGACCACAAGTTTTCGATCCAACCCGATCAGAGACAAAGAATCATCGATTGGCCCCTGACCGATGCCACGCCGTGACGCAGAAACATGTCGACCAGAGGCATAACTGGCCAAAGTGATTTCGGTTTGAGCCAGAGGGTGATCCAAACGGACGACCCCAACAAAGCGGTCGCAAAACAGCATCTGCGCCCGCATCTCGGAACCGGTCAGCTCTGCCACGACGCCGGTTTCCAGATCGACAGTCCCGTCGCGCAGCGCCGCAATGTCCGCCTCTGACTTCTGCAAGAACCGAAGCCGGACACTCGGCGCTTCCATGCCGACCCGCGCAACGAGGGCGGGTCCGAAATTCTCCACAAAACCGTCGCTGCTGCGGACCGTAAAGGTGCGGACCAATTGGCACAGGTTGAGCTGTGCGGCGGGCTGCAACACCGCCTCGGCGTCCAACACAAGCTGGGCGACCCGATGGCGCAGTTCGAGTGCCCGTGGTGTCGGAACCAGACCACGCCCGGCCCGAACCAACAGCGGATCACCGGTGGTAGCACGCAGTCGCGCCAGCGCGCGGCTCATCGCCGATGGGCTCAGTCGCAGCCGTTTAGCCGCGCGCACGACGCTGCCCTCGGCGAGCAACACGTCAAGGATGACCAGCAAGTTGAGGTCGGGTCGCGACATGGGGCTCCTATCACGCTGCCATTGTTTATATATGGCGTCAAACGCAAGGATACAATGCAAATGCCGCGCCTTTCGCCCCATCTTAACGTGCGCTATCTGGTGTTCACCACCACCAGGCGCTTTTCATGATCCCCGTTCGTTTCCCTTCCGTCCCATTCTTCATTCCCGTCGCCTTGGCCACGGGTACGGTGCTGTGAAAAACCTTTTCCCAGCCACACCCAATCCAAGCCCTGGAGCCACCAGAGCAGCGGCACCAGTCAATTGGGCGCTGGCCGGTCTGTCCCTTGCCATGGTGTTGTCTTCGCTCGGCACCAGTGTTGCAAATGTCGCCTTGCCGAGTTTGGCCCAGGCGTTCAACGCTTCTTTCGGGCAGGTCGAGTGGGTCGTTCTCGCCTATTTGTTGGCAGTTACCACCCTGATCGTCGGTGTCGGTCGCCTGGGTGACATCGTCGGTCGCCGTCGGCTGCTGCTGGTCGGTATGGGCTGGTTTACCCTGGCTTCGGGCCTTTGCGGCATCGCTCCAAATCTATGGCTGCTGGTTGCTGCCCGGGCCGCCCAAGGCTTGGGCGCCGCCATAATGATGGCCTTATCGATTGCATTGGTCGGGGAAATCGCTGCCCAAGGCAAAACCGGGATCGCCATGGGGCTGCTTGGAGCAATGTCGGCAATCGGTACCGCGCTCGGTCCATCGCTCGGTGGGTTTCTTATCGCCGGGTTTGGTTGGCGGGCGATTTTTCTCGTTAGTCTGCCGCTTGGGCTTCTGGCTTGGGGGATTGCCTATCGCGCCATCCCGCGTGATCCCTGCCGAGTTCGAACGCCCCGATCGAGCTTTGATGCCTTGGGCACCGTGCTGCTGGCGCTGGCCCTTGGTGCCTACGCGCTCGCCATGACCAGCGGGCATGGTCGTTTTGATCTTCAAACGCAGGCCCTGTTGCTGGCCGCTGGGATCGGCGCTGGGTTTTTTATGTTGGCGCAAAGCAAAGCCAGAGCGCCGTTGATCCCCTTGGCGCTGTTCCGCAACGCCGCCTTGAGCGCCAGCCTGGCGACGAACCTTTTGGTTTCAACAGTAATGATGGCGACCCTAGTGATCGGGCCATTTTACCTTTCTATCGCCCAAGGGCTCAATGGCGCGGCCATCGGTCTCACCATGTCCCTTGGTCCGATCATTTCTGCGCTGAGCGGGGTCCCGTCAGGTCGGCTCGTTGACCGGTTCGGCGCGCGCCCGATTGTTATCGCCGGGCTACTCGCTATGGCTGCGGGCTCGTTCGCTTTGTCCCAGCTTCCGGCGCTACTCGGACTTACCGGCTATCTTGCGGCCATTGTGGTTTTGACGCCCGGTTATGCGCTGTTCCAGGCTGCCAACAATACCGCAGTTATGAGCAATATTTCCGTCGACCAACGTGGTGTTGTCGCGGCTGTCCTCAGCCTTTCGCGCAATTTGGGGCTGATCACCGGCGCCTCGCTAATGGGCACAGTTTTTGCCGTCGCGTCGCGGACGACCGAGATCACAACCGCCAGCCCTGCCGCCGTCGCCACGGGCATGACGATCACCTTTGCCGTCGCAACCGCTCTGGTCGTCTTGGCGTTGGCGATCACATTGGCGGCAGGGAACAAACGGGTCGGTCGATAGTCAGTCCACCGGACTGATGTGCCGGCGCGGTGCGCATGTCGCCCATGGCCCTTCGAGCATAGCTCTCCGGGCGTTCGGATTTCAAATCAGTCCACTGGACTGCTTTGCCGGCGCAGTGCGCCGGACAATCCTCACTCCCATTCAATCGTGCCGGGTGGTTTGGAGGTTACGTCGTAGACGACGCGATTGATGCCGCGCACTTCGTTGATGATGCGGGTGGCGGTCTTGCCGAGGAAGTTCATGTCAAACTGATAAAAATCCGCGGTCATGCCGTCCACCGAGGTGACCGCGCGCAGAGCGCAGACGAACTCATAGGTGCGCCCATCCCCCATCACGCCGACGGTTTGTACCGGCAGCAATACCGCAAAGGCCTGCCAGATCTTGTCGTACTGGCCCGACTTACGAATTTCGTCGAGATAGATGGCGTCGGCGCGACGCAGGATATCCAGTTTTTCGGGGGTGATGCCGCCTGGGCACCGGATAGCGAGACCCGGACCGGGGAACGGGTGACGGCCGATGAAGCTTTCAGGCAGGCCCAGCTCACGGCCCAGCGCCCGTACCTCGTCCTTGAACAATTCACGCAGTGGTTCAACCAGCTGCATGTTCATACGCTCAGGCAGACCGCCAACATTGTGGTGGCTCTTGATGGTGACCGACGGGCCGCCGGTGAACGACACACTCTCAATCACGTCAGGATAAAGCGTCCCCTGGGCCAGGAACTGTGCGCCGCCGAGCTCTTTGGCTTCGGCCTCAAAGGTCTCGATGAACAACCGGCCAATGATCTTGCGCTTGGTTTCAGGATCGTTTTGGCCATCCAACTCCCGCAGGAACAGCGCGGACGCATCCACATGGACCAGCGGAATATTGTACTGGTCGCGAAACATGGTGACGACCTGCTCGCTCTCATTGAGCCGCATCAGCCCGTGATCGACATAAATGCAGGTCAGTTGATCGCCAATGGCTTCGTGGATCAGTACGGCAGCAACCGAGGAATCAACCCCACCCGACAGGCCGCAGATAACCCTGTTTGAGCCAACTTGGGCGCGAATTTTATCGACGGCGTGTTGCCGGTAGGCCGCCATCGTCCAATCTGACTTCAGACCAACGATCCCATGAACGAAATTGGCCAATAGCTTGCCGCCATCGGGCGTATGGACAACTTCGGGGTGGAACATCGTGGTGTAGATACGGCGGGCTTCGTCCACAGCAATGGCAAAGGGGGCGTTGGGCGAGGTGGCGACGACGGTGAACCCTTCAGGCAATCGGGTGACGCGGTCGCCGTGGCTCATCCAAACCGGGTATTGTCCGCCAACTTCCCACAGACCGTCATAAAGACGGCTCGAAGCTTTGATTTCGACATCCGCTCGGCCAAATTCGCGGGCATGGCCACCTTCGACCTTGCCGCCCAAGGCCACTGAAATGGCCTGTTGTCCGTAGCAAATTGCCAGGATGGGGACCCCGGCGTCGAGCAGGGATCGGTCCACCTGGGGGGCATTCTCGTCCAGCACGCTGGCTGGGCCACCAGACAAAACGATACCGCTTGGCCTGAGTTTGGCCAAAGCCTTGGCAATCGAATTGAACGGATGAACTTCGCAGTATACCCCGGTCTCGCGGATGCGCCGCGCGATCAGCTGGGTGACTTGCGATCCGAAGTCAACGATCAGAATGGATTGTAGGGGCGTTTCAGCGTGCTCGTTCATGGGCAGGCTTTAGCGCCAGTGACCAGATTCCGCAAGATGCCCTGCGGTATGGCTAGAACGCTATTTTGCGGGTGAAGGCGGCAAAGTAAAACCCATCGGTCTGGGTCAACCTCGGAGTGAGCATGATCCCCCCTGCTCTACTGATAACACCTGCTGGCAGGGGCGAGGATAAATTGGCATCCCAGAGGCTGATTGAATCGATCGGTTCAAACTCAGGATGACGGGCAAGAAGTCCAGCATGCTGGTTGTCGTTCTCCTCGACCAAAATCGAGCAGGTGATGTAGATCAGCGTCCCGCCAAGCTTCACATATTTGACCGCTTCATCCAAGATTGCCGCCTGCTCGCCAACGCGCTGGGCCAGCAATTCCGGGGACAATTTCCATTTCGTGTCGGGTCGCCGCCGCCAGGTCCCGGCGCCGGTACAGGGCGCATCAACAACCACCCGATCCATCTTGCCGACCAAATCAGCTAGAGCCCCATCGAGCGGGGCCCGAACTTGGACGTTGCGGGCACCGTTGCGCTTCAAGCGGTCATAAATGGGCGCTAACCTGCTGCGATCGCTATCAAAAGCAAATATTTGGCCCTTGTTTTGCATTGCTGCCGCCAGCGCCAAAGTCTTGCCACCGGCACCGGCGCAGAGGTCCAAAACCTGCTCGCCCGGCTTGGCACCGGCCAGCGCCGCCACCAATTGGCTGCCCTGGTCCTGCACTTCGAACCAGCCTTTGAGATAGCCCTCATCCGTCGTGACATTGGGGGTGCGGCTGTCACCGGCCCCGGCCTCAATGCGAATGCCGTGGGGGGCAATAGCAGTCGGCTTTGCCTCAAACCGTTGCAGGCTCTTGAGCGCGCGCTCACGCGTCGACTTCAAGGTGTTGACCCGCAAGTCCAATGCTGGCCGCCCGGCCATTGCCTCGCCTTCAAAAACCCAATTTATATCAAAAGCTTGCGTCAGGGATGGTTGCAGCCATTCCGGCATGTCGGCACGAATATGGTCTGGCGCGGTCGCTAAAACATCACTGTTGAGACGATCAATCTCGCCCGCGGTCAATGCGACCGGAGCGTGGGGATCGCCGTCGAAGCTGGCGTTCAGCGCCTCGGGTTGCTGCCCCCAATCGCGCACTGCCACCGCCAGCACCAGCGCACGCGGGCTATCGTCGCCCATGATAAAGGCGTGGGAGGCGCGGCGCCGCAAAGCGTCATAGACCAGATTGCCGATGGCGGCGCGGTCGCCAGCGCCAGCGAACCGATTGGCCAGGCCCCAGGTCTTGAGGGCCTCGGACACCGGCCGTTTGCGGGTCTCCACCTCGGTTAAGACATCGATAGCTGCGGCAAGACGACCGGGAAGGCGCATAGGCTAAATACTCGAACCAGTAATGAGAAGGCGCGCCACCAGCCAGACCCACAGCAGGGTCAAGACTGCAAGCCCAGCGGTATAGACCAAAAAGCGGCGATGCACCCGGTTGGTGGTGATATGAATAGCGGTGTGGAGGTAACGCAGCGCCACAAAGAGCCAGGCGAGCCCAACTTCCACCCATCCTGTGCCACCCGCGACCAGGCTCAGCAACGCCGCCACGTAGAACAAGACCGGCAGTTGAAACTGGTTGTCGATATTGTTCGACAAGAGCCTGGCGGCCAGCGGGTAGGCATTGCGATCAACCGCGATATCCTTGGTGGCGACGGTCCCGTTGTTGACACTGCTGACCCGGTGAAAGCCGAGGACCAACAGCAGGCCCAGTGTCAAAAGGATGCTGGCAAACACAGAAACCGTCAGTAGTTTTTCAAGCAGTGTCATTTCAACCTTCCTGGGTCAGCGATTGAACGCACCACATTATTCGTGGCCCGACAGTGCCCTACCTGCCGCCACGATAATTTGGCGCTTCCCGCGTGATTGATACGTCGTGGACGTGGCTTTCGCTCAACGCAGCGCCAGAGATTTTCACGAACACCGCATTGTCGCGGAAATCGCGCAAATTGTGCGCCCCGGTATAGCCCATCGACGCCCGCAGGCCTCCAGCCAATTGATGCAGCACCGCTCCAGCGGGCCCCTTGTAGGGCACCTGGCCTTCGATGCCCTCGGGCACCAACTTCATTTGATCGCGAACGTCTTCTTGGAAATAGCGGTCGGCCGAGCCACTGCCCATGGCCCCAACAGAGCCCATGCCACGGTAGGATTTGTAGGAACGCCCCTGATACAAATAGACCTCGCCTGGGCTCTCGTCGGTTCCGGCCAGCAGCGAGCCGACCATGACGCACGATGCACCGCCCGCCAAAGCCTTGGCCATATCCCCCGAGAATTTGATGCCGCCATCGGCAATGATCGGAACGCCCTGTTTGGCGCCTTCTTCTGCGCAAGCCATCACCGCTGCCAATTGCGGAACGCCGACGCCGGCAACAATGCGCGTCGTGCAAATCGAGCCAGGGCCAATCCCGACCTTGATCGAATCCGCACCGGCGTCGATCAACGCCTTCACGGCCTCAGCGGTTGCCACGTTACCGGCGACGATACGTGTCGAATTGCTCTCGCGCTTGATGCGCTCCACAGCTTCGGCAACACGGACCGAGTGACCATGGGCAGTATCGATCACCAATAGATCGACCCCGGCATCGATGAGCGCCAATGAGCGTTCAAAGCCCTGGTCACCAACGGTTGAGGCGGCGGCAACACGCAGGCGTCCCTGATTGTCTTTGACCGCGTTGGGATTGAGCTGGGCCTTTTCGATGTCCTTGACGGTAATCAGTCCGACGCAACGATAGTCACTATCGACCACCAGCAGTTTTTCGATCCGATATTTGTGCAGCAGCACTTTCGCTTCGTCTTTGGACACACCATCGCCAACGGTAACCAGGTTCTCGTGGGTCATCAATTCGGCAATACGCTGTGCCGGATGGGAGGCGAAGCGGACGTCGCGATTGGTCAGGATGCCAACCAACCGGCCAATCGCGCGGCCACCGGTGCCCCCATTTTCGACCACTGGAATGCCCGATATCCGATTGAGCTGCATCAGCGACAGGGCATCCGCCAATGTGGCGTCCGGCCCGATGGTGATCGGGTTGACCACCATGCCGCTTTCAAAACTCTTGACCTGGCGGACCTGCTCGGCCTGCTCGGTCGGGGTCAGGTTCTTGTGAATGACGCCCATGCCGCCAGCCTGTGCCATTGCGATGGCCATCCCGCTTTCGGTGACGGTATCCATCGCCGAGGACAGGATCGGCAGGTTCAGCGCGATGTCCTTGGTGACATAGGTGCCGATATCGGTTTGCGTGGGCAAGATGTCGGACCGGGCCGGTTGCAGCAGCACATCGTCAAAGGTGAGCGCGGTATCGCCGGTGATGGTGGTGATGATTTTCGCCAAGGCCAGACCCTTCCTGCCTTCTGATCTCAATCAGAAAATGTTGGAGTTTGAACCGGGTGGATAAACATCGCGCCGGGTTCAGGTTGGCGAGGGTCAATAGCACCGGCCTGCGCCTTTGCATAGGGGGCCACGCGCATGGCCGACCCACAGGTTTTGCAGTCAGGTCATCGCATCTGTCGGGCACAACCGGTGACGCTGGAGTCCAGCGAACACCGATCTGGCCAGCCTAACTCAGCGGTCATATTCCTCATCGCCAGGCTGGGTATCGTTGTTGCCCTTAAAACCCTTGGCGATCAAATAGGCCTCAGCCGAATCGGACCGGCTGGATGGTGGCTTGGCGTGAAACGTGGTGCGGAAATGGCGCTTGAGCATGGCCAGCAGCTGGTGCTCCGTGCCCCCCTGGAACACCTTGGCGACAAAAGCGCCATTGGGTGCCAGCACGTCCAGCGCGAAGGCAGCGGCAATCTCGATCAGATGCACAATGCGCAAATGGTCGGTCGGCCGATGGCCCGTGGTTGGCCAGGCCATATCTGACATCACCAGATCAGCCTTTTTGCCACCCATCGCCGCAATCAAGGCTGCGGGCGCGTCCTCATCGGTGAAATCTTTTTGCAACAGGATCACACCGGGAATTTTGTCCATCTCGAGATAATCGATGCCCACGATCAATGGGTTGGCCTCGGTCGAGCCAGTCGCTGCAGCCGCGATCTGGGCCCAACCGCCCGGTGCTGAACCCAGGTCAACCACCCGCATCCCGCGTCGGAACAGCTTATGCTTTTCGTCCATCTCGCGAATCTTGAAGGCGGCGCGGGAGCGCAGACCCTCGGCGCGGGCGCGCGCCACATAGGGATCGTTCAACTGCCGCTCGAGCCAGATGGTCGACGATACCTTGCGGCCTTTTGCCGATTTGACGCGGATCTTGAGGTCCTTGTCGGACTTGCGTCCGCCAGAACCGAGCGCTTTATCAACCATTGGTGCGGCTCCGTGGATAGCTGCGAACGGGTCGGTTTTGTGCCCGATCGGCGTCCATTAGCGAAATTAAGATTCCCTCGCGCAGCCCGCGATCAGCGACGCGCACCCGTTCTGTCGGCCATTCGCGGCGGATGGCCTCAAAAATCGCGCAACCCGGCAGCACCAGATCAGCGCGGTCCCGCCCGATACAAGGATGGGCTACGCGGCGCTCGAACGGCATGTTCAACAGCGCGCGCATGGTTTCATCCACTTGGGCCTTGTGCATCCACAAGCCATCAACCTTTTGCCGCTCATAGCGCTCGAGGCCGAGATGCAGCCCGGCAAGCGTCGTCACCGTACCGGATGTGCCGATCAGATGCACCGGGTGCGTGGCGATCATCTGGCGCAGCTTTTCTCTGCCCCGGAACTGGCGCAAATGTTCGGCGACAAAGCTGATCATGGCCTCAAATATTGCCGGGGTCACATCAACGCCGCCAAATTTTTCGGCGATCGACACCACCCCTATTGGCAAGGATTGCCAGGAGCGGATCGCGGCCGGCATCCGGCCCTGGCTTTTGGGTCGGCCACCCCTGAAATCCAGCCACGCCAATTCCGACGAACCGCCCCCGATATCAAACATCAGCGCACCCTGCGCCGTGCTTTCGATCAGGTCCGCACATCCGGTGACGGCGAGCGCCGCCTCAGTGCGCCGATCGATGATCTCCAGATCCAGCCCCAGCTCATCCTTGACGCGAGCCAGAAACGCTGGCCCGTTTTCTGCCGCGCGGCAGGCTTCCGTGGCGATCAAGCGCTGGAAATTGGGCTGATGCTCCAAGAGCTTGTTGCGACATTGACGCAACGCATCCATGGTCCGGTCCATGGCCGCATCGCTCAGGCGTCCCGACAGTGAAACGCCCTCGCCCAGGCGCACGATGCGGGTGAACCCGTCAAGCACGCGGAAACTATGCTCATGGGGGCGCGCAACCAAAAGCCGGCAATTGTTGGTGCCAAGGTCAAGAGCAGCGTAAACCGGCCCTCGGTGCCGTCGGGCGGGATTTTGGGCGTTGGCTGTCCGCTGTTCCGTGGGGGCAATGGCGGCCTTGGCCTCGCCTGCCCGATGTCCGACCTGGCTCTCGCCATTCAGACTACGGATTGCCGCACCATCCGAAGACGATGGCCCGGCAGCGGACCGATCTTCATCGGTCACGTCGTCTCCTATCTGCGTGGTCGCAGGCGCCCAAAAAATCGGCGCGCGCCCATCACAGCTTAATTGCGTTGTCGGAAACGACGGTAGAGCAAGCGCGCCTCCAGCGCAACGGCGACGATGTCGGCTGGCCCCACCACCCAAAGGCTTGCAATCGCCATTTGGTTTGGCTATGCAATGCCCGCGTCGTCCACCACGCTGTGGTCATCGACAAAACCGCCTCGGTGCCCAACCGCACACGGTGGGGAATAGTTCAACGGTAGAACTACGGACTCTGACTCCGTCAATCTTGGTTCGAATCCAGGTTCCCCAGCCAATAAATACTAGCGCAAAATCAATGGCTTAGTGGCAAGTCGACAAGTTCTGACTCCGGTTTATGTCGAAAGTCAGAGGTCTGGCTCAACCCGCACCGGACCTAAGTCGCGAACGATCTGAGAAAATAGTGTCGTCCTGGATTCGATGATGACCAGGGCTGCGTTCAGCAAATTCAGCGCGCTGGCCAATATTGTCGCTAGGTCGAATTCGGCATCCTCTCGCTGATGCACCTGCAGCCAAAGCCGCTTCGGGCATTGCTCGAACGCCGCACTCCTGGATTCGGCAGACCAAAATGCGTCGTGGAATCTTCTACCTAAAACTTTAACCTGAGCAGACGAAATCGTGGTCGGGCAACACTTTTTGTCGGCCAATCGAGGCACATTCTGCGTGAGACTGATCTCTCATCCGGTTGTCAACTGACGCTCAGGCGGTAGCGATAGTGTCCCGTTTGGTCGAGTGAAACCACCGATCCCGCTCTGACGCCGTGGAGTTCGAAGAACTGGCGGATCCAGCTGCGCTTGCGAAAGAACTTCTTCGTGCCGTCGAGGTCAGTGTTTACGGGGGCATCGCCGCCCCATTCCACCACGATGTGTTGTGGCGCGGCTTTGGCGGCATTCGAACCGCCCACGACTTCCTGCGGGAAGCTGTCGAAGAAGGCGCGCAGGTAGATGTGGCTGTTGTCGATATTTCCCTGTGTGATCTCGGACGTTCCAATATGGCGCATGGTTTGAAAACCGCTTGTCCACTGGGGTAGCGGACCCGTCGGCGCTAGCCGTCCCTCTGCTTTTGCCTTCGCTGCAGCTACTACTGTGGCTTCACCATTGACACCGGCACGTGACGGGGTGGCTTCTGCCCTCAGGACAACTTCGGCGGCGGCGCGGGCGTCTTCGCCCGCATCATGGTGCCTGAACGTTAGGTCAAGATGTCGTTTCAGCGATGCCAAGCCATGGCCGCCATTGCCGCGCAATTCAGGCCAGGCTTTCCGCGCGACGCCTACGCTGTCGCGCCAATTCCAAGACGGGGGAAGCACCCCTTCGCGACTGCAGACCGCATTGATAGCGCTACGGTCGAAACCGGAATGTTGGTACACAAGACCCTGCCCAATCGCGGCCTTCAACGATGGCAGCACCTCGGTGAAGCCGGGCGCGCCACGGACCGTGCTCGCGGTGATGCCATGGATCATGCTGAACGGGAAATTTTCAGTATGCGGGTCGATGTAGCTCACCCATGTCTCAATACTGTCATCCTGTCGAACGCCGGCGACGCCGATCTGGCAGATGCTGGACCTGTCGCCATTTGCTGTCTCCACATCGAGCGCAAAGAATCGAAACGGCCCATTTGGAAAGGGTGGAATGTGCTTGATCGTCGAAACTAGCAACACAGTCGGACGAACCACGGAACCCCTTTCAGCATAGCGCTGCCGCTGGCGGTGCACCGCAGCAAGCCGGTTGCTGTCCCAGCCGAGACGGGCAAGAGTAAGGTCAACCAGCTCGCTCGGCTCGTCGTACGGTGCCATAGCCTTTTTGTTCCACGCTGTTGCATGGGCTGGTGCCAGACCCAGCACGCTCCGCTCGATGGCTGCAATATTGATATGGTCGGGCACCTCAACCCAAACCGCTCCGCAATGTTCGGCCACGAAGGCGTTGCGCAGCGTCTTGGCATGGATAGCGTCATTCGCCGACAGAACATCCCGCCTCTCCCGCCACATGCGGCCGGTGTTGTACATGTGAGCGAAGTAGTGGCTCAAATCCTCCGAACCGGTGCGGTGCCGCTGGTGGATGCGCTCATGGAGTGACTGCGTCGTCGAACTGGTGGAGCCAATGTACCGCAAAGCCCCGCTATGGTCGCATAGACCATAAACGCCGCGGCTGTGTCGGGGCGTTTCCGCCGTCCGGCAAGGCGGCATGGCAAGCAGGGCATCTAATACGGCGCTTGCAGAGTAATCCATCTTCGTAAAAAGCCTTGGTTATTATGAATTGAGGAAGCGCTTAAAAATACCCGGACACCAGAGTGCCCGGGCAAGTTTGCCGCGAGGGGCTGCAATACAACAAACAAAGAGCGGTCTTTCCCACCGTCAGGCCTTAACCCCGGCCTAGGGAGGGATCATGCTAGGTCAGCGAAGTAATTGAGGACGTCGCGTGCCTGAGCGAGACCGCTGCAGTGGAAGCGGGTCAAGGCGCGGTCCTCTAGCTCGGGGACGTTGACGTTAGAGTTCTTGGACTTGTCCATTGCATAGGATATGCGCTCGATCGCCGGCAACACCCGGGCCGACGCCAGAACTGCGGGCATGAAAATCGCGTTCTTGGAGCCCGACGACAGGTCGATCGCCATGGCATCACCGCGCTTGTTTAGGTAAATCGAGATGTATTGGGTACCGCCGACGCGACGGCTGGGGTGCGGCGTCAAGCGCTCGTCACGGAGAGCACTGGCGTTAAGGGATTCCATGATCTTGCTGATGGCCATTGTTGCTTTCCTTACGGCTTGGGGGAAGTGACTAGGACACGGGAAACGGCGTCGACGTAAAGTTCGGGGTCCAGATCGGCTGCCCGAGCGAGCTTCGCTGCCATTTCGCTACCGCCAGAAAGGTCGCCACGTGTCCAGGCGTGGATGTCTTCCGCAGTTAGACCGGATCTTTTGGACAACTCTGCCGTCGTCCTGCGGTTAACCCAAGCATAGATGCCTACAATGGCGCCGATGACGTTGTGGCCGCCTCTTTTGCAATTGTGCTCGAACCAGGCCTTGGTCAGCGGTCCTGGATCGAAGTTGGCGCGTCCTGCCAGCCATTCTAGGGTGTCCAGGGTGTCGCCGTAAGACTCGCGACCAGATGTTTGAACCGAGCGGATGTGCTTGCTGTTAGGTCCCATCTTGTTACGGGCAGAGGCGATGCTCATACCGGCAAGACTGGCGATCTCGAACGGCGCGAAGCCGGTATCGAATTCAAGATCTAGATATCCCCTCAGATACCGCGCCAGGTTGATCTTGGCGGCGGTGCGAAGGTGGAGGCTGGGCATCGGGTGCTCGTTGCTCATATTCTCGACGAACAGGTCGGTATAGTCCTCCCCACCGATCGGAGCGAGGTAAGTGTCACGCGGCATAGCCTGAAGGAAGTAGCCCAGTGGATTGCTATACTCGTCCTCCATGGTGTCGCAATCGATTTCGTTGATGGGGGTTTTGGTGTCCTCGAGCATCTCATAGCAAGCGCGAGCAGCGACATAGAGTGCCGTGTTGGAGATGTCGTACTTGTCGAGATCCTCAACCTCTGTGACGGCGCCAACTATGCTGCCCGTGTCCGGGGCGTTGGGGCCGAATGCGGCTTTGCCAATCGCGACGATCGCGTCATCGTCCTTATAGACCAAGCTCTGCGCCGTTGCCGTCAACAGATACACCCCGATCTTAATGTGGGGGAGGGTTTCATCCCAAGTGAATGGCTTCATCAAGCTACTCCGGTCGGTGATAAATAATATACCATCGTTCTAGCGGAAAATTCTGGCCAGTCAACAGGGTAATGATATATTTTATATCACCGACATCGTAGCGTGATTTCGTTCAGGGCCACCCTACGCTGCGGCGGTCGAAAGCGTGACCGTTGGCCACCAATATGGTCCAAGTGGCCAAGTTGGCTACTGGCGGCAGCAATGTTTTCAGTGACTTACGGACGACATTTAGTTTTGCTGCGAATCAAGGTTCCCCAGCCAAACCCCATTTTTACCAACTTAGCGTGTTCGGTCGCCTCGATGCGAGCGGCGGCGCTAATTGCAGTTTCTTCAAGCGTGTCAAAGCGTTGGAGGACGGCTGCGATAGAGCCGGTCCATCTTCTCAACCAGCATCAGGTGGAGGACGGGATACGCCCAGAGACAGGCCGCCATCTCGCCAAAGCGGTGCCGCCCGTCTGTTTGGCGGTGTCAACGGCCACGCACTCGAGCGCCACCGAAAAGTCGTTCGCCGCCTCATATTCCTTCAGTCGTCTCAACTGCGCGGGGTCGAGAGCCTTCTTTGTCTTATTCTACCCTTTCGAGAAAACCCTTGCATAGATAGCGGCCGGGATCGCTGGCGGCCATCGGTCCGGCGCCCCTCTTCAAATTGTTGTTCGCAACCTAGACATGCTCTGTGTGCGAGCACAGGGAGTTTGCGCGGATGAGAACATCAAAGCCCGCGGCTGTCATAGGCCCAGTGCAGCAAAGCCTGGCGCTGCCGGGGACGACAAAACAAATCGCCCGGCTCGCAGTTGAGTTTGATCTGTGAGACGTGCCGTCGGAACGCTTTCCAACGCTTGATCTGGCGTGCATCCTCCTCCGGCAATCGGCGCCCCAGGTAGTACCGGCAATACCACTGAAACCAGCCGCGCGGATCGTCGGGATGAAGCCAGCCTTTCCGCCGCCATTCCGACAGGGGTTGGCTGGCGTCCACCCCAAAGTAGTTGATCGAACAGTCGCGGTGGGAGGCCGATAGCTTGGCCCGAACGAACCAGCTCGCCGGAAATTCGTCCCCACAATCCGTGAGATACTTTCCGCAAAACACGCCGAGTTCGAGCATCTGCTTTGGTGTGAGATCGGGCCGAAACTCTGGATCAAAGCTGCGCCCAGTCGGCGCTACCAGCGCATACCGATAGCCGTTCTGCATTTTATCGTTGACGATCACGCACCGCAGAGATTGTTTCATTCAGTTCCATTGGTTGTCGTTCATCGTGTAGCGCGGTCGCTGACACGGGCCGTTCATCCCCACCTGTTCGTCGTCTTGCGTGTCATGCTCCATCCTACTCAGGAGTTGGAGCCCCGGCAAACTCGGGGCGGCTCAAATGTAAGAGCTCCGCTTTTTACAACATCTAAACACCTAAAAATGCGGCCGGGGACTCGACAGATCGTCGGCGGCAATGCCATCGTGGCTGCGATTTTTTTGGCTTCGGGTTCTATGAAATTACTTGTGTCACTGTCGGCGGTTTCTCTGGTTGCCATGGCCTCTGCTGCGTCTGCTGCGGGGCCAGCCGCCGCGGCCGAGGCATCCTCTTGGTCCGGGTTCTATATCGGAACTGATCTTGCATTCACCATGTCCGCCACCGAATTGGTCGTGGACGGCATCGTTGATTGGAATGGCGCGGGTGCGCGTGGCGCCTCGGTTGGTGTGTTTGCCGGCTATAACTACCAGTTCGACAAAGACTGGGTCGGCGGACTTGAGTTTGGGGGGGCGGTCAGCTCAATTCGGGGTCACACCGAAGTCAATACCGGCGGTAACGAGATAAACACCGAAACGTCGACCGATTGGAATGTCGGCGTTTCTGGGCGGCTGGGACGCCTTGTCAATCCGCAGACGCTGATCTTTGCCTCTCTTGGTGCAAAAATTTACCACGGCGCTGGCAGGTTCTGGCAGCCAAGTGATCCGGCAAGCGGGATCTATGAGGACGATACCTTCTTTGGCTTGGCTTCGATTGGTTTGGGCGTAGAGATCGACCTCGACAATAATTTACGATTCCGTGCCGAATACGATGCCGACCTCCTGCAGGCCACCCAGTATGGCAGTTTGACAGTTACCCCATTCCTAGGGACGGTGAAGGCCTCACTGATCTATGCGGTTGGGGACATCGTGCCCGTCGGCGTTGCCGAATCCGGCGCCCAAATCGATTGGTCAGGTTTTTATGCCGGCATATTGGGCGGGCAAAGTGTCGGCGTTGCTGCCCTAAATTTCGATAGTGGGCCAGACTTCATCCACCATGATGGTCTTGGATCATCCGGCTGGACCGGCGGTGTCGTGGGAGGTTACAATTACCAGGTCAATGACAAATTGGTGCTTGGTCTCGAAACAGGGGTGAGTCTGTCGACGTTAGCATCGCACCAGAGCTTCGGCAGCGGGCCCGGTGAAGTGGAGCTGCGCGGGGAAAACCGCTGGTGGGTCAATGCCCGTGTCCGTGCCGGCTATTTGGCCTCGCCGCAGACGATGATCTATGGTTTTACGGGCCTGTCTCACACCCACAGCACGTTGTCGTTGCTTGAAGGTGGTGCCGTGCTCGGAGATCCATTGACTTATGACCGTACGGGCGTCGAATTTGGCGGCGGTGTCGAGGCGGCGTTGGATAGCAACGTCACATTGCGCGCCGAGTATGGATATACCATGCTGGCGTCCACCGACATTGACCCGCTTTCGCCAGGGTTTGGTAGCATGAACCAGGTCCAGCAAACCGCGAGCGTGGGACTGATCTTCCATCTGAACGACTAGGGAGTTCTTCTGGGGCCGTCATCGCGTGGTGGGCCCTGTCAAGCACCTGGAATTCTGGCACCGCCGCAGCCTCTGAGCGTCGCAGCGGTGCGGAATGCGCCATGACAACTGACGGAAGTTTTTGCTGACATTCCGGCGACACCTGACAGAACCAGGATACGCGACATCTGGGTTGAGCCCATGGCAAACTCCATCCTTGGCTTTTGCAATTACCCCTGCTCCGCGCCCGCCCGACTTTGTTTAGGTTGCGCCCATTCAGCCGGACCCAATGGGTTGCGCTCAACTGCACCCGTTGCTCAGCTGGATAGCGCGATGCCTCCGAAGGCAGAGGTCACAGATTCGAATTCTGTCTTGTTCACTAATAATTACAATGACTTAATGACATTAGATGACCCCATTTTTAGGGGGCGTGTCCGCTATATGTCCGCAATAGCCCCCTGGCGAGGGTGGTGCGGCATGATCGCGGCGCGATGTCGCGGTCTAGCCGGTGAAGCGCGAGGGCGGATATGTCATCGCGGCGGCAAGGGACGATATCGGCAAAGCTGATTTCCTGGTTGTTCGAAATCAGATCAATCGAGGTAATGCCGAGCTCAGCCAGGGCCTTGAGCGTTGTCGTACCATCGCCATTGCTGACCAATACCTTGAACAGCGCCCAATCCGTATCCCCGGCATCAAGCTTAT
>CALRYQ010000007.1:0-154093 GCA_943372435.1 Devosia equisanguinis
CCTGAAGTCAAGCCGAGCGGCGTGCGCGCCTTGCAGGAGCGGGTCAAAACGGCCGCCAAATCCTACCTCAGCCACGGCAATGCCGCCGTCAAGCAGGACTGGTCCGAGTTCTAAGCCAACCCGGTCATCACCATTCTGCAAAAGGGCGCATCAAGCGCCCTTTTCCTATCGTGGGATGGCGCGCGGGCACCCTCCAGCATTGACTCTGGCCGACGCGATGACAGAGTCACCTGTCAGGATTGTGCCGTCACCCAGGGGGAGCAAATGTTGACCCAGGATCGGTTGTTGCAAGCTGGAATTGCGCCAGACGAATTGGCAGTTTTGCTCTCGCCGCTCGCACCACCAATCGTGGCTTTGGCCAATCAAGTGGTTTTGACGATCGCTGGTCATCCCGGCCTCACCGGCAAAGTCATGCATGGTTGGAAATCGGTCAACTTCCGGCACCAATTGGTGGGGCTGATCTGTGCGGTTTTTCCGCATCCCGACAGGGTCATGGTGTATTTCGAGCATGGAATTTTGTTGACCAATGGTGCAGGGGTGTTGGCGGGCAATGGGCGTCGGACCCGGCATTTGACACTGGATCCGACCGAAGGGGTACCAGTCGACCTCATCGGGGTTTTGCTGGCCGAGGCCGTTGCCATATTTGCGTGAACGGTGATTAAACAGCTTGGAAGGATTAGGAGTCGCCAATGGCAGTTATCGGTCTGGTCGCCCACGACGACAAGAAGGATGAGATGGCTGCATGGGCACGATTGCACCAGCACAAGCTTTCCCAACATACCCTATTTGCGACGGGCACCACCGGGGGCCGGGTTATCGGGGCGACCGGTTTGCCAGTGACGCTGCTAAAGAGTGGGCCGTTAGGCGGGGACCAGCAATTGGGTGCCATGATTGCGGAAGGGCGTCTGGATGTGCTGGTGTTTTTCATTGATCCGCTGTCGGCGCAGCCCCATGATGTTGATGTCAAGGCGCTGACCCGGCTGGCGACGCTTTACGACGTATTGTGTGCTTTCAACAAACCCACGGCAGATGCGGTGCTGGCGGCGATTTGACCACCAGGCCAAGTTGACCATGTCGTCAGCTTGTGCGCAGATGCGCATAACCAGCCCGGATCAATCTAGGGCAGGAGTAGAAACTTCAGGGAAGCAGGACGGGTTCGGGTGTCCTTCGACGCAGTGATAGACGTTAAAAACGTCACCAAACGGTTTGGCGGGTTGACCGCTGTAAACAATTGTTCCTTGCAGGTTGAGCGTGGCTCCATCACCGGGCTGATCGGGCCCAATGGCGCGGGCAAATCGACTTTGTTCAACATGGTTGGCGGCAATATCGTGCCCGATAGCGGGCAGATCATGTTTGACGGCAAGGATGTGACAGGGTTAGCCCCCCACCAATTGTTTGGTGCCGGCATGTTGCGCACCTTCCAGATCGCCCATGAATTTTCCAATATGACGGCGCTGGAAAATTTGATGATGGTCCCGGGCGACCAGCCTGGCGAGACGCTGGCGAGCACCTGGTTTGTAGCCGGTCGGGTCAAGGCGCGCGAAACTGAAGTGCGCCAGAAGGCGCTCGACGTTGTGGATTTTCTAAAGCTGGGCCATGTCCGCAACGAACTGGCTGGAAATTTGTCGGGTGGCCAGAAGAAGCTGCTTGAACTGGGGCGCACCATGATGGTGGATGCCAAAGTGGTGTTGCTCGACGAGGTGGCTGCCGGGGTCAACAAGACCCTGTTGCTGGATTTGGCGGCTAATATCGAGCGGATGAACCGAGAACTGGGCTACACATTTTTTGTCATCGAGCACGATATGGACCTGATCGGGCGGCTCTGCGATCCGGTCATTGTGATGGCGCAGGGTGAAAAGATCGCCGAAGGCCCGATGAGCGAGATCCGGGCCAACGCGGCGATTGTCGAAGCCTATTTCGGCTCGCCGGTGGAGGCGAGTTAGCATGGCAATCTCTGAATCCAAGGTCTGGCATCCACTGATTGGGGAGTTGCCGGCATGGCGTTGATCGAGTTGATGCATGTGGTCGCTGGGTATGGTGGCGCGCCGATTCTCAATGGCGTCAGCATGGCCATTGAGCAGAGCGACATCGGGGTGATTGTTGGCCCCAACGGAGCCGGAAAGTCGACCACGCTGAAGGCGATCTTCGGACTGCTGAAAGTGACTGGCGGCAGCATCGAATTTGGTGGTGAAGACATTGCCAATTCATTGCCGGACAGGCTGGTGCCGAAAGGGCTGAGCTTCGTGCCGCAGGAAAAAAACGTCTTTACCTCGATGACGGTGCAAGAGAACCTTGAAATGGGGGCGTTCACGCGGCGGGACGACTTCGCCTCAACCATGGCCTGGGTCTATGACATGTTCCCGGTGCTCAAGGAAAAGCGGAGCCAAAAAACCGGCGAGTTGTCGGGAGGGCAGCGCCAAATGGTGGCGATGGGCCGGGCGCTGATGAGCCAGCCCAAACTCTTGCTCTTGGATGAGCCCTCCGCCGGACTGTCGCCGCGCTATGTGATCGAGATTTTCGAGACCATCGTGCGGGTCAACAAAGAGGGCGTTGGCATTTTGATGGTGGAACAAAATGCCCGCCAGGCACTGGCATTTGCCTCAAAAGGGTTTGTGCTGGCCAATGGGCAGAACCGATTTACCGGCACGGGCGCCGAGCTGATTGCCGATCCCGAAGTCGCCAAAAGCTTTCTGGGGGGCTGACGCGCATGACCGAATTGGTATTTTTCATCAACAAGGTAATGATTTCGGGCGCTGTGTTGGGCTCGATTTATGCGCTGGGGGCAATCGGGGTGACGCTGATATTCGGCATCCTCAGATTTGCCCATTTCGCCCATGGCGATGTGATGACCCTGGGGGCGTTTGTATCATTTCTGCTGGCGCTGCTGTTTGCCCATTATGGCATTGTGGCACCAATCCCCACTGGCTTTGTGGTGTTGCCGATTGCGATGGCGATCACTGCGGTCTTGGCACTTGGGATCGACAAGGGTTTTTACGCGCCGTTGCGCCAGCGCGGCGCCAAGCCAGTGACCCTGCTGATTGCCTCAATCGGCGTCACTTTGATGATCCAAGGCCTGATCCGGCTGTTTTTTGGTGCGGGCACCTGGAGCTTTTTTGACTATGGTGAAATCAAAACCATCGTCAAAATTGATATGAGCGCTTTGGGCGGCGCTCGACCGATTACCTTCACCGAGCCGCAATTGCTGATGGTGACATTCACCGCAGTGGTGGTGTTTGCGCTGCACTTCTTTTTAACCCGGTCACGGCTCGGCAAGGCCATGCGGGCGATGGCGGACAACGCCGATCTGGCGCAGGTGTCCGGGATCAATACCAAGCTGGTGGTGCGGGTCACCTGGATCATCGCCGGAGCCTTGGCCTGCGCGGCAGGCACCATGCTGTCGCTGGATGTGTCACTGAAGCCGGATCTGGCGTTCAACATTGTGTTGCCGATCTTTGCTGCCGCTATCGTCGGTGGCCTGGGCCAGGCCTATGGCGCAATTGCCGGCGGCTTCCTATTGGGTTTTGCCGAGACGCTGGCCGTGTTCAACTGGTCCACCCTGCTCAAGCCATTGCAGGGTGTGTTGCCGCAATGGCTGGTCATTCCGCAAGATTTGGCATTGGTGCCGACGGAATACAAATTGACGGTCGCCTTCATCATTTTGGTGATTACGCTTTTGGTGCGGCCAACTGGAATTTTTAAGGGAGCCTCGACATGACGTCCATGCTCACCCGATCCGCATTGCTGTTTGCCGCTCTTTTTGGCTTCATCGTCCTGATTGGCCTGTGGCAGGGCCCGGCGAATATTTCGCTTCTGCTGCTGCAGGCGGGGGCTTATGCGCTGGTGGCGCTCGGGCTCAATATCCAGTTCGGCTATGGCGGCTTGTTCAATTTTGGCATCATGGGATTTCTGATGGTGGGCGGTTTTGCCGTCACCTTCATTTCTTATCCGGTCAATCCGCTGTTCTGGAATTCGGATGGCCCGATGCTGCTGGGGCGAGCGCTGTTGGCGTTTGCTATTGGGGCGGCTCTGGTCTGGGGTGCGCGTAAGTCCGAACGCATTGGATTGAGGGGCGGTTGGAAAATTGCGCTTATCGCGCTGAGTTGGATGGCCGCATATATCGGCTATCGCAGCCAGATCGATCCGGCCGCCGCCTATATTGAGCTCAATGCGGGTTTTGTCGGTGGGCTCGGACTGCACCCACTGCTGGGCTGGATGTTTGGTGGCATTCTGGCCGCTGGGATCGCCTATGTCATCGGCAAGATCTGCCTGGGCTTGCGGACGGACTATCTTGCGATCGCCACCATCGGGATTTCCGAGATTGTGCGGGCGTTGGTCAAGAACATGGACTGGTTGACGCGGGGAACGCTGACGGTGTCACCGATAAAGTGGCCGGTGCCGCTACCGCAGGAGCTCCAGGCCAGCGGCGTGGATATCGACAGTTCCTTTATTTACGCGCGGGCCGGGTTCCTTGGCGTGCTGGTTGTGGTTTTGGGATTGGTGTTGTTCCTGGTGCAGCGCGCCTACCGTGGCCCCTGGGGGCGGATGATGCGGGCGATCCGCGACAATCACATCGCTGCCAATTCGATGGGCAAGAACGTGACTCAACGCCAGCTCGAGATCTTCGTGCTCGGCGCCGTATTGATGGGGGTCGGTGGCGCCATTCTGGTGTCGATCCTGCAAATTTTCGACCCAGGTTCGTACCAGCCGATCAATCACACCTTCCTGTTATGGGTGATGGTGATCGTGGGCGGCGCCGGCAACAATTGGGGCACGCTGCTCGGGGCGATCTTCATTTATTTGATCTGGGTAATTTCGGCGCCGCTGAGCCAGGCCCTGTTTTACGCCATCAGCGACTGGTCGACCGCTGTCGGTTGGGGCGAAATTCCCGAGATCGATTCGCGCGCCCTGCAGATGCGGGTGTTTGTGCTCGGTTTGGTCATTACCGCGGCCTTGCGCTACGCCCCCAAGGGGTTGATCCCAGAAGTGGTGCGGCGCGACAGCTAGGCCTGGGCTTTGGCCCAAAGCCAACGGGTGGGTTGCGCGTCATAGCCAGTGCCGTCTGACGCCTCAATGTCGACCTGTGCCCAGGTGCCAGCCTCTGTGTAGTGGCGGAGCAGAGCGGCTTCGTCGAGATAATTGTAGAACCTGCCCAGGCCATCAACGCCTTCTTCTATGCCGCTCTTGTAGCTGGCCCAGAAGTGGCCATGCGGCTTTAAGGCGCGGTGGACACGGCCCAGAATGTCGCTCAGCTCAGCGCGCGGTACGTGCAATAGGCAAGCGGACGCCCAAACCGCGTCAAATTGTGCAACCAGATCCAATTGATCAAACCGCATGACCAAGACCGGTCGGTTGAGAAGTTTTTCAGCCTCGGCAGCGAGGTGCGGTGAGCCGTCGGTGGGGGTTAGGTCAAAGCCGCGGCCAAGCATGAATGCTGCGTCCTGGCCGCCACCCGAGCCGAGCTCCAGTATGCGCCTACCGTCCGGCAATAGTGCAAGAAACTCATTAAGCCGCTTGTCGGGCAATAAGCGGGTGCGCGCCGCATAGGTTTGGGCGTTGTCGGCGTAAAATTTCAAAGTGGGATTATCGCTCAACATGGTTCTCCGGCAGGCTGGCGAAGGGCGCATAAAAAAGGCCCGGGATTGCTCCCGGGCCTGGATTGAGCAAGCACTAGACTGGGTCTAGCGCCATGGCTGTTTTCTTATTTGACAGGCCCGATTTCTACGAACTTGCCGCCCTGGACGTCAACTTCAACGATGACGCCATCAACGTCGCCAGCCGCATCAAACTCAGCAGGGCCACCGGCGCCTTCATAGTCGATGTCGGTGCCAGCCTTGATCAGCGCAGCAGCCTTTGCCCATTCGCCGGGCAGGATCTTCTCGCCTGGAGCAGAGGAAACGGCACGCAGCGCTGCCGAAAGACCAGCACGGTCAGCCGAGCCATTCTTTTCGATGGCGAGAGCCAAGAGGAAGGCTGCGTCATAGGCCTGAGGCGCATAAGTTGCGTCAGGGTTTTGGCCGGCTTCGGTTGCAAGTGTCTTGTAGAGGTCTGCGGATGGGCCGGCATAGGCGCCAGCACGTGTGGAAACCATGCCTTCAACAGCTGCAGCGTCAAGACCAGTCAACAGCTCGTCGCCGATCATGCCGTCAACGCCGACAAATACCGAGAAGTCACCGGCTTCCAGAGCCTGCTGCAGCACGGTGTGACCCGAGCCAGACGCATAGGCAACGATGACGAGGTTGGTCGAGCCGCCACCGGCAAGCTGGCCAAGTTCGGCGCGATAGTCGGCCTTACCGTCTTCATGGGCTACCGTGGTCGACACCGTGCCGCCATTTTTGGCGAACTGAGCAGCGAACACATCGGCCAGGCCTTTGCCGTAGTCATTGTTCACGTAAGTGAGAGCAACGTCCTTGATGCCTTTCTGGGTCAACAGGTCGGCCAGCTTGACGCCTTGGAATGCGTCAGACGGCGTGGTGCGGAACACCAGATCATTGTCTTCCAGGGTGGTCAGGGCAGGCGCCGAAGCGGATGGCGAGATCTGGACGACGCCACCTGGTATGCCGGCAGCGTTGGCAGCGCCAATGGTTGCGCCGGTGCAGAAGGCGCCGACGATTGCGGTTACCTTGTCGGTATTGACGAGCTTGTCGGCAGCTGGGCCGGCAACTGATGGGTCGCAGGCAGAGTCACCGGTGACAACGATCAGCTTGCCGGTGCCGCCGAGGATGCCGCCTTGGGCATTGACCTGGTCAAATGCAAGCTGAGCGCCCGCCACGATCGGTGGAGCCAGGCTTTCAATCGGGCCGGTCAAATCACCAAGAATACCAACCGTCACGTCGCCAGCAAATGCCGAAGACGTAAGGGCGAGGACCGATACGGCGGTCGCTACGCCGAGGAGAGTCTTGTTCAGTTTCATAGTGTCCCTCTGTCCTAGTCACCAAGCCCGGCGCCCATTTACGAGGGCGTCTCTTAAAGCCGTGTGACAAGTAATGGGGGCACGAAGTGTGCCCCGCTACGGGGATATTGCATAATAACCCCAGAGGAGTCACCAGCTTTTGAGTGCCCCGATCATCGTATGGTTTGATTGATTAACATGGCTGGGGCGCGATAGGGTCTCGCGGCAATCCTGCCGCTTCTGGTGCCGTATATGCAGCAAATGTTCCGCCGTTGTTTTACCATCCTGATCATGGTGTTTGGAATTCAGCCAGCATTGGCGCAGGCGGAAATCACGGTGCTTGACCAAGCGCAGGATGGCGGTGCTGCGGCTCAAGCGGGCGCGGATGGGCAAGCAGCGCCGCCCCCTGCAGCGCCGCCGATTTGCGGGCTGCAACCGCTCAGCATCGCCCGCATGGGCTGGCCTTCGGCGGCGATACTGGCGGAAATTCATGTGCGCTTGCTGAAAACTCAATTTGGTTGCGACGCGCGCATTGTGGCGGGAGACCTTGCGGCAACGGGCTCGTCGATGGGTTCAACGGGGCAGCCGGCAGTGGCCCCTGAAATGTGGGTGACGCGCATTGCCGAGGTGTGGAACCCGGCGATCAAGGCGCAGATGGTTCGCCCCGCCGCCAGCACCTATAGCGAGCAGGTGTTTGAAGGCTGGTTCATGCCGCAATACCTGGCTGAGGCGAACGAGCAGCTTAAGACTGCTGCAACTCTTGTTGATGTTTTGCCCGATGTGGCCGCAGGCGCCAAAATTGACTTCATCTCCTGCCCACTCGACTGGGGTTGTGCCGTTATCAATCGCAATCTCATCCGCGCTTTGGGGCTTGACCAGCTTGTCAATGTAATCGAGCCGGCCAACCGGTTTGAAATGGATACGCTGATCGCCGCAGCGGTGAGCAAGAAGCAGCCGGTGCTATTCTATTATTGGCAACCCAATGCAGTGCTGGCCCAGTTCAATTTCACCCAAATCGATTTGGGTGCCTATGCGCCCGAGGCATTTCAGTGTCTGGCGCGGGTGGACTGTGCCGCGCCCAGTGTTTCCTCGTTTGTGCCGGAGACCGTGGTCATCGCTTTGTCGGAATGGGTCTTTACCGACACGCCGCAAATTGCCGCTTACTTTCAGCGCGGGGTGATGCCGCTTGTCGAAATGAACGGCCTGCTTGCCCAACTCAGCGAAGCGGGCGCGACCGAGCAAAAAATTGCCGAGCGGTTCGTTGCTGAGCGCGAAGACATCTGGCGGGCCTGGGTGGGCGCTGCGGCACCGTAGCGCCATGCCTCGTCACGGGCGCTTGAAGATCGGCATGGGCGCGCACTGTAATCACTCTGTCACGGGCGCTTTGTATGCTTTTCCCTTTCGAATCAAAAACCAAGCTAACCTATTGAAATTCAAGCACTTTAATTGATGTTTTACGCAGCATTTACCTTTGGGCGCTAGAACCAACCCCTATGCTCTCGTGTCCGGGGAGCCGTTTTTGGGAGACTTCATGCGCAAGGATCGATCATTGTCCAATATTCTGGATGAGCATCGCCGCATATCGGTTGGCGCTGCTTACCTCGTCGTCGGGCTTCTAATGGTCTCTCTGGTGGCGCTGTATCTGGTCATGCAGCGTCACGGATCATTGGCCGAAGTGCTCGTGGTCGCTACGCTCCTGGCTGGTGTGGTCTTGCTGGCTTTAAGGCAAGGCTATGTGTCGCTGCGCTGGCGGATTGAGCAGGCAGATATTGAAAAGAGCGCTGTTTTGGCTTCGGTACACCGTGATGCGTTAACCCAGGTGTTCACCCGATCACACTTTCTGGAAACGCTTCAGCGCCATGTCTATTATGGCTCGCCCGAGCCGGTGGGCTATATGCAGGTCGATATGGACAACCTCAAAGTCCTCAACGATCTCAATGGACACGGGGCAGGTGATGGTGCGTTGGTGCATTTAGCCAATACCATCAAGAGCATTTTGCCGACCGCAATTATCGGGCGATTGGGTGGCGACGAATTCGGCATCGCCGTTGTCGGACATGACGACAAGCTGGCGTTCGGTCGACTGGGGCAGGAAATCTTGCGTCGTCTTGGCGAGTCGGCGAGCATTGGCGGGCGACAGGTACGGCTTTCGGCCACGATTGGCGTGGCTCTGGCGCCACTCGACGCGACGGATCTGGATGACTTGATCAGCAAGGCTGATCTGGCGCTCTATAGAGGCAAGAGAGATGGGCGCAGCTGTGTCGTGTTGTTTGATGGGGAGATGTTGGGCGCCGAGCGACATCGGCGTTTCGTTGAACGGGAATTGTTGGCCGCTATTTTCATGAACGAGTTGGATCTCTATTATCAGCCCGTATTTGCTGCAGACGGGATGACCCTGCGCTCCTACGAGGCATTGGTGCGCTGGCACCACAAGGTGCGCGGAACCATTACTCCGGACCAGTTCGTGCCCATCGCGGAGCAGAGCGACCTGATCGACAAACTCGGTGACTGGGTTCTGCGCCGCGCCTGCGCCGATCTGGAGATTCTGGGCACGGGGTCAGTGGCCGTCAATGTGTCGGCCGCCCAATTGCGTCGCCCGGATTTTGCTGTGCGGTTTGCGGCGATCGTGGCAGTCGCCAAAGTTGACCCGCGTCAGCTCATCGTTGAGATCACCGAAACAGTGCCGCTGACCCCAGGGGGTATGGAAATGGTCAACCTTGAGGCCGTTCGGGCCATGGGCGTTCGCTTGGCGATCGACGATTTCGGTGCTGGCCATGCCAGCTTGCAATATCTGCGCGGGCTCAGCTTCGACATTATCAAGATAGATCGCAGCTATGTCAGCAATTTGGGCACGAATGGCCTCGACATGCAGATTGTCTCGGCGATTTGCGCGATTGCCCGCTCGATGCCGGTCGATGTTATTGCCGAGGGCGTCGAGACCGGCGAGCAACTGGCCCTGTTGCAACAGGCCGGATGCACTGGTCTTCAAGGCTTTCTGTTGGGTCGACCGCAACCATTGGGGCTATTGCGTCCCGCGGCGAGCATTGCGAGTGTCGCCGCGGCCGCCTAGCTCTTATGCTTTCGTCACAGTTGCGTCATGACCCGCGCGGTGCATATAAAGGCTGCGCAGCATAAACGACGGAAATGAGGGCCTTGCCTTGGATTTGAAGCGGATCAACGACAGTGTCAGTGTTTCGGGCCAGGTTTTCCCCGCTGATCTTGCATCGCTCAAAGCAGCCGGGTTCGTCGCCATCATCAATAATCGCCCTGACGGTGAATCACCGGATCAACCCACAGGCGATGATATTGCCGCCGCAGCCAAAGCGGTGGGTCTAGCCTATCATGCCATTCCGTTGGGTCGTGACGGCGTCTCTGCCGACATGGTCGACAAAACCAAAGCTGTGCTCGAGGGGAGCAACGGTAAGGTGTTTTGCTACTGCCGGTCTGGCACACGCTCAACCACGCTGTGGGCGTTGTCACAAGCGGGCAAGATGGATGCCCATGACATTATCGCCCAGGCCGCCCAAGCTGGGTATGACATGAGCCATCTGGCTGGTCACCTGGGCCCTAAATAGGTGTGCTGGCTCCGGCACGCAATTTGACTTGACACTGAGCGGGCGCTTCTGTCGCGCCCTGACCCCCTCCTGCTCGGAACATCCTGATGCCCATCAAGAAGATTCTTGTCGCCAATCGCTCCGAAATCGCCATTCGCGTCTTTCGCGCCGCTAATGAGCTGGGTCTTAAAACGGTCGCAGCCTTTGCCGAGGAAGACAAATTGGCGCTGCACCGCTTCAAGGCGGACGAAGCCTATCTGATCGGCAAGGGCAAGGGCCCGGTTGAGGCCTATCTGCAAATTGATGAGTATATCCGGATCGCCCGCATTTCGGGCGCTGACGCGATCCACCCTGGCTATGGCCTATTGTCTGAGAGCCCCGAATTTGCTGATGCCTGCGATGACGCGGGCATTATTTTTATCGGGCCGCGGGCTCAGACCATGCGGGACCTGGGCAACAAGGTTGCAGCCCGCAATATGGCAATCGCGTCGGGCGTGCCGGTGGTACCAGCTACGGAACCGCTTCCCGATGATATGGACGAAGTGGCTCGGATGGCTGCCGCCATCGGATACCCGCTGATGCTTAAGGCATCCTGGGGTGGTGGCGGGCGTGGTATGCGCACCATCCGTTCCGCCGCGGATCTCAAGAGCGAAGTGTCCGAAGGCAAGCGCGAGGCCAAGGCCGCGTTTGGCAAGGATGAGATGTATCTCGAAAAGCTGGTCGAGCGGGCCCGGCACGTTGAAGTCCAGCTGATCGGGGACGATCATGGCAATCTGGTGCATCTGTTCGAACGCGATTGCTCGGTCCAACGGCGCAACCAGAAGGTGGTTGAGCGGGCGCCTGCGCCGTATTTGAGCGACGCCGTGCGCAAGGATTTGACCGATGCTGCGCTCAAATTGGGCAATGCGGCACGGTATCGCGGTGCCGGTACCGTCGAATTCCTCATGGATGCCGATACCGACAAATTCTACTTCATTGAGGTCAATCCGCGCATTCAGGTCGAGCACACAGTCACCGAAGAAGTGACAGGCATTGATATTGTCAAGGCGCAGATCAAGCTTTTGGATGGAGCGGTGATCGGGACCCCGGAATCGGGCGTGCCCCTGCAACAGGATATCAAGCTCCACGGCAATGCCATCCAATGCCGGGTGACCACCGAAGACCCCGAAGAGAACTTCATTCCCGACTATGGCCGTATCACTGCCTATCGGGCTGCAACCGGTTTCGGGGTGCGTCTTGATGGTGGCACGGCTTATGCCGGCGCGGTGATTACCCGTTTTTATGATCCATTGCTGGAAAAGGTCACCTGCTGGGCGCCGACGCCCGATGAGGCGATCAAACGGATGAACCGGGCCCTGCGGGAATTTCGTATTCGCGGGGTTCAGACCAATCTGGCGTTTCTCGAAAACATCATCAACCACCCCGACTTTATCAACAACCGCTATACGACGCGGTTCATCGATACGACGCCTGCGTTGTTTGACATCAAGCGCCGCCAGGACCGAGCGACCAAACTGCTGACTTATATTGCCGACGTGACGATCAACGGGCACCCCGAAGTGCGTGATCGCGCCCGTCCGCCAGCAACCGCTGCTGCCCCGATTGTGCCAAGCTTTGAGCCATTGATCGTCAACGAAGGCAGTCGCCAGATTTTGGACCGCCAGGGCCCAAAGGGCCTGGCGAGCTGGATGAAGGAGCAAAAGCGAGTCCTGTTCACCGACACGACCATGCGCGATGCGCACCAGTCGCTGCTGGCGACGCGGATGCGCTCGTTCGACATCACCCGCATTGCACAGGCCTATTCGCGCGGTCTGCCGAATTTGTTCTCGCTTGAATGCTGGGGCGGCGCCACGTTCGACGTGTCGATGCGCTTTCTGAATGAGGACCCGTGGGAGCGGCTGGCAAAGGTTCGCGAAGGCGCGCCCAATATCTTAACCCAGATGCTGCTGCGCGGCTCCAATGGCGTCGGCTACACCAATTATGCTGATAACGTTGTCAAATTTTTCGTCAAGGAAGCGGCCCGCGGCGGGGTGGACATATTCCGCGTGTTCGATTGCCTGAATTGGGTCGAAAACATGCGGGTGTCGCTGGACGCGGTGATCGAGGCGGACAAGGTTGCCGAGGGCGTCGTCTGTTACACCGGCGATCTGCTGGACCCGAACCGGGCCAAATATGATCTCAAATATTATGTTGGCCTGGCCAAAGAGCTTGAGGCGGCCGGCGCCCATGTGCTTGGGATCAAAGACATGGCGGGGCTGCTGAAGCCAGCCGCCGCCAAAAAACTGATCGCGACGCTGAAGTCCGAAATCGGCCTGCCGATCCATTTGCATACCCACGATACGTCGGGGGCTGCGGCGGCTACGGTTTTGGCTGCCGTTGACGCCGGTGTGGATGCCGTTGATGCGGCTATGGACGCCCTGAGTGGTACCACAAGCCAGCCGACCCTGGGCTCATTGGTGGCCGCCTTGGCCGAAGGCGAGCGCGATCCAGGATTGGACGCAGCGGCGATCCGACAGATTTCGTTCTATTGGGAGGCGGTGCGCACGCAATATCGTGCGTTCGAAAGCGATTTGCGTTCGGGCGCGTCCGAAGTTTATCTGCACGAAATGCCTGGTGGCCAGTTCACCAATCTGAAGGAACAGGCGCGCTCACTTGGCCTGGAAACCCGCTGGCACGAGGTCGCCCAGACCTATGCCGACGTCAACCAGATGTTCGGCGATATCGTCAAGGTGACACCAAGCTCCAAGGTGGTCGGGGATATGGCGTTAGCCATGGTGTCATCCGGGCTCACGCGGGCGGACGTGGAGGACCCGCGTCGGGACGTGGCGTTCCCCGATTCGGTCGTTGGCTTTTTTGCTGGCGATCTGGGCCAACCGCCCGGTGGTTTCCCCAAAGCCTTGCAAGACAAGGTGCTAAAAGGCCGCAAGCCAATCAATGCACGGCCCGGTTCTTATCTTGCTGAGGTCGATCTGGAGGCAGAGCGCAAGAAGGCCAGTGAAGCCTGCGATTTGGTGATCGATGATTTCCGCCTTGCGTCGTATCTGATGTACCCAAAGGTTTTCGTCGATTTCACCAAAACTCAAGAAGCCTACGGGCCGACCGAAGTGCTGCCGACGCCGGTATATTTTTATGGTCTCAAGGAAGGCCAGGAATTGCTGGTCGACATCGAAAAGGGCAAAACTCTGGTTCTGCAATATCTCGGTCGGGCTGAAACCAATGAAAAGGGCCAGGTTCGGGTCTTTTTTGACCTCAATGGCCAGCCGCGCACCATAACGGTACCAGATCGGCTCAAGGTCGGCGACGTGGTCATGCGGGCCAAGGCGGCGTTGGGCGACAACAAGCAGATTGGCGCGCCGATGCCCGGTGTCATTTCTGGCCTGGCGGTCAAACAGGGTCAAACTGTTGTTGCAGGGGACGTGTTGTGTTCGATCGAGGCCATGAAGATGGAAACTGCGATCCACGCTGAGTTTGGCGGGGTGATTGCTGAGGTTTTCATCAAACAGGGCGACCAGATCGACGCCAAGGATTTGTTGATCCGGTTCGAGTAAATCGGCCTATTCGGGATATTCCTGCGCGGACGAGCACCCACGCTGGCAATTGCACGCTGTGGGTGCGCCCGCGTTCGGCTTTTTCGGGCCGAGGCGATTCGCCCGCAACGGGGAATGGATTTGAGGTGGATAAGAGGCGTCGGGACTAACGCGCTGCCTCATATGCCGCCAGCAACCACTCGATGACCTCCGCATCGATCTCGGACGGGTCGGTGATGCCCACCCGATGGGTGACCATCGAGTTCCAACTGCCCGCAGCCTCGAAGCGCTCGGTCGGCTCGACGCCCTTGCGCTTGATACCGATATCGAGGCGTTGGCCAGTGGGCTGCACGATGGCGAACTTGCCCTTGCCGCGCAGCAGGCTGACATAGGTGTCAGTCGAAGCGGTACCCACTTCGCCAAATCCTTGCAGCGTATGCAGAAGTGTTTCGAACGTGGGGCGCCATGCGGCCTTGGTGCCAGAGAGCAGCTTGTCCAAGCGTTCATCAGCCGATCGCCGCCCTCCCTGGTCGACGTTCTTTATGACCTGGACGATTGCCATGGCGTGGCCGCGACCGAGGCCGTAATCCGCAGCCAGCCAGTTGACGATTTCCATCGGCTTGGTGTCGCCGGAATAGCCCTTTTCCTTGGCGAGGCGCACGAAATCGGCCGGGTCGAGGCCGGTCTTTTGCTTGATGGTGCCGATATAGGCCTGAAACGTCATGACTAAGTCCCGCTGCGCTTTGGCTGAACTTAGCCGCAGCGCACCGGGCCTGTCGATATGGGTCTAGATCGATCTAGACGCGGCGATAGGTGGTTTTGACCGTCGCCGCCACGGGCAGACGACTGACGATCCAGCTGACCGCCATCGACACCAATACCACATCATCAACCCAGCCGAGCAGCGGGATAAAGTCGGGGATCAAATCGATCGGGCTGATGACGTAGAGCGCCACCAGGGCCGTCGCGAGTTTGAGATAGGTCGGCGTCAGCGGATCGCGGAAAGCGCGATACAGCGTCGACACTTCCTTACGGAACAACACGAGACGGGCGAGGGCGGAACGGCCAAGGAGCTTGATCATGCAGTCTAGATGGGTGTCGCCGCGTCACGATCAAGAGTGATCGGTGGCAACAAAATGACTTTCTTGCTTAACCACGCCGGTCACAAATGCGGGAAAAGATTAACAAATCGTTTACGTCTGGCACGCGGCTTGCCACTTAGTGGGTATGGCGGCGTTGGTTCTGTCCCAATTCGGGACAACCGCCCCAAAATGGCACAGGCGGGCAGATATGACCGATCTCAGCACAGCAAAGCGTCCCATTCCAGCACCGGGCCTGCCCATGGTTCTGGAAAGCCAGCGCCCGCGCCCCTCGTTACGGCGGACTGAAAACACTGCGGCCTTTGTCAGCCAGTTGCTGGCCGCCCGTGACAATATGATGCCCCAGCGGCTCAAGCGTCGGGGCAGCGTTGGGGATGCTGTAAATGCCTATCGCACTGGTGCCAAGATCGCTGTGGTCCGGATGCCCGCGGGCTATCGGACCACGCTGACCGCCTAATTCATCGTTACGTCGCGTCCGGCGCTGGTGATTGATACCGAAAATCCGGCAACCACGTCGATCAACGCCATTACCATCAGCAGGAAGAACACCGAGCTGGACGCGGCGCCGACAAGCAGGAATTCAATCAGGAACGCCACAAACACCACCATCGACAACATGTGTTCGATGATCGACGACGAGCCCGTCCGGGTGGATTTGAGCACCTCAAAGAACAGGCAGACCAGCGCCACCACCAGTAGGAAGTCGCCGGCGGTGATTGCCCAAGGCGTGCCCGAGACCATGGCGATGTTGAAAATGCCATTGTTCCAGCCTTCGGGCTTGCCGCCCATGAACACAAAAGCCACAAAATTGTAGATCACAAATGGCAGGATCAACAGTGGTGGCAGCATTATGGTACGGCGCTGCGAACGGCCACCACCGGGTGGAATAAACACTGTGTCGGTCATGGCAGCCTCCAATAAAATCGCCGCCACCATGCCAGAGCGCGGGGTGGCCGGGAAGGGGCGACTACTGCATTAGTTTGAGCGGGCCAACCATGGATTCAGGTTTTACTTCCGCATCGAATTCCTCGGCAGTCAGCAGGCCCAGCGACACTGCGGATTGTTTCAGAGTAACCCCGGTCTTATGGGCATTCTTGGCGATTTTGGCGCAATTGTCGTAGCCAAGCTTGCGATTGAGCGCGGTGACCAGCATCAGCGACTTGTTGACCAACTCGGTAATGCGAGCTCGATCCGGCTCGATCCCGATAGCGCAATTGTCATTAAAAGAGCGGGCGCTGTCGGCCAGAAGGCGAACCGATTGCAAGAAGTTATAGGCGATCACCGGCTTGAACACGTTGAGCTCAAAATTGCCTTGGCTGGCGGCAAAGCCGATGGCGGCATCATTGCCCATCACCTGAACCACCACCATCGTCATGGCTTCGGACTGGGTCGGATTAACCTTGCCCGGCATGATTGACGAGCCGGGCTCGTTTTCCGGAATTGTCAACTCGCCCAGGCCCGAGCGCGGGCCCGACGCCAGCCACCGCACATCGTTGGCGATCTTCATGAAGGCGGCAGCCAATTGCTTGAGTGCCCCCGACGTGCCCACAAATGCGTCATGGCCCGCCATAACGGCATACTTATTCGGCGCCGTCACAAAGCCATAACCAGTCAATGTCGCGATTTCGGTCGCGACAGTGACACCGTAGTCAGGGTGGGCGTTTAGACCAGTCCCGACGGCGGTGCCGCCCAGTGCCAATTCATGGAGCTGTGGGATTGTCGCCTTGATGGCGCGCACGGCCAGATCGATCTGGGCTACCCAGCCGCTCATCTCCTGGCCCAGGGTTATTGGGGTCGCGTCCTGCAAATGGGTGCGCCCGATCTTGACGAGGCCCATGAACTCTTCGGATTTGGCCGCCAGGGTGTCGCGCAAGACCTGTACGCGGGGGAACAGATAATTCTCCAGCGCTTCAACGGCGGCGATGTGCATGGCTGTCGGATAGGTGTCGTTGGAGGACTGGCTCATATTGACATGGTCGTTGGGGTGCACGGGCTTTTTGGAGCCCATGGTGCCACCGGCCATTTCGATCGCGCGGTTCGAAATCACTTCGTTGACGTTCATATTGGACTGTGTGCCGGAGCCGGTTTGCCAGACCACCAGCGGGAAATGCGCGTTCAACTTGCCCGAGATCACTTCATCGGCGGCGGCAATGATCAGATCACGGGTGGTCTGGTCGAGCAGGCCGAGCTTGTGGTTTGCCAGTGCGGCGGCCTTTTTGAGAAGGCCAAAGGCGGTGATGATTTCCTTGGGCATCAGTTCGCCGCCAATATCGAAATTGGCCAGGCTCCGAGCCGTCTGCGCGCCATAATACTTGGCCGATGGCACGTTGATGGTGCCCATCGAATCCGATTCAACGCGCATGGTCATGGCACTTCTCCAATCCGACACCGGGTGATCTCATGACAATGTCGTCATGGACCCAAACAAATTTGCTACAAACTACTCAACGATTTGCCAAGGCTGTGCGCAACAAAACAAAACGACCGGCCCCGGGCGGGATCGGTCGTTTCAAATCACTGCAAACAAACGCAATGGGCTGGCTCGGCTTAGCTCTTGGCGGGCGCCAGAACCTGACGGCCGCGATACATGCCGGTCTTCAGGTCAACATGGTGCGGACGGCGCAGCTCGCCCGAATCCTTGTCTTCAACATAGGAGCCAGGTGTCAGCGCGTCATGCGAGCGGCGGAAGCCGCGCTTCATTGGCGAGGTCTTTCGTTTTGGAACTGCCATGGTCGTAACTCCGAATTCAATATCGTTGCGCCGCCGAAACGGCCCAGAGACTGGCTCTGTAGGGGTTGGCGGTGTCTATAGAGTACAAAGGGTGGCTTGGCTAGAGCCTTTTGCGACCACACGAGATCGCCGCACAATCACAGCGATAGCTGGTCGTTAGCGCCGACGCAATTGGCCCTTTGCCCATATTGGCGGGCTCGGTTGGCGATGACTTCAGCCAAGCGCGCCAGTCCCGCTGAGGGGGATTGTGGCAGGCGGAGCAGAGGATTGGGCAGGGCGCTGGCCATCAGCGCGGCCCGGTCCCAGGTCATGGTACGGGGGTCAGCAGCAAAGGCGGAGGCTGTGCCCGCGACGATGCCGAATTGTCCGTCCGGGCCCCACTCAGCGATGTTGAGATAGATCTCCATGATCCGCCGTTTTGGCATCACCAGGTCGATATAGATGGCGAGCGGGATTTCGAGCGCCTTGCGCAGCGGATTTCGGGAATTGGTCAAAAACAAATTGCGCGCAAGCTGCATGGTGATGGTGGATGCGCCACGAGTCTCGCGGCCGGCCAGAAAGTTTTCCAATTCATCCTTGAGCGCGCCCATATCGACCCCGAGATGGCGACAGAACTGACCATCTTCGGACATGATCACACTGGCTTTCAACCGGTCCGAGATCTGGTCAATGCTGCGCCATTCCTGCCGCACCGCGCGCCCGGTCAGATAGCGCTCCAGCATCGGCACCGAGATCGGGTTCACGAACAAATAGAGCAAGGTCAAGAGCAATGGCGTGATGATCAGTGTCGCCAAAGCGATACTGAAAATACGCAGGAAGCGCCGGGCCAAGGTTTGTCGGTTTTTTTTGGACGTCGCCACGCTTGAAACTCGCATTCCGCAGATTTGCATATCCATAGGATGCAAATTGGGAAAGCAGAAATGATTGCCCTGGTGTCGGTTGGGTAACCCTTGCCGCCGCTGCCTTGATTGGCTAGCAAAGTGGCATGTATGATTTTGACGCTGATATCGCCGATTGCGCGGCCTCGATCGAGCGGGCGCTCAGCATTCATTTCACAGCACAAGTTCTGTCCGGTCCGGGCGTAGCGCCGGAGCGCATCGTCATGGCGATGCGTCACGGCAGCCTCAATGGCGGCAAGCGACTGCGGCCGTTACTGGTGCGTCAGGCGGCAGCGGTGTTTGGGGTGGCCGCGGAGCATACCCTTACGGTTGGGATGGCCGTGGAGGCGCTGCATTGCTATTCGCTCGTTCATGACGATTTGCCGGCGATGGACAATGATGATGTGCGGCGCGGTCGGCCAACTGTACACAAGGCCTTTGACGACGCGACAGCGATCCTGGCGGGGGACGGGCTGTTGACCCATGCCTTTTGCCTGCTCACCGGCCCCGACTGCCACCCCGATGCCAATGTGCGGATAGCCTTGGTGGCTGAATTGGCGCAGGGGGGCGGTGTTGGCGGCATGGTGGGGGGCCAGATGCGAGACATTGAGGGCGAAACTGCTCGCCTGACACGACCCGAGATTGATCAGATGCAAGCCATGAAGACCGGTGCATTGATCCGTGCCAGCGTGCGCATGGGTGCGATCCTGGGCGGCGCCGACGCGCGGGCGCTTTCGGCGCTCACCGCTTACGCCGAGGCAGCGGGCCGAGCGTTCCAGCTGGCCGACGACATTTTGGACCTCACCGCCACCGCCGAAACCATGGGCAAAGCCACTGGCAAAGATGTTGCGGCTGGTAAACAGACCTTGGTCGGCGAATTGGGAATAGATGGCGCGCGCACCCATCTGGGGCTGATCACGACCGAAGCTTTGGCGGCGCTGCGCACTTTTGGGCCCAAGGCCGATGGTTTGCGGGCAACCGCTCGTTTCTTTGCCAGTCGGGAACACTAAATGAGTCTGGCGTCAGTCACTGCGTTTCTTGCTGAATATGCGCCGGACCTTTTTGTGATTGAAACCACAGAGTCCACCGCGACGGTGGCAACAGCGGCCGCCGTGCACGGGGTCGAGCCGGGGCAAATTGCCAAGACCCTCTGTATCCGGGTCGATGGAGAAAACTTGCTGCTGGTGACGCGTGGTACTGCCCGGCTTGATAACAAAAAGGCCAAAGCCGCGTTTGGAGGACGACCACGGATGTTGGGCGCCGAAGAGGTGGAGCAATTGACCAGCCACAAGGTGGGCGGTGTGTGCCCGTTCGGCCTGCCGCAATCATTGCCGATTTACGCCGACATATCGCTGAAGATTTATGACGAAGTGATCCCGGCCGGTGGCTCAACCCATAGCTCAGTGCGGCTCAGCGTTGATCGGTTGGTGCAACTGACCGGGGCGACATGGGTTGACGCCTGCGAGAACCCTGTCGCATCCGAGTAAATGCCCGTCGACGGCCATCATGGCGCGCTTGCCAACAGACTTTTACGCCCCGAACCGCTGTTCAATATAATCCGCAACCATTTTTTTGAACTGGTCAGCAACATCGGCGCCCTTAAGGGTTGCAACTTTTTTGCCGTCGACAAACACCGGTGCGGACGGGGTTTCGCCGGTGCCGGGCAGGGAGATGCCGATATTGGCCTGTTTGCTTTCGCCAGGGCCATTCACGATGCAACCCATAACGGCAACCGTCATTGTCTCAACTCCGGGATAACGTTCCTTCCATTCAGGCATTGAAGCTGACAAATGGTCCTGAATATCCTTGGCCAAGGTTTGAAACACCGTCGAGGTGGTGCGTCCGCATCCAGGGCAAGCGGCCACCACTGGAATGAACTGGCGAAAGCCCATGGTTTGCAATAATTCCTGGGCGACGCGCACTTCGGCGGTTCGATCCCCACCCGGTTCGGGCGTCAGTGAAATGCGGATGGTATCGCCGATGCCCTGCTGCAACAGGATGCCCAGCGCCGCCGAGGAGGCAACGACCCCCTTGGTGCCCATGCCCGCTTCGGTAAGGCCGAGGTGAAGGGCATAATCGCAGCGCGCGGCCAGGTCCTGATAGACCGCGATCAAATGCTGCACGTCCGAAACCTTGGTCGACAAAATGATGCGATCGCGGCTTAGGCCCAGAGCTTCGGCCCGCTCGGCCGAACCGATTGCCGATTGGATGATCGCCTCGCGTTGCACGGCGGCGGCAGTCACCGGATTGGCGCTGACGGCGTTTTCATCCATCAGTCGGGTCAATAAATCCTCGTCTAGAGAGCCCCAATTGACGCCGATCCGAACCGGCTTGTTCCAGCGCATCGCCAGTTCGATCAGCGTGGCAAACTGGGTATCGCGCTTGGCCTTGAACCCCACATTGCCGGGATTGATGCGATATTTCGCCAGGGCCTCGGCACAGGCTGGATGCTCGGTCAGTAGCTTGTGGCCGATATAGTGAAAATCCCCGATGAGCGGCACGGTGACGCCACGCTGTGCCAGCCGGTCGCGAATGTGTGGTACGGCGGCCGCGGCCTCGTCACGATCAACGGTAATGCGGACCAATTCGGAGCCAGCCCGCGCCAATGCGGCCACCTGGCGCACCGTTGCGTCAATGTCGGCCGTGTCGGTATTGGTCATCGATTGCACGACGATGGGGTTATTGCCCCCCACCATGACGCTGCCGACATTGACCCCTACTGATTGTCTGCGATGTGCTGGTCCAGCCATTCGATATCCCTTTGCTCGCGCCAGAAATAGGCGGTTGCGGCAGTTGGCGCAATGTTGGATGCAATCAATGCTAAAAGGTGTCCTTTGCCCTGCGGATCGCGGCGAATACTTCGGCGGCTGGCGCCCCTTCGAGCCCAAAGGAATGCGCCAGCGCGGGCGCGTCGGCACGCAGGAACGGGTTTGCCAGTTTTTCAGTGCCCAACAGGGCCGGAACCGTAAAGCCATTCTTGGCGCGCAAGTCGGCGACTTCTGCAGCGCGGGTTTTGAGTGCTTGGTTGTCGGGATCTACCGACAGGGCGAATCTGGCGTTGCTGGCGGTGTATTCATGGCCCGGATAGACCAGCGTTGCGTCCGGTAACGCCCGCAGGGCTTTGAGACCCTCCCACATCGGTCCGGGCGTGCCCTCAAACATTCGCCCGACGCCGAGCGAAAACAGCGCGTCGGCGCAGAATAGGTGCCCACCGGCCCGGTCAAGATAAACAATATGACCCAGTGTATGGCCGGGGGTGTGCAGCACTTCAAACCTTGTTTCGCCCAGAGCAATGATTTCGCCAGGATTGATCAGGCGATCGAGACCGGGGATCTGGTCGGCTTCGGCCCGCGGTCCGGTTACTGTGACGCCAAAGTCGGCCTTCAGTTCGGGGATTGCCTCGACATGGTCGATGTGATGATGGGTAATGAACACATCGCTCAGGGTCCAACCCCGGCGCAGCAGGGCCTGCTTGATTGGCTTGGCTTCGGGCGCATCGATGGCGGCGGTCCGGCCGGTGGCGGTATCATGGGCCAAATAGCCGTAATTGTCGCTGCGCGCCTCAAATATTTCAATGATCAGACTCATATGGGCGACCTGTTTGTGCGCGATTTCGACTTGAAAGTTAGGTCGACACCTCAAACATGACAATGGCAGGTTAGACAAGTGCTTCCACCCGCGGCAGAGTTAGCGCCATGACCAGCGATGTTTCGCGCCTGATCGCCTATTACAAATCGCCGCTCGGACGGATTTCGCGCACTTTGGTTCGCGAGCAGATCGTCGGGCTGGCGGAGAACGTGCGCGGACAGCGCGTGCTGGGACTTGGTTTTGCAACGCCTTATCTGCGGTTTTGCCTCGCGGAAGCAGAGCGGGTACTGGCCTTTATGCCCGCGCGGCAAGGTGCATCTGCATGGCCGCGCGAAGGTCCGTCGCATACAGTTCTGTGCGATCCACTGGAGATGCCGCTCGCCGACGCTTCGATCGATTTGACCATCGCGGTACATTTGTTGGAGCATATTGCCGATGCCGAAGAATTGATGCGAGAGCTGTGGCGGGTGACTGCGCCAAGCGGGGCGGTGCTCCTCGTGGTTCCGCGCCGGCGTGGCATCTGGGCCCAACGCGACAACACCCCCTTCGGGCAAGGCAACCCCTATTCGGCCAGCCAGCTGGAAAAACTGCTGCGAGACCATTCCTTTGTGCCCGAGGCTTGGCGGGATGGGTTGTTCCTACCCCCGTTCCAGAGCCCATTGATGCTGAAATCGACCCGGTTGTTCGAGCGGGTCGGGCGCCTGTTTGGTCCCGCGATGTCTGGGGTTATTTGCGTTAGGGCCCGCAAGGAAGCTTTCCCTGCTATTGCCCGCCGCAAGCGCGAGGAACGCTTTGTGCGCGTGTCGGGACTAAGCGTGCAGACTGCCCGCACCAACTAGGGCGCAACAGGCCAGTTTCCTTTGCGTTCACTGCGGCCTTTGATTATGGTCCGCCCGGCTTCCCCCACCCAAGAATTTGTTCATGCCAAATCGCCCGACGCCTCAGCCCGGCATTTTGAAAATTGCGCCCTATATTCCCGGCCGGTCCAAGGCAGCGCCGGGGGTCAAGGCAATCAAGCTGTCGTCGAACGAAAGCCCTCTCGGTGCGTCGCCACTGGCCATCGCTGCCTACAAAGCGGTCGGCGACAATTTGGAAATCTACCCCGAAGGCACTTCGGCGGTGCTGCGCATGGCGTTGGCGGACATCCACGGCCTGGACGCTGAGCGCATCGTCTGCGGCAATGGCTCGGATGATCTGCTGCATTTGTTGGCGCAGTGCTATCTCGGAGATGGCGACGACGCGGTGATGAGCCAATATGGGTTCGCGGTTTATCCAATCGTGACCGAAGCGGCTGGTGCGCGCATTGTCATGGCGCCCGAAACCGACTACGCCGCCACCGTCGATGCGCTGCTCGATGCGGTGACAGAGCGCACAAGGCTGGTGTTTCTGGCCAACCCGAACAATCCCACCGGAACCTATCTCAGCGCAGCGGAGGTTGATCGTCTGCATTCAGGGTTGCGCCCTGACATCCTGCTGGTGCTCGATAGCGCCTATGCGGAGTACGTGACAGCACCCGATTACTCGGCCGGCATCGCGCTGGTTGAACGGGCTGAGAACGTCGTGATGGTCCGCACCTTTTCCAAAATGGGTCTAGCGGCGGCCCGCATCGGCTGGATGTATGGTCCGGCCGATCTTGTCGACGCGATCAATCGTATTCGCGGGCCGTTCAACGTCAATCTCGGTGGGCAATTGGCCGCGGCCGCGGCGACCCGCGATGTGGCGTTCACTGGCCAGCTCGCAGCCTATAACGCCAAGTGGCGGGATTGGATTTCGGCGGAACTGTCGGGCAATCATATGCGGGTCATTCCCAGCCAGGGTAATTTCGTTATGGTCTTGTTTGGCGATGCCGGCCAAGCCAATGCGGCATTTGACGCTTTGCTGTCCAGGGGGCTGATCGTGCGGCAAATCGGGGCCTCCTATGGCATACCCGATGGCTTGCGCATTTCCATTGGCCCGGAAGCGGCCATGCATGACGTTGTCGATATTCTCAAATCCATGGTGTTTGCAACATGAGTGTGCCGTTCAAAAAATTGGCATTGATCGGCATTGGCCTGATCGGATCGTCAATCGCGCTGGCGGCGCGGCGTCAGGGCCTGGTCAATGTCATCGCCATTTCGACCCGCAAGGCGGAAACGCTGGAGGAAGCGCGCGCGCTCAATTTGGGGGATGTCTATACGCTGAACGCGGCTGAGGCGGTGCGCGGGGCCGATCTGGTGATCCTCTGCACCCCCGTGGGCGCCTATGAGGCGGTGATGGATGCGATAGCGTCGGAGCTGCAGCCTGGTGCCATTCTGTCCGACGTCGGTTCGGTCAAAGGGCATGTGGTAAAGACGCTGACACCGCTGCTGCCCAAGGGCGTGCATCTGATCCCCGGTCACCCACTGGCGGGTACCGAACATTCAGGGCCAGCATCTGGATTTGCTGAACTATTTGCTGGACGCTGGTGCGTGTTGACGCCGACGAATGACGTGCCTGCCGACCAGACGGAAAAGCTGGCGGCCTTTTGGCGGGGCCTCGGCAGCCAGGTGGAAACCATGGATGCCGCCCATCATGATATGGTTTTGGCAATTACCAGCCATGTTCCCCATTTGGTGGCCTACAATATTGTTGGGACGGTGGCTGACCTTGAAGAGGCCACCCAATCGGAAGTGATCAAATTTTCGGCCTCCGGGTTTCGCGACTTCACCCGTATTGCTGCCTCTGATCCGGTGATGTGGCGCGATGTGTTCTTGACCAACCGCGAGGCAGTTCTGGAAATGCTCGGCCGGTTCTTAGAAGATCTGTCGGTCTTGCAGCGGGCTGTGCGCACCGGGGATGGCCCGGCCTTGGAAACGATGTTTACCCGGACGCGCGCCATCCGCCGTTCAATTATCAATGCCGGCCAGGAAACCGCAGCGCCCGATTTCGGCCGACCCCATCAGATCGAGCCGATTCCGCCGCAGTTTGTGCCCGTGCGCGAACACGGCGGCGGTGACGACGCCTGATGCGGCAACGCCCGCTAAAACAGCGGTGGAATGGATCCCGCAGGGACGAGCCCGGAATAGATTGTCCCATTTCGGGCGCTTAGCTTTTGGCGGTAAGCCCCGGTTGCATCGGGATTGCCTAGGACCAGGGTGCGGAACGGTTCGACAATGAGCGGACCGATGCGTTCGGCTACGCCCTTGGAGCTGACGTCGGCTTGCCCCTCCAGCATGCCCTGGGGATTAAGGGATAGCTCTCCCACAGCGTCGAACTGGCTGGCGTCGACATCGTTAGCGCTGATCGACACGATCTTGAGCTTGCCGCCTGCCCGTTGGATGAGGCGCAGGATATCGGGTGCGCCAAAGGATCGGACATCGTCGGGGATGCCGGAAAGTTCGGCCTCAAGGCTGGCCTTGCCATCACTGATGGCAAACCCTGGTGCCTTGACCGCGTTGGCTTGGGTGAACAATGCCAAGGCGGCGACGCCGGTGGTGGCGTTGTGCTGTTCGGGGATATCGAGCAGGTGCATTTCGAATTTGGCGCTGCTGGCGATCAGGCTTTTGCCCTGGAGGGTATCGTTCCAGACCAGGTCTTCTCCCACCAGTGACAGGCGGGCGATGCGCCAGTTGTCCAGTCGCAAGCTGGCCTGCAGGCTCGTCCAATCTAGCGCGCTTTTGGAGCCGGTAAAGCTATCGGTCAGTGTGACTGGTCCGCGTGCCCAAGCCAGTAGATGGGATGGTTGGTAGACCTGCATACTGGCCCGCAGACCATTGGCGGTTACCACCAGGTCACCGCTGGTCAACTGGGCGTTTGCGCAATCAACATCAAAATGGAATGGGAATCCGGAGATATTGAGGGCAGCGCAATTCAACCGGGGCTGGCTAAGGCCATCGGCGTCGGCAAGGGCGATGATTGCCTTCTTAGCCTCGTTGGCCACAAAGAACCAGACGCCACTCCATGCGAGCACGACCACTAGTACGGCAATGGCGAGATAGATGATTCGTTTCATAGCTTCTTCTACCCTTGGCCGCGCTGCAGAAAAAGCCCGGCGATTGTGGCTCGGGTACGGGCGATGCTATGAATGGGCTGTGGGGCCGAACTCAACCAAAATCTGGGCTAGGTTATGACCATGCTTGAACCAAATTCAGACACGACCAACCGTTGGGTGTTCGGATACGGGTCGTTGATCTGGAATCCGGGGTTTGAGTTTTTGCGGGCCGAGCCGGCTTTGCTCCGAGGTGCGCATCGCAGCCTATCAATTTTTTCCCACCATCATCGCGGCACTCCATCCAAGCCCGGTCTGGTGTTTGGGTTGGTGCGTGGGGGATCATGCCGGGGGATGGCGTTTGCGGTCCCGGATGCCGATTGGGGGCAGGTACAGCAGTATTTGCGCGACCGCGAACAGGTCACTGCGGTGTATAGGGAGGGTTTTCGGCCGGTGCGGTTGGCAAGCGGTTCCAGTGTTCTGGCCCTCGTCTATTTGGTTGATCAAACCCACGAACAATTTGCTGGCAAATTGGACATCGGGCAGCAACTGGCCCTGGTGCGGTCGGGGCAGGGCGTATCGGGCAATAATATCGACTATGTTCTCAACACCGCCCGGCATTTGGCACAACTCGGCATCAAAGATGCAGGGCTGATGGAATTGGCGAGTTTGCTGGAAGCCTCGGCATAGGCCCGATCAGGCAGCCGAGCGGCTGGGCTCGGGTTCGGCCCCTTCCAAGTCCCAAATTGTGGTCAGCCGTTCAACATCATCGCCCGGTGTTGCGAGGCGAAATGCCCGGTCGGCGCAGTCTATGGCCAGCCGAAAACGGGTTCGGCTCATCGGGTCGACGACGAGTTCCGTCAACGAGCCTACCCAAAGCACCAAGTGCCCCTTGGCAATGACATAAAGCTCACGCTCAGCCAGCGAGAATTTGTCGAGACTTTCGCTGATCAGCCAATACGACCGGCCGGAGCGCCCGTGCCAGTTAACGGCACGCGACAGGCTGGTCCCCAACCCGATTTTTGCGGTAAGCGTCGCCATTTCCCCATTCCCCTGCTGCCTCAGAAGAAGAACAAAAATAGAACAAAATTCAGACGCCGTCAAGCACCATTCCGCACCATAGCTATATCTATGGTGCGCGTCGGTTCGAGTGTCAATATCTAGTAGTACCTAGGCCTGCGCAGGCGATTGTCGGGCGGCGTCGATGCTGGCCCGAAGCCTGTCGTCGATGGGGCGCGACAGGCCGCGGTCGACCGCTGCAAGGGCCAGGGCGGTTGATTCGGGCTCAATCGCATTTTTGAGCGCGAGCAGGAACTGATCCGGCGACAGGCCGGGTTGGATGGGTGGCAGAAACTTGGCTTCAGCGGTCCCTGGCCAGATGATCAGGCTGTTGCGGCCCCAGAATAGCCCTGAATTTACGGCCACGGGAACCACCGGCACGTTTAGTTCGGCATATAGTCGGCCAACGCCCTGACGATAGTTAGGCGGCGCCAGCGTCGCGCGGCGGGTGCCTTCAGGAAAAATCACGATCCGACACCCGCGATCAATGGCTGCGTGGGCTTGCGCCATCATCAGCGGAATGGCTTCGGCGCCCTTTTTGCGGTCCACTTCAATACAGTCGAGTGATTGAGCGGCCCAGCCAAAGAACGGTATGCGCATCAGCTCTTTTTTAACGATAAAGGCTGGGCGGCCAGCGTGCGGGAACAGCGCAAACGTTTCCCAATCGCTTTGATGCTTGGCGGCAATGATACAGCCCCCGGGGGGAATGTTTTCCATGCCGGAAACCTTGGTTCTAACCCCACCAAACAGGCGCAACATCGCAAGATTTGACCGGCACCAATATTTGGCTATCGCCCAACTTGCGGGCGTACGCCGCCTAGCGACCAGAGCGATGGTCCCCAAGGTGATTGCGACGAGCGCGGTTTGGCCGATAAACAGCACATAAAATATTGCCGACCGAATTGCCTGCATAACCATTGATGTTCGTCGCTCCCACGGCCGCCTTATTGAACGGCACTCTCATAACGCGGCCAGCGGCACTTGGCGACAAAAACCGGCATCAAGAGGTCTGGGACAGGAAGCGGCGGGTTGTCAGGCGTGAGGTGATGGCGGTCAAGGCGGCAATCACGGGCACCACCAAAAGAATACCAAATATGCCCTCGGCACCAAGGGCAAACCGACCGAACAGCACCCCGATTTGGGCCCCGGCCTCGCTCGAAAGAACGTTGCCGGCCGCGGTGCCAACCAACGCAAAAAAACCAAGCGCAGCGACCCCGCCGAGCAAGCCCCCTTGCAAGCCGATCGACAAAAATCGGCCCTGGAACTCCCCGGCGATAAACGCGTTGGAGGCGCCGATATAGTGAAGTACATCGACGATTTCGCGATTCGACGCCATAGCGCCAGTGGTGGCAAAAATGATGGCGAGAACCGTAGCGACGATAATCAAGGCAAGCACAAGCAGACCGGACAACACAACCGCGCCCGCCATGGTGTTGAGTTCCTGACGCCAGGCGGCATGGGTGTCCAGGCTCGCGCCTTTTATGGCGACCAGGTCGCGCGTCAGTTTGGCGATATCGGCGTCAACGGGGTCGCCCAGCTGCACCACCACCAAGCGCGGGATTTCGATCGCCTCCATGTCCAGGCCGGCGCCCAGCCAAGGCTCCAGCAGGTCCTGGCTTTCCTCCAGCGTCAGGGCATGTGCCGAGGATACGCCAGGGGTGGCTTCAGCCAGGGCTACGGCGGTGCGCAAATTGCTGTCCATAACCTCGCCCTCGACAGGGCGGATCTGGATGGTGACTTCGCGTCCGACATCGGCCGACCAGGCGATCGCCGATTTTTGTACCAGAACCACCCCGCCCAACGTCACCGCCGACAGAAAGGTCATGATCGCAATCAGCAGCATTAAGGTGCGACCGGCGACCGAGCGTTCCGGTACAATTGCAGCGGCCTGCGTCCGGCGCGGTATCAAATGCTTGAACAGCTCAATCATGGATTACCAACTCGCCTTTGGAGAGCAACATGCGCGGATAGGAGAATTGTTCAAGCAGGGGCAGTTCATGGGTGGCAAGGATAATGGTCATACCCAGGGTGCGGTTGAGTTCGGCGAACAGGTGTACCAGACGCGAGGATAGCTCAGGGTCAACATTGCCAGTGGGTTCATCCGCCAACAATACTTTGGGTCGGGCGATAACGGCGCGGGCTATGGCGGCTCGTTGCTTTTCGCCGCCAGAGAGTAGCGATGGCAAAGCGTGCATGCGTTCGCCCAGTCCGACCCATTCGAGCAGCTCGGTGACGTTTGGTCGGTATTCGCTTTCGGGTTGGCCAAGGACGCGCAGGGGCAGGGCGACGTTTTCAAAGGTGGTCAGATGGTCCAGCAGTCGGAATTCCTGGAACACGATGCCGATGTGGCGGCGCATCTGCAACAATCGGTCCTGGCTAAGATTGGTGACGTCTTCGCCAAACATGGTAACGCGGCCACGAGACGGCTGCAGTGACAGCAATAGCAACCGCAACAACGAGGTCTTGCCCGCGCCAGAAGGCCCGGTGAGGAAATGGAAAGAACCCGGCTCCACCGAAAAGGTCAAATCCCGCAAAATTTCCGGGCCATTGCCGTAGCGCAGGCCGACATCGGAAAACTCGATCACGCTCACAGGTCCCTCGATGGTTATTTCAATTTGGATTTGATTTGGTGCCAAGCCCAACAAGAAGTGGCAAAGCCGAATCAGGTAATTGCGGCATCTTATCAGGGAGTGCCCCCGATACCGACCGATGCTGGGTCTGGATGTGGATTGCACCGCATTTATCAAAAATCCGTGCGCCAATCGCTCCAGGTTTGAGGAGTCTTAACCCCAGCACATTAGGGTCACGGGAGAAGCAGTGTCGCTTCAGCCTGCACGGACGCCAATGATCATCACCTGTCCCCATTGTCAGACACGATACCAGGTGGCTCAAGAAGCGATCGGTTCGGCTGGCCGCAAGGTGCAATGCGCTTCCTGCAATGAGGCTTGGCAGCAAGACCCGCCAGTTTCGGCCGCACAATTGCAGACCGACAAACTGCAGGCTGACGTCAGCGAGGATGGTTTGGACGAGGCTTTCTCGGAAGAGGAGCGGGCCGTTGCCGCCGCGATAGCGCGCAAAGTTGACGCCTTCGGCAAGGCCCAGGAACCTGAGCCCAATGCCACAATTGATCCAGCCGTCCAGCGCAAGCGCCAACGCGCTTTTTCGCGGCGCCAGAACTCAATGGTCGCAAAATTACCACTAGCCAGAATGCGGCGCGCGGCACGGATCATCGGCTCCTTGCTGCTGGTTGGGACTATGGTCGTGGGTATTTGGGCGCGGACCAAGGTCGTTGAGCAATTTCCTGCCATGGCGGACTTTTATGAAGCTGTCGGGCTCGGCGTTAACGTTGTCGGGCTGGATTTTTCTGATTTGCAAACCTCGCGTTCGGTTCGTCAGGGCAAGGAAGTTCTGATTGTATCGGCCAAGATCATCGGCCTGGAGCAGCACGAGGTATTGGTGCCGCAGGTGGTGGTTCGCCTGATCGGAGTGGAGGGGACGATTCTTTACGAATGGAGCGTCCGACCCGAGGTGCGCGCGTTGAGGGCTGGCGAGAGCGCCGAGATCAAGACAGAGTTAACATTGCCACCGGGCCATATTGCCCAGGTCAAACTCGCCTTTGCCGGCGGTGGCGCCAAAAATAACCCTGGGTCAACGGATGTGGCGGTTTCCCCCGCACCACAAGCAGACGCTGGGCATGAAGCGGAACCGGTGCCCGATGCTGAACATGGTGGCCCGACCGATTCCGCGATTGCTAGCGAGCCTCATGCCGAGCCAACGACCACGCACTAAACGGGACGGAGAATGACGAATGGCCAAAATTCTCGTCGCTGAAGACGACGACTCTGTCCGTGCCTTTGTGGTCAGCGCCTTGACTATGAAAGGGCACAGCGTTGTGGCCGCAGAGGATGGTGGGTTAGCGGCCGAGATTCTGCTCGAACACAGCGGCGCATTTGACCTGTTGCTGTCCGACATCAAGATGCCAATCATGGACGGCATCGCCTTGGCGCTGCAGGCAGCGGCCAGCTACCCTGACATCATCATCGTGCTGATGACTGGCTTTGCCGATCAGCGCGAACGGGCTCATGGCCTGGACAGCCTGATTTACGATGTGATCGTCAAGCCATTCACCTTGACCGATTTATTGGCCAAGATTGATGACGCGCTGGCGGGCACACCGGTGCAAGTGGTCTCACTCGGTCGCAAGGCGCTCGAACAGGACTAGCCCCGCTCCTTACGCGATGCCACCATCGCCGTGTCCGCCCGAGGTCTTGCTTTGCAGTGGACGGGGCTCGTGGGCCTGCCCAGTGAGCTGGGATTTCCAGCGTGCAGCTTGGATCAGCACATTGGCAGGCGCTGTGCCGCCATAGCTTTGCCGGGAGGCCACCGAGCTTTCAACCGTCAGCACCTTGTGGATGCGGCTATCGATGCGCTGATCGACGAATTTGAAATCTTCGATCGTCAACCCTTCGAGGCCACAGCCCTTTTGCTCAGCCAGCGCCACGATATTGCCGGTGACATGATGGGCGTCCCGGAACGGCATATTGAGCTCGCGCACCAGCCAGTCGGCGATGTCGGTGGCGGTGGAGAATCCGGCGCTGGCGGAAGCGCGCATTTTGGCGCGATTAAAGGTGAGATCGCTCACCATGCCGGTCATGGCTGCCAGCGAAAGTGAGAGCGAATCCAGCGCATCAAAGGCGATTTCCTTGTCTTCCTGCATGTCCTTGGAATAGGCCAATGGCAGGCCCTTCATCACGACAATCAGTGAGGTCAAGGCCCCCAGAATGCGGCCGATCTTGGCGCGCACCAGTTCAGCAGCATCGGGATTGCGTTTTTGCGGCATGATTGAAGAGCCGGTGGAGAACTTGTCCGACAGGCGGACGAACCCGAACTGTGCCGATGACCAAATCACCAATTCTTCGGCAAACCGCGACAGATGCACGGCGCAAATGGCGGCGGCAGCCAGGGTTTCAAGAATGAAGTCGCGATCCGACACCGCATCCAAAGAATTGGCGGCGGGCCGGTCAAAGCCCAGCGCTGCCGCCGTCATGTGCCGATCGATGGGATAGGATGTTCCGGCAAGTGCCGCCGCGCCAAGCGGGCTTTCGTTCAAGCGCTGGCGCGCATCGGCGAAGCGCCCGGCGTCCCGACCGAGCATTTCCACATAGGCCAACAAATGATGGCCTAGGCTGACCGGCTGCGCACTTTGCAGGTGCGTAAAGCCGGGCATGATGGTTTCGGCTTCCTGCTCGGCGCGGGTAACCAGACCCAGTTGCAGCGTCCCGATCTGGGCGGTCAAAATGTCAATTGTGTCACGAACATAGAGTTTGAAGTCGGTCGCGACCTGGTCGTTGCGGGAACGGGCCGTGTGCAGTCGCCCGGCGGCATCGCCGATCTTGTCCTTTAATGCGCTCTCGACATTCATATGAATGTCTTCGAGACTACGCGAAAAGGTGAACTGTCCGACCTCAATCTCAGCTAATACAGTGCCGAGACCGGCAACAATGGCGTCGCGATCCTGCTGCGTCAGAATGCCCGTGTGGGCCAGCATGGTCGCATGGGCAATTGATCCGGCGATATCCTGCCTATAAAGGCGTTGGTCAAAGCCGATTGAAGCGTTGATCTCTTCCATGATGGCGTCGGGGCCTGACGAAAAACGACCGCCCCACATCTTGTTGCTCATCACATTTTCCTGGAGCTAGAATGTCTGAAAATAGCCAGCCCCCGACCAAGAAATCACCGCTTCCCCGGCTCTTTGTGACCCTGGGGCTTGCCAGCGTTGGCGTAGCTATATCGGCCTGGCTTTACCTTAGCAATGGCGCCGCGACGGCCCTCGAGTGCCCGGTTCAGGCAGCCTCTGCAGCGGCCATCGACACCGCAGCTGTGGGTGAATTGGCGGCGCTTAACAGCACCGGTCTTGGGCGTGGCTACGCCACTCTTGGCTTTAAGGATGCCGCTGGCAAGCCCACAACAATTGCCGACTTCAAGGGCAAGGCGTTACTTGTCAATTTTTGGGCCAGCTGGTGCGTCCCATGCCGGGAGGAAATGCCGGCGCTTGATGCGCTCGCAGCCAGGTTCAATTCAGACGCTTTTATGGTGCTGCCGATCAATCTGGATATTGGTGAGGGGGGGCTGGACAAGGCTAGGGCCTTCCTCGCAGCGGGCAAATTCACCAATTTGCCGCTCTATGCCGACAATAGCTTTGCAGCCTTCGAACGCCTGAAAACCGAAGCGGTTGCGGTGGGCCTGCCGGTGACCTTGGTTCTGGACCAGAATGGCTGTGAGTTGGCGGTGCTGCCCGGCCCTGCACATTGGGACACGCCCGATGGAGACGCCGTGGTTCAAGCCCTGATTGGGCTGGCGACCGGCGACAGCTAAGCCAGTTTGTCGATCTGCAATCCCTGGCCCGCTGGCGGTGGGGACTGGGTGGATCGGGAGACCATGTCAATGACGGCCATTTCCATTTCATTGGTCTTTTTAAGCACTGCTGTCTGCACACTCGCCTGAGTGCCGGCGTTGCGCGCGGCAACCAGCTGCATGGTCAGGTCGGTGTCCATTATTGCCTCATTCATACCATTGCGAGGCCGTCACCATAGTCCCCTCGGGTAAACAAAGCTTTGGCAAGTGTCCAAAATTTGTAACAATTGCCAGCGATCTCAGCGGCCGCCCCACAGGGGCACTTCGCGGCGCTTTAGCAGCGGCGCCAAAGCCATGCCAGCGATAAACCCACCCAGGTGCGCCCACCAGGAGACAGGCTCTTCCGAGCCGATCAGGACGGAAAATACCTGCGTGGCGATCCAGAAGCCCAGCATCCACATGGCTGGCACCGGCAGGGGGATCGGAACGACGAACGTCGCCAACACAAAGACCCGAGCATGCGGATACAGCAGAATATAGGCGCCCATGACCCCGGCAACCGCGCCGGAGGCGCCAATAAGCGGACCGTTGCCATCCAGATTGAGGGCAATATGGGCTAGCGCTGCCAGCGCGGCACAAGCGAGATAGAACAGCAAAAACCGCAAATGACCCATGGCGTCTTCAACATTGTCCCCAAACACCCAGAGGAACAGCATGTTGATCAGCATGTGCAGCCAGCCGGCGTGCAAAAACGCATAGGTCAACAGGTTTGCCCAATCGGGCAGCCAGGGCAGCGGTTGGGGGTAGAGGTCGCGAACCACGATTGGGATCATGCCGAAATCAATGGTGGCCTGTTCGAAGGCCCCTGGCGACAGAACTGATTGAACTGAAAACAGGGCGATGTTGAGCGCCATTAGCGCGTAGGTGACCCAGGCGAACTTGATATGGCGAACCAGATTGGTGTCGTGGAGCGGTAAAAACATCGGCGCAGTTCACCCCATTGCCGGGCGTTGGCCCGCTGATCAGCCGCCTTTTTTGGTGTCGGTGTAATTGCCCGGCACCCAGAGCACGTCCTTTTCGCCATTGGCATTGGCTGCTCGTCCCAAGACAAACAGCAAGTCTGACAGCCGGTTGAGATATTTGATGGCTTCGGGGTTTACGTCAGGCTCGATCGTCGCCAGCTCCACCGCAATGCGTTCAGCCCGCCTGGTCACGGTGCGGGCGATATGCAGGGCAGCGGCGGTTGGCGTCCCGCCCGGCAGAACGAAACTGGTGAGGGGGGCTAGGTCCTCGTTATAGTGGTCGATCTGTTTTTCAATCCACAGGGTTTGGACGGCGGTGACCCGCAGCGATGGATATTCAGCACCGGCATCGTCACCCGGTGTTGCTAGGTCAGAACCAACATCGAACAAATCATTCTGGACACGGGCCAAGACGCTATCGACTTTCGGCATCGAACCGGTGGTGAGCCGGGCTTGACCGATAAAAGCGTTGGCCTCATCGACCGTTCCGTAGGCTTGCACGCGAAGGTCGAATTTGGTCCGTCGTGGCCCACGGACCAATCCGGTTGTGCCATCGTCACCCGTTCTGGTGTAGATGCGGTTGAGCTTGACCATGGCTAATCCTAACCCCGATTGCCGCCAAAAAAGAATAGGGCTGCCATCAGCAGAATTAACGCAACTGCCTGGCCCATGACCCGCAGACGCATCAATTTTTGACTGGTATTGCCTGAACCGCCTTTGGCCATGTTCCAGAGGCCGAGGCCGAGAACGCCCAGTGTAAAGACCAGGGCAAGGGCGATGCCGATATTGACGACTGTCTGCATGATAACCTCTTGAGGGAGCACACTCTCTATACGCTTGTGCCGTCGATATAGCCCACCAAACCATCCGCAAGCGCATCATAAATGGCACGTATTCGCACGCTCGTGAACAATTCGCGGTGCGTCGTAAGCCAAACTTCCAGAGGGGGAATACTCATTTGCGGCAAAAGGGCCCGCATACCGGGGGTATTCTCGATCAACTGCTTTTGACCAAAACCGATGCCAAGCCCAGCCCGCATCAGCTCAAATATGGTGGTCTGATTGTCGGTGCGCAGCAAGAAATCCTCGCGTTTGATCGCAAAACCAATCTTGCCGCCGTGGGCTATTATGGCGTCGGAGCGGTCAAGACCAATCATGTCGTGGCCAACCAGATCGCCGATGTGTGAAGGCGTGCCGCGCCGCTGCAAATAGCTGTCGGCGGCCCCACAGACGATCGGTAGCTCACCGAGTTTTTTGGCAACCAACTCAAGCTGGGTCGGCCTAAACATGCGTATGGCAATATCGGCCTCGCGCATCAATAGGTTTTCGGCCGAATCGGAGGGCACCAATTCAATAGCAATAGCTGGGTATTTTTGGCGGATCGGCACCAGTAATGAGGGCAGCACGTAGTTTGACACCACGGTGCTCGCAGTCACCCGGACAGTTCCTGCCAATTGCTCCTGCGCCCCTGCCGCAATGGTGGCGGCTTGAGTCAAAGCCCGCTGGGCCTGTTCAACCGGCTCATATAGTCGCAGTGCGGTGGCGTTGGGCTTGAGGCCGCCCAAGGTGCGCTCGAACAGCGCGACGCCCAGGGTCTGCTCCAGCGTTTCGATGTGGCGCCCAATGGTTGGTTGGCTCACCGACAGCAAACGCGCGGCGCCGGACAGGGACCCTTCCGCCACCACGGCTGAAAAGCTGCGCCACAGCGACCAATCCGGTGTGCTATTCATTATTGAATGCCTGAAGTTTGTTTTTCGACAATTTCAAAACTTTATTGAATGGTCGATGGTTAGTCCATCGCACGATGGAGAAAAAAATGGGTACGGGTAACGTCACAATATTGGGAATTAATGGCCATGTTGGTCGGGCTGCCGCCCGGGCATTTGTTGCCGCCGGCTGGAAGGTCAAGGGGATGGGGCGCGCTGATCGTGCGCCCATTGCCGGGGTCAGTTTTGTTTTGGGCGACGCTGGCGTGCAGTCCGATATCGAGGCTGCCATTGCCGACGCCGATGTGGTGATGAACGCGCTCAACCTGCCCTACGATAAATGGGACAAAGGTCGCGCCGAGGCGCAACTCGCCACGGTGATCGCGGCGATGGGGCATTCCGGCAAAACCATGATGTTTCCGGGCAATGTTTACAACTACGCCGCCACAGACCGGGTGATGGTGCCGACGACGCCGCAGCGCCCGGAAACGCCGCGCGGTGCCATCCGTGTGCGTCAGGAACAGATGCTGGAACGCGCCAGCAAAGCGGGCCTGTTCAAGACCATTATTGTTCGAGCGGGAGATTTCTTTGGCCCCGACAACACCGGCGATTGGTTTGATCAGGCAATGATGATGGATGTCGCCAAAGGTAAAATCCACAACATGGATGCCTTGGATTTGGCCCACACTTGGGCTTATCTGCCTGATCTCGGGCGGGCTTTTGTCAAACTGGCCGAGACCCGCCAAACCCTGGCGCCGTTCGAGAACTTTCACTTCGCCGGGCACTTCGTTACCAACGGCGCGGTCATGGCCGCAATCCAGACGGCGTCACCGCGCAAGCTCAAGGTTACCCCGGTGCCATGGATGGTGCTTCAGCTGATGGGTATCGCCATGCCGGTGATCCGCGAAGTGCTCAAGATGCGCTATTTGTGGCAAAATCCAATGCAATTGAGCGATCCTCGGCTGGACACCATCCTGGGACCTAATTTTGCGACCCCGCTCAATGACGCGGTAGCGGCGTCCGTCGGCCATTATTTTGCCAAGGACATGATCGCGGCTTAACCGAAGCCGAGATGCTCTCGCACGCGGTGGGGACTCCAGCCTGCTTCGCGCAGGCTGGACAGGCTCGGTGAGCCCTTCGATTTGGCGAGTTTCTTGCCGTCGCCTGCCAAGATCAATTTGTGGAACGAATAGGTCGGCGACGGTAGGCCAAGCAGAAATTGCAGCAGCACATGAATGTCGGTTGCTGCCTCCATATCCCGCCCGCGGGTAACATGGGTGACCCCCTGTGCCGCATCATCAACGACCACGCTGAGGTGGTAGCTGCTTTGCGCGCCTTTGCGCCGCAGAACAACGTCTCCCCAGCGTGCCGGGCGGGCATAGCGAATTTGTGGCCGATCCGTCACTGTTGGGCCAACCACTGTCACCGCCAGGGCGCCAATCCTGTCGATGGCCTGGGTCATATCCAGACGGTATTGCGCTACCGCGCCACGCGCCAGCCGCTCGAAACTGTCGGCCTTGCTCAGGTGTTTGCAGGTGCCAGCATAAAGCGGGGCACCTTCGGGATCCTGTGTTACCGCTTGAGCGGCCAGGGCGCTGCGCGAACAAAAACACGGATAGAGCAGGCCCTGATCGCGCAATTGGTTGGCGGCTCGCACATAGGTGTCAAATCGCTCAGATTGGCGCAACACCGGCTCTGGCCATTCCAGCCCCAACCAGGCAAGGTCGTGTCGGATCGCGGCGTCAAATTCGGGTTTACAGCGCTCGGTGTCGATGTCCTCAATGCGCAGCAAAGCGATGCCCCCTAGCGCCGCTGCAGCGTTCCAGGTGAACAGTGCCGAATAGGCGTGCCCTAAGTGCAAATGCCCATTTGGGCTTGGCGCAAAACGCAGAACTGGATCAGATGGCATCGGTCTTCCCACGGAGTAATTTTGTTAGCATGACTGGCCAAACCCCAGCAATTCGACTTGATACTCCGGCAGCGGTGGCTGCGCATCTGGATGCCTTGGTCAGCTGTGACACGCGCCTTTTGGCTGTCAGGGACTATGCAGGAACGGTCATGCCCCGGGTTAGCCTGCCGGGGTTTGCGGGCCTGGCCAAAGTGATCTGCGGCCAGCAATTGTCGGTTGCAAGCGCCAGGGCGATCTGGACCCGCTATGAAGCGCTCGAAGGGGCGTGCGACCCCTTGCGCTACCTTGAACTTGACGAGGCCAGTGTGCGGGCAACGGGCTTTTCGGCAGGAAAATACCGGGCAGTGCATGCCGTCGCCACAGCGGTCGGTGCGGGACAGTTGGACTTCGCCCATGTTGACACACTGCCAGCGGCGGCGGCGGTGAGCTACCTTTGCGCGCACAAGGGCATCGGGCCGTGGACAGCTGAAGTCTATCTGATGTTTTGTGCGGGGCACCCTGACGTTTTCCCGGCTGGAGATCTGGCGCTGGTCAAGGCGGTACAACATGGATTGGGGCTAGAAGCGCGCCCCAGCACCAAGGCGATGGTGGAGATTGCCAAAGCCTGGACGCCACATCGGTCAGCGGCAGCGCTGCTGTTCTGGCGCTATTTCGCCGTGATGAAACAACGCGAAGGGGTGTTGCCGTAGGTTGGGTGGCAAGGGCGTGAGAACCACGGGCTTGGATCCTGGGGTTGCCATGTGGGCCTGGCGCTGGCAAGGCTGACCAAAACCCACCAAGGACTTGCAATATGCCCAAACTTTCCGGCCCGATGCTGGCACCACTGAGTGGCAATCCGCCCCGCCGTCTCGTCGTGCTCTTGCACGGCTACGGCTCCAATGGCGATGATCTGATCGGGTTGGCGCCGCACTTTCAGGCCGTACTTGCTGACGCCTTGTGCGTGGCGCCGGACGCGCCCGAAACGGTGCCGGGGTATCCGTCGGGGTTTCAATGGTTTGCGCTGGATTACGACACCGACCGTGTCGCCAACCGCCAATTGGGTCTGCCTCGTTCCGCGCCCGTTCTGGTCGAATTCCTTGCCGATCTGTGGGCGCAGACCGGCCTTGGGGCCAAGGATACGATCCTGATCGGGTTCAGCCAGGGCGCCATGGTGGCGCTGCATGTGGGGCTGTCGCTTCCCGATGGTTTGCTGGGCGTCATTGCTTTTTCTGGCGGGTTTTCACCTGCCCCCAGTTTCGGCCAGGCTGACCTGCCCAAACCGCCAGTTTGCATTGTGCATGGCGACATGGATCAGGTGGTGCCGCTGGCACTGGGCGCCGACGCCGCCAAACAATTGATGGGTGCCCATTATGACGTGCGCTACCACGTGGCGCGCGGGGTTGGGCATGGTATTTCCCCGGATGGCCTAGAGTTTGCGGTGGCGTTCGCCAAAGAACTGGCCACCAAAGGCTGATTGCCGTCATTGGTTGCATTCCCTGCTTCACAGCCTTGTCACAAAGGGCTTAGACTATGGGGATTATGGACCATCTCGATTCCCGTTTCGGGAGCCTCTTGTGACCATCCATGTGTCGCCGGAGACCTGTCCCGCCCTGGTGTTGAACGCCGATTTTCGGCCGCTCAGCTATTACCCATTGTCGTTGTGGTCATGGCAGGACGCGATCAAGGCGGTGTGCCTGGACCGGGTCAATATTGTTTCTGAATATGATCTGAAGGTTCATAGCCCTAGTTTTGAGATGCGGCTGCCGAGCGTGGTGTCGCTCAAGGACTATGTTAAGCCAGCCCGCCACCCGGCCTTCACCCGCTTTAACGTGTTTCTGCGTGATCGGTTCCAATGCCAATATTGCGGGGCACGCGACGATCTGACATTCGATCACGTTATTCCGCGCTCAAAAGGCGGGCGGACGACCTGGGACAATGTGGTTGCTGCCTGTGCGCCGTGCAATTTGCGCAAGGCCAATCGGATGCCCTGGGAAATCAGGATGTTTCCACGTCAGGCACCTTATCATCCGACGGTGCATGATCTGCACAATAATGGCCGCGCATTCCCGCCCAACCATTTGCATCAGAGCTGGCTCGATTATTTGTATTGGGACATTGAACTGGAAGAATGAGTGCAGGCGGCGCTGGCGGGCATTCCGGAATCGGAGGGCTTTATCTGGTTCAGCGGGCGCGATTGTGCCGCCATTGCGCGGCCATTGAAATCACCAAGAGCATTACGACAGCGAGTGATATCAGGGCATTGTAGCCCGCCAGTGAAATCCCGGCGAAGCGGAACTGCACCTGGTCACATGGCACAACATGGGCGGCATTGAGATCGCCGAGCGCGTCAAAACTGATGCTCCCCAGGCCGGTGCAGGCCGTAGGCCCTGGCCAAAATGCCCATTCGACGCCCGCGTGGTAGGTTCCCATGAACGTTCCCCAGGCGAAAACCGCGGTGACAATGGTCATTGCAAGGTACCAGACCGGCAGTGGCAAGCGGTTCCAGGCGACCAGAATCGCAGCCAGAATTGGCAGGCCCCAATAATAGGCAATGCGCTGTTCAAGGCACAGATCGCAGGGCACCAGGCCGCCAAACAATTGGCTGCCCCAGGCCCCGGTGATGGCTGCAAATGCCAATACAAAGGCAAGCGCCGCAGCTTTTTTGTCGAGGGGTGCAAAAATCGAAATGGCCATGGCTGGGCTCACAGGGAACAGAACAGGGCTGTTGGATAGAATATTGGCGCGTCAATAGCCAGCGCTCAGGCGCCGGCGGTGCCACCGGACGGGTCAAATTGATGTGGGCCCGCACTGCGTCAGCATCGCCGCGGGCGTTGTCCAACAGATTTTGGCGGCGATGACAGAGGCCGCGCGTTCCTGCTGCCGCACCGTTTCGCGCGATCCTGCCAAGATGAGCATTCGGCCGACACTAATCCAACAATGTCTCACGAGCCGCTTCACGCGAGAAAGGCAATTGGGGCGCTGCCGACAAGGGCTAAATCAATGCTCTTGCCGCCGCTTCCTAAAAGACAGCAACGCCAGTATTTCCATGACAAGCGCGTTGTGCGGCTTCTGCCTAGCTTGAGCTCCGCCCACTGGTTGGGGCTGTAGTAGCATCTGCACATTGGCTTCGGCACCTGCCGAAAAAAGATCAAAAATTGACATGGTATTTTCCCTCCGAGACTAGCAGTAAGTGCCAGCCATGAGCGGGGGTCAACGCGCGTTTGATTTTAGGCTTTTTTGTTCATTAACAGCAACACCGCTATGAGCCGGGCGAAGCTGCCAAATTGGGATAGTAGTGGGGCGGGGTGACACGACAACGGTCTATGACGGAAGCTCGCTTTGGCCCTCGATTGTTCCGTGTCGATGGAGGAACAAAACCCCGCATAACCAAAGGTTCAATGTTGCGGCAGGATTCAAACGTCGTGCGGCAACTGCAACTTTGCTGCCGAGGGTGTACCCCTGCACCTTTCCTACAAACTATTTGCTGGGAACAATGGCTTTAAGGGAAGTGGTGCCCCCCGCCAGATTCGAACTGGCACGAGTCTCCCCGCCTGATTTTGAGTCAGGTGCGTCTACCGTTCCGCCAGGAGGGCACAGCCGTTCTCTAGCGCAGCTTTTTGCTTGCCGCAACAGGCAGTCGCCGTCCTTACGCAAAATCGCCCCTAGCTGCCTAACAGGGTGCGGGCCACCAAGATTGCGGCGACGCCGGTGATCATGGCGGCCAGCAGGCTTCTGGTGGCAACAAACATCAGGGTAGTTGCGATTGCGGCGAGAGCTTCTGCCGCGTCGCCCGTGACAACCGCCGGGGCAACGAGCGAAGCCAGCACCGCACTTGGAATGTGTTTGATCCATGCCGCAGCAAAGCCTTCGCGCGGCAGCCGATTGGCCAGCAGCAAGCCGCTGGCCTTGATAGTAAAAGTGACCACAGCCATGCCGAAAATGGCTATCAGCGCTTCAGGCGAGGTCAGCATGGCGCACCGGATTGCGGGTTTGGATGATGGCGCCGACAAAACTCCCGGCCAGCCCGCCGATCAGGATGTACCAACTGCCCCCCAGTAATTTGGCGCTGGCGATAGCGACGACCGCCGCCACCAGCCAGGGTAGAATATCGGCTTTGCCGCGCCACATGCCCAATAGCAGCGCGAGAAAGGTTGCGGTGAAGGCGAAGTCCAAACCATATTTCGTTGGGTCATCAATTGCCGCGCCCAGTAAGCGTCCGCCCAGGGTTGATGCCAGCCAGACGCTATAGACCAAGACGCCGCCCCCCAGCAGGAACGCGGATGTGCCGCGGCCGCGGGCCATTTCGGCAATGGTCATCGCCCAGTTCTCGTCGGTGACCAGAAACATGCGCCATGCACCTCCAAAATTGCTGGTTCGCTCAAACAGGGGGCGCAGGGTCGCTGTCAGCAACACATAGCGCAGATTGACGATCATCACAGCGACCACCAATGCGCTGATCGGCAGGGCAGATGGCGTCGGCGTCCACAGGGTCAGCGCAACAAACTGGGCCGAACCGGCAAAAACCAGCCCACTGGTCAGTAGGACTTCAAGAGTGGTGAGGCCGGCTTGTTTGGCCAAAACGCCCCAAACCAATCCATAGGCCGAAACCGAAACGGCAACCGGCAGGCAGGCGCGTGCACCAAGGAAGAACTGGTCCCAAATGCTGGTCCGTGAAGGCGTAAACTGCAAATCCATGGCAGCGTCCTAGTGGCCCGGGGGCGATGATAAAACTGGGTCAAACCATGACATTTGGTGATGACCGCCATTGTCGAGAGGTGTTGACGGGATCCGACCGGATCAGCCCCGTGCATAGGCGATTTTGCGGGGAGCCGTCGTTGTGGCGAGTTGGCGACCGTCATAGATGATACGCGCTTCCACGATCTCGTCATGGTGGGCAGCGGACCAGTCCCAGAGGCGGCTAATGGGGGCTTGCAGCGTCTTGCCCAATTCGGTCAGGTCGTATTCGACGCGCGGCGGCACTTCGGGATAGATGGTGCGTGTCACCAATCCGTCCCGCTCCAGATTGCGCAGCGTCAATGTCAGCATACGTTGTGAGACCCCATTGATGTGGCGCTTCAGCTCATTGAAACGTAGCACCCCGTTTTGCCCAAGGATGCCGACCACCATCACGCTCCATTTGTCCCCGATTCGGTTCAATACATCTGACATGGCGGAGCAATTGGCTGATTTGCTGGTATCGATCAGTGACATTTATGCGCCTGCATACGGGGGTGACTAAGGTACAAATATAGCCATAGTTCCCATATGTGCCTAGGGAAATTTTGTCGCCATCGAATTGAAAACGCAGAATTGCGACCAACATCGGTGACGCTGGCTACCTTTCGTGGGAGTTTTGTCCGAGGCGGCTGAGCTCCTGCTGACGTTGGTGCTAGCGATTGGCTTGCACGTCGTCGGCGGCAAGGCCGCCAGACTTGGAAGGTCAATCGGTGTTGCTGGCATTGTCGCTGATGGTGGCACGATGCCCCGCCGTTTAAACACTGATCCCTGCTTGCCGAGGGGTACTTATGTCTCCATCCAACACCCTTGACAGCAGCCTCAGTTGCGGCCGACTACCAAATCCACAGCGGATATGAGGGAGCCGACGATGAGCAGGAACCGGATTGAGGCGCTCGTTGACGCAATGACGCTAGAGGAGCAGGTTACCCTGCTCTCCGGCGAGGACTTCTGGTCAACACCGGCGATCGCCCGCCTGGGCATCGGCAAATTGCGGGTCAGCGATGGACCCAATGGGGCTCGCGGTGGCGGCTCCCTGATTGGGGGCGTCAAGTCAGCGAGCTTTCCGGTTGGAATTGCCCTGGGCGCCACGTGGAATGCTGAATTGGTGCGCCAAATTGGCGTGGCGTTGGCGGCTGAGGTCAAATCCAAACAGGCCCATATGCTGTTGGCGCCAACCGTCAACATTCACCGCTCCACGACCAATGGGCGCAACTTTGAGTGCTATTCGGAAGACCCAATCCTGACGGCAACATTGTCTAGCGCCTATATTGTAGGGCTGCAAAGCCAGGGTATTGGGGCGACGATCAAGCATTTTGTCGGCAATGAATCCGAGATCGAGCGCACGACAATTTCGTCGGAAATCGACGAGCGGACGTTGCGCGAACTTTATCTGGTTCCGTTTGAATGGGCAGTGAAGACCGCCCACACCTGGGGCGTCATGAGCTCCTATAATCGGCTCAACGGGGTCTACACCTCCGAACACAACTGGCTGTTGGCCACTGTGCTACGCAACGAATGGGGTTTTGATGGTGTGGTGATGTCCGACTGGTTCGGGTCGCACTCGACCGTCGAAACGGTCAATTCGGGGTTGGACCTGGAAATGCCGGGACCATCGCGGGACCGTGGTGAAAAGCTGGTCGCGGCCGTCCGCGATGGCTCGGTGGCGGCTGAAACTGTCCGCGGGCGGGCGCTCAACATGCTGGAATTGATGCGGCGGGTGGGCGCTCTTGATGATCATCGCGCGTTCGAAGAGCACGCCGAAGACCGACCCGAAGATCGCGCCTTGATCCGACGGGCCGGTGCGGAGGGCGCTGTGCTGCTCAAGAACACTGGGCTGTTGCCGCTCGCTGGGATGGGGCAGATCGCCATTATTGGTCCCAACGCCAAGACCGCCCAAATCATGGGTGGCGGCAGCGCCCAACTCAACGCTCACTATCAGATCACCCCCTATGACGGGTTGGCCACCCAACTTGGGAAACAACGCCTAGCGTACGCTCCTGGTTGTACCAATGATCGGTTCGAGCCTTTGTTGCGGGGCTCTTTCACCGCCGAGTATTTTGCCTCTACGGACTTTTCAGGGGGGCCCGTTCATAGCGCTGTGCAGGATGACGCTCAGGCGTTCTGGATCGGCCATGTCGCTGCTGGCAAGGTTAACCCTTTGCATTTTTCGGCTCGCCTGTCCGGGACCTATACCCCCACAGCATCCGGCCAACATCGTTTTGGCCTCTACAGTGCCGGTCTGTCGCGCCTGCTGGTCGATGGTGTTGTGGTGGTCGACGCCTGGAACGGTTGGGTTAAAGGGAGAACATTTTTTGAGGAAGGCTGTGACGAAGTTGTCGCCACTGTCGAGCTGGAGCAGGGCCGCACCTACGCGATAACCATCGAATTTGCGACCAAGGCGTTCGCCACCCTTGGATTGGCTGCGCTGCGGGCAGGCATTGGCTTACCTTTGGGAGATGCGGCAATTGTTGAGGCGGTTTCGGCCGCGCAGGCAGCCGAAACTGCGATCGTGTTTATCGGCCGGACCGGCGAATGGGATACCGAGGGCAGCGATCTGCCCAGCATCGCCTTGCCCGGCCGTCAAAATGAATTGGTGTTTGCGGTCGCCGCTGCCAATCCGAGAACAATTGTGGTGTTGCAGACCGGTGGCCCGGTGGAGATGCCATGGCTTGATCAGGTCGCTGCGGTGATTGAGGCTTGGTATCCTGGTCAGGAAGCCGGCAATGCAATAGCCGATTTGCTCACCGGCGCCGCTGAGCCCGGTGGTCGGTTGCCGCAGAGTTTCCCGGCCCGCTGGGCCGACAATCCAACACACAGCCAGGATGTCGAGGTTTACCCCGGCCTTGATGGCAAAGTGCGCTACGAAGAAGGTGTGTTTGTCGGCTACCGGCACTATGATCGCTTGGGCATTGAGCCGTTGTTTCCGTTCGGTTTCGGGCTGGGCTACACCGATTTTGCGCTCAGCGATCTGGTGGTCGATGATACTTCTTTCGAAGCGAACGGGGAGGTCACGGCGACGGTGTCCGTGCGCAATATCGGTGCCCGGTCCGGTTCCACTGTCGTGCAACTTTATGTCTGTGACGACGCCGCCTCGCTGCTGCGTCCGGCCAAAGAACTCAAGGGCTTTGTCAAAGTTGAACTGGCCGCAGGCGAAACCCGTACGGTGCAAATGCGCCTGGATGCGCGGGCTTTTGCGTTCTTTAGCGTTGCCGCCAAGCATTGGTTGGTCGAAGCGGGGAGTTTCAAATTGCTGATCGGATTGTCGTCAGCCGACCTCCCCCTGATCGGGCGGGTCGATCGTTCGACCACACTGATGCTGCCGGTTTAGGCTCGGGATATTCGGCGGCGCGTTGTGGCCCAAAACAACGGGATTGGGCTTGCAGCACATTGAGCTTGCGGCAAGGCGCTGTTAAGAGATGGCCCGCTTTGGCCAGAACCTTGGAGCCGTGACCTCGTGCAGTTTGCCCGCCGCCTTGGATGTTTGCTCATTGCGCTTTGCACTATTGTCGTCGCACCGGCGCGTGCCAATCCGGCACTGTTGGTGGACATGGATAGTTTGCAGGTGTTGTACGCACAAGATGCAGGCGTGCCCTGGCACCCCGCTTCCTTGACCAAATTGATGACGGCCTATGTGACGTTTGAGGCGATTGCTGCTGGTGCGGTCACGCTCGACACTCCGGTTATCCTGTCCAGAAACGCCATCAACCAGGCACCCGCCAAATCTGGCTTGCCGATTGATAGCGCACTGACACTGCGGGATGCGCTTTATGTGCTGGTGGTCAAATCGGCAAATGACGTGGCGGTGGCAATTGCGGAAACGGTTGGCGGCTCGGAGGCAGGTTTTGTCGCCAAGATGAATGAGACCGCCGCTCGCATGGGTCTGACCGCCAGCCAATTCGTCAACCCCAATGGGCTGCATAACAAGGCCCAGACAAGTTCTGCCCGCGATCTTGCGGTGCTCTCACTCTACATCAGGCAGGATTTTCCCCAATACGACGCCATGTTCCGCACCGATGTGGTGCTCTTGGACAAGTTCAAGCTGGAATCAAACAACGAATTGCTGACCACTTTTGCCGGCACGACCGGGATGAAGACGGGTTTCGTCTGCGCTTCGGGCCTCAACATGGTGGTTACGGTTGAGCGCGACGGTCGACGCCTGCTGGCGGTGGTGCTTGGGGGCTCGTCGGCGCGAGACCGCAACGAGCACACGGCCGAGCTGTTGCTGCGCGGTCTGTCCGGCAGGCTGACGGGCACCGGCCAATCCGTCCTGGATTTGCCGAACAATGTCAGTGTGGGTCCCACCGATATGCGGCCGCTGATTTGTGGCAAGGGCGCGCAGGCCTACGTCAAAGCCCAGGAGTTGGCGTTCCCAATGGGGCTAAAGGGGCAAATGAGCTATCTGACCGACGACGTCGCCTCGGTGGTCTATCAGGCGACCGATCTTGGGCGGTTGCGCCCTAACGTGCCCATGCCTCGGCCGCGGCCCGATCATGTTGGGGAGATCATCCCGCAGACTGATCCAGCAGGTCAGGCAGCGATTCCAGGCGCAGTGGTTCAGTCGAGCCAGGACATAGCCGATGCATTGGTGCCGCTGCCACTACCCCGTCCGGCGTTCTTGAATTAACCTTTGACGACGACGAATTCGGTCCCATCATCGCGCTGCGCAATGGCACATGCGTGACCGTTTTGACGGCAGAATAGCGGAATGTCGATTTTTGCCATTGGGTCGGTGGCGACAATCGTCAGCGTGCTCCCGGATGGCAGGCCGGCCAGACGCTTTTCCATTTTCAACACCGGCAACGGGCACTTCAGCCCCCGCGCATCGATGATTTCATTGGGCAAGGACCAGCACCCAATAGACGCCAAAGCCTGAGTTTGGATTGAAAGCGGCAGCGATACCCACTTTGCTGGCGCTGGCGATCGTCAAGCCGGTCGCGTCTGCGGGGTTGTTGCGCCAGCCCGAGAAGGTTTCGGCAAAGCTGGCATACCCGGCACTCAGCTTCATGCCGGCCAAGCCCGATGGTGTTTTGGGCGGCGTCCCGGTGGCCGCATATTGGTTGACGAGCGCCTGGGCGGTTCCGTCAAGGCCGGCGTCGCCGGTGAGTGGGGCGACACCCAGGGTGGCGCGATAGGAATTGACGAGCGCGATGGCAGAGGCACGGTCAAGTGCGGCATTCGGTTGGTCCATGCGCGCGCTGAGGCCTGGCGCCAGCGGTATGCCGCCACCACCAAAACTGCTGCAACCCGCCAAGGTCAATCCCCCGGCCAAACCAAAAGCGCATAGACGCAGTGTGGCCAATAAAGAGCGAGACAAAGCGGTCATGATGCGTAACCTGCGACTTGGAACATTTGAAACACAGCGAATTGCTGGGCCAGCGCTTAAGTGAAAATCATGGCCGCCAAAGGGCGAGAATCTATATTAAGTGTTACCGTTCGGTTCGGCGGGGTCAGGTTGCAAACGGTCGTAGCGCGCCCGGTCTGCTAGTGCTTCGACGGTATCAAGACCTGCTATTCGTCGACGATCCCGGGGCGCGAGAACGGCAAAACTATAGGCAGTGTAGATCAGTCCCGCAATCAGGGTTACGCTTAACATGACCAGTCCCGCACTAATGGCGGCAAAGGCCATTGGTTGGGTGAATTGACTGATGTTAATCGATATTGAGCGCCAGAATACCCCTGTGCGCAGGCCCTTGTGCAGCGTTTCCAGCAAGACATAGGTGGCTGCCGGAAGCACCATGAACAACGTCAGGTGGCCAAGCTGGTTGCGGACATAGCGCCAAGGCCTGAACTTTGGTCGAGCTCGTTCCGGACTTTGCATTGTGATCGCCTCCGTGGGCCTTGGTCCACGAATGATCATCCCGCTGGCGGTGAAATCGCACAAGGCCTTCCCAATCACGACGGGCGCGAGGGTAAGGGGCTCGTCAACATAATCACGACAATTGTTAGCTTGAGCGTGCCGAGGCGATCACCTTTGGCGACCAGGAAAAGTCCTTGTCGAATGGATAGGTTCTTGGGTTGGTGTGTTGGCGCGGCAGCCGCTCGACGAATTGATCGACGACACCGGGCGACAAGGCCATCAGGCTGGGATTTGCCAGGGGCGCGAGGTCCGGCGACAAATAGCCTGATTTGACCACGATGATCGCGGCATTGAGCGGATCCAGTTCCAGGCGCTTGAAATCAGTGAGATTGTGGAACGGGCGACGGCGGGCGGTTACGACCAGATCAATCCCTTCAATGCGCAAAACGGCTTCACGTAGTCGTGCCTCTGGCGTGTCGAGTAAGAACCTTACCGTCGCCGTGATGCGAGCCGGTAGACTGGTCGGGTCAAGGCTGGCCCCAATGCTGACGGTGATCGTGCTGCCGGCTCCAGCGGCATAAGCGGCTTCGGTCGCTTTGGCGTCGGCTATTGCGGCAAACACTACGCCCCGAGCCCCTCGGGCCACGAGCGCCGTTAAAACTTCTGCGCGGTCGCCGACCCCACCGCCGGTGGGGTTATCGCCCGATTCGGCAATCACCACTGGCCTGGTGGTTGCGGTTATTGCCCGCTCGACGCATTCGGCAATGCTGCCGGTCCAGGTTCCAAAGACAAAGTCGCGGCGAAGGTCCCAATAATCCTGGGCCAATTTTAGTGCGGCCCGCCCCATTGCGGCGCGATCTGTCCCGGTAATGACAGCGCAAGCGGTAGCGCGCGGTTCGTCCGCCCAAACATAGCCGACCTGGAACGAAGCATCCCATATCCCTGCCGGTTCTTCCACTTCATGGATCAGGGCATAAAAACTGCGCGCTGGCTCATCCTGGGTGCAGGTGCGCTCGCCGGGCAGCAATACCGGAACGGGCGCCCAGACGATGAACGGCTTCTCGCCATTGCGCAGGGCCCGAACCAGCATGGTCACAGCGCGCCGCATCGTATCCGGCACATCAATATGTGGCGCGGTGCGATAGGTGGAAAACATGTCGAGGTTGTCGATGATGGTTTGGCTGATATTGCCGTGCAGATCGTAACTGGCAGAAATCAGAACATCCGGCCCCACCACAGCTCGCACCGCAGCGATCAGATCGCCCTCGGCATCAAACATGCCCGCAACCACCATGGCGCCATGTAGGGCCAGATAGACGCCATCGAGCGGCAAAGCGGCCTCGAGGCCAGCAAGGATCTCGGCCTTCCAGCGCTGGTAAATGTCTGGATCGATTGGCCCGCCCGCGATGGCGCGGGCATGAAGGATGGTGACGAACTCAGCCGGAAAGTGCGTGAGAAAGTCGAAATAGCTATCCTTGACCATGCTTGGTCCGCGCAGCACGCGGAAGTCCGCCTCACGGGCCAAAACTGGATTGTAGGTGGAGCATTCAGTATGCAGACCCGCAACGGCAATTCGCATTAATCTGCTCCCCCTGTCTGGCTCGCAATGCCAGGAGCTGGCCCCGCCGGTGCTTTTGGGGCCAGCAGTCCGCTTACCGCCAAGCTGATCGCCAACATCGGCAGGAGGGCCGCAAGACCAAATCGCATCTGCACATGCTCGGCGATAAAGCCGATCACAGGCGGGCCGACTAGAAAGCCCAATAGGGCAATGAACGACAAGACCGCGACATTGGCCGACGACGGACGATCAGTCAGGCGCGCGGCGGCGGTCACTGCCAATGGGAACCCCACCGACACACCGAGGCCGGCCACGGCAAGACCGATCATCGCAATCGGCGTGGTTGGAGCGCTTAGCAGGATGGTAATGCCGGCGAGTGCCAGCAGCCCAAATGCGCGGGCCAGGGCGACGTCGCCAAAACGTTTGCGCAAGTAGTCACCGCCAAATCGACCTGTGGCCACCATGAATGCAAAGACCGAATAGGCAAAGCCTGCTTCGGCAGCTGGGGCGTTGAATACGCCGCGCAGGAACACGGCGGACCAATCGGCCATGGCGCCTTCGGTCATGGTAATGCCAAAGACAAAAAGCGATATCCCCAGCAGCGGCAGACTTGGCAGGCCCCAAGATGAGCGCTGCTGAGCAACTCCAGCGTGCCGTTCTTGCCCGTAGTTGGCAAATTGAGCCGCAATGATCAGGGCCGGCGGCAGAGTGACGAGCACCATGGCCAGGATCGCCCATTTTGCGTCAATTCCCACGCCGGCCAACAATGCGCCGATGGCACTGCCCGCCATTATTCCGAGCGACCAGAAACCGTGAGAGCGGCTCATGATTGTGGTCTGGGTTTCCTTCTCTACGCGGTCGGCCATGACATTAAGGCCGAGTTCGACGAAGGAAATGGTCGACCCGACCAGCATGAGCGCAACGAACAGTGTCGGGACACTGGTGGCAAAGGCCGGCAGGCTGACGGCGATAGCATAAGCGATGAACCCCCATGCAATTGCTGATTTGGCACCGATTTTTCCCACCAGTGGCCCCGCAAACGGGAGCGTCAACAGCGTGCCACAGGGCAAGCCGATCAAGGCGATTGCCAAGGCCTGTGGCCCCAATCCGAGCGCGGCTTGCACGTCTGGAATGCGCGGCAACCAGGCGCCAAAGGCGATTGGCTGCAGAAAAAAGATCAGCATTGTCAGACGCTGCGGCGTGAAAAATGATGGCATTGTGAATCAGGCCTTGCGTGGAGTGCCCATGGGGAAGGGGAGGTAGCCGAGGAAGCCAGTGAGCTTCCACACGCTATCGACCTTGCGGCAGAAATACACGGTTTGCCAGTTCAACACGTCCTTGCCGCCAGATTTTAGGGCGATCACGCCGTCAAACTTTTTGTGCGCAACGGCTAAGTCGCCGCTGATCTCAATGTGTTGTAGGGTGGTCGCGCGATTGATACCGGCCGTCAGGTCCTCAGCGAATTCGACTTTGGCGGTTTCGGCGGCTTGTCGTAGCCAGTCGGCGCGGTAGTCTTCCAGCGTGGGAAATGCGATGCGCCAGCTGTCCGGATTATCGGAGCCGCCGCCGCTAATGCCCAAAAATCCGGTTCGGATGAAATCGCCGTCAACCATGGACCAATCCTGGGCAACGAAGGCGGTGATGTCGCGTTCGACCAGCATGGTCCAAATTGCGCCGCGATCTGCGTCGTTGGCAAACGGGTTTGTGAAAATGCTCATGTTCAATCTCGCTTCAGGGTTCGGAGCTTAGGGTCTATTGTTGGGAGCTTCATGTTGAATCTTGTGGCAACAGGCTTGCCGCAGGCAACGTCACGCGCAGGTCATTTTGTTGCAAATTTTCATTGCGGACAACTCCACTGTGAAGTGCCAACAAAGAAAACTTAATACCAAAATAAACACTGCACTCCTTTCGCGGCAATTTCTGACACCCTAGAGGAGTTATCCACCGAGGTAAACGCCTAGTTTCTGGGGCTTTTTGAGAATCTGGGCCAGAAAATCACGGTGGCTTAAATTGGTATTGAATTGGTCGCAAAATCATGTTGACATAGGGAGCCAGACAATCTTAATCTTGAAAATAGTTTACAGACTTTCACGCCGTTTCACCTAAGAAAGCGGCGAAGAAAAACAGGGTGCAGGCATTCATGCGGGTTGGCATTATCGGCCTCGGCTATCGTTTGGGTTATCTGGCGCGGGTGTTTTCCGCCGCCCGTGATGACTTTCACGTCGTCGCCTATGTCGATCCGGCTCCTGCTGGCCTACCTTATGCCACCGAGCACGGCGTTTCTGTCGGCAAGCAATATGACAGCCTTGATGAAATGCTCGATGCCGAGCAGCTCGACCTGTTGATGGTTGGCTCGCCCAATCATTTGCATCTTGAGCACATCCGCATCGGGCTGGAACGCGGGCTTAAGATGTTCACAGAAAAGCCGGTGGTGACTTCAGTCGAAGATACTATTGCGCTGGCCGAGCTGATCGCGCGCTTTGGCTCCGACAATTTGATGGTTGGCCTGGTGCTGCGCTATGCCCCGCTCTATGTCGATCTGCGCAAGGCGCAGCAGCAGGGGCTGCTTGGAGACGTGACCTCAATTGAGGCGTCCGAGCATATTCCGCCCTATCATGGTGCGTTCTTTATGCGGGACTGGCGTCGTTATGAGCGCTATTCGGGCTCGTTTATGCTCGAAAAATGCTGCCACGATCTTGATCTCTACAATGGCGTCATGGGGTGCCGCCCCGCCTATGTGTCCAGCTTTGGCGGCCGTCGCACATTCGTGCCGGCCAATGCTCCGACCAATTTGGGCGTCAATGACATGGAGGTCTACCATCGCAAGCCGAGTGGCTGGATGGGAAGCGACAAGGTGTTTGACGGTGATGGTGACATCATCGATTTTCAGACTGCCATGGTGCAGTACGAAAATGGCGCCGCCCTGACATTCCACACCAATCTCAATGTTCCCGATGATTTCCGGCGCTTTGCCGTGATGGGTGTCAAGGGGATGGCCGAGGGCGATTTTATTCGCAATTTCCTACGGGTCACCGATAGTCGTACGGCGGATCGGCTTGTCGACACCACCTACAATACCTCGGGCCTCAGCCAGCACTATGGCGCGGACGAGCAAATGGCTGAAGATATCCTCAAGCACATGGTCGATGGCGTGGCCCTGCCCGTATCGGTCGTGGATGCTCTGGAAGCTGGCTTGTTGGCCATGACTATTGACGAGGCGATGCGAACCAAGTCGGTCATCAACATGGCCCCCATCTGGCAACGTTTCGACGCGGCCCTCGGCAAGAGACGATAGGAGCCATTATGACCGGAAATCGCAGCGCATCACTCTTTGCCTTCGCCCTCCTGGCTCCGGCATTGCTCTATATCATCGGCATCGTTGCCTATCCGCTGGTCGATACGGTCAATCTCAGCTTCACCAATGCGGCGCTACGGCCGACCTATGATTGGGTCGGCGGCGCCAATTACAGCAAGATTTTCAAAGCCAATTTCGAGCAGGTTATCATTCGAACGTTCATTTGGACGTTCTTTTCGGTGTCGATCAAGATGATCATCGGTACCTGCGGCGCCGTGTTGCTGAACGCTGCCGTACCGGGGCGGGCGCTGTTCCGCATCCTGACCATGCCACCATGGATTGTGCCGATGGCTATCGGCATTTTCATGTGGGGCTGGATGTACAATGGCCAGTTCGGCATGATTTCGGGCCTGCTGCAGAATTTTGGTCTGGTTGATGGGCCTGTTGCCTGGCTGGGATATGGCGACACGGCGTTCTGGGCCACCATTGTCACCGACGTCTGGATCGGTGTGCCATTGGTCACCATCTATCTCCTAGCAGCAATGCAATCCATCCCACGTGACCTTTACGAGGCTGCCTGGACCGATGGCGCAGGGCGCATGTACCGATTCCGTCGCATCACCATGCCAATGATCATTCCAGCTTTGGTGACGATGTCGATGTTGTCACTGATTGCGACGTTCAACTCTTTTGACATCATTTGGATTTTGACTCGCGGCGGCCCTTCCGGGTCGACTACCACCATGATCATCGACACCTACAAGACGGCGATCGGGTCATACAAATACGGCGAAGGCGCCGCCCGCGCCGTGATGATCTGTATCTTTCTGTCGCTATTCTGCCTCGCCTATTTCCGTGTCGTCGGCAAAATCAATACGGGAGAAAAGGCATGAACACCAAGCCAATGATCGACCGCTATACTCTGGTCGAAATCATCGCCATCTATGCCGGTATCGCGCTGTTCCTGTTCTTCGTGCTGGCGCCGTTTATCGAAGGGTTCATGGTGTCGCTGAAGCCATTGGGCCTGCTGTTTTCGTCGCCTTATAACTTCCTGCCAAAGAACGGCTCACTAACCGCCTATTTCACCATGTGGGAATCGGTTCCGGGCTTTGGGCGGTACATTTTCAATTCGCTGTTCATCTCGTCGGTCGCGACTCTGGTGGTATTGATCCTCGTGGTGCCAGCATCTTATGCCTTCGCCCGGTTCCCATTTCCGGGACGCGGGGCACTGCTTGGTGCATTTCTCGCCGTCAACATGGTGTCGGGAGCGGTGCTTTTGATCCCACTCTACCGGCTGATGCGCCAAATGGGGCTGCTTAATTCATACTTCGCCATGATCGTGCCGGGGGTGGCATTTCTGATCCCATCCGCGATCTGGCTTCTGCGCACCTACATGATGCGCATTCCTCGCGAGCTGGATGAGGCCGCTTGGGTCGATGGGGCGTCGCGCCTCTATACCCTGCGCCGTGTCATCCTGCCGATTGCTATGCCCGGCATTATCGTCGTGGCAATTACGACCTTCATTGGAGCCTACGCTCAGCAGTTCATTTTTGCGCTGACGTTTAACTCCAAGACCGAGTTCATGCCACTTCCAATCGGGTTGTTTGCCTATTTCGGCAGACAGGAAGTGGTATGGAACGAGCTCATGGCGGCCAGTTTTGTTGGTATCGCGCCAGTGCTCATTCTGATCGTTTTTCTACAACGCTATCTCGTTGCCGGCCTAACCGCTGGTGCCGTGAAGCAATAAGGTTCGCTCCACCTCGGAGCAGTAACAAGGGAAGGGACTATAATGACTAAACAAGGTAAAATCCTCAGCGGCGCAATGCTTGCTCTGCTGGCCTCCACAGCCATGGCGGCTGCGCAGGACATGTCGTTTATCGAGTGCGGCGATACGCCAAGCCCGGTTCACGTGGCCAAGATTGCGGAATGGGAAGCCGCTAATCCAGGCACCAAAGTCAATATCGAAGTCGTTGGCTGGGGTCAGTGCCAGGACAAGGTTACCACGCTTGCCGTCGCCGGTACGCCAGTTGGCCTTGCCTATATCGGTTCGCGCGCTCTGAAGCAGCTTGCTTCGAACGATCTCATCGTTCCAATTCCGATGAGCGACGAAGAAAAGGCCGCATATTACAACTACATTCCTGACACTGTGACCTTCGACGGTAAGCAGTGGGGTTCGCCAGTGGCGTTCTCGACTAAGGCTCTGTATTGGAACAAGGATCTGTTCGCGGCCGCTGGTCTCGACCCAGAAGCACCGCCAACCACTTGGGCTGAAGAAATTGCCGCCGCTCAGGCAATCGCTGAAAAGACCGACGCAGCAGGCTTTGGTGTGGTTGCCAAGACCTTTGACAACACCATGCACCAGTTCTTGCATTGGGTTTACACCAATGGTGGTTCGGTTATCGACGCTGATGGCAACATCACTCTCGATAGCGCACAGAACCTGGCTGCTCTGACCGCGCTTCGGGACATCACGGCATTTGCCGAAGAAGGCCCAACCGCTTACGAGCAGAATGAAGTGCGCGCCATCTTCCTTGATGGCAAGCTCGGCATGATCCAGGCCTCTTCAGGCGCCCGTGGCCTGCTGAAGGATTCTCCCTTCAAGTGGGGCGTGACCACTCTGCCACTTGGCCCAGACGCCAAGGGTCCAGGCACTCTGCTGATCACCGACTCGATGGCTGTGTTCAAGAACACTGGTTACGAAGACAAGGCGATCGATCTGGCTAAGTTCCTGACCAACCCAGCCAACCAGTCGGAATATGAAATGGAGCAGGGTCTGACCCCACTCCGTCCAGGTCCAGCTGTTGATGCAATGCTGGCAGCTGACCCAACTTGGGCACCGTTCCTCGACTCGATCGAATACGGTGGGCCAGAGCCTCTGTTGACCGACTATCTCGGCCTGCAGAACGCAATGATCGAAATGGTTCAGTCTGTTGTGACCGGCGCTGCCGAGCCACAGGCTGCCTTGACTAAGGCTGCTGCTGCTCTGGAAGAGTACAAGTAAGTCTAACGAACTGCCGTCGTCGCCACTATCCTCCCGGCGACGACGGCAACCCTTTACCTGCGCCGACAGCAATGACCGGAGACTCCCCATGTCTGAACTCAGCCTGAGCAAAATTCGGAAGTCGTTTGGCGACGTCGAAATCATCAAAGGTATCGACCTGGAGGTATCAGAAGGCGAGTTTGTGGTGTTTGTCGGCCCGTCTGGGTGCGGCAAGTCCACACTGTTGCGGATGATTGCGGGCCTAGAAGATGTGACGGTCGGTGAGATTCAGATTGGTGGCAAACGCGTCAATGACCTACCGCCGGTCAAGCGCGGCATCGCCATGGTTTTCCAGTCCTATGCGCTTTATCCGCACATGACCGTGTTTGAAAATATTGCCTTCCCGTTGCGCGTCGAACGCCTGCCCAATGCCGAGGTCAAGGAGCGCGTTGGCCGCGCCGCCAAGGTTTTGCAACTCGACGCGCGTCTTGAGCAGCGCCCAGGTACTCTGTCCGGCGGTCAGCGCCAGCGTGTTGCCATCGGGCGCGCCATTGTGCGTCAGCCGCGAATCTTTCTGTTTGATGAGCCACTGTCCAATCTGGACGCCGCGCTGCGTTCGGAAATGCGCATTGAGTTGATGGAGCTGCACAAAAAGCTCGGCTCAACCATGATTTATGTCACCCATGATCAGGTCGAGGCCATGACCATGGCCGACAAGATCGTAGTGATGAACCTCGGGTTGATCGAGCAAATCGGCAGCCCGCTTGAGCTGTATCACAAGCCTGACAATCAGTTCGTCGCCGGATTTATCGGCTCACCCAAAATGAACTTCATTCCCGGCAAATGCATTGCTGCCGATGGAACGACATTGTCCATCGATTTGGGCGCGCTGGGGGTGGCCAAATTGCCACGCAAGGCGACCAATCTGGTTGGTCAGAACGTCACTTTGGGCATCCGCCCCGAGCATTTGAGCTTGGGCAAGGGCGATTTTACGCTGACACTGACGCCGCGGATCGTTGAGCATCTGGGCATTCATGCCGTGGTCTATGCCGATTTGCCAAACGGAGAAATCTTCACGGCGCTGTTTGAGGGTGACCCAGCCTTTGAGGAGACCAAACCGATCGATATTGGCTTCGCTCAAACCGCAGCGCACTTGTTTGACGCTGCGGGCATGGCTGTCTACTAGCGCAAGGGGCGCGGTCGAGCCATCGAAGTGGTTGACGAGTTACAGTCGAGGCATTTTGCGAAAATTGGTTCCGACTTCTGCGCATTATGCCTAGTCCGTCTCTCGCCTTTTCAGGCCACCAGGAACCAGAGAAATGCTCGATATAGTCGGCGTTTTGCAGTCCGATAAAGCCGAGTTCACGCGATCCGAGCGGGCGCTGACTGATCTTATCCTGCTCGATGTCGACTCGGTCCTTAAGATGTCGATTGTCGATCTGGCGGCGCAGGCCGATGTGTCCCCGCCCACCGTCACCCGGTTTTGCCGGCGGCTCGGCTGTGACAGCTATGCGGACTTCAAGGTGCGTCTGGCCCAGAGCCGGTTTGTCGGCCAGCGCTATTTTGTGGCCGCAGATGGTCCCCAAAGCGTGCGTGAGATTGCCCAGATCGTGGTGAATGGGGCGCAAGCAAGCATCTATGATACGTTCGAGCATTTGGATTTCGATGCCATTGAGCGCGCTGCCGAGATCCTGATGAAGGCGCACTTTGTGCTGTCGTTCGGGTCCGGTGGCTCGTCATCGATGGTTGCGACCGAAATGGAAATGCGTCTGTTCCGCCTCGGACTCAAGGTCGCGTCCTCTATTGACCATCAAACTCAAATGATGCGGGCCGCTGGGGCTCCCTCTGGCTCGGCGATCATTGCCTTTTCGTTGAGCGGCAATAATCTGCCCTTGCTCAAAGCGCTGGCCGTGGCGGGGGAATACGGCATAACGCGCATCGTGATTACGCGGTCGGGTTCGCCCGTAGCCACAGCGGCCGATGTGTTCATCCCGGTTGATCGAATGGAAAACGTCGACATCTTGCGCCCGACACCGGGTCGCTATGCGTTGCTGACTGTCGCTGATATCTTGGCACAGACGGTCGCGACGCGGCTTGGTCCGCGGGCGGTCGCCAACATGCGGCGTATCAAACACCAACTTGTCGTCAACCGAGACGGCGATGATAGTCAGCCCCTCGGGGACTGACCATCAGCCCCTACGGCTCGAAGACCTAATGTCACCATCAGGAATGAATATATATGAGCATTGCCCACCAGCTTTCTCTGGTCACGGTTTGGACCCCGCCTAAGGACGGCCGCCCGCTGTCATACGCCATTAAATTGACCAATGATGGCAAGGTTGCGATTTCTGGCTTCAAACTGGGGCTCAGCGGTCCTGCCCGCATTGACGCAACAGGCCAGGTTGACGGCGGCGTGCTAGAATCCCGGTTGTCCAACCATTGTGTCTTTGCACCTCCAGCCAGGTTTGTCCTTGAACCAGGGGCAACCTGGACCGTCACGGTCTACGCCATGTCTAATGCACTGCGTCATTGGCAGGATGGCGCCAATGGCAGCTATGTTGTGCTCAACGATGGCACGACTGTGACTATCAACACCAAGCCCACTGAGGGTGTGGGTGTTAACGCCGCCCTGCTCAAGGGGGCTGCCCGGTTTCCTGTGCCGGCGAAAACGCCAGTCGCAGTATCAATTATTCCCTGGCCAAATCACGTTGCTGTAACCGGGGCGCGGGTGGCGCCGTTGGGATTGGAGCTTCGAGCGAAAGCTGATGCCGCTGCCAAGGCCGCCGCAGCGTTCACGCGACTTGTCGCGGATTTGTTCCCAGTTGAGGGGATCGTGCGCCCCGTCGCTGAAGGTGGGATGCCGGTCCAACTGCAGACCAAGCCAGGTCTGGGAGCGGAAGCCTATGAGGTTCGTTTTTCCGACGCTGAAGTTCATCTGGTCGCCACCACCCATGCGGGTTTTCTGTATGGCCTGATTACGATTGGTCAGATTCTGCGCGGTGCCAGGCAGCATCCCCATACGCTCACTTTCCCCACTAGCGGCGTCATCAGTGACGAGCCGGGCTTGGGGTGGCGTGGTACTCATTTGGATGTGGCGCGCCAGTTCTATTCAGGCGCGGAGGTTTCTCATCTGCTCAAGCTTTTGGCCTGGAATAAGATGAATCGCTTCCACTGGCATTTGTCCGAAGACGAGGGCTGGCGGGTGGAAATTGACGCTTTCCCAGAATTGACCAGCGTTGGAGCCTGGCGCGGTCATGGCAAGGCGCTGCCCCCGCTGCTGGGGAGTGGTTCAGAGCCAACCGGAGGCTATTATACCAAGGCGGTTATCCGCGAGATCGTCGCCCTTGGACAGGATCTCGCGATCCAGATCGTGCCGGAAATTGATATTCCGGGCCATTGCTATGCCGCGTTGCAGGCGCTGCCGCAGTTGCGCGACCCGGAGGAAACCGGCGAGTACCAGTCGGTCCAGGGTTTCCCCAACAATTGTCTCAATCCTGCGCACGACGCTGTTTACAAATTCCTTGAAACCGTCATTGACGAAATGCTGGAGCTATTTCCTGGCGGCATATTTCACCTCGGTGCCGATGAAGTGCCTCTGGCCGCATGGTCAGGGTCACCGATGGCGCTCAAACGGCTCGCCGAACTTGCAGGTCCAGCGGCAGCAGAAAAACATGGGGCGCTCAAGAATGTGCTGGGCAACCTAGGCGGGGCTGACGCCATTGAGGGCACTGGCACGGCCATACTGCAAGCCGATTTCATCAAGCGTGTCCACGCCTACATCTCTTCAAAAGGAGCCATCACTGGGGGCTGGGAAGAAGCGGCCCATGGCGATGTTGTTGACAAGTCAAAGACCTATTTGGTTGGCTGGCGCAGCGTTGAGGTGAATGCCGAGTTGGCGAGGCAAGGATACGATATCGTGGCGTCGCCTGCCCAGCGCTACTATTTGGATATGGCCAATGGCCAGTCCTGGTCCGAGCCGGGTGCGGGTTGGGCGGGTTGGTCCGGCCCCGAGGAAACATATCGGTTTGAAGCAAGAGAAGGCTGGAGTGCCGAGCAGCTCAAGCACTTGCTGGGCATCCAGGCGTGTATCTGGTCGGAATCGATGATCGATCGGGCGATTTTTGACCGCCTGGTGTTTCCGCGAATGTCAGCGATTGCCGAGGCGGGCTGGACGCTGCCCGAGCGCAAGTCATGGTCTCGTTTCAGCGCCTTCGCTGGCCTGATGCCGATCATGTATGGAAATTGGGCCGAGTAGTGGGTGCGGCCGACCCTTGCTAAAAGATTTGGGTCGCCTCCCGATATTGGGATGGCGACCCAGTCATTTTGCAGATTTATGCAAATGGATTGTCGACCATTGGCCAAATCGTGCGGCGCGCCTTGCGATAGTCGGTGGTTGCTGGTGTGTTCGGATAGGGGTGACCGGCCGAGCAATAAATGATTTGCGAGGCGATCCGCGAAAACGAGTCATAGAAATGGTTCGTCGACTTGATCAGGAGGATTTTTTTCGACGTCGGATCGATCCCCAAGGCTGAAAACAGGCTGGGATCAAAGCTTTGCGCGCGCGTGGAGTTAAGGATTACATCGATCCCGTCAAACGATACCCACGCCGCGTCCCCGAATGGGGCAAAGCTTTCCCCGAACTTCATCTCCGCATTGGTCACGAGTTTTCTGATCCGCACCCGCTTGTCGATTGGGTTGCCGGTATCCGGGGCTGATTTGGCCCCAAACCGCAGCTGGATTTCCGCCCCTTCGCCGGCCGCAAAACAGATCTGAACGGCAATCGGGTCCCATACCGTCCCGACGGAGACATCGGTGGCGCCCTGGGCGATCAATTCGGCCAGCAGCACTGTAGCGTCTCCGGCGGTGCCACCACCGGGATTGTCCCAGACGTCCGCGATGACCACTGGCCCGACGCTGGCCGCCATCGCCTGCTGAACTGCCGCATGCTCGTCGATCTGCTTGACCATGAACGTGCCGCGCATTGAGAACAGCTCCATCCCAAGCCGTTCCGCTAAAGCGTCGCCTTTGGCCTTGCAATCATTGGTCACCACAATGATGCGGGTGCCCAGTTCAGGAACGTCTGCGGCCATAAAGCCGTGGATGACCGATATCGACAAAATCGCTGGATCGCTCTGTTCCAAAGCATAGAGCCGGTCGACATAGGACCGCATCGGGTCTTTGGACGTCGGAAAGACGTCGATCATGCGGCAATCAAAAGTGGACATGACCGGGGTAATCTCGCCGGCGAGTGTACGCACCGCAATGGCCCAAAGATCGCGCGCTCGGTCGACGAAATCGGTATGGGGAAACTCCTTGAATGCGACAAAGAAATTGGTCGCCTCCACCCGCTTGGCAGTCAGGTGGCTGTGTGGATCGAGTTCGGCGCAAATCAAAACGTCGGGGCCGACAATGCTGCGCACTCGCGCCAGAAGATCGCCTTCCGGGTCGTCATAGCCATCGGCCACCATGGCGCCGTGCAAGCCGAGCACCACACCGTCGACCGGCATTGCCGCCACCAACTGCGCCAAGATCTCGTCGCGCAATTGCTCAAATGTGGTTCGGTTGATCAAACCGGCGGGATCAGCCCAGCTGGCGCTACCTTCTATCAAAGTCCAGCCTTGGGATTGGCAAACCTCGCGCCCGACCGTAATCGGGGCAGTGCACAAAGTGGGCGTCGCCGGGTGTTGGCCGGGTCGTGCGTACAGCGATGCTTCAAAAGCGCGCCTGTCGATGCAAATCGGAGAAAACGTATTGGTCTCCGTGGCCAGAGCGGCGGTGAAAATTCGCACTGCAATCTCACTTGACTGAATTGGCAAAGGGCTTGGCGGCTAGACGCCGGTGACGCAAGATACCATGACGACTTAGCGCCAATCACGTAATAAATTTTCAAAGTGCGCCGATTTTATCAGAAGAAATGGCCTTCAAGCTGCGATATAAGCCAATTTGTAGAAATTCACTTTCATAAACCCCCAAAGGAGCTCCAATGTCGATTACGCGTTATGGTGCCGAAAAATCCGGTGCTGGTGGCCAAAGTCTACCTTTTGCCCGCGCCGTTGAAGCAGGTGGCTTCTTGTTCGTGTCGGGCCAGGTGGCGATGAAAGACGGCGAAATCATCAATGGCGGCATTGTAGAGCAGACCCATTTGACCATTCAGAACGTCATCGCCATTCTCAAGGAAGCTGGTTACGGTTTGGAGCATGTGGTGCGCTGTGGCGTCTGGCTGGATGATCCGCGGGACTTTTGGTCCTTCAACGGCATTTACAAGAGTTATTTTGGCGAGCATCCGCCAGCACGTGCCTGCGTGCAATCGCACATGATGGTCGATTGTAAGGTCGAAATTGACTGTGTCGCGTACAAGGCACCGTAATCGGAGAACATGGTGATGATCGACTCTGCGTTTCGCCTTGACGGGCTGTCGGTGCTCATTAGCGGTGCCGGCGGTGGGATCGGCGGTTCACTGGTGCAGGCGTTCCGCGCCGCAGGTGCCGTCGTGTCCGGCGCGGATCGCGATCTGGCGATGCTCGTGCCCTTGGAACTCAGCCACACTGTCATCTTCGACCTGGCCGATTCCCGATCAACCAGCGCGGCAATCTCTGAGTATTTGGCTCGGGCGGGTACGCCCGATATCGTTGTCTCCAACGCTGGCTTCACCCGCGCTGAAACTCTCGATCAGTTGGACAATGAGACCTGGCAATCGGAAATGGCGATCAATCTGAACGGCGCCTACGCCATGACGGCGCCAATTATTGCGGCCATGGCCGAACGCGGCTCGGGCAATTTGGTGTTCATTTCCTCGGTCAATGGCATCGCCCATTATGGGAATCCGGCTTACGCCGCTGCAAAGGCGGGATTGATTGCCTATGCCAAGGCGATCGCGGTCGAACGGGGCGGGCAAGGCGTTCGCGCCAATGTCATTTGCCCCGGTTCAGTCCACACTCCCGCCTGGGACCATCGGCTAGCGGCCAATCCACGCCTGCTGGATAATGTACTGCCGCATTACCCGCTCGGGCGGATGGTGCTACCAATCGAAGTGGCTAACGCTGCGGTGTTTCTGGCGTCTCCGGCCGCGTCGGGCATTACCGGTACGGTGTTGCCGGTCGATGCCGGGCTGACCGCCGGCAATCTGCGCTTTGTCGACGAGGTGCTCAAGGGCAAGTCATAAGGCACGCGCGAACCGGCTTTAGCCATGGTGCAGCGCGGCTAAAGCCGGGCGCAGGCGTTGGTCACATTGTGTCAATAGTTGTTGGGCAACATTGACGTTGGCAGCGCCTGCGGCCAAAATAATGGCGGTCTTGACGGCGCCTTGAGCCAGCTCCAGCGACCCGGCAGCGGCGATTTCGTCAACGCCGGTGATGGCCATGACGATCCGTCGAGCCCGGTCGCGCAGCTTGATGTTGTCGGCCTGCAGATTGACCATGTAGCCGTCATGCACGTGACCCAGATGAACGGCCATCATCGTTGACACCATGTTGAGCGCGATTTTTTGGGCGGTGGCGGCGCCCATCCGGGTCGAGCCGGCAATGACTTCGGGTGGTGTTGGCAGGCAGATGGCAATGTCGACCAGCTCAAACAGCGCTGCGCCCGCATTGTTGGCCATCCCGACGGTCTTGGCGCCGACCGCTCGGGCTGCCGCCACGGCGGCCATCGGAAAGGGCGTTTGGCCACTCGCCGTCACGGCGATGACGCAATCACCAGCTTTGACGCCCGCTTTAACGATTTCAGCACGGGCAGCGTCGGCATCGTCCTCGGGGGCACCGGCCAGATCGCTCAATGCCGCCAGGCCGCCCGCTAGCAGCACCTTGATGCGGGATTTGGCAATGCCATAGGTGCCGGGTATTTCGAGCGCGTCGGCCAATGCCATCAGGGCAGAGCTACCAGCCGCCGCGTAGACAATTTGGCCGCCATTGCGCAATGTCTCTGCCGCCATCACCGCTGCCGCCGCAATTGCGGGAATGGCCGATTGCACCGCTTTTGCGGCGTCGACCTGTGACGCAGCCAGAATTTTCAGGGCGTCGTCCGGTGGTTGTAAATCAAAGCCAAAGGCGCTGGCATGAACCATTTCTGTCTGCTTGGTCGACATTCGATACTCCTTTGCCGGGATAATGCCAAAAAAATACCACTTGTCTAGCTGATGAAAGATTCTGGTGACAATTTACGAGAAATCGCTGGTCTAGATGCCTTCTGGCGTGGGTAATATTGCCAATTGTGCATATTTTTGATTTGCTCTTGGAGAATGGTATTTTATTGGTATTATCTGTGTCATTCGGGGCCATGAATGTGGTCGATGCACAGGGGTTTTGGCGGTCCTAATAGGTCCGGAGCAGAAGGTTTCGAAGCAGTGGCTGAAATACCGGATCTTTTCCTGGCCGACCAGCCTGTGGTGTTGCCGTCTGGCGGGCCGCTCTATCTGCAATTGAAGCGTTGGATCGAAGAAGCGATCCACAGCGGCTCGATCAGCCCAGGCGACGCGCTGCCGTCCGAGCGCGACCTTGCCCTCAAGGTTGACGTGTCGCGCGTTACAGTGCGCAAGGCCGTGCTGCAATTGGTCAAGGATGGGGCGCTGGTGCAGCGCCATGGTTCGGGAACCTTTGTGGCCTCCCGTAATCAGCGGGTTGAACAATCCCTGTCGCAGCTCACCTCGTTCACCGAAGACATGGCCCGTCGCGGCATGGCTGTTCGCGCCAAGTGGCTTGATCGCGGCATTTATGTCCCGTCCCCCGAGGAGACGGTGGTTCTGGGCCTATCTTCGGGCGATCACGTCGCACGCATTTCGCGCCTTCGCCTCACCGGCGATGCGCCGTTGGCAATTGAGCGGGCCAGTCTGTCAGCACAAGTCCTGTCCGATCCCCTTGCGGTCGCAGACTCTTTGTACCGTCACCTGGGCAAGAGCGGGAACCGGCCCGTTCGTGCCATCCAGCGAATCCGTGCGGCAAATCTTGGCGATGCAGATGCGCGGCTGCTCGACGTGCCCGAAGGCTCGGCCGGCTTGTTCATCGAGCGGACGTCCTATCTCGCGTCGGGGCGGGTTATTGAATTCACGCGCTCGATCTATCGCGGCGATACCTATGATTTTGTTGCTGAGTTGCGGCTTGGCAGTGCGCCAGCTTCTGGAGGTTCCAAGACTTGACCGATGTACAAAACACACAGACCCATATGCGCAATGAGATCGAACAGATTCCGGATGTGGTGGCAAATTTTCTGAGCCAGAGCGCTGGCAGCATTGCAGTGGCAGCCGCGGCCCTGCGCGAAAAAAACCCGATCATGGTCGCGACCGTGGCGCGTGGTTCGTCCGATCACGCCTGTTCCTATCTCAAATATGGCATTGAGCTGACCCTGGGCCTGCCAGTTGCCTCGATTGGTCCATCGATCGCCTCGATTTATGGTCGCGATTTGAAGTTGGACCACTGCGCCGCCATTGCCATTTCCCAGTCGGGCAAAAGCCCCGATATCGTGGGCATGGCCAGTTCGGCCCGGCGGTCCGGGGCGACCTCGATTGCCATTACCAACACGGCTGGCTCACCGCTGGCCGAAGTGTCGAATTTTACCATCGATTTGCACGCCGGATTAGAGAAGTCGGTTGCGGCGACCAAGACCTTTACCACGTCCATTGTGGCCGGCTTGGCCCTGCTGGCCGAGTGGAGCGGCGATACGGCGCTAGGCGATGCTGTCCATGCCCTTCCCGAATCATTGAGCCGCGCAATTGCTTGTGACTGGTCCGAGATGATCGGCGCGCTTGATGGCCATCAGGCCCTCTACGTGTTGGGGCGGGGACCGGGTTGGGCGATCGCCAACGAGGCAGCGCTCAAATTCAAGGAAACCTGCGGCATTCAGGGGGAGTCCTATAGCTCGGCCGAAGTGATGCACGGCCCGGTTTCAATCGTAACCCCGGGCTACCCAGTGCTTGGTTTGGCCGCGCGCGACGCAGCGGAACCCTCGGTTGCTGATATGGCCCATAGGCTTGCCGAGCAGGGCGCACTGTCCTTCATCACTTCGGACCGCCCTGGTGCCGGTCGACGGCTGCCGTTTGCCGCCACGGGTCACCCGATTACCGACCCGCTCTCATTGATCGTGTCGTTTTACGGCTTTGTTGAAGCGCTCGCTCGCCATCGCGGCCTCAATCCTGATGCGCCCAGAATGCTCAAGAAAGTCACAGAAACCCTATGAGCGCCCTAACTGCCATTACCGGTGCCCGGATTTTTGACGGCCGGGATTGGCACGATCAGTCGGCGTTGCTGATCGCAGCCGGTCATGTGGTTTCCATTGTCGCTGATACCGAGATTCCGCTGGCCGCCAGCCGCGTCGGGTTTATTGGTGGCTCTGTCGTGCCCGGCTTCATCGACCTGCAGGTCAATGGCGGCGGCGGCGTGTTGTTCAATAATGATCCGTCATTGGCAGCCATAGCCAGCATCTGTGGCGCCCATGCCCAATTTGGCACGACAGCACTGCTGCCGACCCTGATAACCGATACCGTCGCAATCAACCAAAGGGCCATCGACGCTGGCATTGCAGCGCAGGCGGCGGCTGTTCCTGGCTTTTTGGGCCTGCATTTGGAAGGCCCGCATTTGTCTCTTGCCCGCAAAGGCACCCATGACCCGGCCTTGATCCGCCCAATGGATGATGCTGATTTGCAGCGCCTGCTAGCCGCTGCAGCGGTGCTGCGGCACATGATCTGCACAATTGCCGCCGAAACCGTTACGCCTTTGCAGATATCAGCTTTAGCCCAAGCGGGGATTGTCGTGAGCATTGGTCATTCCGATGCTGACGCTGCCAGCGCAGACGCGGCTTTTGCCGCCGGGGCCACCATGGTGACGCATCTGTTCAACGCGATGAGCCAACTTGGCAACCGCGAACCGGGCGTGGTTGGTGCGGCGCTGGCCCATCCAAAGGTTTTTGCCGGGCTGATTGCTGATGGCATCCACGTTCATGCCGCCGCTATAGCCATCGCAATGCGGGCCAAGATGGCGCCGGCGCGCCTGTTTCTGGTCACCGACGCCATGTCGCAAACCGGCACAAACCTAACCGAGCTGGCACTCAATGGACGCACCATTACTCGCAAGGACGGGGCCTTGCGCCTGGCAGATGGCACTTTGGCCGGTGCCGACCTGACCATGATTGATGCGGTGAACTACATGCGCACTGTTATCGGGGTAAGTTCTGACGAAGCCTTGCGCATGGCCAGCCTCTACCCTGCCGAAGCGATGGGCATCCAAACGACCCATGGCCATCTAAATGCCGGCGCGGTGGCAAATTTTGTGCATTTGTCGACCGAGTATGACGTCCGCGCCACTTGGATTGATGGCGCCGAAGTGTTCCGCGCCTGAACATTGGGCGAGTTTGACGTGGTGACCCCGGCGGGATTCGAACCCACGACCCTCAGATTAGGAATCTGATGCTCTATCCAGCTGAGCTACGGGACCACGCGGGCGCAACTTAGTCAAAGCGGGTCAATGAAGAAAGCCCATTTTTGTGCCAATTGGCTGCCACATCGCCTCGGGCCGCTCCAGGTCCAACCGCGCGGCAACGGCGGTGTTGCTCATTGACACTGGCTGGCAAAAAAGTGTCAGACAGGGCGCGCGGTAATGATTTTTTGCCTTATTGCGGTGCATGGTGAACACATTGTTTATCGAGGCCACAATTGCTCCGGACGCCCCTCGCCACTGCCATTGCTTTTGTGGCCCTTTCGTCCATTTCGATGGGCGCATTGGCGTGCGACGGCTTGCGGTTGGGCTCGGCCGGTACCGTCGTTCAGGTCACTGATGGCGATACACTGGTGCTGGATAATGGTCTGGTGGTGCGGTTGGTTGGGACCCAAGCGCCGAAGCTGCCATTGGGCCGCGAGGGCTTCGAGGCTTGGCCGCTGGCCGAGCAGTCAAAGCAATCTCTGGAGCGGCTAACACTTGGGCAGTCGGTCCGCCTGGCTTATGGTGGCCAGGAGTTCGATCGCTACCAGCGCGCTCTGGCGCAGGTGTTTGTGGACATTGATGGGCAAGAGCTTTGGGTGCAGCAGGCAATGGTCGCTCAGGGCTGGGCTCGCGTCTATTCCTTTGCCGATAATCGCCAATGCGTCAGCGAATTATATGCTGCGGAGGGCCAAGCCCGTGCCGCAGGCCTTGGCATCTGGGCTGACCCGTATTACAGGGTGCGAGCCGCGGCGCGACCGGATGAAATTCTGGCGCGGGTTGGGCAGTTTCAGTTGGTCGAGGGGCGCGTTTTGGTTGCCGACGAGGCAAGCGGGCGCGTTTACCTTAATTTTGGACGCCTGTGGCACGAAGATTTTACCGCAGTGATTGAGGCGCCCGCGATCAAGCTGTTTGCAGCAGTGGGCCGGGATCCAATACTGCTTGAGGGCGCCTTGGTGCGGATCAGGGGATGGGTGGATGACCGGGATGGTCCACGTATCGAAGTGACCCATCCTGAACAGATCGAGGTTTTAGCCACGCGATGACTTTGTTCCGTGCCATGACATTTGGGTTGCGCGCTGGGCTGCTGGCAGTGTCGCTTTTGGCGCTGAGTGCCTGCTCATCCTTTACCAGCAACGGTATTGCCGTCACTTCTATGAGTGACAATGCGGCGCCAAATGTGGCGTCCGTGGGCAACGAACCTGATGACATTGTCATTGGTCGTCGCGAGCATCCACGCATTATTGCTGCCTATGGTGGGCTCTATTCGGATCGCCAGGCTGAGATCATGATTGCCCGGATCGTTGGGCGATTGCTCTCGGCGGCCAACCAACCCAATACCAAGTTCACCATCACCATTCTGGATAGTGCTGACGTCAATGCCTTCGCTCTGCCGGGCGGCTATATTTATGTCACCCGGGGGATATTGGCGCTCGCCTCTGATACCAGCGAGTTGGCGGCGGTGTTGGCGCACGAGATCGCCCACGTCACGCTCAGACATGCGCGGGCTCGCACCAATCGAGCGCACACCACCGAGATCGTCGAGCGCGTCATTAGTGGCGTTTTAGGGCAGGATAGCCAGACCGAAGAATCCAATCGTGCGCGCTCGATGGCGGCCTTCAGCCAGACCCAGGAATTGGAAGCGGACCGTGAGGGGATCAAGATTGCCGGCAAGGCCGGGTTTGATCCATTTGCCGCTGGTCGGTTTCTTGGGGTAATGGGACGGTTTTCTAGGTTTTCCGCCGGGGACCAGAGTGGGGACGATTTCCTGTCTTCTCATCCCTCCACCCCAGACCGGATCCAAAAGGCGGTGCAGACTGCCGGGAACCTATTTGGCACCCCGATTGCTAGCGATGCCGAACGTCCCGCCTATCTGGCGTCGATCGCGGGCTTGACGTTCGGGGCCAGCCCAGCCCAGGGCTCGATAATTGGTCGCCAGTTTGTCCACCCGGGTAACAAGTTCACGTTCGGCGTACCCCAGGGTTATTCCTTGCAAAATTCGCAAAGTGCCGTGGTTGGCGTCGCGGGTGATGGAGAAGCCGTCCGGTTTGACAGTGCCGATGTGGGGCCCAATGTTGCGCTCACCGACTATTTGAATTCCGGATGGATCGCTGGGCTAAAACCTGAAAGCGTTGTGGCGCAGACCTATAACGGGGTCGAGATGGCCTCGGGTACCGCTCAAACCGAGCAATGGTTCTTCCGGGTTTCGGTCATGCGCTTCGACGGCAATGTCTATCGTTTCATTTTTGCGGCCAAATCCGACAGCGCCCGCTTTGCGGCCGGCGCCGAAGCCACGCTTAAGAGCTTCCGTCGCGCCACTGCCGCCGATCTCGGCCAGATCCGCAAGATTGGGGTTAAAGTGATCACAGCCAAGGCCTCCGACAGTGCCGATAGTCTGGCAAAGCAGATGGCCGGACTGAGCCGCGGGCCTGAACTGTTTTATATCATCAACAATCTGCTGCCGGGCGATCCGGTCCAACCCGGCCGGCAATACAAAATCGTAACACTGCAATAGGGTTTGATATTCTGACCGACCCATAGCAAAAACTGGGGGTCGGTTAGAATATTCCGGCCCAGTTCAGTTTTTGCGCGCCGCGCTCGGCTCGGCCGTGACGCTGGCTCACGGGGAAAGTCCTCAGTGTCCCGTTCCGAACGCCTGTTTGAGCTTTTGCAGGCGCTGCGCCGCCATCGGCGGCCAGTCAGTGGCCGGATTTTGGCGGAAGAGACTGGCGTGTCCATCCGCACCCTGTATCGAGATATCGCCTCGTTGCAAGGGCAGGGAGCCCAGATCGAGGGCGAACCAGGGCTTGGATATGTGTTGCGTCCCGGCTTTCTGCTGCCGCCATTGATGTTTTCCCGCGACGAGATTGAGGCGCTGGTGCTGGGGTCGCGCTGGGTCGCCAGCCGCACGGATTCCGGCCTCAGTGCCGCCGCGCGCGATGGAATGGCCAAGATCGCGGCCGTGCTCCCCCCGGAGTTACGCGAAGAGCTGGAAGGCTCCAGCCTGCTGGTCGGCCCGGGAGAAAAACTGACCCGGATTAGCGCTGATGTGGCCGCGTTGCGGGCGGCGATACGCGCCGAGCTCAAGCTGGTCATCAGCTATGCCGACGGCCATGGTAACCATACGTCACGCACGGTCTGGCCATTCGGATTGGGGTATTTCGACCGCGTACAAGTGTTGCTGGCCTGGTGCGAGCTGCGTCAGGGTTTCCGGCACTTTCGGCTTGATCGAGTAATGGCGCTGGCACCCACGACAACAAAGTATCCCCGGCGGCGACCTGCCTTGCTCAAGGAATGGCGCGCCATCGAGGGTGCTGTTGGTCAAGAATGATACTGCCAGAATTTGGCAGTATATGCAGCTAAGGTTGCCCCATAAACAGGAGCGACAAGATGTCCAATTTCACGATCTTCTATGTTTCCAGCATCGAGCACAGTGCTGAATTTTACCAGAGCCTATTCGGTGCGCCGCCGGTGGAGATGGCGCCAAGTTTTGCCATGTTCGTCCTCAATGGGGACGACCAACTTGGATTGTGGCGGCGCGACCTGGTGGAGCCAGTAGTGACAGCTATGGGTGGCGGCAGCGAGCTATGCCTGACGCTCGATAGCGATGATGCGGTCGAGCAACGCTATATGGATTGGTCCGGTACAAAGGCTCACGTTCTACAACAGCCAGTGACAATGGATTTTGGTCGCACCTTTGTTGTTGCAGACCCCGACGGCAATCGGCTGCGGGTCTTTCACCCGGGTGAGGCTTGAATTGGCCAGGTTCTGGATAGGGGTTGCCTGCGCGGAGCATGTTCGGCGAGGCCGCCTCGGTGGCTTCATGCAGCTGGGTCACGGCAAAGCGGCGCCGCTTAAGCGCCTGCACCCGGGCGATGGCATAGTCTATTACTCGCCGACCGAAACGCTTGGAGGCAAAGACCGGGTGCAAGCCTTTACTGCCATCGGTACGGTGCGTCCGGGGGAGGTTTATGTCGGGCAGATGGGGGCGGAGTTTTTCCCCAACCGGCGCGATGTCGCCTGGCGGGAGGGTCGCAGCGCCCCGATACAACCCTTGCTGGCCACGCTCGAGTTGACGCGGGACCTGACCCATTGGGGCGCCAAGTTCCGCTTCGGATTGGTCGAAATCAGTGCGGCCGACTTTGCCCTGATTGCCGAGGCAATGGCCTGCCCCTGAACAAAAAAGGCCGGGAGTGATCCCGGCCCCGTTCAAACCATGTCGTCTGGACTAAGCTGCAGCTTCCTCAGCGTCCGAGGCATCGGCCTTGGTGCGCTTGGGCGACTTGGCCAGGTTTTTCTCGATCAGCTGTACTGCTTCAGTCAAGGTCAGCTGGTTCACGGCGCCGATCTCGCGGCTCATGCGATCCATCGCCTGCTCGAACAATTGGCGTTCCGAGTAGGACTGCTCTGGCTGTTCCTCGGAGCGGTAGAGATCGCGAACCACCTCAGAGATGGCAATCAGATCGCCTGAGTTGATCTTGGCCTCATATTCCTGGGCGCGACGCGACCACATGGTCCGCTTGACGCGGGCCCGGCCAGTGACCGTGGTCAGGGCTTGGGTAACGAGGACGTCCTCAGCCAAGTGGCGCATACCGACCGACTTAACTTTGGCGACTGGAACGCGCAGCGTCAGCTTGTCTTGCTCAAAGCTGATGACGAACAGCTCAAGGACCATTCCGGCGACTTCTTGTTCTTCGATCGAGACGATCACACCGACGCCATGCGCCGGGTAGACCACAAACTCGCCGGTCTTGAACCCGAGCCGCTGCTGAGTCTTCTTGACTACCATACGTGGAACTCCTTGTTGACGCCCTGATGGACAGTTCTTCGCGGGAAAGACCGTCCACTCGTACTCTATTGGTGCCCTTGGAGGGCTGCGAACAGTCAAGTTTACAGCCGTCGGGGTCCGCTTTTCCCGGCGCGCTGCTCATCGATTTTGATGATCCTGTCAAAAAAATTGTGCCGAAAGGCACATGTCGAAAGACGGGCTTGGCTGCTTGTGAGGCATCATAGCACAAAAAATCAGCAAAATCAAAAGGCGGGAATCAAGAACAATATTCGTGCCCTTGCAACCACAATCCGGGGGCTAAACTGGCACAACTGGCCGTAAGAATTGCCAAACAGCAACATTCTGGCGGATATCGCAGCTTGGACCGTGTTGAGACATACGAAAAGGGTCAGTCGCCTTCGCCGGGCGCTTCCGAGAAATATTTCTCAAACTTTTCAGTCTCGCCGTCAAATTGCTTGGCGTCGGCGGGTGGGTCGCGCCGTTCGCTCAAATTTGGCCACAGGCTGGCATATTTGGTGTTGACCGCCAACCAATGGTCGAGGCCACTTTCAGTGTCGGGCTTGATCGCCTCGGCGGGGCATTCAGGCTCGCAGACCCCACAATCGATGCATTCATCAGGGTGAATGACGAGCATGTTCTCGCCCTCGTAAAAGCAATCGACGGGGCAGACCTCAACGCAGTCCGTGTATTTGCACTTAATGCAGTTGTCAGTGACGATATAGGTCATATGGACGGGCGATCCTGCGCGGATTTCGGGCAAAACTGTCTAGGCCGTTGGTTGGTGTGACCAGCAGCGGTTCGGTGCTAAACCCTTTTGATAAGCACCGCAAGGGCTGGAGAGGGCAGGGTTTTGCGGTTTTTGATGGTTCCCCGCAAAGCGGTTCGCTCGGCCGTTCGTTGCCCCAGATGTTGTGAGCCTTTGCGCCACTGTGGGGGTGCGGCCAGTCAGGTTGCATCGCCATCATCGCGCAGTCCGTCAGTCTGGCGCCGTTGCTTTTTGGTCGGCCGGCCAGCGCCAGGATCGCGTTGGGCAATCGCCGCCTCATAGCGGGAGCGTTCGTGCCTGGGCAAATGGGCGGGGGACAAGTCCTCATAAAGGGTCGCGGCTTCTGCGGCCGGACCCCGTCGGGTGCCAGGTGAGATTATTTTCCACACCAGGATGCGCTCATGGATGGTCATGGTCAAAACGTCGCCACCACTGATTCTGTGGTCGCTGGAGGTGGTGCGCTCGCCGTTGACGCGCACCACGCCGGTTTCGATTATTTTTTGCGCCAAGGTCCGCGACTTGATTGCCCGTGAAAAGAACAGGAATTTGTCGAGCCGTTCCGTGCCGCTTCCGTTCATTCCGGCTTGGTGTTGCGCAAGGCGGCGAGCTTGGCAAATGGGCTGTCCGGATCGTACGGGGTCTTGCGCTCTTCGCGCTTGGGCATCTCAAATCGAGGCGCGTCGTGGCGCGGCTTGTCGGAGCGCGGGCGCGGTTCAACCTTGCCCCGGTTTTCAAAGCGGGCCTTGCCATTCAGATGCGCCGCTTTGGTCAGGTCCTGCACTTCCCCTTCTGGGCGGCGATTAACCACCCGTGGCGCTGGTGCTGGCTTGGCCACACGCTCAGGCCGCTCTGGGCGCGTGCGTGGCTGCTGCACTTCGCCTGCGGGGCGTCGGGGCGCAACATGGCGCTTGGCATGGTCGCGGCGCCCGGCCGGGAACCAGATTTCATCAAATTCAGGCTCAGTCGGGGCTGGAACAGGAACGGCCGCTTCTGCTGCGGCCACAATGCTATTTTCGGTTTCGGTCGCGTTGCCTGGTTCAGATGGATTGGCGTCCTCGATTGCGGGCGTCGCGGGCGATGCCAGGTCCGCAAAGGCTTCCGTCGCAGTCGCGTCGGTGTTCAAAACCTCCGTTTCTGATGGCATCGCGGCTGCGATCACCACCTTCGGCGTTTTGCGCAAACGATAGCCCAGCGAGGTCAAAATCGAGGCAAAGTCGTCGCCGGCACAGCCAAGCAGCGAGGTCATTTCTACGGTGACTTTGAAGCCATTGGCTTCTGCCGCCCCCGCCGGCAGCTCGCCCTGGTGGCGTTTTGGGTCGAGTGCGATCAAGGGCCGGATGATATCGGCCAGGCGCTCCAAAATATCGACCCGCACGGCGCGTTTCCCCGCGACCTTGAAGCCAGCAATTTCATAGAGGCGTTGCGACACTTCCGGGTCGGTGGTGAACGAGGTGCGACCCGACAGAACGATATGGGGCAGGTCGGTCACGCCGGGCTGGCGGATGCCACCATTTTTCAGCGCAAACAGGATGATCGCCAATTCGCGCGGTGCGGGTTTGAGCATCAGCGGCAAATAGATGTGGTAGGCCCCGAACTTGATACCATGTTTGCGCATTTTGCCGCGCAAATCTTGGTCGAGGTTTTTGACCTCGTCACCAACTGCGATGCGCGGCAACAGCCCCAGATGCTCAGACAGTTGATAGGCAATGCCGCGGGCCACCCCTTCAAGATCGGAAGGTTCGGCCAGGCTGACTATGGGTTCGAGCAGCGTATTGATGTGATGGCGCAGCCACAGGCTCAATCGATCCTGCACCCGCTCCAGGTCCGGTCCAGTCAGGGTTTCATCGGCAAGCAACAAAATCCGAGGCCGCAGCAGCGCATCGCCTTCAACCAATTCAGCAACGATGTCGCCGCGCCAGCGCAGGCGGCCGTCGGTCGCCAACACGAACTCCTCGTTCGGCGCTCCAGCCAGCCGGTCCGCCCGGTTGTGGATTTCCGGGGCAACTACGTGGTCAGCGGCAGTGCGCAGTCCCTTGGCGTCGACATCACCATCGGTGCGCGCGAGCGTAAAACGGAAGCCTTCGAGCGTGCCGATGAGATGGCCTTCCAGCCTAACTTCGCCACGTTCATTGATCTCAGGAGATGCCATACGTTTGTCTTTCAGATGACGGAGCAGCACGCTGGTGCGGCGATCAACAAACCGCTGAGTGAGCCGCTCATGCAGAGCGTCGCTTAGGCGGTCTTCTATGTCACGGGTCTTTTCGCGCCAATGGGATGGGTCTTCAAGCCAGTTTTTTCGGTTGGCGATAAATGTCCAGGTCCGTATCTGCTTGATCCGGTTCGACAAGGTATCAATATCACCCGAACTATTGTCGCAGAAGCGGACTTGCTCGGCAATCCAATCCGCGTTCACCGCGCCAAATCGTCTCAAATCGGTGTAGACCCGGGTGATAATCTCGCCATGGGCCGCCGGAGAGATGCCCCGGTAGTCGGGTGTCTGGCAGCATTCCCACAAAAGGCGCACGGTTTCCCGGCCTGTCGCCAGTTTTGCTGCCTCGTTTCTGGACAAGAACTCCAGGGCATATTGGTCAGTTGCGACCGGCACCCGGGTCAGGTTTTTGTGCTCGGGAGCGCGATCCAGGCTAGCGCGCAGGCTGGCCACCGAGGAAAAATCCAGTTCATTGTTGCGCCATTGCAGCACTTTTACCGGTGCGAAGTCGTGGGTTTCGAGCGCCACGATCATTTCTTCTTCAAACGCTGCCGCCCCGCCGGTGACACCAAAGGTGCCGTTGCGGCTATGGCGACCCGCACGCCCCGCGATTTGGCCAAGCTCTGCCGGGGTCAAAGGACGGCTCTGGTGGCCGTCGAACTTTGTGTCATCGGCAAAAGCGACGTGGTGGATGTCCAGATTGAGTCCCATGCCGATGGCGTCGGTCGCCACCAGAAAGTCCACAACCCCGTTCTGATACAGCTCGACCTGTGCGTTGCGGGTGCGCGGGCTTAGCGCCCCCATCACGACCGCCGCGCCGCCGCGCTCGCGTCGGATCAACTCGGCAATGGCATAGACCTGCGCTGCCGAAAACGCCACGATGGCGCTGCGTGTCGGTTGCCGCGATATCTTTTTTGACCCGGCATATGTCAGTTGCGAAAATCTTGGCCGGTCGATGATGTCGGCGTTGGGCAGTAGTTTTCGGATAACCGGCGCCATGGTCGCGGCACCCAGCAGCAAGGTTTCGCTCAACCCGCGCGCATGAAGGATCCGGTTGGTAAAGACATGGCCCCGGTCAAAGTCGGTCGCGGTCTGGATTTCGTCAATGGCGACGCATTCCACGGCAATGTCTGTGGGCATCGCTTCGACAGTGCAAACCCAATAGCGCGGTTTGGCAGGAACAATGCGCTCCTCCCCGGTAATCAGCGCGACGGACTGGACGCCCACCCGCTCCACCACTCGCTGATAGACCTCGCGCGCCAATAAGCGCAACGGCAATCCGATCATGCCGGTGGCGTGCCCCAGCATACGGTCAATGGCAAAATAGGTTTTGCCGGTATTGGTGGGGCCGAGAATCGCTTTTAGAGAAGTGCCAGGAGAAAAATTCATTGCCACCAATCTAGGGCGTTGTTGGGTCGGTTACGAGTGTCCCATGGAAGGACAGTTGTCACGACCTATTTCTGGCTCTGTTAAGGCTCGAAACGAACCAAGAACGAAGTCGGATCGAATCGGCGCTATGCAGCAAGTCCGGCTTTGTTCTCTACACCATCTAGTGGGTCTGGTTGCCGGGGGCACCAGCAAAGAGCCAAAGGGCTCAAAAAATTTCCACACCTGCCGATTTGTATTCACACCCATTATCAGAACGTAAATTTTGGCTCAATTTCGCCCGTTCGAAGCCAATCATTACCGCAGGGTAAATCAATGACCGGACAAGATTGTTTCGCCGTTGAGAGTTGTCGCCCGGCGATTGGCCCCTTTGGGAATAAAAATTGAGACTGTCGGCTCTTGACCGTACCAAGACAGGACGGAATTCTGGTCAAGATTTGATTAACCATAAATGTCTGGTGGCAAATTGGTTGGTCGATTCTTTCAATTGCGGGCCAATATCGGGGCGGATTTCGTGCCGTGCTCCAATGTCCCATCGTGGCACATTCTAAGCCCCTCGGACTCCCCACAGTTAAGAGTTAAATCAAAGGGCGAACGAACCCAGATCGAATCGGGCGCCATCCATCATTGCGGCTTCGTTCACCGCTGCCAGTAGTGGGTCAAAACCCAAAGGGCCACCAAAGCAAATGAGTCGGCACTGGGCTTGTCCAACCCGGGCCGAAATCGTTCACCGGTGTGAATAATGAATTAATAGCAGGGCTTAGGGCGCCCGATTTTGCCATTGATGAACCCTAGGTAAACGCCTGATCACAAAAATAAATTGGTGGCTTGAGATATGGCATCCCGCACACGCTGGTTTTGCCGCCACCAAATTGAGGGGAAGCCCTATTGACCGTCCCAAGACGAGACAAGTCGCCTGCTCGAACTGCTTCACCCGGCTCCGGGAAAATCAGGGTTGGCCGTCGGACCTTACCGCGGTCAATACCATCGACAGATCGCCGGCACTGGTCGTCAGCAGCAGCCGATAGGGGATGAAGTAACCAGTCTGTTCGAGCGGGGCATACCAGATCAGTATGCGGTCGCTATCGGCCAAATAGGTGGTGATCTCGGAGGTGGTGAAGTGCCCTGAGACCGGAATGTACTTGATATTGCACAGAACCACCGGGCCTTGATAGCCGGTGCGCGGCGAGGTGGCTTCGTCCATTGCGGCAAAGCTCATGGAAATGTTGAAGCGCTCAACGCCTGTAAAAATCTGCATCCGGCGCTGGCACAATGATTTGTCCAGCGCGCCGCCTTTGAACACGAAGGATGTCAGCATGTCCCCGACATTGCTCAGATGGCTACGTTCGATCGGGATGCGGTCGTAATTGTCGACCAGCGGCGGATCGACCCGGAACGCTGAAACATTGTGGTTGGCATAGGACACATCGACCGTGAAGGTTTCGCCGTTTGCCTTGGTTTCAAGGTCGAACTCTTCGGTTGTCAGGTTCGATCCGGCCAAATGGCCGCTGGCGGTGATCTTGGCGCTGCCGCTGGCCACCATATTGGCGAGCCCGGCGACGGTGGCGGTGAGATCAAGACCATATTTGTCGCCGTCATCGGTCAGATCAACTGCGACATTGGCGATGTTGATGCCGCCAAGACTGACGACATAATTCGCGGTCTTGGCAATATCCTGGGCGAGCGCACAGCTCATGCCCGCGATCGCCACAAAGCCAGCCAGGCCGGAGGCACTTAACGTGCGGGCAAGGGTCACGGCACACCATCTTTCAGCGCTATTGGCCGGTTGCGGCCCAAACGAATCACAATTCATGCAAAAGTGCCGTTAGAAACTGGTCCATGCAAGGCGTTCGCGGCTGTTTGAAGCCCGCTTGTGCTTGACGTGGGCGGGCGTTTTGGCTATTTACCGCGCAGATTTCAGGACAAGACTGGCCCAATGCGGGGCTCGATCCCCGCAAATGACCGGTTTATGCAAACAGGATATGACCATGGCACGGCGTTGTGAATTGACCGGCAAGGGCGTTATGACCGGCAACAATGTGAGCCATGCGCTCAATCGTACCCGTCGTCGCTTTCTACCAAACCTTGTAAACGTGACGCTGCTATCGGATGCGCTGTCGCGCCCGGTCAAGCTGCGGGTCAGCGCGGCTGCGCTGCGCACTGTCGAGCACCGCGGTGGGCTTGATGCATTCCTGCTCAAGCAGAGTGATGCGGATCTGTCGCCACTGGCGCTGGGCATCAAGAAGGAAATCCGGGCGACGATAGCCGCCTGAGTTCGTTTCCAATATATTATTTGCCGCGCAGGTCCAAAACGGTCTGCGCGGTTTTTCTTTGGCTGGCAATCAGCATGGTGCTGATGGTTTGACCAAATCCCTGCCGCTCCGGTCAAATGCCGGCTGGCGGCCTTATAGAGGTGCATTGTGATGCTTACTCGTTTGTTGACGCCCCGCTTCGGTGTGGGCGTTCTTGCCATGGTCGTCGTTGTTACGGCGTCCAATTTTCTCGTGCAAATCCCGGTGCCTGTTCAGCTTGGACCCGTCAACCTGGCCGATCTGCTGACCTGGGGTGCGTTTACCTTTCCCTTTGCCTTTCTGGTGTCGGACCTGATCAACCGGCATGAAGGGCCTCGCATGGCCCGCCTGGTGGTGCTGGTCGGGTTTGCGCTCGGTCTGGTGCTGTCGGCCTATTTGGCAACCCCACGCATTGCCATCGCTTCGGGCGCAGCATTCCTGGTTGGGCAATTGCTGGATATTTCGCTGTTCCAGCGCTTGCGCAATTGGATTTGGTTCGTGCCACCCTTTATTGGCACCTTGGTTGGCTCGGCGCTCGACACGCTGATCTTTTTCTCGCTGGCATTTGCTCCTGCTTTTGTCGGCATTGACCTGCTCTTTGGCCATCAGGACGGATCGCTTGGTTTTGGCGCGCCGTGGCTGGGCATCGGTAGCGAAGTGCCCTTGTGGACATCGCTGGCGAGCGGGGACTTTGCTGTCAAACTGCTGTGCGGGTTGGTCTTGCTGGTGCCCTACCGACTATTGATGGGGTCGCTGACGCGGTCCAACGGACCGGTTGCGGCATAGGCCAGCTCACCGGGCTGTTCACGGGTGTCCGGGCTCCCGACCCGCAGGGATTTCAACGCGGTCGGCGTGCGCGGGGTCCGGGATCGAATCCCTCGCAAACCGCGATGGTCATTGGACCGTCGCGTCGGGCAGCGCGAATTCCAACAGCAGATTGCGCTGCCAGTCATTGAAGTTGTTATCCGAGCCCAAAATGATGCGGACCTCCCCATCGGGGGCGGTGTGCACAGCGACCGCTTCCATGTTGTCGATATCGCCGCTGCTGGTCTGCAACAACACGTCGCCGGTCATCAAATTGTCTGGGCGCACCTCGGCGGCGGCAATTCGGCGCAGCGTCATGGTGAAGCTCAAAAACGCCACGCCCCGTTCCAACACCAGCAGATCGCCATTGGGCAGAAAGGCACAGTCTGTCGGGTTGATATCGGGACTGGACTGGTAGCTTAAGGCGCCTCTGTCGTTTTGGCCCAAGAGCCAGGCCACATGCTGACCATCGTCGTCGATCAGACCCTCGGTCAACAGCAGTGTTGATCCGGCAATGGGGGAATTGGGTGGGGCGATACAGACGGCTTCAAGCGACTCGTTGGTGCGGGTGTGGGTCAGAAATTCCGGGATGGTCACCTCTTGGGCAGGTCCACCGGCTGCGGGCCCGCTCAGTGCGAAGTCGGCCACGCGGGTCAGGTGTTCAAAGCCAACCCGCACTGCTTTCGGCACATCATCGCGCCATACAGTGGCAATAGCCTCGGCGTCGCGGCTAAACTGGCGCGGCAGTGGCGCGCCTTTGGAGTTCTGGATCGGTTCGCTATTGACGCCGATGAACCCAAATAGCCGCGTTTCTTCATCATAAATCAGTTGGCCAGAGACAAAACTGCCCCGATCCGAGACGAACACCAGGTGCTGGTCCTCGCCGGTAAAGGCCATCCCTGAAAGGCCGCCAAAACTATCGTCCTGGCTGGCCATAACAATGCCGCCGCGCCAGATCAGGGCGCCGACCTGTTCACCGATGTCAGCGCCGGCGAATTGGGTCACCTGAACGGCGCCAACCGTCAACGGGTTGGCCAGAACGACCGCCATGGGTGCCACAAGGCTGCCAACCAAGGCGGCAATAAAAGGGAGGGCCCGCATCAGCGGCGGCCCCGACGCCCCATTGCCGGGGTTTGTTCATCAAACAGCGCCGCCAATTCGTCGGTCAGGGCGCCGCCCAGTTCCTCGGCATCCAAAAGGGTCACAGCGCGCCGGTAGTAGCGCGTCACGTCATGGCCGATACCAACAGCGACTAATTGGATTGGCGAACGGGTTTCGATGTCTTCAATCACCTGCCGCAAATGGGCCTCCAGATAATTGCCGGCATTGACGGACTGGGTGGAGTCATCCACCGGTGCGCCGTCGGAAATCACCATCAGGATGCGTCGGCTTTCGGGCCGCCCCATCAAGCGTTTGCGGGCCCATTCAAGCGCCTCGCCATCGATGTTTTCCTTGAGCAGTCCCTCACGCATCATCAGGCCGAGATTGCGCCGGGCATGGCGCCAGGGTTCTTCTGCCGCCTTGTAGATGATGTGACGTACATCGTTGACCCGGCCGGGCGCGCCGGGGCGACCGGCCTCGAGCCAGGCTTCGCGGCTCTTGCCGCCCTTCCAGGCGCGCGTGGTGAAGCCCAGGATTTCAACTTTGACCCCACAACGTTCCAGGGTACGGGCCAAAATGTCGCCGCAGATCGCCGCAATGGTGATGGGGCGACCACGCATGGAGCCGGAATTGTCGATCAGCAGCGTCACGATGGTGTCGCGGAAGTCGGTGTCGTTCTCAACCTTGAAGCTGAGCGCCTGCATCGGGTCGGTCACGACGCGGGTTAACCGAGCGGTATCGAGCAGCCCTTCCTCAAGATCGAACTGCCAGGAGCGGCTCTGCTTGGCCATCAGGCGACGTTGCAACTTGTTGGCCAGCCGCGCCACTGCCCCCGCCAGGTTTTCCAATTGCTTGTCGAGCAGGGCGCGCAATTGGTCGAGCTCTTCGGGCGGGCATAATTCGCTGGCCTTGACGATCTCGTCGAACTTTTGCGTGAAAATCTTGTAGGCAAACTGGTTGGTCTGCGCCTCGTTCGGTTTACCCGCTGGCGGGGGCATCGGGGCGTCGTCGCCGGAATCGGTGCTGTCATCATCGTCGCTATCGGCCATATCGCTGTCGACGCCGTCAACATCGCCGGTTTCTTCGCTCTCGCCGGCGCTTTCGTCCTGCTCGGCGTCGGATTGGTCGGATTCCCCCTCACCCTGCTCAGGGTTCTGGTCAGTCCCATCGGCCTGGTCGGGATCCTGATCGTCGCCATTGTCTTCGTCGCTGGCGTCGGGATCCTCCATCTCGCTTTCGGGCAGAAGGTTGAGGTCCCGCAACAGCGCCTTGGCGGCCCTGGAAAACTCGTCCTGATTTTCGAACCGTGTCAGCAATTGGGCGAGCGAGTTTGCGCCCTTGGCCTCGATATCGTCGCGCCACAAATTGACCAGTGCATGTCCAGACGGAGGCACTCCGACCCCCGCCAGTTTTTCACGCAGCAACAGGCCCAGTGCTTCTGCAATTGGGGCGTCGCTACGGTCTGAAACCTCGGCAAAATTAGCCCGAAAAAGCCGATCCTCCAGCATTTCTCCGATATTGCCGACCATGCCGGGCATTCGAACGCATCCAAGAGCCTCGACGCGGGCTTGCTCCAGCGCGTCAAAAGCCGCCCGTGCCGCCGGGTCAATCGGGGAGCGCTTGCGGTGCGTGTCGGGGTCATGGCTGGCCAGCCGCATCGCCATGGCGTCGCCCTGGCCCCGCGCAATTGCAATGTCGCGCCGGGTCGGCAAGCGGGGCAAATTGGCCAAGCGCGCCTTGTCCGCGGTCAGCATTGGTCGGTCAGCGGTGAAGGTGACTTCCAGATCAGCTTTGCCGCCGATCGCCCGAACCGTCGCCCCCATGGCGGATTTGAACACCTGGGTCTGGTCGGGCTTGTTGGCTTTGTTGCGCGGCGGGTGTGCCATGGTTCGATCAATTCAAATAATGTGGCCAGGACGATAGGCCCCCTCATCCGGCTCAATGGGTCGACCTCCGCCGGTTACCGGAGGTCGCTGGCCAGCGTTGCGGGCCGTGCTCCTTAGGCCGTGACCGCCAAATTGGCGGAGCTCTCCGGCAAGTCCTCGCCAAACACACGCTGATAGAACTCAGCCACCACGGGGCGTTCAAGTTCATCGCATTTGTTAAGAAAGGTCAGGCGGAAAGCAAACCCGATGTCGCCACCGAAAATCACGGCGTTCTCGGCCCAGGTAATGACAGTACGCGGGCTCATCACCGTCGACAAATCGCCATTAATAAAGGCCGAGCGGGTCAGGTCAGCCATCCGCACCATGTTGGACACCAGCTTGCGACCTTTGTCGGTTTCGGCATAAGTTTTATTTTTGGCCAAAACGATGCCAACTTCTTTGTCATGGGGCAGATAGTTCAGTGTCGTCACCAGGCTCCAACGGTCCATCTGACCTTGGTTGATCTGCTGGGTGCCGTGGTAGAGGCCGGACGTATCGCCCAGCCCAATCGTATTGGTGGTCGAAAACAGCCGGAATGCGGGGTGCGGGACGATCACGCGGTTTTGGTCAAGCAAGGTCAGGCGTCCAGCGACCTCGAGCACGCGCTGGATCACAAACATCACATCGGGGCGACCGGCGTCGTATTCGTCAAACACCAGGGCAACATTGTTTTGCACGGCCCAGGGCAGGATACCGTCGCGGAATTCGGTGATCTGCTTGCCGTCCTTGAGCACGATAGCGTCTTTACCGACCAAATCGATCCGCGACACATGGCTGTCCAAATTGACCCGGACCATCGGCCAGTTCAGCCGCGCTGCGACCTGCTCGATATGGGTGGATTTGCCGGTGCCGTGATAGCCCTGCACCATGACGCGTCGGTTGAAGGCAAAACCGGCTAGAATTGCCAGCGTGGTATTGCGATCAAACAGATAATCCGGGTCAATCGGCGGCACGTGGCTTGTGCGTTCTGCATAGCCTCTGACAACCATGTCGGTATCGATGCCGAATAGGTCCCGGGCCTTGTAGTCGGTGTCAGGTAAATTGGTATAGTCACTCATTTAGCGGGCTCGCAGCGGAAAAACTTGGGGCGGTCAACATTATCGCGCGCTCTATAGCAGCATTGCGTGCGGGCGGGTAGGCGGCAGGTCGTCCAATCAGCGCAGGACGAAGCCGGCCTTTTTGAGGTGCGAATAGGCAGCGATGATGGCGCGAAGCCGATCTTCGGAGGATTTGTCGCCACCATTAGCATCTGGATGATGGATTTTGACCAGTGCCTTATAGGCTTTTTTGATCTCGTCCGACTTGGCCTGGCCAAGAATGCCGAGCGCCTCTAGCGCGCGACGGTCCTGTTCGTGGAGCGGCTTGACGCGTTCGTCGGCCGGCTTTTGGGCCTGTCGATGGCGATATTTGGCGAATACGCCAAACGGATCACCATATTTGTCGCCCGCTCGCAGCCCTGCGGTTTTGGCCGTGCTCGAACGCTGCGCGCCGGCTTGGCCGGTGGCAAAAGTCGAACGGGCTTCGGGCTTGGGTGGTGCGTGCAGCGCCTCGTTGAGATCGTCCTTGTCCATCCCGGCAAAGAAGTTGAAGGCGGTGTTGTAGTGACGAACGTGCTGAAGACAGAAATTATGGTACTGTCCCTCGTTGCGATGTCCCTTGGGCGCCTTGTGCGTTCCGGGCTTGTCGCAGCCTTCCCATTCGCATGGATTTTCAACCGGCGCGGGCTTTTCCTCGCGGCGGGAGCGAATGCGGATGGTGTCGAAGAGCTTGGATTCCAATTTCATTGCGCCTAACTACTAGAGATCAATCAACCAACCAACGAGAAACGATGTCAGTTCGCGACACCATTTTCGACAAGCTAACCCAGTCCTTCATGCCCAATTACCTCGATGTGATCGACGAATCGAGCCAGCATCACGGTCATGCCGGTTGGCAGGAAGGTGGGGAAACCCACTTTCGTGTCAGAATAGCGACTCGTCATCTTGCCGGTAAGTCGCGGATCACGCAACACCGGGATGTGATGAGTGTGCTTGACGCCGAACTCAAAGGACGGGTTCACGCCCTTGCGATCGAAGTCTTGGCGCCAGAAGGCCCGTTTGAGCTGCCCCACCGGATCTAACAGCTAACGCGCAGCTCGGCATAGCCGGTCATACCGTCTGCGCCCGCGCTAATCACGGCTAAACTGCAACTGGTGGGCGATAAAATTGCATTGCCGCCGGCTGCAACGATCGTTCCGTCGGCAAAGCTGACGTCTGCGGTCCCCACCGCAGCGACGTCGACCACCCCAGTGGTGCCGCAGATCGGATAGCTATCCCCCGAAGTGACCAGGAACCGCGTGCCCTCTGGTATGCAGTCGCTGAGCGGCCCGCTCGGGGCCGCAGCAGTGGTGGACGTGGTGATCGCAGGCCCGGCAATTGCTTGGCCGCCTACGGGCTGGGTCTGGCTGCGCCAAGCGTCTTCCAAAATCGCCAGCCGGTTTCGAAGGTTCAAAATCTCGCTACTACCCGAGTATGTTTCGCTGCTCGCCCCTGTTTGGGGTTGCTGGCCGCGGTATAGGTCAACGCTGAGGCGCAATTGTGCCACCTCGGTTGCTAGCCGCAGGATTTCCCGCTGCGCGCTTGCATAAACCCAAACACTGGCGGCCAGTGCGACAATGGCCAATAACCCGGCGATGACCGTCAATCGCTGCCCACCGATCCGTTCCGGTTTGTTGCGTTCATACGCGCCAGTATCCAATCTCGAAACACCCGGCACCGCCCAATTCTGCTCCAAAGCGATAGTCTCCATTGCAGACGCCGACCTTTGGCGGCACCTTGGTGGTTTCGAACAGGTCAAAGCCCTGCTTTAGATTGGCCCAAAACCCCGCCCAAGGGCTTGATTCCATAGCGGCCAATGCGTCCATGCCCAAAACAAATGGGAAGGCATGGACGTCCACCCCATCCTGTCCGGCCACCAGACTGGCTTCGACAATAGCGTAAATCTCGTCGATCTTCTCATCAGTCATTGCATAACAGCCCACCGAAGTGCAGCCCCCATGAACCATCAAGGCCGAACCCGTGCGGCCCAGGGACTGATCGAAGGCGTTGGGAAAGCCAAGATTGAACGCCAGATGATGGCGGGAATTGGGATTGAGCTGTTTTCGCCCCACGCGATAGAAGCCTTCGGGGCTTTGCCGGTCGCCTTCTTTGAGCTTGGGGCCGAGTTCCCCGGAAAAATTGCAGATCGCATAGTCCCGAAACTTGACAAAATCGGCCCCACTGGGCTGCAGCCAGATTTCGAGCCGCCGCTCGCGCTTAAAGATGCGGATAAAGGCGGGGTCGCCAAGGGCAAAACCTGCCCTGGTCAAATCGGCCACGAGTTCGCGGCGGTCAAAAACTATGCGCTCAGGCGACATCGGCTCGCTTTGCTTTTGCACCAGCACTGCAACCAGCATGCCGACGCCGATGGAAATGGCGCTTATCAGCGCGAGCGGCCAGACCCAATTGTGCGGTGGTCTCAAGGTGTTGCCCTATCAACGGCGCCCGGTTCCGGAACCGGGGCAAGCACAAGATGGTGTCTAGCGAATGCGATTCAAGCGCGGAAACGGTATTGGCGGCTTCTTGCCGGACATCACTGGCTGTACCTTGTCCTGACCGCCGCCGAACAGCCCTCCAAACAGGCCAGAAATGGTGCCGGTGATGGCTTGGCCGCGCGCTTTGGCGGCGGCTTCACCCGCGGCGACCCGCTGGGCTTCGGCGGCCTCGCGTTCTTGGCGCTGTTGCAGGGTTTCCACTGCAGCCGCAAATGCCGCCTCGTCCGCGGCTTGCTTGGCTAGCAATGTCTGATCCCGGTTCACGGCAGGGCAGGCGCCTTGGGCGTCGAGCGGCCCACTGGCATTGGCATTGAAAATATATTGCTTTTCGCAGACGTCCCAAACCGGTGGCACCTTGTTCAATTCGAACAGGTCATAGCCTTCCTTGATATCCTTCCAAAAACCAAGATTGGGACTGGATGATTGCTTGGCCAGGTTCTCGGCCGTCATTTTGAACGGAAAGATCTGCAGCTGGAAACTCGGATTGCCACCGCGGAAGCTTTCGCGGGCAAGCGCGTAAATCTCGGCAATGCCAGCATCGGTCATGGCATAACAACCGCGCGATGAACAATCGCCATGCACCATCAAATTGGAGCCATAGCGGCCCCAGGCGCGGTCGAACTTGTTGGGAAATCCGGTGTTGAACGCCAGATAATAGTTGGACTTCGGGTTCATGAGGCCCGGGGTAATGGTGTAAAAACCCTCCGGGCTCTGGCGATCGCCTTCCTTGATTTTTGGACCAAGGTCGCCCGAAAAGGCGCAGATTTCATAGGTTTTGAACAGCCGATATGCCCCCGAACTGGAGCGTTTCCAGATTTCGAGCTGCTGCTCCTGTTTGAACATGCGCACCACCATGGCTTCGCCGGGGCTGGATCCGATATTGCGCAAGCCCGCTTCGATAACGCTCGACAAAGGCTGGTTGTGCCGATTGTCCCCTTTGACGAAGCCACCGCACGCCGCCAGGTTCAGCGCGATCCAGGACAGGATAAAGATGGAGCAGATGTTGCGCAGCCAGAAAAAATTCAATTGGTGGCGATCCAAGTCGGTTAAAGGCAAGTTTTGCAGCGCCCATGAGGCGAGGGCATGGTGACAGCGGCGGGTGAAACAACGGTTACCGACGCTAGAAGGCTAGGCCATTTCTGGCCAAATTAACGTGAACTCAGTGGTGTTCAGAGCAGCGATGAGCCGATGGCGAGGAACTTCTCACGCCGGTGCTCCCGCGTTTCCAAACGGCTCTTGCCAACAAAATCGTCGAGAAAGCTGGCAATGGCCGCTCTGGTGTTGGCCATAATGGTTTCCGGGTGCCGGTGAGCACCCCCGGTTGGCTCGGCAATAATGCCGTCGATGACCCCAAACGCCAACAAATCGGCTGAGGTGATTTTCATACTGGTGGCGGCGTCCTGAGCTTTGGCCGCGTCGCGCCACAGGATCGAGGCGCCCCCTTCAGGGGAAATCACCGAGTAAATGGCGTGCTCAAGCATCAGCACCCGATTGGCCGTGGCAATGGCGATAGCGCCGCCGGAACCGCCTTCCCCAATAACAATTGCCAGATTGGGAACGCCAAGTTCCAGGCTTTTTTCAGTCGAGCGGGCAATGGCTTCGGCCTGGCCGCGCTCCTCGGCGCCGATGCCTGGATAGGCCCCCGCAGTGTCGACGAGCGAAATCACCGGGATGTTGAAGCGGTCGGCCATATCCATGACCCGTACGGCCTTGCGGTAGCCTTCGGGGCGGGCCATGCCAAAATTGTGCTTGAGGCGGGTTTCGGTCGAATTGCCCTTTTCCTGGCCGATCACCGCGACAGGGTGGCCATTAAAGCGCCCAAGGCCGGCCTGTATGGCTGAATCCTCAGCAAATTTGCGATCGCCGGCCAGTGGCGACCATTCGGTGATCAAGCCCTTGATATAGTCCGAAAAGTGCGGTCGCTGCGGATGGCGTGCCACCTGGGTCTTCTGCCATGGTGTCAGGCGCTTGTAGATATCGACCAGCGCCTCGTCGGCGCGGCTGGACAGACGGTTGACCTCTTCGTCAATGCTGACAGCGTGATCCGAAGCCGCAAGGGACTTCAGTTCGGCAATCTTGCCTTCGAGGTCGGCGACCGGCTTTTCAAAATCGAGATAAGACTGCATCCCACCTGCCCGTTTGGGGTCGTTGCGGCGACCCAACAAAGTGGCCGCTGCTCTTACGCTCTAAAGTGGCCGGAAAGTGGCGGCGACGCAACCTTGTGTCAAGACGCATCCCCTGATGGCGGTGATGGGTCGGCAAAAGGGTGGTGGGTTTCCACCAGCGTTCTCAGCTTTTCGTCCAGGACATGGGTGTAAATCTGCGTGGTGGAAATGTCAGCATGACCCAGGAGTGTTTGAACGATCCGCAGGTCGGCGCCTCCCGCGAGCAGATGGCTGGCAAAAGCGTGGCGCAAAACATGCGGGCTCATCCGGCTGGCACTGATGCCGCTTCGTCCGGCCAGGGCCTTCAAATCGCGTGCAAACAGTTGACGGGACAGATGCCCATCCTCCCCGCTGGCTGGAAACAGGAAGGGGCCTGGCTCCAATGTCTTGAGATAGGTGCGCACGGCGTCGCGAGTGCGGTCATTGACCGGCACGATGCGTTCCTTGTTGCCTTTGCCCAGCACAGTTAAATAGCTGGCCTCGCGCATCACGGCCGAGCGCTTCAGACAGACGAGTTCGGACACCCTCATGCCGGTGGCATAGACCAATTCGAGCAATACGTAGAGCCGCAGGGCCGCGGCCTGCTTGGCCTTTGAAACATCGGCATTGGCCTCGGCTTCGGCCATCACCAGCAAGCGGTCAACTTCGGCAATCGATAACACTTTTGGCAGCGCCCGACGGGTTTTTGGGCTGGCGATGATCCGGGTTGGATCATCGGCTCGAATAGCATCGGCGCACAAAAACTTATGGAACTGCCGGATCGCCGACAGTCGCCGAGCGCTCGATGCGGCGGATAGGCCTTCTGACTTCAGGCTGTCCATAAACCGGCTGAGATGGTGGCGATCACAGGCCAGGAAGTCGCTTTTGACGCTGTTTAGAAAGGCCCGGTAGTCGAGCAAATCGCGCCGATAGGCGTTAATGGTATTGGCTGCCGCGCCCCGCTCGGCGCTCATCATCTCTAGAAAAGCGTCGATCAAATGCGCATCACCGCTCATTCGGGGGTATCGCTGGCAGCGCCTGGGGCTATCGGTTCAACCGGCGTTGCGCTTGGCTTTGGCGCCGGGTCTACCACCGGCCCGGCGGCGCTGCGATCGCTGGATTTGAGCAGATCAGCGGCCGGAATGCGGATTGTCACTTCTTTTTGCTTGGGCTGGACGTAAATCACCAGCGCCACCATCCCGCCATAGACGAGACCGGCCAAAAACAGCAGCGTAATCACGAGGCGGATGAGGGATGGCATTGCTGGCGCGTTATCCGATAGGTCAAAGTTGAATCACTATAGCGGCAAATGGTTGCAATCTGGTAGGTGCGCTTTGCCCCAATGCAGTAACGGCGACTGCTTGACATCGACAGCGGTGGCGGCTTGATACGGCCAAGAGTTTCAGGAGCGTTGCGTGACCCGCACCGATGCAACACCGCGCAGTGAGCGCACCGATCATCTGCTCGCGCTTTTGGCCGGACGGCCGCTGGTCCTGGTTGGCATGATGGGGGCCGGTAAGACCACAGTCGGTCGTCGCCTCGCCGCCCGACTTGGGCGCGCGTTTCTGGACAGCGACGAGGAAATCGAAAAAGCCGCGCAAATGGAAATCCCCGAGATTTTCCAGGTGCGTGGCGAGGCAGAATTCCGAACCGGGGAAACCCGCGTCATTGCGCGTGTGCTCAAGGAAACCGATGTGGTTGTCGCAACCGGCGGCGGCGCCTTTGTCAGTGCGGAGACGCGGGCTTTGGTCAAGGCCGAGGCGGTATCGGTGTGGATCAAGGCAGATTTTGATCTGCTGTTCGCCCGGGTTTCGCGGCGGTCCAACCGGCCCCTGCTCAAGACCGAAAACCCCCGGGCAACGCTACAAAAGCTGATCGATGACCGCTATCCGCTGTATGGAGAGGCCGATGTGACTGTTGTATCGCGCGACGTGCCTCAGGATAGTGTCGCGACAGATTTGATCGAAGCGGTCATTGCCTATCTCGAACAGCAGGACCGAAGCTGATGGCCGCCAGCACAAACAAAGTCGTTCATGTCGCTTTGGGCGAGCGAGCCTATGACATCATCATCGGTGAGCATCTGCTCGAATCGGCCGGCGCTATTCTGGCACAGCGATTTCCTGGGCGCCGCTTTGGCATTATCACCGATACCAATGTTGCCAAAACCCAATTGCCTCGCCTGGTGGCCGGGCTTGACGGGGCAGGCCTTGCCCACAGCACAGTAGTCTTGCCAGCCGGGGAAGCCACCAAATCGTTCGCTCTCTTGCAAACCGCTGTCGAGGCCTTGCTGGCAGCGCGTCTGGAGCGCGGTGATCTGGTGTTGGCGCTGGGCGGCGGGGTGATCGGCGATTTGGCCGGTTTTGCCGCAGCTATTACTCGGCGGGGCATGGATTTTGTGCAGCTACCAACCTCACTCCTGGCTCAGGTTGATAGCTCTGTGGGTGGCAAGACCGGAATTAACTCGCCCCATGGCAAAAACCTGGTGGGGGCATTCCATCAGCCAAAACTCGTCCTGGCCGATGTTTCGGCGCTGCAGACGCTGCCCAAGCGGCAGTTTGCGGCGGGTTATGCCGAGGTGGTCAAATATGGCCTCATCGCCGACGAGCCGTTCTTTTTTTGGCTCGAGCAAAATGCCGGCGCGATTTTTGCCGGAGACACGGCACTGACCGCCGAGATGATCGCGCATTGCTGCGCCGCCAAAGCGGCGGTGGTGATCGCCGACGAAAAAGAGCTTGGGGTTCGGGCCTTGCTCAATCTTGGTCATACCTTTGGCCACGCATTGGAGCACGATACCGGCTATTCGGACCGGTTACTGCATGGGGAGGGCGTGGCCATTGGCATGGTGTTGGCGCACGACTTCTCGGCCCGGCTTGGCCTGGCCCCGTCGCAGGACACCGGTCGGATTGCAGCGCATTTGCACCGGGCTGGTCTGCCGACGCGGCTGTCCCACATCTCCGGCAGCGTTGGCTCGACCGCTGCATTGATGGCCGCGATTGGGCAGGATAAGAAAGTTTCCCGCGGCGCACTGACGTTCATTCTCACCGAGGGAATCGGCAAGGCCTTCATTAAGAACAATGTCGAACCCAGCCTGGTGGCGACATTTCTCGACGACATGCGGAGCTGAGGCGCCCGCAGGGAGCGCCTGCTGTCCTTCTCATGTCGTTGCTGGTGCCATCCCCTGCAAAGCCGGTCACGATTCTTGCACGCCAACCAGCGCTCGCCAAACCTTTGGGGCCTGCTTGCTTGGGCTGGCACAGTCGTGTGCGTGCAACCCTTCGCACCTTGACGACCCACACAAGGGCTTGCGCCCAGCCTGCTCCGGGTGTTCAATTACTCCCCCAGTGAGGTGCTTCTGGACCGCGATGGCCCGAAATCGCACCTCTGGGGTCGGTGCCCTCCGTGCTGGTTTTTGAGCCGTGCCGCGCCCAAATTGCTGTCTGTTCATCGCCATTTCTGCCCGCGAAAGGAACTGCAGATGCGCCCCATTTTTTGGCTTTGCTCCACGAGCCTACTCGCTTTGTCGATGGCTTTTGCCATTGCGCCGCCGGTTCTGGGCGCAACTGCCACCGAGCAGGCCTGCGCTGCCGTTGCCGCATCCCCGTTTGAAACCGGTCAGGAAAAAACTGGAATCTTACGCTGGGAGCTAGACCTAAAGACAGCCATCCCGATCTGTCAGCGGGCTCTGGACGCCGATCCGCAATCCACCGCGATCCAGGCATGGCTGGGGCGCCTCCTGTTTCAGAGCGGCGCAGACGCGGCGCGGCCCTTGCTGGAAACGGCGGCTGCTGCCGACAATGTGCTGGCGATGGCCATTCTTGGCGCCGATTTAGTCGAGCATGGGAGCAGCGAGGCCGATCTTGCCAAAGCCATTGGCTTGCTCAAGGGCGCTGCGAAAAGGGGTTTTGCGCCAGCCCAGCTCGAATACGGCCACGCCTTTGAAACTGGCACTGGTGTTCCTCAGGACGCCGCGATGGCGCTGGCGTTTTACCAAAAGGCCGATGTCGGCGGCGATCCAGAGGCGGCCGTTCGGATCGGATTGCTTTATGTTTATGGCAATTTGGGCGAAGTGGATGCCGACCAGTCAACGGTCTGGTTCGAAAAGGCCGCGGCAGCCGGGGTGCCAGCGGGTCTAAGCAATCTCGCCTACAATTTGCAAGAAGGGTTCGGGGTCGAGCAGGACTTTGCCAGGGCCATTGAGCTGTTTGAGGCGGCGGCGGCGCTCGACTATTCCAGCGCCTACAATAATTTGGGCTACACTTATGAAAACGGGTTGGGGGTCGAAAAGGACGACGCCAGGGCGACTGAATATTATCGGCTTGCCGCCGACCTCGGGGATCAAAACGGCATTGTCAACCTCGGCCGCAACTACGCGGTTGGCCGTGGTGTTGCTCAGGACGGCGTAGCCGCCGCCAAGCTGTTCGAGCAGGCAATTGCGCTGGGGGCAACCGACGCCTATGCCGAACTGGGGATCCTGTACGAATTGGGCAATGGCGTCGGCCAGGACCAGGCCAGAGCTATTGAGCTCTATGAGTCCGGGGTTCTTGCCGGCGACAGCGTCGCCATGACCAATCTTGGCCATGATCTCGCTCTGGGCAACGGCATTGCCAAGGACACCAAGCGGGCTTTTGAGCTGACATTGAAGGCGGCGGAAAGCGGTTTTGCGCAAGCGATCGGCAATTTGGCCTATCACTATATCGACGGTGTCGGGGTCAAACGTGATCCTGCCCAGGCGCTGTACTGGGCTCAGAAGGGAGCTGATTTGGGCAATGCGACGGGTCAGGGCAATCTCGGGGAAATCTATGAACGCGGCTTTGGGGTTCCCAAGGACTTGGTCGAGGCTCGCCGCCTCTATGTGTTGGCAATTGCGCAGGGCGAGAAATGGGTTGAACAAAACCTCGCCCGGCTCGATGCCGGCCAGCCACCACCGCCCTTGCCCCCGCAAAGCTGAAAACCAAGATTGCCCGCGTCACCGCGCCGCCAGGGGAGCTTCTGAGGGCCAGGAATGCCCGGTGGCCGGCCAGGCAACGGAACAACTCAGGCGCTCCCACATCCGTGCCCTTGGTGTTGCGGGGTGGCGTCGCCTCGATTAGCCTGTCGTCAGGGACTGTAGTGTCGCCTATGTCGGCAACATTTGGGGCACGGTCACCAAGGCGGAGTAAATTGTGGCTAGGCCGTTGCGTGAAATGAAACTGACCTCGGCGCTGGTGTCGACGGTGAAGCCCTATTCAGGCCCCTATTTGCCGGAGTCCATGGATCAGCGGTCGGATGGGGATTTTGAGCAACTAGCCGATGCGATTCTGGGGGCGCGCCAGCCCTCGGGCGCGTTATTCGTGTTTGCCTTCGGCTCGCTGATGTGGAAACCGGGGGAGGAATTTGGGGACAGGCAATCTGGTGCAGTCCGGGGTTGGCACCGCGCCTTTTGCCTCGGTTGGGACCGCGCCTATCGAGGCAATCCGGAAAACCCAGGGCTGATGCTGTCGCTGGCCCGTGGCGGCCAGTGTCGTGGCGTCGTCTTCGAGCTGGCCGGAGATGGCCAAGGTCTGCGGGCAAACCTGCTCTCATTGTTGCGTCGTGAGCCGCCCTATTGCCCATGGGTCACGGTCAAGACCGAAACTGGCTCGCTGCGCGCGATTACCTTTGCCAGCGACCACAACAGCGATCTTCATATCGGCGGCCTGAGTGACGAGCAGATCGCCGACGCGCTGGCCAAGTCGAGCGGACAATGGGGCTCGATGGCGGAATACCTCTACAACACCGTCAAACACCTCGAGGCGATGGGCATTCACGATCGCCATCTTTGGCGTATGCAAGAGCTGGTCGCTGACCGCATTGCGGCAGTCCGAGGCTAGCGACCGCCTGATCCCGACCGCAGTTTGGCGCGGAAATCAAAGGGGTGGCGCCGCGTTGAACGGCGATCTAACCATGAAGATGCAGCCATCGTGCTTAGAATGCTGGACATTGAGCCATTCTCGCCTCTGCTCCGTCGCTGGCAATGCCCTTAGCTCGGCGCTATTTGATCGAAATGGGCGCCAGCGCGCAGGACAAGCAGGCTTCACCGCGCCCATAAGTGGCCGCGTTATAGTTGACTAGTGTGTTGGTACGCGCGGTGTTGAGCAGCTGGTTGGTGATCTGGGTCGGTGTTGCTGTCGTGAATTTGCTACCGATGACTGCTGCATAGGCTGATATGACTGGCGCCGCGAACGAGGTTCCATAAAGTCCGGTTTGGTTCCCAGTCACCCCAACCACCAGGAAGTGGCTCTGAACCCGCGCGTCGCTGCCAGCCCTGTTTGAGTATGAAGCCAGGCTTGCCTTATCGGTGATGGTGCCGTTCTTGTTGAGGGCCCCTGCAAAGATCGTCGTTGGCGTGCCCGTCAAGGCGATGTTCAAATAGTCTTGGTTGCCAGCCGAGGTAACGCCGCCGACCGCGATGGCGTCGTTGCCAGCCGCCTTGGCGATGATGGCCTGCCCATTGCGCGCATAGGAAATGATTGAGGCCTCTTCGGCCCCCCACCGAATGGATGAATAGCCCTTGGCGGCGTACATCCCGTAGCTCAGGTTCAAGATATTGAGGCCTGGGGCCAAGCTTACTGCAGTATTTGACCCATAAAAATCCTTGGTCCGGATTGTCGCGCCCGGCGCTACAAGCCCCGCCTCAAGGCTGGTCCACTGGCCGTGGCGAAGTGTTTGGGTGACCGAGGTCAGCCGACCGGCAAATTTGCTGGCGCTGGAAAAGTCGTCGACGACCGTGATGGTCGTGCCTTGACCAAAATACTGATTGCGCCAAGCGAGGGCAACGTCGGTACTCATCCAATTGTAAAATACCGGCGTGCGCTGCAGTTTTATCGGCGCAATCGCCTGTGATACGGTTTGCAATTCCTGCGCAGGCGTGCCCGAAACAAAGGCATTGATCGTCATAAAAGCAGCAAGCAAGGTTAAAAGTGGCTTACCGATTCTGGTCATATCAGGCTACCTTTCTCAAAAGCTGGCACCGAAGGTCAGTCGTACACTCAATTTGCTTACATCACCTTTAAGAAGATACTGCAAAGTTTCTGCAGGTGGAATCACCGTGGCGGCAAGGCGACAGTTGACGGTCTGTATGCCGCCAATAGCGCCATAGTCGGCCACGCATGGAAGCTCGGTCAGACCGCCACCGAAAGTTGTGGTGACGGTCAGTGATAGCGTCGAGTTTGGTTTTGGGTGCACTTGAGCGATGAAACCCAGCATAAGGCTGGGGTCGATGACATATTTTTCACCGCGCTCGCCGGTGCCCAGGGTCCACATTATCCCGAAATCGTCACTGGTCTGGGTTAGCATGTCGATGAACACAGCGCGCCAGTCGTTGCGATACCATGGGTCGAACGAAATCCAGGTACCGTCGGCCAACTCGTAGCCGCCATTGCGGACGCCGTCGGTAATCCCCGCCAATGGCGATCCCTGGCGGATGCCAAGTATATAAGTGGATCGGAGGAGATCCTGCGCTAACACCATCGGTGCGCTCAAAATCAGCAACACGCCGGCGCTGGCAAGGGCAATCGACCCCCGCCGACAGCACCGGCGCACCAGCATTCCGAACCAATTCTGACCCACACCGGGTATCCCTGACCAAGAATCAGAATCTTTAGCCGCTGGGCGTGGGATTGCAAGGCCAATGCCGGTTTGGGCGTGTTTGCGCGGCTTCACCGGTGCCGCCCCCAGCGTGCCTCAGCCGGCGGGGTTGCCAAAGCATCCGTGGGAGCCGGGGACGGACGGCAAGCTGCTGCTTACTGCGCGTTACGGCGCAGCGGGTGGTGTGGATGGCCACGTCAATGCTGTGACGACGGCAAAGCAGCGGGTGGTGTCGAAGCGATAAGCGTCGCTGCGACAACCAACCTTAGCCACTGCGGGTCATTTTGCGCTCGTTTTCACTTGTAACGTCAAGTTCTGTCCGTCCGCCTTCGCGCACGCCTCGGACCGTCAGCGGTCGCGCCTACTCACTGAATGAGATTGCGGTCTTCGCAGTAGCGCCGAACCGCGTCGTCACCGGTAGGAACCTGCCCAAATGCGTCCATCTGCGCCGTCGTGCTGCTCGCAACGTAGCCGCCGCCTTCAATCCATCTGATCATTGCGGTCAGGTCGCGCACGGTTTCGGAAAAGATGCCCGCTACCGGAAAAACGACTTTTAGCAGAAATGGTGGAATGCCTGGCTGGCCCTTTATCGGACGCTTGAGAGCACGTGAGAAAGCTGCAGCAAGCTCCTCGCTTCGATATGCCTTGTCCCAACCAACGTCGATCGAACGGTTCAAAAATGTGTCCGGAAGAGATGTTGCTGCTATTGCTGCGTATCGTGCGAGGTCGGGAGTGTAGATCATTCCGAACGGAACATGCTCAACGAAGGCTGGCAAAACGCCCTTCTTTAGGCCGGCAGCTATGAAATCCTGTGTCTGGTCCAAGAAGGCGCCTGCTCGCAGTGCGATAAAAGGTTGACCCTTTTGCGCCAGGTATTGTTCGATCTTGTACTTGTTGTGGAAGTGCGGGACGCTGGTGGCGCGGTCACACGCGAGGATTGAGATCAGCACAAACCGAGCGATTTTGGCGGCTTTAGCGGCATCAACCAGATTTTCGTAGCCTTTGCGGTCCGTGTCGGATGTGTCGCCTTTGGAATGCCGTGTGTAACCAGCAGCGCTGGCGATAACCGCGTCGGGAACAGGATGCTGGGAAAAGGCGGCGGCCAGAGACGCTGGGTCCATCATATCGCCGACAACGAAGTCACTGACGCCTAACGCCTTGAGTGGATCCCTGTTGCTGGAAGCCCTGACCAGCGCGCGCACGCCGACATTTTGTTCGAGCAACGCCTTGCAGATTTTTCTACCTACTGCCCCGGTGGCGCCAACGACGATCACCGTTTTGTTGGGCATTGCGCCGTTCGCTGACATTTCAGGCTCCTCACTTGATGTCGGCAACCCCGACAAACAGCGGACCACATAAAATAACAGACGACAGCCGGAAACTCCATCGAGCACGGATCATTCCGCGCCCGCTTTCGTTTGGTGTTTAAGTTCCAGTCGAGCTTGGGGCCGTTCCGCCAGTTGTCTTTATTTGATCCACTGTGGCGTGGCCATACGGTACTCCGGCTTTCCATCGAGAAGCGCCGTCACCTCCTTCATGTAGCTCTTGAACCATTTCGCATGAGCGATCTGGTGGAAGGCATCGGCGGTTTCAAAAACCTCGGCAATCCGGATGGTGGTGTCGTCATGCATATCGAACGCGTAGACATAGTCCGTTTCGGACGAATTCTCGGAGGCGCGCTGGCGCACGTGCTGCTCCCAAATCGATTTCACCGCGTCGCGTTTTCCAGGCTGGGTTTTGAAACACACGGAAATGGCAATCGGTAACTTCAGATAGTCCTGAGCCTTTTTGATTGGTCCGGCAGCTGGCAGAAGGTTGACGAACTTCGCCATCGCAGACTGCGAAGGCAAGGCGTTCGTGCTGCGGGAAGTACCACCATTTGGTTTGGTCCATTGCGGTATCGCCATATGATAAGTTGGCTCGCCGTCGAGAAGCTGGGTCACCTCGCCCATGTAGTCTTTGAACCACTTTGCCCGCGCATTCTGGTGGAAGGCATCAAGGCTTTCAAAGACTTCGGTGACAGTGACGATGGTGTCGTCGTGCATGTCGAATGCGTAAACATAACTGGTCTCCAGCGGATTTTCAGCGGCGTGGTTGCGGACGCGCTCCTGCCAAAGCGCCATCAGGGCCTCGCGCTTTCCCGGCTTGGATTTGAGCGTCACGAAAACTGCGAGTTGGGGCACGTTGAACCTCATTAATGCAAAGACTGGTGGGCGTTCCGTTTCGGAGCATAGCCATGACGCCCGAACACCCCGCCGAACCGTGATGGCAAGACCTATGGACCTTCCCACCATAGTAAGGTCAAGACCTATTTACGCTCGGAAATGCCGGCGAAATTCCATCGAGCGCGGTTCATCCTGCACTCGATTGTATTTTGTAGGTGCCTTTCAGCTTCCCGCCCAGCGTCATCGCCAAATTCGGCGGGTTTGGCATTGATCAGGCGGACGGGCATACGGGCGCTTGCCATAGCACCGCTTGACATGTGACCATTTAGTCACCTAATGTCAAAATCGTGGATGCCATTTTCAAAGCACTTAGCGATCCGACGCGCCGCGCCCTGCTCGACACGCTGCGGGACAGGGGCGGCCAGACCTTGACCGAGCTCGAACAGAGCTTGGGCAGGTCTGGGCAAGCCATGACCCGGTTCGGGGCGATGAAGCACCTCAAAGTGCTTGAAGAGGCGAAGCTGGTGATCACGCGCCGCGAGGGGCGGTTCAAGTATCACTACCTCAATGCCCTGCCGATCCAGGAGGTCGCCGACCGCTGGATGGCGCCTTATGCCAAAAATCTGGCGCGCTTTGCGCTCGACATCAAGAACAGCTTGGAAGGAGATCAAACAATGGCCGGAAAACCGGATTTCATACTCGAAACCTATATTAAGACCACTCAGGACGCTTTGTGGGAGGCGCTGACCAACCCGGAAAGGACCGCACTCTACTATTTCGGCACGCGGCTGAATTCCAATCTCGAGGTTGGCGGCCCCTTCCAATATTTGCAGCCGGATGGCGGGGTCATGCTGGACGGCAAAGTGGTCGAAATTTCACCGAAGACGAAGATCGTTTCCACTTTTATCGCCGCCTGGGCGGGCAATAACGAGGCGACGCACGTCACATTTGAGCTGACGCCAGTGGGTGAGAATGTCAAATTCACCATTACCCATCATGACGTGGCCCGCGCGCCCGGCGGGGTAGCGGACGGCTGGGCGCAGATCGCCTCCTCGCTCAAGAGCCTGCTCGAAACCGGCAAGCCGCTGGTGTTCCCGCCACAGCAAATGTAACGCTCAGTCTTGAGCGATCAAGCAAAGCGGTTCGGTCGGATCCCGGCCCGCTCTGCTGTGATGGGTTCTTGCTGGCGCCGACGCCGCAATCGTTTGGGTTGAGGTGAGCAGGGGCGGCAATTACCCGAACCAATTGGGGTGATGAGTCGGCTTTAATCCGGTGGTTCCTCGTCCGCTCGATTCCAGCTTTGCCTTTGGCACAGATTTCTCCATGTGCGACCCCGTCTCATTGGGAAGTCCGAAATGGCCAAAGCCGCGCCGATGCCAGATACTCCGGTGGCCGCGGCCAAGCCCGCCCCGCTCCAATTTTTCCGGCATGACGCAGTTCGCGCTGCCTTTTTCAGCTGGAGGTCGGGCATGCAAATAAGATTGCACCCACAAACGACATTCGTATCAGCAATTCCCCTGTGAAATCTGCGTTAAGCCATTGCAAATGCTATAGTTTAGAACACGCCGTGGCTGTGCTTGAACTGTTACGCACTATGAAATTGACGCATAGATTTAGTATTTGAGGTGTGGCGATTTTCGTGGTGACCGTTTGCCAAGCGAATGTAGTTTTAGCGCCTTTGGCGAATACCAGCGTTTCATACCGTTGCGAGCAGAAGAGTTGCCGATTGCGATACGTGTAACGTCTAGGCCCATCGTGGACACCTCTTGGCGCATGGCTTTGAATTGCATCGGAAGCTATTAAGCGCTATACTTGTGACCTAAGAATAATTGATTGGTGATTGAAATGAAATATTTCGTCGCCGTGGTTATCTTTTTCGCCCTTTTTTCTCCATTTCGTGCGCAAGCCGCTCCCATCCTTGTTGGGGGGTATGCCTGTGTCGCCGATGTGATGCCCGAAAATTTTGCTTTGCTGCGAGAAAAGCCGACTCAGGACGCGGTGGAGACGAGCAGGCTTGAACCGGGCGATGCGTTGCGGATCACCGGTAGCGAAGAGGGCTGGGTGAACGTCGAAGTCATCGACTCAACAAAGGTCTCCGGCTGGATCGATGCTCGGGTGCTCCAAGGCGTCGACGATCCCGCAACCTGCGCCGAGGTGATGGCCAAAGGCGACGCGGTTAACCCCAGCGACGAAGCCACACCCGTCAAGGAACAGCCGGTGCCGGTCGGCGCCGGCGAAGAATTCGCTTGTGTGACCAACCTTGCCGCCGGTGATTTTCTGACGCTGCGAGAGAAGCCTTCCTCGCGCTCTAGCGAGCTGGCTCGCCTCGCGACTGGCTCGCCTCTCCGCGTGATAGGCGTTGAGGGCAACTGGTCACAGGTGAATGTGCTGAACGGCGGGCCGGGCAGCGGCTGGGTGAACACCAACTATCTCGAGCTGGTTGACGATCCGGCGACCTGTACCGAAGAAACCGCTGTCAACGTCGAGCCAGTGCCGGTTTCGGCGGACGAAACCTTTGCCTGCGTCGCCAATCTCACGCAAGGCGACTTCCTGACATTGCGCGAGAAGCCATCGGCGAGTGCCGGTCAAATTGACCACCTACTGGTCGGCACGCCGCTGCGCATCACCGGCATGGACGGCACCTGGTACAGTGTCGATGTGCTGAGCGGCGAACCCGAAGCCGGATGGGTGAACGGCAAGTATGTCGAGCTGGTGAAGGACCCGCAATCGTGCAAGGGCGAGGGCGACATCGCCGACACCGCCAAGCCCGGCACCGAGGAAGAACCGGTGGTTGGAGACGAGCCTATCGACCCGGAAACGCTGTGCGACCAGGAAGCCGATCTCGATCCCGACGGCAATGCCATCATCCCGGCAGGGGCAACTGAGATCACGCTTTCGGCCCTTGTCCAGGAAAACCTCGGCCTGGTTTCCGACCTCTTCCCGGAGCTCGACACGACAACTGACGCCTTCTACGAAAAACTGCCTTGCGAACCCTCGATTGGCGGCACGCTTCCGGAGGCGGTCAACACAGAACCCACCGCGGACGAAATCGAGATCGAAGCCGCCCTCGAGGACTTCGAAGGCGACCGCGTCCATCACCTCGCCGGAGAGCTGCTGGTCAACCCCTTGCCCGCCGTGACCACGATTGCGTCGTTGGCATTTGGCCCATGCACGATTGACCTGAAGAGGGTTCCTTGCAACAGCCCCCGCTTCCTTGAGGCGGACCAGCCCTTCGAAGGCCGAGACATTATCTATGTGAATGGCTTCGACCCCAGCAACCTGACGGACTGGATTGCCAATACGCCTGGCGCGCGCCAGCGCTGGGTCGGGCCGCAGGACCCTGGGACCATCGCCGCTTATCTCGACCCGAGCGGGTATTTCCGCCAAAAGGCGAGGGAATATTGGCTGCCCCATATCCGCGAGAATCTTTTCGACCTGGACAATCCGAACAGCACGCATACCGGCTGGCAGATTACCCCCAACTCGGTGCCCTTCTACATCCCGAAGCACAACCGCGTGTTGCTCGTGGCGTGGTCCACCAGCAACACGATCGAGTACGCGCAGGCTGCGCTGCTGACCCAGATCCAGCTCGCCATGTCGCCAAGCAAGCTCAATGTCATCACCCCGCCGAACTATCCGCAGCAGTTCGAGCGGCCGTTTTGCTCGAACGGCTGCATCATCATCAGCCATTCTACCGGTCCGCTGGTTGTCTCGAGCGCCATGGGCCTGGCAGCACAAGGGCATTTTGGCCCGGGCGGCAAGCAGATACCGGGACGCATATTTGCACAGGTGGCATTTGAAGGAGCGGTAGCTGGTACCCGCTTTGCCACAGTGACCCTTGCCGCTGGAGTGTCGACGAGCGTGGCGCTCTGCGGACTCTTTACCGGCGTCCTGCCCGGCTTCGCGTGCACCGCCGCTACGGCGCAGTTTCTGGGCACTAGCGTATTGCGCGACCTGGTGCCGTTGGTGGCCCAGAATGTTTGGGGGCCGGCGGTGAACGCTTCGCCGGTTCGGACGGTGACAGTTGCAGGCGGGCACCCGAGCGGCAAGATTATGGGGCTGATGCAGCACTTCCTGCCTGGTCTCGACGATGGCGTTACGTCGATGAATTCGGCCTGCGGAAATCCCAATCACGTGTTTCCACTGATCCGGACGCCGAGCGGCGCAGTTGTTTCCAGCCGCGTCAAGGCCTTCGACTTTTCGGAAAACGGCGGTCGGCTGCTTCGGTCCGTCGCGAACTTCATCAGCAACAACAATTTCGCCGCCATACCGCCAGATCTCGCGTTCCTCGCGAGTGGCTGCACGCCCTTCGTTTCGCCGACGGGCATGGTGATGCCGATCGTTGATGCCATGGGCGGCTCGCACTGGGATGCCCGCAACCGCTACCGGAATTACTTTTCGTTCCTGCAGGCAACCACCAGCCACTCCTATGACGGCGGCAGCGAGGGGAATTTCCTGGATAACAACCCATGGCCGAGTGCGAACGGCCTTCCGGCAAGCGAAATTCGGCACTATCTCGATTTCTTCGGCATCTATACCAACAACATCGAAGAGAGCATGGCGGTAACCAACAGCGCTATTTACGCGCGTGACGCCAACGGCACATATCTGGTGAAGCCCATCCCAGTTGAGCGGTTCGTGCTCGGCCGGAAGCTTTCGTTCAAAATCCCGTATCCCTTGTGGTACCCGCGCAACAGATGTCCGAACCGCTGGTGCAGCTGGTGGGTCTGGAAACGCACCTACGACATGCCGGTCGGGTGGGAGCTTAGACAAACCAGCCACTATGTCTACGAGTTCGTGGCGAGGCGCTGATCCGGCTGCACCACTAACCGATGGAGGATCCAATCATGTTCAAGCTCGCACTCACCGGCATCATGGCGGCGGTGGCAATCACAGGCTTGTCATCGGGTGGATTTGCCGCGGAGACGGCAGACCACAACAAGAAGTGTGAAGCCGTCTTCGTCAACAATCAGGCGAAGATCGGAGTATGATCACAGTCGGCAACATTGCCGGCGTACAATCCATATTCGTTGGAGCCAGCTGTCCGGAATTTGCCAACCTGATGCGGATCAAGTGCAAGATTACCATCCGGCCGCCGCATCCGATGTCCTGCGCTATGAAATCCTCTACACTTTCGGCGGTGTCTATATGGATGTTGATCTGCAATTGACCGCTGCGCTCGACCAGCTCGAGGTCGAGGATGATCTGGCGTTGTGCGCCTTTGAGGATTTCACCAAGCGCACGCGCCGAAATACATCCCAAGTCTATCATGGGAAAAGCGCTGCCACCCATGCACGCAAGTGCTTTTACGCCATGAACAACATTATCGCGACCCACAAAGGGAGTGGCTTTGTAGCTCTGCTGCGCGCGGCAATCGGCATCGCCTATGGCCGCATGGACAATGATCCAACCGGGGCGCTTCGCGCCTATTGGCAGTGTGTTCCCAACAAAGCCACCATTGACCTGACTGGTCCCAATTTGGTGCGCGAGGTGCAATACCAGCTCTCACTCGGGGTGGCGCTGGTCGACATTCCGGCCCTCTGTGTTGACCGTGTCGCCGCTGCGCTGGCAAAGGCTAAAATCGCCACCACAAGCCAGGACCGCGAGGTCGTCCAGGACAGGGCCAAGGCTGCCGAAGAGCTTAAAGCCGACTTTGCTCGGATGGCCGAGTTATGGCCCGACGACGACCCCTTCTATTTTGCCTTCTGGAACTGGGTTTGGACCCACACCTATTTCCCAATGCACAAAGTCAATTGGCGCACTGAGGCATCCGCCAAGAGCGATACCAAAGCGGCGGGGAAGCAGTAGGGCGATGTCTTAGTCGTCCTGATCCGTTCCGGCGCCGTGGTGGATCGCCATTTCGTCGTCGATCGGCGTTCGCTCTCCACTCGCCGACGTTTTGCTTTTTCCTCGAGACGCCTTGGGAATTCAACTTTGCATCGGTGGTGTCATTGTGCAATCTGTGCGCTAAGCGACGGAAAACGCGGGGTTCTGGCATGCTCCGCGGCACAGCGTTTCTCCGAACACATATCTGTTGAGGTGTCGGTATCGGGGCGCGGACGTTGTAGCTGACGTGATATGAACAGCGTTCTGGCGCTGATGGAGACCTTGGCTGTGACAGCCCTATTATCGCCTGTTGTCTTGTTCTTTTTGCTCGGCGTTCTGGCTTCCTTGGTTCGCTCAAACCTGAGCGTTCCGGAAGCATTGGCGAAGGGCCTTGCCGTATATTTGATGATGGCGATCGGCCTTAAGGGTGGTGTTGAGGTTGCATCGCAGGGTGTTTCTCTGGATCTATTCTTGGCCGCATTGCTTGGAATTACGTTGAGCTTCCTGCTGCCGCTGCCGATCTTTTTGGCGTTGAGGACGTTTGGCAGACTGGATCGTACAAACGCGGGGGCGGTCGCTGCCCATTATGGCTCGGTCAGTGTCGTGACCTTTGTCACAGGGTCCGAGGTACTGTCGGGCCTGGGAATGGCGCCTGCGGGTTTCATGGTCGCTGTCCTCGCCCTGATGGAGACACCAGCCATTGTCACCGGCCTGTTCCTGGCTCGCCGAGCGGGCGCGCAGCGGGCCATCGGGGGCTCCAGCCTTTTGCATGAAACGCTGCTGAACGGCGCGGTGCTGTTGCTCATTGGCAGCTTCGTAATCGGCTTGGTCGTCGGGCGACCCGGCTTTGCCACCATTGCCCCGGTGTTTGAGACAGGGTTTCGTGGGGCGCTCTGCATTTTCCTGCTCGATATGGGGCTCATTGCGGCGCGCAGGCTCACAGAAACACGGTCGCTGACCTGGAGGCTCGTGTTGCTGGGGCTGGTTTTCCCGGTCGTGAATGGGGTGATCGGTGTTGCGGCGGCCACATGGCTGGGCCTTGACGTCGGTTCTGCGGCAGCCTTTGGCATCCTTGCGGCGAGCGCCTCCTACATAGCGGTGCCTGCCGCCATGCGCATGGCCTTGCCAGAGGCCGATGCCGGGCTCTATCTGGCCATGTCGCTCGGCATCACATTTCCGTTCAATGTTGTGATCGGCATTCCGTTTCTTGCGGCAGTCGCGCAATGGCTAGGTGGCTCATGAAACTCGCATTCGATAGAGTAAGGCTGGACGTGCTTCTGGATCGACCGCTGCTTCCCGAAATCCAGCGACTGGCAAAAGACGCTGGATTGACGGGCTACACGCTGTTGCCGGCGTTAGGCGGCGAGGGCTTTGCGGGTCGCTGGAGCGAAGACTCAGTCACGGCGGCGCAATCGAAGATGGTGTTCATGTCGGTGACCGCCACCGAAAAGGCCGAAGCCTTCATCGCCTTGCTTGAGCCCTTGCTGGAGCCCCACCGATTGATGGTTCTCTACACCCCGGTTCACGTCGTCCGCAGCTCAAAGTTCGCTTGATGGGATACTGACCGTAAAAATCTTGCCGCTGGCCCTTGACGCCGTCCTGCCCGATCCCAACTTCTGCCATGTGATCCGGGCCCCTCTGGTGCGGTAAGGCTTAGCAACCTTGCCCACGATGTCGGTTCACCTCAGGGGCCGATTTGCAGCACGCAGCGTGGTGAAAATTTGCCCCTTGTCATCCAACGGCAAGGAGGAGTTCCGCCATGACAAGACTTCGCTACACCGCACTCGACATCTTTACCCGCAAGCCCATCGTTGAGCTGCGCGCCAAGCTCAGCCGCCTCGATGTTGCAGCCGAGGCCGATATCGCGGGGCTTGAGCCATTCATGGAAGCGACCATTGCGGCTGCGATGATCATCGCTCATGCCGATGGCAATGCCGATCTGACTGAACGGCGCCGCGTCATCGCGCTGTTCCGGGCGAGCCCGCTCCTGCATGGTTTTTCGGCGGACGACATCGCGCGCGAAATCGCCTCCCACACCCACGCGTTCGAGCTTGATTTCCAGAGCGCCCACGCGCACGCAAGATCCCAAATCGCCACGACCGAGCTTACAAAGGAGCAATTCAGGGCCATCATCACCATTTGCCTGTCCGTGCTTGAGGCAGACGGTGTTCGCCACCCAGCCGAGGAAGACGCTCTTGATGCCATCGCCGCGATGCGTCCCTGGGGGTATCGCTAGATGGACTTTCTGTTTGCGGAGCTATTGAGCAAGCCGATATGGACATGGATGGCCTTCGTGGCTGCAGTCGGCCTGCTTCTCGCGTTTGACCTTGGCGTGCTTCACCGCAAGAGCCACGCGATTGGGGTCAAAGAATCCCTTGGTCTTTCGGCGTTCTACATCGCCATCGGCGTCGGCTTTGGTGGCGTCATCTGGTGGTGGATGGGCGCTCAGGCGGCCACCGAGTATCTGACGGGTTTCGTGGTCGAAAAGAGCTTGGCGATGGACAATATCTTTGTCATCGCAATGATCTTTTCCTACTTTGCAATCCCTGCCGCCTATCAACACCGCGTGCTCGTCTATGGAATTGTGGGCGTGTTGATCCTGCGCGGCCTCATGATCGCGGCGGGCTCGGCAATCGTCACCGAATTCTCCTGGGTGCTTTATCTGTTCGCAGCTTTTCTCGTGTTGACCGGCGTCAAGATGCTGTTCACGGCGGAAAAGAAGCATGACGTCAGCGCCAGCCCGGTGGTGCAGTTCATGAACCGCCGCATGAACATGACCAAAGAGCTGCACGGTGAAAAGTTCTTCGTGCGCCGGCCCGATGCCACGGGTCGGATGAAATTACTGGTGACCCCACTCTTTGGGGCGCTGGTTCTGGTGGAACTGGCGGACCTCCTGTTCGCCGTGGACTCGATCCCTGCCATCTTTGCGATCACAACCGATCCTTACATTGTCCTCACCTCGAACGTGTTTGCGATCCTGGGGCTGCGTGCTCTTTACTTCGCGCTTGCTGCAATGGTCGATAGGTTCGTCTACCTCAAATATGCGCTTGCCGCAGTCCTGATCTTCATTGGCTCGAAGATCTTCGTTGCGGATATGCTTGGCCTCGCCAAAATCCCGCCGATCATGTCGCTTTCTGTCACGATTGGTATCCTCGCGATTGGCATATTGGGCTCTCTCTGGAAGACCCGGAACCAAACGGCGCAGGTATGAGTTGCTGGTGGGGCGATCGCAAGTTGGCCCCACCCCACTAAGTCGACATAAAGGCAGTCGGCGCTTTGGGCGGCCCAAAGGCGGGTTTGCGCAGCTGGCGCCGATGCCAGTCCCATGACCACTCTGCCCTGGTCGGGCGGGATCGAAATTGTCAGACCGGGACTAAATTCCCGAATGGCGCTATGCCGATTGCATCTGCAAAGCGAGCAGACCGTTGATTGAGCCATTCAAATTTGGTGGAGGGAAACACAGCACTCGCGCCTTCGTGCCGCCGATTGATTGATGCTGGGGCGCACAAGCGCCTGCTCCCGGTTGTATTGATGACCTGGCGACACGACATAAATGACATCTGTTTTGATCGCAGAGAGGCGCAGCCATGGCCATCGAGGAACCAAAGTTCAAAATCGCCAAAGCCGACGGGGACTTTGAGGTTCGAGACTATCCGGGTCTGATTGTCGCGGAAGTTGAGGTTGGGGGAGACCGTAGAGGCGCCTCAAGCGAGGGTTTTCGGCTCTTGGCAGGTTACATTTTTGGCGCAAACGCCGGCAAGAGCGAGATCGCCATGACCGCACCCGTTACGCAGTCTCTTGTGCAAGGCAGCAAGATTGCCATGACCGCGCCGGTGACGCTCGCGGGCGATGTCGGTCAATGGAAAGTGCAGTTCACGATGCCCAGCAAATACGCGCTTGAGGAATTGCCCACCCCGAATGACAAGCGCGTGCATCTCAAATCACTGCCGCCAGCCAGGTTTGCGGTTCTGAAATTCTCGGGCCTGACGGGTGAGGGCCGCGTCGCGATCCAAACCGAAAAACTCGAAGCGCTTCTGCGTCACCACAAGCTGTCGCCAACCGGCAAGCCATCATTGGCGCGGTACGATCCACCATGGACGCCGTGGTTCATGCGGCGAAACGAGCTGATGGTCCCGGTCTCGCAATCGTGATGGCAATTGCATTGGTGTCGCCCACTGAGTGATCCAGAACAACAAGGTTGGGTGATCGGCCGGCAAGTCTGGTGCGTTGTAGAATGCATCGACGCAACGCGGTTCCATCGACTGGTGTCGTCTTTCTGGTCGGGGCGAAGGAGGGTTATCGTGACTGTTAGAGGTCTTGTCTGCCTACTGTTGTTCTTAACGACGCCGGCAATGGCCCATCAGCCGGTGGCTGGCTCGGGCGCAAGTTACACTTTGGAGGCACCATTTGAGGTGAAGGATCCAGAGGTCTCAAAAGCCATATTCGCAAAACTCGAAGGCCAACCGCACTTCTACAGGATTGTCAGTACCGCCCCTTTTCGTTTTTACGCGGGGGTCACGGTGCCCAAGATCGGCGAATGCCCGCTAGTGCAACGGTTCTCCTTCGATGTCCTTGATGCCGAACAGAAATTGATCGTTGCGGCCGATGGCGAGGCGTTCGACTGGTGGCCGTGGTATGAGAGTTTTGGTAAGAAGTGGTACTGGGTCGGGCCCGAAATCGGCGCCGATTTCAAGAGCGACAGGGTCTTTGCCGCTGGCACCTACTTTATTCGCGTCTTCAACGCTGACAACGCGGGGCGTTACGTGCTGGCGGTCGGTGACGTGGAATCGTTTCCGGTCGACGTCATTGTCAAGACGATGATCATCTTGCCAGACATCAATCGCGAGTTCTGGGACACCGTGTCCTGCGACGGGCCACAATAGCGAGTTCGCCCGCGACGGGCCAAGTTCGCCCGATGTAGGCGATCTGATGCTGCGCGCGATCCACGGCAGTCGAGCGCGAACTCAGCGCAGGTTTCAACGGTGAAGGGCGCTACGCGGGTGCTGGCGCACATTGCCCACCAGTTCTTCGCCGATCGCCACAGATACATGCTTCACCTGAGCTAGTGGTCGGGCATGCAAGAAAGATTGCACACAGGAACTGCATTTGCTTCTGCAGTCCCTATGGGCACCTAAATATCTAAGCTATTGAAAACGCTTAGTTCTAGAACGCGCCGTGGCAGTGCTTGAACTGCCACGTTGATGGAATTTGTGCTGCAAAATCAATAATATAGGTGTGACTGATTTTGAGTGCCTACCTTCTGCCTAGATTCACGAAGGTTGCCTTGCCTCAGCTTGTGGGTCAACCGAGATTGTCGCTCGAGGAAGGACGCGCACTATCTGAACCGGCTCTCGAGCGCCAGCACGCCAGCGGCGGCACGCGAGCCTAGCGTCGAGCTTCGAGAAAAATCTCACGTCACCATTGACACATTAGAGTTATAGCTCTATTCGTCCATTTAGAGCAATAACTCTAATGGATCTTCGACTGTGAGCCCTGACACCAAGACCCGCATTCTCGACGCCGCCCTGGCGCTGTTCAACGAACGCGGCACCTCGAACGTGACCACAAACCATATCGCCGAGGCGCTCTCGATGAGCCCCGGCAACCTCTACTACCACTTCCGCAACAAGGCCGAGATCGTGCGCGGGCTGTTCTTCCGGATCACCGGCGAATGGGCGGTCAATTACGCGGTGCCGCCGGGCACCATGCCCAGCATCGAGATGATGGAGACTATGGTGGCCGGCAACTTTTCCATCCAGGCGCGCTACCGATTCTTCTTTCGCGACCTGACGCTGCTGCTTAACGACGATCCAGAACTGGCGGCGGCCTACCACGCCAACCGCGCCGCGGGCATCGGCAACACCAAGTTCCTGATCTCGCTGTTTTCCGAGGCCGGCGTGCTGCACCCGATCGGTGATGCCGAGGCGATGGACGACTTAGCCCAGTTGCTCTGGCTGGTCGGCGATTTCTGGCTCGTTTTCAAGAACACCGGCGGGGCTGAGTTCAGCCAGACCGACATGGACCAGGGCGTCCGGCTGTTCCGGCGCCTCCTCACCCCACACCTCAAAGGACTAGCAAAATGACCCCAATCTCCCGTACCGCTGGCACCCTGCTGGTCGCCGTCCCGCTGCTGTTCACGGCCGGCTTCACCGGCCTGCAGATGACCTTCGAATACCCCGATATCCTCCGCCATCCGGCCGGCGAGGTGCTGACCCGCTTCGCCGCCGCCGGTGTGGACCTCCACCTCTATTGGTACGCCATGATGTTCGCCTCGCTGCTGATGATCGGGGCCGTGATCGCCACGGGCCTCCATTGGTGGAAGCGAGACAGTTTCCTTGCCGCACTGTCGATCGGTGCCGGCGTGGTCGCCGGGCTGGTCCAGGCTCTCGGCCTCCTCCGCTGGGTCATGCTCGTCCCCAGCCTTGCCGCGATGTACGTGGTGCCTGGCGCTACCGAGATCGACAAATCGATGGCCATAGCGCTGTTCGATGCCGCCAACCACTATCTCGGCATGGGCGTCGGCGAGCACCTGGGCTATTTCTTCACCGCGATCTGGACGGTTCTTGCCGCCGCACTGATGTTCAAGACCAACCGCATCATGGCAGCAACTGGCATCCTCATCGCCGTCGGTGTGATTTCGGGCATGCTGGAACCGTTCGGGGTGCCGCTCACCGGCATGATCAACTCGATCAGCTACACGCTCTGGGCGCTTTGGACCTTGATCCTCGGCATCATCGTGCTGCGCAGCCAGCGCCAGCCGGCTTGAGCTATCCGCCAGCCGGCCTGACGCCTCCACCAACTCCACCCAAACAGCCTGGACGTGCTGCCATCCGACGGCGCCGGACCCTCCGGAGCCCTCCGCTTTCACGTCCTCCATTCCCCAGATTCGAGCCCAAGGAGATCACCGTGACCACTCCCGAAACCCAGCTTTCCTCGAGGACTATACCCGTGGTCGGCTATGGCGCCCTCGGCCGCGAGATCGTCACTCAGCTATTGAACGCTGGCCGCCAGGTGTGCGTCATTCAGCGCTCTCGGCCCAGGGACCTGCCGCTCGGCGCCGGCTTTGTCGCCGCCGATATCATGGACCCGGCCGCCATCGCCGCGGCCACTACCGGCGCCGACTCCGTGATCTGCGCCCTCGGCCTGCCGTACCAATCCGCGCTCTGGGACAAGGGCTGGCCGCTGGCCATGACCAATTTGCTTGCCGCCTGCGAGGCCCAGGGTGCGCGGTTGGTTTTTGCCGACAACCTCTATCTCTATGGCCCGCAGAACCGGCCGCTCACCGAAGAACTGCCGCCGGTCGACTTTGGCCGCAAGCCCAAAGCGCGCGCCGAGGTCACCCGGCTGTGGCAGGCGGCCCACGCCGCCGGACGGGTCCGCGTCGCGGCCGTACGCTCCCCCGATTTCTACGGGCCCGGCGTGGTGCAATCGGTGCTGGGTACAGCGTCGCTGCAAGCTCTTGCCGAAGGCAAGACGGCGCGCCTTCTTGGCAACGCCGACTTGCCTCACGATGTTGCCCATGTGTCTGACTATGCCCACGCCGTCATCACCCTGCTTGATGCGCCCGACGATGCCTATGGCCAGGCTTGGCACGTTCCCTGCGCCCCGACCCTGACATTGCGCCAGCATCTTCAGATCGCCGCAGATGCCCTCGGCGTGCCACTGAAACTGTCGGTGCTGCCCGGCTGGGCGGCGAGGCCGCTTGGCCTGTTCATCCCGTTCGTTCGCGAGGGCGTCGAGATGCAATTCATGTTCGACCGGCCCTATATCATCGACGCCAGCAAATTCCGGAGCCGGTTTTGGTCGGATGTGTTTCCGTTCGAGGTCGGTGTCGCGGCGACCGCGCGCAGTTTTGTCCCTCGGGATGCGGCCGATGCCGACACCCAGCCTGCGCTTCCCCTCTGATCCCTCAACCTCATAAAGGGCAGACCCAAATGCAATTCGAACCCAACCCCGACTACCTGCTCCGCGGCGTACTCGCAGTTTTCGGTGCCGCCATCATCTTCCTTGGTCTCAATGTCGGGCTCGGGGGCATCCAAACCCTTAGTTGGCAGGGCGGCGCGGTGAACTTCCTCACCGTGACGGACGCGCCAGTCTTCGCTGTTCACGACAATCATATCCGCTTCATCGGCGGCGTATGGCTCGCACTGGGTGTGCTCATGTTCGCGGGAAGCCTCGCGTTCCAACGCCTGCGCCCCGTGCTCGTCGCGCTCACCCAAACTTGCTACAGCAAGGACGTGGGGAGGGATGCGGCTTCGGTCGCGTCCTTTTCCATTTCGGCCGGGCACAACTGATAGGCGTCGAAGGCTTGACACACAAATACGAACAAAGCCAACTGTAGCCCTATCGGGGAGGGCGTCTGCGCGAGGCGATTGATGACAAGTTTGGTTCGGTTTGCCGGTGGCGCGACTTTGGCGCTGGTCCTCACCATGCCAGCGTCGATGGTGCTGTCGCAGGAGGCGATGTCGTCATCGACAAGCGATGAAGTCGTGGTCCTCGGCGAAAGTCTCGAACCATGGGTGACATCGGCGCATTGGGCGGCGGCGCTGTGCTACGAGACCATTGGCCAGCTGATCAATGAGCATGCTGTCTTCACAGACCCAACCCGTCTGGCCAATGCACAGAAGCTGCGCGACGCACTGGGCGAGTTGATCGACGCGAACCGCAACGAAATGTTCGCCAAGGGCCTCAGCTTCGAGCAATCTCAGGCCATCGACAGTTATTTCTACCAGTCCACACAGCCCAAGACCGCCCGCTATGTGGCGACCCAGCAGGCCGCTGAATTGGCCATCGACCTGCGAAAGTGTCCTGCTGCTGTCCAGGGTCTACAGCTTCAGCTCAAGGAGGGCGGCCAATGAGTGTTCGCACCGTTACCGGCGTCGGGGTTTTTTTGGTCGCATCGCTGTGCTTTGGGACGCTGCAAGGCAAGGCGCAGGACCTAAGCCCTGGGGCGGATCAAGCATTCTGGTGCGCAGCGGCTTATGCCAATTATGTCAATAAGGGCGCGTTCGCATCGCCCGAGCAACAGGCAACCGCACTCGCTGACCTGGCTCCCTTGGAAGAGGCTATGGCAGCGGATGCAGCGCGACTGGGATGGCAGCAAAGCGACGTGGAGTCGCTGGCCCTGGCCTACAATGAAGAAGTTGAACCGCAGATTGACGACTACCTGCTCTGGAAAGACCCTGCGGCGCTTCGCATCAGCCTCGCCACCTGCTTTCCGTCTGCCGGTCTTTAGTCCGGGCATCGGCGAACAGCACAGCCTTTACAGCTCGGGCGCCAAGCCGAAAACCTGCAGGTCGCTTAGTATCAATATTGTTCCTTCTTGTGGCGGTGAGTGCTCCATGCGATCGCTTTGATCACCGAATAGCCAAATGAGGACTTCATGACCGAAATATCAGGTGGCCCAGCCCGCAGCAATTGGTGGACAATCGGACTTTGGGCGGCGCAGATCTTGCTCGCGCTCGCCTTCGGTGCCGCCGGTTTCATGAAGCTCATGACGCCGCCCGCGGCGCTTGTGAGCATGGTGGGGCAATGGGCAGCAACGGCACCGGCGTGGCTGGTGCTGTTCATCGGCGCAGTGGAAGTTCTTGGGGCGATCGGCATGATCCTGCCGGCAGCAACGCGCATCATGCCGCTACTGACGCCGGTTGCGGCGGTCGGCTTTGCTTTGATTCAAGTGCTCGGAATCGGGGTTCATGCCTTTTCAGGAGAGACCGCGAAGACACTTCCAATCAACCTTTTGCTGCTTGCGCTGTCGCTGCTCGTCGCCTGGGGCCGCTTCCGCAAGGCTCCGATTGCATCGCGCTAGAGAAATCGTTTCGCTGCAGGCGTCCGTGATCGGTCAGTCTGGCGCTGAACTCAAATTTTTGGACGAATTTGTGTGCGGCCTTGATTACTACAGCAACGCTGTGGTTCTGAAACGGCGATAGACATATTTACCGTTCAAGCCAATGCAGGCTTGAACCATGCTTTCTCGCTTAAAGACCACAGCTTTGCCGTCAATTCGCGTCAGCGCTACCTGGATTTTGCCAAGAGGTGCACACAAAAACACCGCAGCAAATGTAGTGCCAATGCGCAATCTTAGGTCTAAGCTATTGCAAATGCTTAGTTCTACAACGCGCCGTGGCAGTGCTTGGACTGCCACACTGATGGAATTTGCGTAGCAAAATCAATATGATAGGGTGTGGTAGTTTTGCGTGCCTATCGTTTGCCTGTGCCTTCGCGTTTGGGGCACACTGAAGCGATGGGGTTTCGATCCCTAGCCCAGCAATTTGCTGCGAACCGCAGACTTGAGGTTTGGCAAGACGTCGGACTCGAACCAGGGATTACGCTTCATCCAGCCTCCGCTTCGCCAAGATGGGTGTGGCAGAGGGAATTGCCTTGGGGTGTAGAGAGAAAAACTGCGGATCGCTTCGGTCTGAGTAGTGCGCTTTGCAGATTCCAGATATCGCTTTTGCGCATAGCTACCAACCAACAACGTGAGCCGATCCGCCGGGAGTAGTGCGAGCACTCGGTCATGCCACAACGGCGCGCATTCCGGCCGTGGCGGCAGGTCGCCGCCCGACCCGGCTCCTGGAAAGCAAAAGCCCATCGGTACCAGGGCAACCTTTGCAGGATCATAGAACTCGTCTCGGGACAGCGCCGTCCACTCGCGCAACCGGTCGCCACTCGGGTCATTCCAGGGGACACCGCTCGCGTGCACGCGCGCACCGGGCGCTTGACCGACAATGACAATTCGAGCGGTCGGGCTGAACTGAACAATTGGGCGCGGCCCCAAAGCAAGTTTCGCCGCGCAGACAGTGCAAGCGCGAATCTCTTCTAAAAGCGCCGCTGTGGTGCGTTCTGATATCGCCATGACCTACCATCGCACAGATCGGTGCGAACAGAACGTCGCTTCCGTTTGAAATCTTCTCACCAATAGCGCCCTAAGGGCTGGCGTCGGTGCGGACGTTGCCGCTAGGTCTCGATAGTGGTCGGCTTCCTCAGCACGACCACAGCGTCGGTTAAGATCGGCCAATGTTGCAGCCCATAGAAAAGCTACGCCGGTTGCAGTTGGGCGCTCGAAGCCGTCCAGGCTAGCGAGCCCTGCGGCAGCGCCTTTCCATTCCGCAATTGCGATTGCGCGATTTAGTCTGTTAATCGGCGATGGGGCGGCGTCTTGAAGCAAATCATAGCACTCGACCACGCGCTCCCAGCGGGTCTCCCGAAACGAGGGCGCGAGACAATGCTCTGCCGCAATCCCCGCTTCTGCGTGGTACCGAGAGAACAGATTGCCATGGGCGGACCGGGCCAGCCACTGCAATCCAATTCGAATTCGATCAGTGTCCCAGAGAGTGCGGTCCTGCTCTTCAAGCAGAAGTAGGCCGCCCGATCCGCCGACCCGCCCCGACATGCGCGACAGATGAAAATGCATCAAAGCTAGAAGTGCAGCGGTTTCGGGAGCGCGGCCGAGTGGATCGTCGGCCAGCAGCGTGCCGAGCCGCACCGCTTCTTCGCACAAGTCCTTGCGAATGGCCGAGCCTGCCCTGGACGAGAGATATCCTTCCGAAAATATCGCGTAGATGATCCTGTGCACGTTGGGCACGCGCACGGCCCGTTGCGCGCTGCTGAGGTCAGCCAATGGCAGGCTTAGTCCTTGAAGATGTGCTCGCGCCCGACCCAGACGCTTGTAGGCATTGGCCTCACTGATGAACAATCGTTGGGCAATCTCGGGAATGCTAAATCCGCAGAGGGTCTTGAGAGCCACGACCAGTTGCGACTCTGGCGGTATCGCTTCTTCGCAGCAGGCAAAGAGCATTCGCAGCAGGTCGTCATGTGCTTGTTCAGGCGAAGCGTCAGTGGGGTCTCCAGCTACACTTCCCATCTCAATCGCGGCCTGCCGCAGGATACGATTTCTACCCGATTGCTGGCGCAGTTCCCCCAGCAACGCATTGTGCGCGACCCGATAGAGCCAACCTGAGGGATTGTCCGGCAGTCCGGCTACGGTCCAGAGCTCCAGTGCTTTGATAAGCGCCGACTGAACCGCGTCCTCGATTGCAGCAATGTGACGTACGCCGACCCGCCGAGCCAAGACAGCGACGAGCCGGCTATATTCTCTGCGAAAGAAATGCTCGACCAGTCTGACTGAGGTCAAGGCATACTGATCTCTCGAACCTCAAGGCTCGATCCGGGACTGATGACGCCCGGACACTGGCGTGCCACGGATACGGCTTGTTCGATGCTGTCCGCCATAATGATCATGTAGCCGCCGATCACCTCTTTCAGCTCGACGGACGGACCGTCAATCTCGCCGTCAGATCGGACGATCTTCGATGTTCCACTCAGTCTGCCGCCAAGGTCGACGATATTGTCCTTGAACGTCTCACGCCAGGCGTTGAACTGGGCATACATCTGGTCCATCTGCGCGGGCGAAGGAGCCTCCCGCTTTGCGGCCTGCCCGACCTGACTTCGCTGGATGCAAAGGTATTTTTGTTTCGCCATTTGAAATCTCCTGATGCTGTCCGCGGTCACAGCGACCGACGCACTGAGACGATCGAGCTTTTCATTCTTGGACAGTATTGCAGTTTTTTCTTGGTTCGGCACCAGGTGGGTCGCTGGCGCCGGTGCCGCTCCATTCAGCAGCCGCCAACATCATAAAATATGCAGCCTATGATGTTGGGCGCTAACCAGCTGAGATCATTGACGTTTCTGCGCCGCCAATTCCGGCTGTTCTAGCGCGCATTAGACAACATGCTGTTTGCGTTGGGATTGTTATCCAAAGCTGACGAACATGAAACAAGCGCCGGTACTGACCGACAAGGATACGAAGCGCGTTCTAGCGCACGTTGCCTTCACGCTTGAGGGCGACTGTGTTGTCGTGATCTGCGTTCGCTCTTTCATCCACATTGCCTAGAATTACACACAGGACCTGCATTTGCTTCTGCAGTCCCTATGGGCAATCGGAGAGCTAAGACATTGAAACTGCTATGGCTCAGAACGCGCCGTGGCAGTGCTTGAACTTCTTGCCGGAGCCGCACGGGCAGGGGGCGTTGCGCGAGATGCCAACCAGAAGCTTGGGGTCAACCGGGCGCAGGCTGGCATCGCTGGCTGGGCCCTCGCTGCTGCTTGTGGCAAAGCCCGGGCCGGGCAGCGTGCCGCTAATGCCGGTATCGGCGTCGTTTTCACCTGACGTCGGATCGATATGAATTTGCCGAAGCTTGGACAGGTCGGGTGCCTCGGGCTCTGGCTGCCGGATCTGCAGCTCGATATGGCTGAGCTGGGTGGTAACCAGTTCGCGCAAATTGGTCAGCAAAGCCTGGAATAGCTCGTAGGCTTCCTGCTTGTATTCGTTCAGCGGATCGCGCTGGGCAATGCCGCGCCAGCCAACCACTTTGGACAAATGATCCAGCGTCACCAGATGCTCGCGCCACAGCCCGTCAATGGATTGCAGCAGGATCGACTTTTCGACCTGGCGCATGATGGAAGGCGAGTATTTAGCCGCCTTGGAGGCTGCCTGCTGGTCCGCGATATCACGCAGGCGCTCTTCGACCGTTTCCTGGTCAATGCCCTCTTCGGCAGCCCAATCCTGCACGGGAGCTGTGACATTAAGGTAGGTCTTGGCCGCCGCTTCCAACTGCTCGACGTTCCATTGCTCGGGGTAGGAACGGGGTGGAATGGCTTTGGCGACAATCGCTTCGACCACATCGTGACGCATGTCGGCGACGGTTTCGGCCACGTCTTCGGCATCCATCATTTCGATGCGCTGCTCAAAGATCACCTTGCGCTGATCATTCATGACGTCGTCGTATTTCAAAATATTCTTGCGGATGTCGAAGTTGCGGCTTTCGACCTTGCCTTGCGCGCGTTCGATAGCCTTGGTCACCCAGGGATGGGTAATGCTTTCGCCCTGTTCCAGCCCCAGCTTGCCCAGCATGGAATCCATGCTGTCGACCGGGAAAATACGCATCAGATCGTCCTGCAGCGACAGGAAGAACGCCGAGTGGCCGGGATCGCCCTGGCGGCCGGAACGGCCACGCAGCTGATTGTCGATACGACGGCTTTCGTGGCGCTCGGTGCCGATCACCATCAGCCCGCCCGCAGCGATGGCCTTGGCTTTGTTGGCTGCTATGGTGGATTTGATTTCGGCGATTTTGGCATCGCGCGCGGCCCCTTCGAGGCCACCAGCTTCGCGTTCGATCCGCATTTCCAGATTGCCCCCGAGCTGAATATCGGTGCCGCGGCCGGCCATGTTGGTGGCGATGGTGATGGCGCCGGGCAGGCCGGCATCGGCCACGATATGGGCTTCCTGCTCGTGGTGGCGGGCATTCAACACGTTCATGGCACCGACATTCTTCTTTTTGAGAAGCTCGGCCAGCATTTCGGATTTCTCGATCGAGGTGGTGCCCACCAGCACGGGTTGGCCGCGCTCCTGGCATTGCTTGATCAGTTCGGCGATGGCGTCAAATTTTTCGGCGGCGGTGCGGAAAATTGCGTCTTCGTCGTCGGCACGCATCACCGGCACGTTGGTGGGCACAGTCACCACGTCGAGCTTGTAGATGTCTGCGAATTCTTCGGCTTCGGTCACCGCGGTGCCGGTCATGCCCGCCAGCTTCTTATACAGCCGGAAATAGTTCTGGAAGGTGATCGAGGCCATGGTCTGGTTTTCGGGTTGGATCTTGACCCGTTCCTTGGCTTCCAGGGCCTGGTGCAGACCTTCTGAATAGCGACGGCCCGGCATCATGCGGCCGGAAAACTCGTCGATGATCACAACTTCGTCGTTGCGGACAATATAATCCTTGTTGATCGAGAACAGTTTGTGGGCGCGCAGTGCCGAATTGGCGTGGTGGACCAAAGCGACATTTTCAATGTCATAGAGTGAGCCCGTCTTGATCATGCCGTTTTCGGTCAGCGCCGCTTCAAGCTTTTCAATGCCCTGGTCGGTAAAGGTTGCGGCGCGGTGCTTTTCCTCAAGCTCAAAATCGCCCTCCCCGATCAGGGGCATCAGATCATCGATTTTGATATAGAGGTCGGACCGGTCGTTGGAGGGGCCCGAAATGATCAGCGGCGTGCGCGCCTCATCGATCAGGATCGAGTCAACTTCGTCGACAATTCCATAGGCATGACCGCGCTGCACCATCTGGGCGCGGGTGTACTTCATGTTGTCGCGTAAATAGTCGAAGCCGAACTCATTGTTGGTGCCATAGGTGATGTCGGCAGCATAGGCGGCTTTGCGCTCAACATCGGTCAGGCCATGCACGATAATGCCATAGGTCAGGCCAAGGAAATTGTAGATCTGGCCCATCCAGGCCGCGTCGCGACGGGCGAGGTAATCATTGACGGTAATGACGTGGACGCCGTTTCCGGCCAGAGCATTGAGGTACACCGCCAGCGTCGCGACAAGGGTCTTACCTTCGCCCGTCCGCATTTCGGCGATGGCGCGGTCGTTCAGCACCATGCCACCAATCAGCTGCACGTCGAAATGCCGCATCCCCAAAGTGCGCTTGGACGCTTCACGCACCGTGGCAAAGGCGGGCACGATCAGGTCATCGAGCTTGGCGCCGTTTGCAAGTTGGGCCTTGAACTCACCGGTGCGGGCTCGAAGGGCCTCGTCCGACAGCTTTTCCAACTCCGCTTCGAGCGCATTGATCGCTGCTACATTGGGGTGGAACCGCTTGACGTGCCGATCTGACGGGGAACCAAATATCCGCCGTGCAAGCGCAGCAAGTGCCATAGTTCAGATCCTTATCTTGGTCATCGACGCAGGGGCCGTTTCCCTATCGGGGGCATCAGGCGAAAATAAGCCCGATCCTTGCCAGTTCCGCGCGATGGTGAAGCCGTTGCGGCCCCGAATGTGTTGGTCGCATGATCTTGCCGGAAACCCGGTTCCGCTTTCCCGATCATACTCTTGAAAAGCTTTGGAGATGTAAGAGCGCACCCCTGTCTTGTCAACGTCGGCAAAATCGGCCACACCAACCCCGCCCGCGATTTCACGGGCTGCGCTTGGCCTGCCGCTGGCATGGTGGCGGTCCCGCCCGGCGTATCCTATTTGAGAGGCTGGAATGGAATGCGCCTGCCAACCCGGCAGTGACCAGCCAGTCCGAAACAGAACCGGCTCGCCTTGAGCGTGCCTCAAGCAACAACGGCGCCCCATGTGCCGGCCCAGGAGTGACTGCTGATGTTTTACCCTTCAAAACGCCTGCTGCAGGCAGGCAGCGTCGTGGCGCTGATCTTGGCCGGCGTCGCGCTTGCCCCCTTGGTTGTCGCTGAGGACGCCGTGGCGCCCGCTGTGGCCGCGGCGCCTGCGCCGGATACGGTGTTTGCCACGGTCAATGGCGAGATCATTACCCAGCTTGATGTGGCGCTGGCGTCTCAGGACCTTGCCCAGCAATTGGATCAGGTTCCCCCCGAACAACGCCAGGCGTTTGTTCTGAATGTGCTGATCGAAACCAAACTGGCCGCCAAGGCCGCGGTTGATGCCAAGCTCGATGAGAGTGAAGACTACCTCAAACAAATGGCCTATTTGCGTGAGCAGGTTTTGCGTAGCACATTTTTGACCACTGAAATGGCCAAGCTGATTACGCCAGAAGCCATTCAGGCCAAGTATGATGAGTTCGCAAGCACATTTGTGCCCGAAGACGAAGTCCGAGCCAGCCACATCTTGGTCGCTACTGAAGAAGAAGCCAAAGCGGTGGAAGCTGAATTGGCAGCTGGAGCGGTGTTTGCCGATGTTGCCAAGGCCAAGTCAATTGACCCAGGCAAGGACAATGGCGGCGATCTGGGCTTTTTCTCCAAGCAGCAGATGGTTGCCCCATTTGCCGAGGCAGCGTTTGCGCTGACTGAGCCAGGCCAGCTTTCGGTGCCGGTTCAGACTCAGTTCGGCTGGCATGTGATTCAGTTCGCTGAGCGCCGCAAGACCGCCCCTCCCGCTCTCGATCAGGTGCTCGATCAGGTTCGCCAGCAGGTTCAGTTGCAGGCCTATATCGGGCTGGTCGGTAAGCTGCGGGAAGCAGCGACCATTGAGATTGCTGATCCCGCAGTCAAAGCGGCGATTGATCTGCTATTGGCGCCGCCCGCTGCGGACGCGCCAGCTGCACAGTAAACTCATGATCCGGGGGCCATCAGCCCCCGGATCATCTGCCTGGCCACCCTTTGCAATTGCTTTGGGTCGGTGATCAGCCGTCCGGTCAAAAGGCGTTGCCAGATAAACCCCGCCTGCAAGGCGCGCGGCTAAACCGTCTTGCGTCTGCCATGGTTGTGGGGCAAACCGGAGCTGGTTTTCCGCTTACGAGATTTGCCCCATGGCCGCCCATCCGGTTTCCCCCCTTGCACCAAAGACCTATCCAGAGCTGCCCGCCATTGCCGGTGTGCGTTTTGCGACGGCCGAAGCGGGGATCAAATACAAGAACCGCACCGACGTGTTGCTGGTGTCCTTTGATGAAGGCACCGCAATTGCCGGCGTTCTCACGCGCTCGAAATGCTCGTCGGCAGCAGTGGATTGGTGCAAATCTGGCCTGCCAGGCGGCATCGCCCGGGCACTGGTGGTCAATTCGGGCAATGCCAATGCCTTCACCGGCCTTAAGGGCCAGCACAGTGTCGAGCAGACCGCCGCGATCGCTGCCAAGGCAGTGGGCTGTTCTCCGGCCGAAGTGTTCCTGGCCTCGACCGGCGTGATCGGGGAACCGCTCGATGCCAACAAGTTCTCGGGCGTACTCGACACCATGGCCACGCGCTTGAGCGATGGTCCGTGGATGGACCCTGCCAGGGCGATAATGACCACCGACACGTTTCCCAAGCTGTCGGCCGCCACGGTGGAAATCGATGGCGTCGAGATCAAGATCAACGGCATCGCCAAGGGTTCGGGCATGATCGCGCCGGATATGGCGACGATGCTGAGCTTTGTGTTCACCGACATGCCGATCAGCGCCAAGGCGCTGCAAGGGCTGCTGAGCCAGCACGTCAAGACCAGCTTTAACGCCATAACCGTCGATAGCGATACGTCGACCTCCGATACGCTTTTGGCCTTTGCCACCGGCAAGGCGGCCGGGATCGCTGCAATCGAGAGCCTCGACGACCCGCGCGCCGAAATTTTTGGCGAGGCGTTGCGCGATGTCCTGTTCGACCTCGCCATTCAGGTGGTGCGCGATGGAGAAGGCGCGACCAAGCAGGTGTCGATCCATGTCGAAGGCGCCGTCAGTGATGAAAGCGCCTTCCGCATTGCCAAGTCGATCGCCGACAGTCCGCTGGTCAAGACCGCGATTGCCGGCGAGGACGCCAATTGGGGCCGCGTGGTCATGGCCGTCGGCAAGGCCGGCGAGCCCGCCGATCGCGACAGGCTGTCGATCCGGTTTGGGGACCTGTTGGTGGCCAAGGACGGTCAACGCGCTGTGGTCTACGACGAAAAAGCCACCAGCGCCTATATGAAGGGGGAGGACCTCGAACTCACAGTTTCTCTCGGCCTGGGCGAGGGCAAGGCCACGGTTTACACCTGTGATCTCACCCATGGCTACATCACCATCAACGGCGATTACCGGAGCTGATTGCTCCGCGCCCCGTTCCCCGAGCAGATCATGTCTAGCCTTCCCAGCGTCCTTGACCTTGAAAATGCCTCCCTGACCGCCTGGCCGGCGCATGAAGAAGTGCGCGATGGTGGCCTGGTGGCCCGGTTTGCCCAGGGCTACAGCCGTCGGGCCAATTCGCTGCAGAGCCTGGATGTCAAAGACGAGACCAATATCGAGGCTCGCCTTGCCGCGATGCGCCAAGAGTTCGCCGACCGCAATGTGGCGTTTCAATTCCGGGCAACACCGCTGGCCGGTCCGGCACTACAAGAGGTGCTGCGGTCGCAGGGCTGGGTGGAGTCCGACCACAACCATGTCATGGCCATGGCTCTGCGCAAGGTGGTGCGCCCGGTGGCGGCGCGGACGCAGCTGTTCGAGGCGACCGATCCGCAATGGCTTGCCAGCCAGACGCAAATGGCCGGACGCGAAAACTCGGCCGAGGCTTTGAGCGGAATTTTGTCGCGATTGAGCACGCCGGCCAAGGCGATCCTGGTCTATAACGAAGACCTCAAACCGGTGGCTGCGGCGTTGGTCGTCATTGCCGATGGCATTGCCATCATGCTCAATGTGGTGGTCGCCATAGACTATCGCGGCATGGGCTATGGCCGCGCAGTCATGCATGCCGCGATCAATTGGGCGGCCCACAGTAAGGCCCGGTTTGCGGCCTTGCAGGTGGAGGCGGGCAACGAGAAGGCTGTTGCGCTTTACACCTCACTTGGGTTCGTCCCTCAGTACAAATACGTTTACTGGATCGCCCCGCAATGAACCTGCTTCTGGTTGTCGCCTGTGCCTTGGTCGATGTCGATCGCCGCGTGCTGATTGCCCAGCGGCCGGAAGGCAAGTCCTTGGCCGGGTTGTGGGAATTCCCCGGCGGCAAGGTCGAGGCGGGTGAGACGCCGGAGGCGGCGCTGATCCGCGAGCTCGAAGAAGAACTCGGAATTTTTACCAAGACCGCGTGCCTGGCACCGGTAAGTTTTGGCAGTCACTCTTACGAAAATTTTCACCTGTTGATGCCACTTTATGCCTGTCGGAAATGGCAAGGGACCCCGCAAGCCAAGGAACACGCCGCCCTGAAATGGGTGCGGCCCCAAAGCTTGCGAGACTATCCCATGCCTCCCGCTGACGAACCGCTGATCGCGGCGCTGTGCGATCTATTGTAGCGGATGGTGGCAGTACGAAGTTGAGTGGATCATGTTGCGAGCACAAATAGAACGATTTGCTGCCGACGAATCAGCGGCCACCGCCGTCGAATACGGCCTGCTGGCCGCAATAATGGGCCTGGGCCTGGTGGCCACCTTCACCCTGCTGGGCAATAATCTGGCCGCCTTGTTTGATTCAGGGGTGGGTGCCGCCGCCAATGCCATAGCCACCATGGCCGCGGGCCCCTAATCGCGCTTAGCCCCTGGTGGCTGCAAGACGGATTTCAGACTGACTTTAGCACTGCCCGGCGCCAGCGGCTTTTGCTGGCTGTGGTGGGGAGCCCAACCGCTAAACCACAAAATTTCCAACGTCGCCCGGATCCGGCCATCGGCGTCGGCGTCGCGCGCGCAATAGGCCTGCGCCATTATTGCCAACAGGCGCGCTGTTGCTAACCCTTTGGGGTGATCGACCAGGGGATTGGAACCGCCAAGAGCTTTGATGTCCCGCATCAGGGCCAACGGGTCGGCATACCGCACGATATGGGTTTCGATGTCGGCTACCGGCAGGGCGAGCCCGGCGCGTTGCAGCAATGCCCCGCCGTCGCGCACCTGGATGAACGGGGCCACTCGCGCAAACGCCCCACCCGAGACCTGGCTATCGGCTGATAGAAAGGCCTCGCGCAGTTCGGTCAGCGTATTGCCGCCGAGCGCAGCCACCAGCAAGAGCCCATCGGGGCGCAAATGGCGCGCCAATTGGGTAAGATATAAGGGCACATCGTTGACGATCTGCAGGTCCAGGATGGAAACAATCAGGTCGTACCCGGTCGTTGCAAATCTTGGCACTTCACTATCGTCACTCAGCGTTGCCACCCGCTCAAAACTGAATGCGCCTGTGCCTGTTCGCGCAGTCTGGGGCAAAGCCGTAGAATCAGGCCCGAGGATCAGGGCCTGCTCAAAGCTGCGCATGATGGTGCTCAGCCGTTCGGCCAGATCACTGAGCACAAGGCGGGTCACAAAATCATCGACACCGGGGGAGCGCCGCGCCAGATGGTGGGCAATCAGGCCGCGATCAAAGATTTTGGGTGGGCTTTGCATAAGGGGCGACAAGGCCTGTGGCTGCTGGCATGATTGGCCCTTATGGAGAGCGCTGACGAGCTTGTCAAAACCTTGCCGCTGCACCGCCGGTTGCTCGCCCTCGGGCAGCACTGGGGCTCGATTGTGCTGGACCAATTGTATCCGCCTGTGTGTCTAGTCTGCGGGGAACCCACGTTGAGCCACAATACCCTGTGCGCGCAGTGCTTTGTCCAACTCCGCCCAATTACTGAGCCGCGTTGCCCGGTTCTCGGCCTTCCTTTTGCCGCCTCGATTGGTGTCGACAGCCTGTCCGCTGCGGCAATCGCCGAGCCACCGCCATTTCAGCGGGCGCGGGCTGCCGTGATCTATAATGACTTGGCGGCACTGTTGGTGTCGCGCCTCAAATACGGCGACCGGCCCGAACTGGCGCTGTTTTGCGGGCGGTTAATGGCCGCAGCGGGCCATGAGTTCTGGCACGACCGGCCGATCCTGGTCCCAATTCCCCTGCATCGGTCGCGGCACTTTCAACGCCGCTACAATCAATCCGCCGAACTGGCCAAAGTGGTCAGCGCCATCACCGGTCTCCGGATCGATGATGGATTGCTGACCCGCGTCAAGCGCACCCGCCAGCAAGTTGGACTGTCAGCCGATGGCAGAGCCCGCAATATGGTTGGGGCGTTTTCGGGACATAATGAGGGTCTGACGCGCACTGGCGGGCACCGCGTCGTCCTGATCGATGACGTCTATACAACCGGGTCCACCGTCAAGGCGGCGACCCGGGCGCTGCACCGTTGCGGGGTCAAGCAAATTGATGTGTTAAGCTTTGCCCGCGTTGTCTTTGGCGAACAAATGCCCATATAACTGGGCCACTGGCCGGAGCCTCATATGCCAAAAATCGAAATCTATACCACGCCCACCTGCCCTTATTGCCACGCCGCCAAGTCTTTGCTTGCTGCCAAGGGCGCGGATTATACCGAAATCACCGTGCTTGATCCGGACTTGCGCGCCGCTATGACCCAGCGGGCCAATGGTCGGCGGACCGTCCCCCAGATCTTCATCGGCCGCACCCATGTCGGGGGTTATGACGACATGGCGGCGCTCGAGCGCGATGGGGCCTTGGATGCGTTGCTCAAGGCATAAGCCTGCGATCGCAAGGGATCTTTGAGTGAAAATAGCTGCCGTGCAGATGCGTTCGGGTTTGCTTGCGAGTGCCAATATGGATGCCCTCACCCAGGCAGTGAACCAAGCGGTCGGTGCCGGCGCACGCTACGTCCTGACACCGGAAGCCAGCATAGTGTTTGCCGAAAACCGCGACGGCCTGGTTGCCGAGGCCGGGCCTTACGACAATAATCCGGCTTTGGCTCATGCCGCATATCTCGCCAGAACCAACGGCATTTTCCTGCACATTGGCTCGCTTGCCGTGGCGCTTGCGGATGGCAAATTTGCCAACCGGTCGGTGCTGTTTACGCCCGATGGGACCGTGGCGGCGTGGTACGACAAAATCCATTTGTTCGACGCCAGCCTGGCTGGGCTAAAGGACTATCGCGAGAGCGACACCTATCGTGGCGGCGAGCATGTGGTGACTGCCCCGCTTGGCCAATTCACCCTCGGGTTCAGCATCTGCTACGATCTGCGCTTCCCAGCATTGTTTAATGCGCTTGCTGCCGCTGGGGCCGATCTTTTGGCGGTGCCATCGGCCTTTACCGTCCCCACCGGGCAGGCCCATTGGGAGGTGCTGCTGCGGGCACGGGCCATCGAAACCGGCTCCTATGTCATTGCTGCAGCCCAAGGCGGGTTGCATGAAAACACCCGTTCCACGTATGGACATTCGATGATCGTTGACCCCTGGGGGCGGATCATGGCGCAGATTGACGGCGACAGCCCGGGGATTATCATGGCCAGCATTGATCTGGACGCCGTTGCCGAGGCTCGGCGGCGGATTCCGGCGCTGGCCAATGCCCGCGCTTTCGCGCCAAAGCACGAACGAGCCGCCCATAATGGGCCGCAACAAGGGTAATCTGCGTGATTTCATATGCGCTGATCTGCGACAATGAACACCGCTTTGATGCCTGGTTCAAGACTGGCATGGCCTATGACGAACAACACGGGCGCGCCCTGGTCGCGTGTCCTGTTTGTGGCTCGGTGGTGATTGAAAAGGCGCTGATGGCCCCTGCCGTGGCGCGTGCCGGATCCGACAAAATGGATGTTTCCAACACCGTGGTCGACCAGGTGCAGCTTCGGTCTGCGCTGCGGGCACTGCGCGACAAAGTGGTGGGTGAAGCGGAAAACGTTGGCGACAGATTTGCCGATGAAGCCCGCAAAATCCACTACAAGGACACCCCGGCCCGGGATATCTACGGGCGTGCCAGCCATGCCGAAGTGGTGGATTTGGTCGAAGAGGGCGTACAATTCCTGCCCTTGCCGACACTTCCCGACGAGCAGAACTAGCCATCTCTGGCGTCACGGTTCTTGCACTGTCGGAAGGATTGGGTCGGTTCGATGGGGAGGGTGGAATCCCCACCACCGAACCTGACCAACGGGCAATCTTGGCAGACCACCTTCGGCTGGCGCAGGCTCTAGCACGCTCGGGCGGGGCTGTCATCCCATTGTCGTAGCATAGATCAGGTCTTGTCGGGGAAGGCCCGTTCAAGCGCTGCGGCGAGCTCGGGGATTTCCACGAGGCCCGCTGCATCTACGGCGATTGCTGACCGATCGTATTTCCAGCCTGTCGAAATCGCCTTGTAATGGGCGATGAAGGCGGTGCCCTGCTTGTGCCGCGTCAGCATCGGCCGGTTCTGCACGGCATGCGGATAGGGATGGATCTTGAGGTTTTGGAGCCAACGGCGATTGGGCGTCAGCGCCCATTTCTGCGTGCCGCCGCGTCGGAAGTCTGCGTCTGGCAGTCTACGGCTAAAATGCTTGTGTCGCCTTGGCGTTTCGGCCGATGGGGCAGTGCTGGCCGGTTCGATCCAGCATCCACGGAAATAGACCGTGCCCGAGCGCGATTTGCGTGCCGCGGCAAAAACGCTTTCGTCTGCCAGCGGTACCGCCAGTTCGTCGATATCGACATTGAGAATGCCGGCGCTCGCCATGCCATAGCGGCGGAACATGTTGATGATGACCGAGGGCTGCAGGAAATGAGCCCAGAAGGCATGCTCGGGCACAGCCTCGTCTTCGAGCGGATAGGCAAATGGCACCGGCACCACGCCGACACGGGCTATTCCCGCCACCGATCCGAGCGCGGTCCCGATGTCGGTAGTGCTGTATCGCGTCGACATATTGTCAAACAGCAGGATGGCGTTCGCGCCCTGGTTGACCTGATGAAACCGCGCCCAATCGACGATCCAGTCGAGATCATTGTCCTTGGACAGGGTGAACAGCAGGTCGGTGCCAGAAAAGAACGATGAGTGGTTGTGGCCGATCGGAACACGCTGGGTGTGACCAGCAAAGGTGACGTCGAGATGGGTGGTGCCCGCGGGCGCATCCAGCGCAAAGACGCAGGCCAGGTAGGAGTGGAAGGCGCGGGCCTTCACTGCCTTGCCGCTGGGTAGGCAGACATAGCGGGCGTCGCGATAATGCGCGTGTAAATCTATCGGCGGCGGACCTTGCAGGATGATGCTGCGCCCATCGGCACTCCAATAGACGTCGTAGAACAGCACCGAACTCTCATAGCGCGCTAGAAATCGGGACGAGCGCTCGGTGGCGGCGGGGCGCAGGCCGCGCTTGATGCCAGGCGGCAGCATAACTGCCTGCATGGCCGGGCTCGGAAGAACCTCTGCCATCTGGGTCAATCGGGCTTGAAGGGAATGACGCGCTTGGCGGCGCCGCCGACATATTGATGCCAGGCCTTGATCGCAGCGACGCGAATGTCCCGGTCGAGGAAATCGATGATGTTGTGAGGCAGTCGGCGAAGCGTCCTGCCATTGTCGCGTATGCGGGCAAGACGGAGGGCTTCGAGATCGCTGACACCGGTGCCCTTATCCGTGTCACAGGGAATGATTTCCTGCATCACCAGAGCGGGGTCAAGCTGGCGCATGGTCAACTCCTGGGCCAACCGCTCATAGGGATTGAACAGTGCCTGGTCCGTCAGGCTGAACAGGACTTCCTCGCCGGCAATGATCCGTTCGGCGGCGCGGCGTGACACAACATAGCCCGCCGTACCGCGGCCGGTGCTGTAGATGCGGTGGACGCCATGATCCGCAATCGTCACCTGCGGGGTGGCTACGATGCGCAAGCTGTCCCTGTCGGTCTCCAGCCGCAGCAGGTCGACCTCTGGCCGTGCTTGGTCGAATACCGCCAGGAACGATGGCAGCGCGGGCGACAGCAGCGCATCGTCCTCAAAGATGGCAGCGTATTGGTCGGGGGTAGCGAGCAGCAGGCGCATGGCGCTGATATGGCTCAGGCTGCAGGACAGCTCGCCCTCGGATTGCCAGCGATAGGCCTTCGCATTGCAGTAGCGCTCGCGTTGGGCGGGGGTCAGGTCGGCGGGCGTCACCGCTTCGACCCGCTCGCAGGCAAGGCCGATCGTGCGGAAGCGCAATTCCATTGCGGCGCGCCGGTCGGTGCGGCGCGCCAGATTGATATAGTAGGCCAACACTTATTCGAGATCGCCGAGGTCGCGCACCGCGCCGCGTGCCGCCGAGGTGGCGAAGGCAGCGTAGGCCTTCAGCGCCTGGGTGACATTGCGTTTGCGCGGTTGGGCGGGTTTCCAGCCATGCTGATCCTGAATTGTACGGCGCAGCGCCAGCTCGCTCTCGCTCACCAATAAGGTGATCGAGCGATTGGGGATATCGATCTCAACCATGTCGCCTTCATGCACCAGCCCAATGGTGCCGCCCTCGGCCGCTTCGGGAGAAACATGGCCAATCGACAGGCCGGAGGTGCCGCCGGAAAAGCGCCCATCGGTGACCAGGGCGCAGGCCTTGCCCATGCCCTTGGATTTGAGATAGCTGGTCGGATACAGCATTTCCTGCATCCCGGGACCGCCGCGCGGCCCTTCATAGCGGATGACCAGCACGTCGCCTTCCTTGATCTGGTTGGTCAGGATGGCCTTGACGGTGTCGTCCTGGCTCTCGAACACCCGCGCCGGACCGGTAAATTTCAAAATGGACTCGTCAACCCCAGCGGTTTTGACGATGCAACCATCCATGGCGATATTGCCCGACAACACCGCCAGCCCCCCATCCTTGGAAAAGGCGTGTTCGGCCGAACGGATGGCCCCGTCTTTGCGGTCAAGATCCAGGTCCGCCCAGCGGTTGGATTGGGAAAACGCCTGCGTGGTGCGCACGCCGCCAGGGGCGGCCATGAAGAAATTGCGCACGCTTTCCGAATTGGTGCGTGAAATATCCCATTTGTCCAACGCGTCGCCCATGGTTGGGGCGTGGATGGTGGGTTCGCTGCGGTTGATCAAATTGGCGCGGTCGAGCTGGCCGAGGATCGAAAAGATACCACCGGCGCGATGCACGTCTTCCATATGCACGTCTGATTTTGCCGGCGCCACCTTGCACAATACCGGTACCTTGCGGCTCAGCCGGTCAATGTCGTCCATGGTAAAATCGACGCCGCCCTCATGGGCCGCCGCCAGAATATGCAATACGGTATTGGTCGAGCCGCCCATGGCGATATCGAGCGTCATGGCGTTTTCGAACGCCGCCTTGGTGGCGATGGAGCGGGGCAGGGCATTGGCGTCGTCCTGCTCATACCAGCGCTTGGCCAGGTCAACGATCAAATGGCCCGCTTCCTGGAACAGCCGCTTGCGATCGGAATGGGTGGCGAGCGTCGAGCCATTGCCGGGTAGCGACAGGCCAAGCGCTTCGGTCAAACAATTCATCGAATTGGCGGTGAACATGCCCGAGCACGAGCCACAAGTGGGGCAGGCCGCTTCTTCGACGGTGGCGATTTCCGCGTCGCTGTAGCTTTCATCGGCGGCCATCACCATGGCATCGACCAAATCGAGCGCCTGCAACTTGCCCTTGAGCATGGCCTTGCCCGCTTCCATCGGTCCGCCGGAAACGAACACCACCGGAATATTGATGCGCATCGCCGCCATCAACATGCCGGGGGTGATCTTGTCGCAGTTGGAAATGCAGACCATGGCATCGGCACAATGGGCGTTGACCATGTATTCGACGCTGTCGGCGATCAAATCGCGCGATGGCAGCGAATACAGCATCCCGTCATGGCCCATGGCGATGCCGTCATCGACAGCGATGGTGTTGAATTCCTTGGCGACACCGCCCGCCGCCTCGATTTCGCGCGCCACCAGCTGGCCGAGGTCCTTCAAATGCACGTGACCGGGCACGAACTGGGTGAAGGAATTGACCACGGCAATGATCGGCTTGCCGAAATCGCCATCCTTCATGCCCGTGGCACGCCACAGGCCGCGAGCGCCGGCCATGTTGCGGCCATGGGTGGTGGTGCGGGAACGATAGACGGGCATGAATAAGTCCTCAAACTGAAGGCCGCTACTGCGGCGGTCGATGTTTGATTTCAAGTTAGACCCATTCCAGAAAGAGGGCAACAAAAAACCGTACCGTACCGTACGGTACAGTGAAATGACTTGCGTCCAGTTGCGGGCGCACTGTGACCGGGCACATCGATGTTGAAGCCTTGACGCGGCCCTTGGGGCCGGTCGCATTAAGTGAGCGATTGGAACCCATGAGGTGATTCGTGAACGCTCCCGCACAATTTCTTAGTCCATCCGAGGCCGCCGCTCGCCTCGGCGTCTCCGCCAAGGCGCTGCGTCTTTATGAACAGCGCGGCCTGGTTCGTCCGCTGCGATCGGTGGCGGGTTGGCGTGCCTATGGTCCCAACGAAATGGCGCGCATGGGTGAAATCGTTGCCCTGCGCTCCCTTGGCCTGACGGTCACGCAGGTCAAAGGGCTTCTAACCGGTGATGGCGCCGGATTGGAAGATGCGCTGGGGGCGCACCAATTGAGGTTGCAGGACCAGCTGGGAAAACTGGCGGTCGCGGTAGACAGGGTTCGCACGATCCGCAACGAAAACGCTCAAGGCAGGACCATTACGGTTGATGACCTCGTGCCCTTGGCGCGTTCGACAGCGGAGGCCGCCACAGCCTTTGTTTTACCTTGGCCCTGGAATGGCGAGCGTTTCGAGCTTTTTGACATCCGACCGGTCAACTACATCATCGGCTCGCTTGGAAGCGGGAAAACGGTGCTGGCCAAACGTCTTGCCGAAATCGTTCCAAATGCTCTTTTCCTGGGACTGGATCGGCTTGAACACGGTCAAGCCGCGGCACTGAGCCTTCTAGCGGGGGATCAGGCGCTGAAGAAAAACGTCGATCAGGCCCTGCAGTGGCTGGTTGACGATGGCGCTGAAACCAGCGACGCGCTCGTTGCCCTACTTGTGGGGATAATAGGCACCAATGCCGAAATGGTTGTTGTTGACATGGTCGAAGAGGGGCTCGATCAAGCAACGCAAGAGGCGCTGGCGGCGTATTTTCGCTTAGCCTCAATCGGCAAAACCTTGTTCTTGCTCACCCGGTCTTCTTCAATTCTCGATCTGCAATCGGTGGGATTGAACGAGGCCATCATTCTTTGCCCGCCCAATCACAGCGTACCAAAGCGCGTGCTGCCCCACAGTGGCGCTTCAGGATACGAAACCGTCCAAAATTGCCTGGCGCCACCCGATGTGAGAGCCAGGGTCGCCGGTGTGATTTTTTTTAAGCCAGCATTGATCAACGCCGCTTCCAACTAAACCGCGTACCGCTGGCCGCCGCGACCGACCGGGGCTGTCAGCGTTTGTTGACGATCGTCCCACCTATGGTTTTGTGCCAGATTGTCGAGCATCTGATCCATAAAGTCGTCGGCGGCATGCTGCGCGAAGCGGGCAAATCCGATCCGGCGCGGCTCATGGCCTTTCTGGACCAGCACGCGCCGACAATGCCGCGCGTCATGCTGCGTTTCCCAATCGTCCATTTCGATACGCTGCAGCGCGCCGATTATCTCGTTCGCGCTGCGGGCGGAATCCCATATGTTGGTCAGTCGGGAAATGTTCCTAGCAGGCTAGCACAGCATGAAAGCGCCGGTCGACTTGCGCCTGGCACGCAAACGATCAATGAAGTCCTTGGCGGGAAAACGGCCAGAGAAATCTCAGAGCATAATAGAATTCAGGAGATAACTGGAGGACAAAGGGCCAGCACTTCTCCTAACATTTCAAATCAACGTGATCCGATAGGACCAAATCGTAGACCCGGCCTTGGTATCACGGAACCGTCTAAATAGGATTCTCCTAGGAGGAAATAGAGATGATCGCCGATCCACGCCAGTTGCCATTGCCACCACAGATTGACAGCGATCCAAAAGCAATTGAGATGTTGCGGGTTTGGGCGTCTGGCGGCGAGCAACTTGTTTTGCTTAATTCAAATATATGGGACGATCCTGCAAATTGGGGAGTTATGTTAGTTGACTTAGCAAAACATATTGCAAACGCATATGCCCATTCCGGTCAGTACAACTATATATCGGCCTTAGATCGCTTGAGGCAGGGTCTCGATGCTGAATGGACGTCACCCACAGACTCTCCGACAGGTGTTTAGAACTACAAAAGTCTATCACCGGAACGTCATAGGCAGCCTTAACCTTCTCGATCGCCGAGAGTCACTGCTTCAGAGAAAATCTCAGCACGCGTGTGTTAGCAACCCTAAAAAGTGCGATATGTTGGTGGAACCCAAATTCCACCAACGGTCGTAGATATTCTTAGGAAGCCGTGAAAATGAGCTTGGACAACGTTGAGGTCGTGGATGCTGTGGGAACAGAAATGGACAGCGGAACTATTGTTTTGAGCATCCTCGATTCGTGGGACTGGGAAGATCCGCGAGCCCATCTTGGCGCCTTGCAATCTAAGCTAAATGCCTACTTCCAATTCGTCGAGTCTGGGCAGATTTACGAATCTTATCCCGAGGCTGTTGGGCAGGCGCTGCGGATAGATATCGTGAGCCGATACCCGATTCCCGATACGGGTTTGGCGTTCTTGGAGAAAATCGTAGAAGTTGCGTCGGAACTCGATCTAACCGTCACCCAGCACGCGCGATAACCAGAATTGGCCTCGTTGGGTATCGTTCAGCCCTGTTTTGTAACCCTGGCCGAGATCGCCGCAGCTGGAAGTCGCCGTTTCTCCAATAGCCCGAGGTCGCCAAAACGCTCTGTGCACGCTCACTTGCTTTGAGTGTTCACTGTGCGACTATGGTGACGACAGCATTGCCTTCGGCAAGCGCTCGGAACACAATTCATCATGGATGAAAAATCGAGCGCAAAGCAGGTCCGCGACGCAGAAGCGAATTTGCTGCGGCAATTGTGAGACCAGCGTCGCCACCAGCGGCACCTGGCGTCGGCGCGGCTCATGGCCTTTCTGGACCATCATCGGCCGACGATGCCGCGCGTCATGCTGCGTTACGCAATCGTCCATTTCGATACGCTGCAGCGCGCCGATTATCTCGCTCGCGCCTGCTAACGACAGGGTTAATGCGTTGTTAAGTGCCCTGATGGTAAAAATTGCGGGCACTTCGGGGCGCGGTTTTGTATTTCATGACATCGATGATCGACGGCACTGCGGATGAACCGGTCGGGGCTTTTTGGTCGTGGTTGCCTGCACTTGCTTTTGCCGCACTGGCCGGCGCCATGTCGTTGAGTTCGGTCTTTGCCACCAGCGATACCGGCGAAATGGCCGTGGTGTTTGCCCCCGGCGTTTCCGAATTGACAGCCTGGTCGCTGTTGCGCCAGGCCGGTGGGCTGCTGGTTGCGCCGACCGCACTTTCCAATATCGTCGTCGCCTATGCGCCGGATGCGGGGTTCAAGGACCGCATGCGACAGCTGGGCGGCTGGTTTTTCATTCCCGCGCAGGGGCTTTGTGCTGCGCTTGATCCGCAGGTTGGACCATCATCATGACAATTGACACCCTTCGCGCCAAATCGACCATGCTGGTCGCAGCGCTGGCCGGCCTTTTGGCGCTGTGCGTGGTGGCCAGCCAGTTTCTGCTGCAGCATGGGATTGGCATGGGCAGCTATTTGGCATTGGCTGGTGCGGTGATCCTGGGGGCGACGTTTATCAAGGCGCGCCACACCGCGATGTTCCGCTATCTCGCTGTCTCGGTGATGATGGGCCAGATCATGGCGCTGCTGGTCGCTACTAAGAATTATCCGCAGCAGATCGACCTGCACATGGCGTTCTTTGCGGCGCTGGCCATCTGCGCGCTGCTCTATGACGTCAAAGCTATTCTGCTCGGCGCGGCGCTGGTCGCGGTACACCATCTGGTTCTGGGCATGGCGGTTCCCGGCCTGGTGTTCTTCGGCGGCGGCGGACTGGAACGCATCGTGCTGCACGCGGTGATCCTGTTGATTGAAGCCGGCGGCCTGATCTGGATGACCCATAGCACCGTGCAATTGTTCTCACTGGCCGGAGAGAAGTCCGACCAGGCCGACGCCAGTGCCGCCGAGGCCCGTGGGCTGGCCGATGCGATGCAGGCCGCCTCAGCGGCCCGCCAGGATGAGCGCCAGCGCACCATGGCCGAGCTGCGTCAGGATTTCGGCGATGTGGTAACGGCGGCGGCACGCGGCGAATTCAGCCAGCGGGTCAAGACCAACTTTGCCGAAGCCGATCTCAATGCGCTGGCACAATCGATCAACCATCTGGTGCAAACCGTCGACCAGGGCTTGGCGGAAACCTCCACGGTGCTGTCGGCGCTGGCCCGCACCGATCTCACCCAGCGCGTGCAGGGCGAGTATCAGGGCGCCTTTGCCAAGCTGCGCGACGACACCAATCTGATGGCGACCAAACTGTCGGAAGTAATTTCCTCGCTGCGCCAGACCTCTGGTTCACTGCGCACCGCCACCGGCGACCTGCTGGCCGGCGCCAATGACCTATCCGAGCGCACTGCGCATCAGGCAGCGACGGTGGTTGAAACCTCTGCTGCCATCGAGAGCCTGTCCTCCACGGTGTCGCGCAATGCCAGCCGCGCCAAGGATGCCGCCGCCGCTGCCGCCAGCGTCACCGACGCCGCCGAACACGGTGGCCGCGTGATGAACATGGCCAATGAAGCAATGGAACGAATCGGTACTTCGTCAAACAAGATTTCCGGCATCATCGGTGTGATCGACGATATCGCCTTCCAGACCAATCTCTTGGCGCTGAATGCCTCGGTCGAAGCAGCCCGCGCCGGTGATGCTGGCAAGGGGTTTGCCGTGGTTGCCGTCGAAGTGCGGCGCCTGGCTCAATCGGCCGCCAGCGCTTCTTCGGAGGTCAAAGTGTTGATCGAACAATCGGGCGCGCAGGTGCTGGAAGGAGCCAAGCTGGTTGCCGAGGCCAGTAGCCGGCTTGAAACCATCCTGACTTCGGCCCGCTCCAGCAATGAGTTGATGAAAGGCATCGCCGAGGAAAGCCTGTCCCAGAGTGAAGCCATTGCCGAGGTCGGCACCGCCGTGCGCGAGATCGACAAGATCACCCAGCACAACGCCGCGCTGGTCGAACAGACTAATGCCGCCATCGAGCGCACCGAGAGCCAGGCCAGCGGGCTGGATCGGGTGGTCGAGGTATTCAAGTTGCAAAACGATGTGCCCCACCAACGCCGGGCGAACGCCCGCAATGCTGCCTGAAGTTCGTGGCGCGGGTTCAGACCCGCACCAGTTCCTACTGAATGGTCTTGCGCTCCGGTCGCCGGGAGATAGTGAACGGCACCAGCCCACCATCGGCGAGCGCTGCGCCCACGGCGCCGGTTGAACCCCAGCCATACCCTGGCGACGCCGCGGGCAAAATTGCCCGTGCAAGGCGCCCCATCAGCCCGACCACCAGCGGACGGCGGGGCAGGCGGGCCAGCATGATAGCGATCAGCGGCGCGCCGACCACCTGAGTCAATTGCTGTCTCCGGACAGGCATCATCAATTGCCGGTTGAACCGGCGCGGCCTATCGTCAATGTGGGGATGTTCGCGGGAGAAGCGGGCGCTCTAGAGGTGCGTGCCTGACGCTGATTTCGGCAAGCGCCTTTTCCGCATGGGGCAAAGCGTCAAGCAAACTGACGCGAGGATTGGTGGAATGGACGACAAGCAGCTCAACAAGCAAACACGCGACGCCGAAGCCAAGCTGCTGCGCGAATTGCGGTTGCTGCGCCGCGGCCAGCGCCTGCACGTGCCCACCGCTGGCGACCTGGAGCTGACCCCAGGCCAGCGGATTGCCGATATCGTGGCAGCGACCATGGGGTCGTGGCGCTTTATCATCATTCAATCCAGCATTCTGGTGATCTGGATTGGCCTCAACGTCACCGGGTTCATTCTGCATTGGGACCCGTATCCGTTTATCCTGCTCAATCTGGCGCTGTCATTCCAGGCGGCCTATGCGGCTCCCTTCATCATGATGAGCCAGAACCGCCAGCAGGAAATTGATCGCCAGCAAGCCGCCGATGACTACCGGATCAACGTCAAGGCCGAACTCGAAATCGAATTGCTGCACGAAAAGATTGAATCCCTGCACCTCAAGCTCGACGCGTTGCGCGAAAAAGAGGTTCTGGCCCTCACCCAGGCGGTCGCCAATCTGAGCACCGGTCCTGACCGGACCGCACTCCGTCTTGAGCTGTTTGTTGCCGACCTTGAACGATCACAGCGCTTTTATGAACAGACCCTGGGGTTCATCCCCATAGCTGGCCAAAGCGATGGCTCTGTCGCCCTTAGCAACGGTCGAGTGCGGCTATCGCTCAATAGTCGTCAGTCATTGCCGGCCGACCACCCCATTCACGTCAGACCGGATGAACAGGTCGGGTGCGGGGTCGAGATCGTGCTCGAGGTCGCCGATATTGATACCGCGTTTGCCAAGGCCCAGGCGATGGAGCCCAAGAAGTCCAGCATGCTGGTAACCCAGAAATGGGGCTTGCGGGATTTTCGGGTGATTGATCCGGACGGGTATTCTGTCCGGGTAACCGAGGCTCTGGTTTAGGCGGCCGCAGGTTTTTCGGCCATGATCATGTAGTTGATCGCCATGTCGGATGAGGCCCGCCACTCGTCCGCCAAGGGGTGATAGACCACCCCTGTCTGGCTGATGACGCGCATACCGTTACGACTGATCAGCGTCTTAACCTCTTCTGGCGTCAGGAATTTTTTCCAGTCATGGGTGCCTTTGGGCAGCCAGCCGAGAACATATTCGGCCCCGATGACTGCCAGGAGATAAGCGCGTGCGGTGCGGTTCAGCGTCGCTGTCAGCATCAACCCGCCCGGGGCCACCAGATCGGCGCAGCTCTTCATATAAAGTGGAACATTATCAACATGTTCAACCACTTCCATGTTGAGCACGATGTCGAATTTTTTGCCCTGCGCGGCCAGCGCTTCGCTGGTCGTTGCGATGTAAGCAACGCTCACACCAGATTGCTCGGCGTGCAGGGTCGCGATCTTGATGTTGCGCTCGGCCGCGTCGATGCCAGTCACAGTCGCGCCAAGGCGGGCCATCGGTTCACACAACAGGCCGCCGCCGCAGCCGACATCGAGCACTTTTAGCCCCGAAAGCGGTCGTATCGCCGAGCCATCCTTGCCAAATTGGCGGAGCGCGGCATCGCGGATGTAACTCAGGCGGACCGGGTTAAACTTATGAATAGGCTTGAATTTTCCGTTGGGGTCCCACCATTGTTCGGCCATCGCGGTGAATTTGGCGACTTCGGCCTCGTTGATTGTGCTGGTGGTCATTGTCGGCTCCGTGTTGGCGAACTATGCCCCGCCGGGCGCGGCAAAGGCAAGGCACGGGTCGTCGCAGGGCATTGGCAACCAACTGCGACAAGGCGGCGCTTGCGACAATGGGGCGATCGCTATAGCCGGTTGGCTGGGAGAGCGATTTGGACCGCCACATGATCAGTAGGATGACTCGGGAGCTCGGGGTGGCAATGGCCGTCTTGGCCATGTATCTGCTGGTTCTGCTGGCGCCTTTGCACCAGGCCGCAGCGCTCCAGCATTCGCTTGCCCAACTCGGATATCAGACCAGCCTGGCGTGGTCGATCTGCGCGCCATTGGCCGAACAACAGCATCGCGGTGATGCACCAACCGCCGTTAAATGCCCGCTTGCCGGGGCTGGCAAGCCCGACCTAATTGCCAATCTGCCAAGCGCCGTAGCGGTGCCGGGTGGCCAGACCTTTATCCAGATCAGCGACTTAGCAACCAGACTGAACATTGATTCCGGCTTTGATGCGCATCAAAGACAGCCCCGCGCGCCTCCAGTAACGGTTTGAACTAAAGGCAGTTTTGCCACTTCGACCCATTACCAAAACTGGAGATCATGATGATCCGTTCCATGTCACGCGCGGCCATTGCCGTCGCCGTTCTTTTCGCTCTTGCTCTGCCAACCGCCGCCCATTCGACCCTTGAAGTTCAGGAGGCGGCAGTCGGGTCCACCTATAAGGGTGTGCTTCGTGTTCCCCATGGCTGCGGCAGCGAGGCCACAAATGTGGTCCGTATCCAAATCCCGGAGGGGTTCTTTAATGTCAAACCGATGCCCAAAGCCGGCTGGACCCTGGAGACAGTTACTGGCCCATATGCCGGCAGCTATGACCTGCATGGCACAACTGTAACCGAGGGCGTCAAGGAGATTGTCTGGAAGGATGGCAATCTGCCCAACGAGTGGTACGACGAATTCATTTTCCGGGGCACATTTGCAACGACCCTTGAGCCAGGCAAATTCTATTTTCCAACGGTCCAGGAATGCGCCAATGGCGAAGAGGCCTGGATCGACATCACGGGTTCAAAAGATGCAAAGATGCCCGCTCCGAGCTTGACGCTGGTCCCTGCGGCACCGGGTCAATGACGCAATCGGGGTGCGGGCCATACGCCTGTGCCCCGAAAGGTCCGGGGGCGTGATGGTGCAGTTTCTTGGTCGTATGAGATTGTTGCTGCTCGTGGCGATGCTTGCCTTGTCTGGCAACGCAACACCAGCAATGGCTCACGCGGTTCTGCTTGGTAGCAGCCCACTTGACGGCGCTGTGTTGCCGACTGAGCCTTTGTTTTTCACCCTGAACTTTAACGAAGCTGTCAGCCCGCTGGTGATCGATCTGGTTGCCCCAGACGGCCAGCGGCTTGACCTGCTGGCGGAGACGACGAGCGGCCAAAAATTGACGATTCAATTGCCGCACGGCCTGGCGCCGGGAACCAGCGTGCTCAACTGGCGCGTGGTCTCGATCGATGGCCATCCGATCGGGGGCGCTTCGCTGTTTTCAGTTGGTTTTGTCACCGGGGCAGCGCCGGTCGCCGAGCCGTCGGCTACGCCCGTACAAGCCTTGTTTTGGGTCAGTAAGCTGGTGCTGTTCGTCACTCTGTTCGTTGGTCTGGGTGGAGTGCTGTTTGGTGTTGTTGCTTGGCCGCAACCGATGATCTCCCGGCGCATGAGCTGGGGCTTGCTGGCTCTGGGCGGGGTTTGCGCGCCACTCTGCCTGGGGTTGCAGGGTTTGGACGCCTTGGGGGCGCCGCTTGCAGCGCTTGCAAGTGCGCAGCCCTGGATTACCGGGTGGTCGACATCTTTTGGGCCAACGGCACTCGGGGTCTGGCTGGCGCTTGGTTTTGCAGCGCTGTCTCTCAGACAGTCGCGGCTGGGCCACAAACGCCTGCTAATTGCGGCAGGACTAGTGCTTGCGGCGATGGCACTGGCGATGAGCGGCCACGCGGGGGCCGCAGAGCCGCAATGGCTAACGCGCCTGGCCGTGGGCATTCATATTGCCTGCGTCATTTTCTGGGTCGGCGCGTTGGCGCCTCTGGTTGAGCTACTGGCGCCCCAGCAGGGACCGGAGCAGGCTCTGAGGCGGTTTTCTGCAATTATTCCGTGGGCGATTGCGGGTCTGGTGGGGTCAGGCGCCATTCTGACGGTTATTCAATTGGGTCCGCCAAGCTCACTTTGGCTTGCCCCCTATGGCATCATCCTGGCGGCCAAGCTGGCTCTGGTCGCGGGGCTGTTGGGCTTGGGCCTGTGGAACAGGTTCCGACTGACCCAGCAAACCTTGGCAGGGGAGCCAGTCTCACGCCGCCAGTTGCGGCAAACAACCAGCATCGAACTGGTCGTGGTCCTGCTGATCCTGGCCCTGGTGGCCGGTTGGCGCTTCACGCCGCCTCCGAGGGCGCTGGCCGAACAATTGGCCGCGCCGCTTGAACTGCATCTGCACTCCGACATGATTATGGCCAATATGTCGGTAACGCCGGCACGTGTGGGATCGGTGTCGATCACGATTTGGCTGACTGATGGCGCTTTCGGGCCCCTTACCGCCCAGAATGTGATGGTTTCACTGGCATCCAAGGCCCTCGGCATCCAGGCGATTACGCGCGAAGCCAACCAAGCCGACGACGGAAGTTGGCAGATCAAGGCATTGGTATTGCCTCAGCCTGGGATATGGGAGGTGACTGTGGAGGCTCGGGTTAGCCGCTATGAGCTTTTGGCCATATCTGGAGAAATTGAGCTGAACTAGGCGGCTTTCAGGGGCCATGCGGCACCAATCCGGGCGGGTTGCGTCAATCGATGTTGATTGAGCGCAACCTTTGTGGCATGGCAGCGCGAACAGCCAAACATGCCGTCCGGTTCCCGACCGACGGTCTTTCGGGGACGCCAATGGCCCGCATAGTCGTCAAGTTCGGTGGCACATCGGTCGCCACGGTCGAACGCATTCGCCAGGCGGCCCGTCATGTCAAACGCGAGGTCGATGCTGGCCATGAGGTCGCGGTTGTTGTCTCGGCAATGTCGGGTAAGACCAATGAACTGGTTGGCTGGGTCAACGAAGCATCCAATTTTCACGACGCTCGCGAGTACGACGCTGTGGTCGCATCAGGCGAGCAGGTCACTGCTGGCCTCATGGCCATTGTCTTGTCCGAAATAGGTATCCAGGCGCGCTCCTACGCCGGCTGGCAGGTCCCTATTCACACCGATGAGGCCCATGGCGCCGCCCGTATCACCGGGATCGACGCTGCGGGTCTTAAGGATCGCATGGCCAATAGCTGGGTGCCGGTGATTACTGGATTCCAGGGTGTGGCCCCGTCCGGCCGGATCACCACGCTTGGGCGCGGTGGCTCCGACACCAGCGCCGTGGCGATCGCGGCGGCCGTTGGTGCCGATCGCTGCGACATTTATACCGATGTTGACGGCGTCTACACCACCGACCCAAGGATCGTGCCCAAGGCGCAGCGGCTGTCAAAAATTTCCTTTGAGGAAATGCTTGAAATGGCGTCGCTTGGGGCGAAGGTTTTGATGATCCGTTCGGTCGAACTGGCGATGGCCCAAAAAGTGCGCCTGGTGGTGCGCTCGACATTTGATGACCCGGATGGCCCGCAATTGGCGCCCGATGGCACGCCCGGAATTCCGGGTACTTTGGTTTGCGATGAGGATGAGATCATGGAAAAGCAGATTGTTTCCGGCGTGACGCTGGCCAAATCGGAAGCCAAGATCACCTTGCGCGACGTCAAGGACCGGCCTGGCGTGGCGGCGGCAATTTTTGGGGCGTTGGCAGACCAGTCGATTGTTGTCGACATGATTGTTCAAAACGTATCCGACGATGGCAGCGTGACCGACATCACTTTCACGGTGCCCGACAGCGAATATGAAAAGGCAATCAAAGCCCTGCAGGGCGCCGACAACATCGAATATGCCAAGATCGTCGGCTCCAAGGGCGGCGCAAAAATCTCGGTTGTGGGGGTGGGTATGCGAAGCCATGCGGGTGTTGCGGCTTCGATGTTTAGGGCCCTCGCCGACAAGGGTATCAACATCCAGTTGATCACCACTTCAGAAATCAAGACCTCAGTACTCATTGATGATCAATATGCTGAGCTTGCGGTTCGCGCGCTCCATACGTATTACGGTTTGGACAAGAAGGACGCCTGAGCTCGGCTGGATAGCAATCAGCCGCGCCTGGGTCATGGGGGGCGGCTGAGGTCGCCATAGTGTCGATATGGCCACAAGCATTGGCGGCCCGCGTGTGCTGTTGCGGCAATTGCGCGAAACCATGGCGGAGCCGCTGGCTTCCCAGGAACGCCTCGACAAAATTGTAACCCTGATCGCGGACAATATGCGGGCCGATGTGTGCTCGTTTTACGTGCTGCGTGACGATGGTGCTCTGGAGCTGTTCGCCACCAAAGGGCTCAAGGCCGAATCGGTCCACATGACCACCTTGCGCCTGGGCGAGGGCCTGGTCGGCCTGATCGCTGCTGAAGCCGAACCGCTATCGCTTGACGACGCTCCAAGCCATCCCGCGTTCGCCTATCGCCCCGAGACCGGGGAAGATCCCTATCGGGCCTTTCTCGGGGTGCCGGTCTTGCGCGCTGGCCAGACCTTGGGCGTGCTGGTGGTGCAGAATGCCGAGCGGCGTCACTATGGCGAGGACGAAACCGAGGCGATGCTGACGACGGCCACAATTCTGGCCGAAATGATCGCCACCTCCGATTTCGTCAATCTGGCTCGGCCGGGGTCTGAAATCGATCTCAGACGCCCCCGCATGTTCACCGGCATCAGCCTGACCGACGGCATAGCCCTTGGCACCGTGGTGCTGCACGACCCCCGCGTTGTCGTCACCAATTTCATTGCCGAAGATACCGACCAGGAACAGGCGCGACTGGTAACGGCGCTGGAGAAGATGCGCGTTTCCATCGATGCGATGCTGGATCATGGCGACATGCAATCCTCGTCTGACCACCGGGAAATTCTCGAAACCTACCGCATGTTTGCCAATGACCGCGGCTGGGTGCATCGGCTGAGCGAGGCGATCGAGAATGGCTTGTCGGCTGAAGCTGCCGTCGAGCGGGTGCAAAATGATACACGGGCCCGTATGCTGCGCCAGACCGACCCGTACATCAAGGACCGGCTGCACGACCTCGATGATCTGGCCAATCGCCTGTTGCGGGTCTTGACCGGCGATCACCAGGGCATTGGACGCAACCTGCCTGACAACGCAATCCTGGTCGCCCGCAATATGGGGCCAGCCGAGCTGCTCGAATACGACCGCACCAAATTGCGGGGCATCGTATTGGAAGAAGGTGGCGCCACCGCCCATGTGGCCATTGTCGCCCGCTCGCTTGGCCTGGTCGCCGTCGGTCAGGCCGAGTCGATCGTGACCATGTGCGAAAGTGGCGACGATATCATTCTGGACGGCCCGGGCGGCCTGGTGCATCTGCGACCGACGCCGGATATCGAACAGGCCTATATCGACAAGGTGCGGGTTTCGGCCAAGCGGCGGGCCCATTATGCGGCTTTGCGCGATCGCCCGTCCGTCACCAAAGATGGCGTCGAAATGACGCTGCTGCATAATTCGGGCCTGGTGGCTGATCTGCCGATGCTGAATGATACCGGGGCATCCGGGGTTGGGCTGTTTCGGACCGAATTGCAATTCATGATCGCCTCAAAGCTTCCGCGCCTCTCCGAACAGGTGGAGCTCTATGCCGAGGCGATGGCGATAGCCAAGGATCGGCCCATCGTCTTCCGGCTGCTCGACATTGGTGGCGACAAAGTGGTTCCGTATCTGCGCTCGGCGGTCGAGGAAAACCCAGCCATGGGGTATCGCTCAATCCGGTTGGGCCTTGATCGACCGGGTCTATTGCGCACGCAAATCCGGGCGCTGTTGATCGCTGCGGCGGGACGGCCGCTGAAAATCCTGGTGCCCATGGTCACCGAGACTTTCGAATTCCGCCAGACCAGGCACGTGGTCCACAAGGAGGTCGAGCGCCTGCATCGCAGTGGTCGCCCGGCACCCTCCAAGCTTGAATTGGGCGTCATGGTAGAAGTGCCATCGCTGCTGTTCGAGTTGGACCACCTGCTGCCGGAGGCTGATTTCGTGTCAATTGGCTCCAATGATCTGGTGCAGTTTTTGACGGCTTCGGATCGGGCCAATCCTCGGGTTTCCAAAAACTATGATGCCATCGGTATGCCCCGCTTGCGGGCGTTCCGACACGTCGTTGACGCCGCCCGGCGCTACAATGTGCCAATCACCATGTGTGGCGAGCTGGCGGGCAAGCCGATCGAGGCGCTGGCATTGATGGCGATCGGGATGACGCGGTTGTCGATGGGCCCGGCTTCCATTGGGCCGATCAAAGAACTGATCCTCAATCTGGACCTGGCGCCAATTCGGCAGTCGGTGGCGGCGGCGCTGCTCGAGGGCGCGGACGGGGTCTCGATCCGGGCGTTGCTGCAAGAATGGATCGTTCGGCAGAACCTGCCGATCTAGGGCAATTGATTTTTAGTGATGCTGGCCGGCAAAAGGCGGCTTTGTGCGCCCTGGGGCTCAAAACCCACCATTTTCGGTTTAGCCTGGCATGAATCTTAATCCACGCTCGCGCGTCCCTTGAGTTCGGCGTCCTCTCGCCTTAAACGCTCGGTGTCACCCCGGCGTAGGCCGACGCCCATCCTGAGATTTCAGACTTGGGTCCATTGATCCGCAGGAAAGAACTGACATGGCAACGCTTCCCCAGGATAAGCTCGACGCACTGGAAATGCGCTTCAACTATGTCGAGGCGGCGCTGTCGGGCGGAGCCGGGCCAGATGAGTTCGTCAAATTCTCCAAAGAACATGCCGAACTCGCCCCGATTGTGGGGCCGATCATTGCCTATAAGAAGGCGGTTCACGATCTTTTGGCTGCCGAAGAGCTGATGAAGTCGGGCGATGCTGAGATGCGCGAAATGGCCGAGGCGGAAGTCTATGAGCTGCGAGACGCCATCGAGAAATTCATTGCCGATATCCGCATCCTGCTGTTGCCCAAGGATGAGGCCGACGAAAAGTCGATCATTCTTGAAATTCGGGGCGGCACCGGCGGCGATGAAGCGGCGTTGTTCGCGGGCGACCTGTTTCGGATGTATGAACGCTATGCGGCAAACCGGGGCTGGAAAGTCTCGGTGATGGAGGAAAGCGCCGGTGAAATGGGCGGCTTTAAGGAAATCATCGCCAATGTTTCGGGCAAAGGCGTCTATGCGCGCATGAAGTTTGAATCGGGGGTCCACCGGGTACAGCGGGTTCCAGCCACCGAAGGGTCGGGGCGTATCCATACCTCCGCCGCCACTGTCGCGGTTTTGCCCGAGGTGGAGGAGATCGACATCGACATCAAGGCCGAGGACATCCGTATTGACACGATGCGCGCCTCGGGCGCCGGCGGTCAGCACGTCAATACCACCGACAGCGCCGTGCGCATTACCCATCTGCCAACCGGCATAATGGTGACCTCGGCCCAAAAGAGCCAACACCAGAACCGGGCTTTGGCGATGCAGGTGCTGCGGGCGCGGCTTTATGAAATGCAACGCAATACCCGCGACACCGCTCGGGCTGAAGCACGCAAGGATCAGGTCGGCTCGGGTGACCGGTCTGAGCGAATCCGAACCTATAATTTTCCGCAGGGTCGAGTGACCGATCACCGGATCAATTTGACGCTGTATAAGCTTGATAAGGTGATGATCGGGGAGGCCCTGGACGAGTTGATCGAGGCACTGATTACTGAGCACCAGGCCGAATTGCTGGCCGATATGGAGAACTCCAACTGAACGCTCAGCCCAGCATCGGCGCCATCTGGCGCGAGTGGCGTGACGTGTTGGGGCGCCTCGGGTTTGGCACCGCCGCGCTTGATGCAAAACTGCTGGCGGGCTTTGCTTTCGGCTTGTCGAGTTTGGACATGGCCGTGCGTGAGCACGAACCCGTTGCCCCTGAACAGGCCGAGCGTCTCGCTGGCTTGATGCAGCGGCGGCTCAGTGGCGAACCAATTGCGCGTATTGTGGGTCACCAGGAATTTTACGGACTAAGCTTTGAGCTCAACCCCGCGACCCTGGTACCGCGCCCAGAAACCGAGCTGCTGGTCGACCTGGCCCTCGCCGCCATCGGCAACAAGCCGGCAGCCGTCCTTGACCTCGGAACCGGCACTGGCTGCGTCATTGTCGCGCTTCTGGCCAACGCTTTGGCCAGCCACGGGGTCGGTGTCGACCTCAGTGCCCAAGCATTGCAGTGCGCGCAGGCCAATGCTGACCGCCACAATGTGCAAAATCGACTGGAATTGTTGAACGGGTCGTGGTTCGGCGCGCTGACTGGTAGGAAACAGGCTCCAAGCGCCGCGGGCGAGGTGGCCGGCCGGTTTGACCTTATCGTATCCAACCCGCCCTATATTGAATCTGGGGTCATCCCAACCCTGGCCCGCGATGTGCGCGACTATGATCCACTGCTGGCCCTTGACGGCGGGATTGATGGGCTGGGCCCGTATCGGGTCATTGCCAGCCAGGCGGGCGCCTGGCTAAAGTCCGGCGGGCAATTGATCGTCGAGATCGGAAGCGGGCAGGGGGGCAGTGTTCGTGCCCTGTTTGAAACGTCTGGGTTCGAGCGCGTGTACATCACACAGGACCTTGCCGGGCATGATCGTGTGGTTTCAGGCAGCTATTTTGGCTAATTCACGGGGGATCGGGCGGGAGGTCCTGCATTTTCTGCTTGGAAAGCTGCAGCGAACCAGATAGTTTGCCCGTGCTGTCAAGGCGCATCATGGGCGCCACGGTGACGGCCACCCGATCATCGGCATTGCTGCAAGGCGCAGCGCGGACCCGGAATTAACCGGCCCACGCTTTGGTGATAGCGGTCAAAGTGGCACGATCGTAGACGGTTTTAGGTCTTCATGAAGCCAGCATTTATATCCGGTGCAGAACCCTTGCAGGGCCTCCGGGAATTGGCCGACGCTAGGCATTTTGCCGGTCCGCCAGAAGCGTGACGCTTACTTTTACGAGTTAAAAAGCGACCAGATGAGACCCAATCAGCAAAATAACAACAAGAACAACAACCGATCGCGCGGCCGCAATGGTGGCCGTAAACACGTCAATCCGCTGTCGCGCAATTTCGAGAGCAACGGTCCGGATGTGAAGGTTCGTGGCAACGCCGCCCATATTGCCGAGAAATACATGCAACTGGCGCGTGATGCCCAGTCGTCTGGTGACTCGGTTATGGCGGAAAACTATCTGCAACACGCCGAGCATTATTTCCGGATCGTGTCTGCCGCCCAGCCACAGCCGTTTGGTCAGGTCAATGACGGCGATGACTATGACGACGATATGCCCGAGCCCAACAACCGGTTCTCTTCGCCGCAGCCGGTACAACCCGCCCAGGTAGAGCAGGACCAGGATGGTGACGGCCCGCAGCAGAATTCAGCTCCGCGCCATGACAGGGACTATCGGGACAATCGCGAAGGCCGCCCGCCGCGCGAGCCTCGCACCCGCCCGGTTGGCGAAGTGCAGATGCGCCCAATTGAACCGCGCCCTGTGGTTGAAGCCATTGTGGTCAATGATGACGAGGCACAAGTGGACGCTGCGGTTGATGGTGAGGTCCGCAAATTGCGCGAACGCCGCCCCCGCCGCCGCCGCCCGGCTTTGGAGGCTGGGGATCCAGCAAACGCGCCTCAGCCCGACGTGGGCGAGTTGCCAGCGTTCATCACGGCTGGCGGGCCTGCAAACCCTACCGACTAGTGTGGACAACAAATTTGGAAAGGCCGGGCTCTTGCCCGGCCTTTTTGTTTGCCATGGGCTTCCTATATGTCTTGTAGTCATTGGTCAGTGCCATTTGTGGGCGACCGATGCACAGCACTTCCGCCGACCAGTTACGTGCCATTGGACGAACTGGCGGGCTATTTAGGAGAGTTGAATGAACATCGAGAAATACACCGAACGCGCTCGCGGCTTCATCCAAAACGCGCAGACCTTGGCCCTGGGCCGAGGACACCAGCAGTTTTCGCCGCAGCATTTGCTCAAAGTCCTGCTGGATGACAGCGATGAGGGCATGGCAGCTGGGCTGATTGGCCGCGCTGGCGGCAATGCAAAGCTGGCACTGGCCCAAACTGAGGCCGCACTGAACAAGGTGCCGGTGGTTTCCGGTGATGGCGGTCAGGTCTATTTGTCGCGCGAGTTAGCGCGCGTATTTGACACCGCCGAAAGCGCCGCCCAGAAGGCCGGGGATTCCTTTGTCACCGTCGAGCGCCTGCTGCTGGCTCTGACCATTGAAAAAGACACTGACGCCGGTAAAATTCTCGCGGCAGCAGGCGTCACCGCCAATGCGCTCAACGAAGCCATCAATGAAATCCGCAAGGGCCGTACAGCCGACAACGCGTCAGCTGAGAACAGCTATGACGCTCTTAAGAAATATGCCCGCGACCTCACCCAGGCAGCACGTGAGGGAAAGCTCGACCCAGTGATTGGCCGCGATGAGGAAATCCGCCGGACCGTCCAGGTTTTGTCACGCCGTACCAAGAACAATCCGGTGTTGATCGGCGAGCCGGGCGTCGGCAAAACCGCGATCGTTGAGGGTCTGGCCATCCGCATCGTCAATGGCGATGTTCCGGAGAGCCTGAAGAACCGGTCGTTGATGTCCTTGGACATGGGCGCGCTGATCGCTGGCGCCAAATATCGGGGTGAGTTCGAGGAGCGTCTTAAAGCGGTGCTGAACGAGATCGACGGCGCCGATGGCAAGATCATCCTGTTCATCGACGAAATGCATACGCTTATTGGGGCGGGCAAAGCCGATGGCGCGATGGACGCCTCGAACCTGCTAAAACCCGCGCTTGCCCGCGGCGCGCTGCACTGCGTCGGTGCGACGACGCTGGATGAATACCGCAAGCATGTGGAAAAGGACGCCGCCCTGGCCCGCCGGTTCCAGCCGGTCTTTGTTGATGAGCCGACGGTTGAAGACACCATTTCCATTTTGCGCGGGCTCAAGGAAAAGTACGAACTGCACCATGGCATCCGGATTTCCGACAGCGCCATCGTGGCGGCGGCGACCCTGTCGAAGCGGTATATTGCCGACCGCTTCCTGCCAGACAAGGCGATCGATCTGATAGATGAATCGGCTGCACGTCTGCGCATGGCGGTGGAGAGCAAACCCGAAGCCTTGGATGAGCTGGACCGCCGTATCATGCAGCTCAAGATTGAGCGCGAAGCCTTACGCAAGGAGACGGACGACGCCTCAAAAGCCCGTCTTGGTCGGCTCGAAACCGAGCTGGCCGACCTTGAGGAGGAATCCAACGGGCTCACACAGCGCTGGCAGACCGAAAAAACCCGCCTGCAGGGCAGCCAAAAGATCAAGGAAGAGCTCGACCGGGCGCGCACCGAACTTGAGGCCGCGCAGCGCTCTGGCAATCTTGGCCGCGCTGGTGAACTGGCCTATGGCGTCATTCCTGAATTGGAACGACGGATCCAGTCCGCCGATGGTGGAGAGGTTGGTCCGGGCTCGGCATTGGTCGAGGAAGTTGTGCTGCCCACCCATATTGCGCAGGTGGTTAGCCGCTGGACCGGGATCCCGGTCGACCGGATGCTTGAAGGTGAACGCGAAAAGCTGCTGCAAATGGAAGCGCAGATCGGCCATCGTGTCATCGGCCAAAGCGATGCGGTTGCCGCCGTTGCCCGAGCGGTACGCCGCGCCCGAGCCGGACTGCAGGACCCCAACCGGCCAATCGGCTCGTTCATGTTCCTGGGGCCAACCGGGGTCGGCAAAACCGAGTTGACCAAGGCCCTTGCCGAATTTCTGTTTGACGATGAGCACGCGATGGTGCGCATCGACATGTCGGAGTTCATGGAAAAGCATTCGGTGGCGCGCTTGATTGGCGCCCCTCCCGGCTATGTTGGCTATGACGAGGGCGGTGCGCTTACCGAAGCCGTGCGGCGCCGTCCCTATCAGGTGGTGCTGTTTGACGAGATCGAGAAGGCGCACCCGGATGTGTTCAACATCCTGTTGCAAGTGCTCGACGACGGTCGACTGACCGATGGCCAGGGACGAACCGTCGATTTTCGCAACACCATTATCATCATGACCTCCAATCTTGGCTCGGATCATTTGGTCCAGCTCAAGGAGGGGGACACGGTGGAACTGGTGCGGGGCAAGGTCCTTGATGCCGTGAAGGCGGCGTTCCGACCCGAGTTCTTGAACCGGATCGACGATATCATCCTGTTCCATCGGCTGGAGCGCCAGCATATGGGCGCGATCGTCGATATCCAGCTCACGCGGCTACGCCAATTGCTCAAGGAACGCGATATCGAGTTGACGCTCACGCCACTGGCGCGTGATTGGCTTGGCAATGAAGGTTACGATCCGCTCTACGGGGCGCGTCCACTCAAGCGGGTTATCCAGCGTGAGGTTCAGGACAATCTGGCCGATGAGATTCTCGGCGGCCGCATTGCCGATGGCACCCATGTCGTGGTCGATATTGGCGAGGAAGGCCTTGTTCTTCGCGCCGCCAGACCGATGGAGACGACTGCCGCAGCTTAGCGGTTTGCGGAAGGCTGGTTGCAGAACTGGCCTTTCGCCTGGACCATTGGGGCCAGTCGCCTAGTTTGCTGCGACCGTAACTGGCGCTGGTTCACGCTGCATCAGGTCATTGATCTGGGCAATCACCTGTTTGAACGCTGCTTCATCCTGGGACTTCAGTGTCGTTTCGCGTGGCAGCTTGACGCTCAGCGGATCGACCAAATTGCCATTGATCTTGATTTCGAAGTGCAAATGGGGCCCGGTGGAGTAGCCGGTCGAACCGACATAGCCGATGACCTGTCCTTGGCGCACTTTGACGCCGGGCTTGATACCCTCTGCCAAACGCGACATATGGCCATAGGCGGTTTCATAGCCATTGACGTGCTGCAGTTCCACCTTGTTGCCATAGCCAGATTGCCAACCTGCAAACTCAACCGTGCCGTCACCAGAGGCGTAGATCGGGGTGCCGGTTTTTGCCGCAAGATCAACACCCGTATGCAATTTGCGGGTGTGAAAGATCGGATGAATCCGGTAGCCGAAACGAGAGCGCAAAGTGCCGCCGCCTTGAAGGGGGCGACGGGTGAGGAAGCGTTTGCCGGTTTGCCCGTCAGGGTCAAAGAAGTCGATACTGCCGTCGGGCGCCGCGAACCGATACAATCGGCGGGTGGTGCTGCCAAGCGTTAGACCGACATAGAGCAGTTCCTGTTGGCCGGTAGCATCAGGGGCGGTTTCGAGAATTTCGATATCGTCGCCGGCGCTGATCTTCTTGGTCATGTCCAGGTCATAGGCGAACATGGCAACGACCCGTCTGATGGTATCGTCGGAAAGATCATTCTTGCGGCCGGTTTCCCAAATCGAGCGGTAGATCGAGGGCAGATTGGCGACGTTGATTTCTTCGGTATCTTCGTCCGGAAAGATGATGCTCGCCGGCGGAACTCCAAGCACATATTGTCCACGGTCGGTGAGGGCAACGGTGGCGCGATGCACATCCTCGTTCTTGCTGGCATCGCGGACATAAATGCTCATTCGATAGGGAATCAGGCTGTCTGAGGTGCGCGACGGCCCAAACAGAATGCGCAGTCGGGCCCCTGGCGGCAGCTCAAGAACCGGAAACACATTGCGCAATGTATCGGTAATGGCGCCTGCCATGGCGTCGGTGAAGCCGTTCTTTTTGAGAACCTCGCTCAACGGACTGGTCTGCTTGATCGTCAGGATACGCTCGGCGCGACCCAGCACCAGATCCTGAGCAGAAATGGTCTGCGGCATGATGGTGACATTTTCGGCCACTCCGCCCAGGATGCCAGCAGTGTCGGTCAAGCTCAATTCGCGTAAAGACGAGGCATTGGCTGCATAGCCAAGAGCCGGGGTTTCGGCATCGGAATAGGCCAGTTCAACGGTTTGGCGGACATAAAGGGCGGCCGTCTGGTCGCCGATGGCGCGCGGCGGCACAAAGCTTGCCGGCATGGCCGCAAGGCGGACTGCCACTTCGCCTTCCACTTCTGCCCCGTAGATATCGGTGTTCACTTCCGGGGCGTTCGTTGGGGTCGGAACGGCGGCGGAGAGAATGGCGACGGGATCGTATGTGGGAACGTCATCGGAAAGGGCGGTTGCGGCGGTGGCCAAGGTGGCACGAATGCGCATGAATGGCTGGTTGCGGATCATATCGCGGCCGTCGACTGTTTCGCGGATACTGGCGTCGATGATTTCCCGCTCGGACCGGGTTTTGGCGATGGGGCGAGCCCGATCAGCCTTGGCCGCCAGGTCGGTTGGTGCTTGTATGGCCGTGCTGGGCGCAGCTAGCCGTAACGCCTCGTAGGCGGTTGAGAAGGTGTTCTGTCCCTGGAAGGAAACATAGAGTGCCGCACCCATCAGCAACACACTAGTCAAGCCTGTCATGACAGTGCCACTGAGCCAGGCCAAGCTCAACTCGCGCCCATGCGGTATTTCGCCGTCGGTGGATTGCACGGTCAGGGCGGGGCTATCCTCATAGCCGGTCGCCTTCAACAGAGCCGCATGTCGATTTCGCTGCGTTGCGTTCAACGCCCCATCCTTAGCCTATTGCCAATGCGCGCCTAAGTTAACGGACGGTCCTCGTAGGACCATACCAAAGCTGTGCTGCTCTCTATAGCAGCCTTGCCTGGCTAATCACCAATAAATGCGGCCAAACTGGGCCGTCGTTCGTTCCGGCGGGGGTGCAACGTGGCGCATTGGCCCCCGGCGACCAAACTTATCCCCAGCCCGCAAGATAATGCGCCCTTTGGCATTTAGAGTGTTGACCGTGTCGGTGCCCATCCCTATAACCCCGCTACGAACCAAGACGGCGGGCCGCGAGCGGCGCGAAACATTGGTAAGTCCCTGAAGACAAAAAGAGATTTTAGTTTTCAGTTTTTCGAAGTCTGAAGTTTTTCAGATCGAGAAAATAGGCAGTTGACATAAAAACTCAATTGGACTAGAACGCGGCCACTGACGACGCTGAGCATTTATTGCTCCCACTGTTGGTGTTTTTCTGAAAGGGCAGACGATCTGCCGGGCAACCGGAAGTCGTTTTCTGTTCGCCGGAATACAGGGAGGC
>CALRYQ010000008.1:0-151783 GCA_943372435.1 Devosia equisanguinis
TCGACCGTCAAATGCCTCCGCGCCAATGGTACTAAGTCTTAAGGCTTGGGAGAGTAGGTCACTGCAAGGTCTGCCAAAAACGGATAATCTCAACAATACCGAAACTCAAAACCCCCGGAGCGAAAGCTCCGGGGGTTTTCGATTCTGGAAGTGCAAAAATGGTGACGCACGGAACTTTAGTGACCCATCGTCAGCGGTTGGTCACACTATTTCCCCTTTTGGCTGCCAAGCCCGCACTCCATCTCCTCCGGCCCAGAATTGTTGTTTATGCTTGCTCATGTGTTGAAGTCTCTAACCCGCTACACCGCCCTGGTACTGGTGTCTTTTGTCTTTGGTGGGGCCTCGGCGGCGCTGGCCATCTCGGTGATGGACCCATTCAATTTGCCGGCAGCAATGGATTCGGGCACCGTCAAAGTCGGGGATGGCATTGCCTATGCTGATGGTCCGCGGCATCGCCTCGACATCTACGCACCGGAAGCGCGTGGGGTTGCAGCGCCAGTGGTCTTTTTCATCTATGGTGGTGGTTGGAACCGGGGCGAGCGGGGTGACTACCAGTTTGTTGGCCGCGCTTTGGCGGCCCGCGGATTTGTTACTGTGATTGCGGACTATCGGCTTGTGCCGGAAGTTCACTATCCAGAATTTATTGATGACAACGCGAATGCCCTCCGTTGGGTGCAGGACAACATCGCTGCCTATGGCGGCGATCCGACACGGCTGTTTTTGGCGGGACACTCAGCGGGCGCCTACAACGCGATGATGTTGGCCCTGGAGCCCTCGTTCCGCCAGGAATACGGGGTCACAATCCCCATTCGGGGCGTCGCGGCGGTATCGGGCCCCTTTGATTTCTACCCCTTTGAATATGGCGAAGTCCTTGACGCCTTTGGTGTTACTGACAATCCGGAAGGCACCCAGCCGATCAACTTGGTCACGTCGAACGCCCCGGCCATGTTTCTGGCGGCCGGGACCACCGATCCGATCGTGCGCGTTCAGAATACCGAAAATCTCGCCGCCAAATTGCAAGCCAATGGGATCTGGGTGACGACCAAATATTATGATGGTTTTGGACACATGGAGCCGGTGATTGCCATGGGGGCGATGTGGAGATGGCGTATACCGGTTCTGGACGATATGGTTGAGTTCTTCACCCGGTTTGGTGCCTTTCCGAGTGGGGTGCCATATGTTGCGGTGACGCCTGACCCGCCCGAAGATTTGATTGCCCCGATGGATCGGGTCATTGGCGAACTGGACCAGATGTTTCAGCCAATCGTGACCGATCGGGAGCATTGATCCGACGCACGACAACTGGTCTGGTTGACGCGGTATAGGCTCCGGTACTCTGGCGTGCGATTAGTGATGGCTTTCCAGCCAATTCAGGAAGGCTGGGGCTGGCATCGGCCGTGCCATGAAATATCCTTGGCCTTCGTCACAGCCAATTTTGCCCAACAAGTCATAGGCATATTGGGTCTCAATACCCTCAGCGCAGACTCGAAAGCCCATGCCTTTGGCCAGCGTGACGATTTGGCGGAGCAGGAAATCATTATCGCCAGGCTGCCGCAGCGGCCGGACGAAGCTTTGGTCGATCTTGAGGACGTCGGCGGGGATGTGTTGGAGATAGCTCAGGTTTGAATAGCCCGAGCCGAAGTCGTCAAGGGCGACCTCTACCCCGGCTGCCCGCAAGCGCTTGAGCTGCTGCACCGCGCGCGCCGAATTGGTGGCAAGCGTGCCTTCGGTGAACTCCAACTCGACATTGTGAGGCGCGAGGCCATGAGCAACGCAATTTGCCAGCAGGGTGTCGTCGAACCCCTCCTCGGAAAGGTTGATTGGCGAGGCGTTGATTGACACGCGTAGATCATGACCCGCATCCAGAAAGCCGCGATTGCTTGTCAATGCCTGGTCGATGACCCAGTCGGTCAGTGGCACAATGAGGGCGGTTTGTTCCACCAGCGGAATGAACTCGGCCGGTGAAATGACCCCTAACTCAGGATGGGTCCACCGCAGTAAGGCTTCCGCCCCTTTGCACGCACCATCACGCAACTGAATGCGCGGCTGGAAGTGCAGGGTCAACTGGCCAGTGCTGGCGATCGCCGCGGGAAGATCTGCAAGCAGCTTGAACGCGCGCAGATGTGCTGCGTCGCTGCCGTGATTGTAAAAGGCTATACCAGAGTCGGTCCGGCGGCTGTCCTGGGCGGCACTGAGCACCGCGCGCAAAGACTCGGCGGCGTTGCGCGAGGCACTCATGGGCAATAGCCCACATCCGACTTGGGTTTTGATCGGAATGCCATCGACGACCAGCGCCTTCGAAAACGCCTCGGCGATCGCTATGGCTATGCCTGGTGTTTCCTCCTGACCTAGGTTGGTGGCAATGAATGCAAAACTGAGCACGCTGACGTGATAGATGAGCTGTCCATCGGGCAGCAGCGAATCAAGAACTTTGGCGCCAGCGCGGACGAAGTCTTCGGCAAAGGCCATCCCCAGTGCGCGCAGGATTTCATTGTAGTGGCGCGCCTCAGCCAAGGTCACCAAAACCAAAAGAGGTGTCGGCTCTTGATCTGCTAACGCCCCAAAATCCTGGGTGAACGACACGCGGTTGGGCAGAAGGGTCACATGATCAAAGCGACCGATCACGTCTGCTGTCGCACCGTCAGATAATACCGGACTTACCAAAGTAACAGCCTCCGCCGAGAGCCGGTCCATTAAAATCAATGGGCTGCCGTCTCAGTCAACCAACGCATCCGAGAAATTATTGGTTCTCCCACGCCGCACACTGGGGCTGGAAACTTAACCGCGCGTTACTCCGTTGATGCCTATGTCAATGTCATCAGCCGCCTTTAACCGATAGTGTGGCCAGTACCTTATGTGAACGCGGAACTTGTCCATGGCGATTCCAATCCTTGGAATTATCAATGCCCTCAGCCTCAAGGATTCTGGCTCCAGAAAAGTCGCAGGCAATGTCCCTTATGGGCCGGCGGCACGGCAAATGTTTGACGTCTACGCGCCAACTGATGCTGCCGGCCCCCTGCCGGTGGTGTTCTTCGTTTATGGCGGATCCTGGATGGACGGTTCGCGCCACGACTATGACTTTGTCGGTCGGGCCATTGCTGCGCAGGGATTTGTCACCATAATTGCCGATTATCGACTGCTACCAGACGTCGAATATCCCGCATTTTTGCACGATTGCGCCGAAGCGTTCGAGCAGGGTCTCAAAGTGGTGGCCCGGTATGGGGGGGATCCCATGCGGGTTGGTCTGGCCGGGCACTCTGCGGGCGCCTATAACGCCGCGATGTTGGCTTTTGATCCCCAGTATTTGCGGGCACTTGGCCTGTTGTCTCGGGTCAAGGCCCTGGCGCTTCTATCAGGGCCTTACGATTTTTTCCCTTTTGACGGACGCATTACGCTGCGCACTTTTGGCGCTGTGCGCCAACCCAAGACGACCCAACCGATCAATCTGGTGGAAAGCGATGCTCCACCGGCGTGGCTCGCAACCGGCGGTAAAGACCAGCTGGTTTACCCACGCAATACTATTGCTCTTGCCCAGACACTGCGCGCTGCAGGTGTGCCGGTGACTGAGCGCCACTACGAAGCGCTCGGTCACCCCGGAACCCTCTTGGCGCTCGGTCGTCCGTGGCGCCGTCGCGCGCCAGTGCTGGCCGAAATGACGGAATTTCTGCGCCGGGCGCTCGGCTAACGCCGGTTGGGCCTAGCCAGAAATCGCATTGGCGAGATCAGTTGCCCGATGTGCTGTTTCATCAAGCAGGCAGCTTGACGCCAGGACATTGCGAATGGTGCCGTCCTTCCACATCTCATAAACAAACGCGCATTTGGCATCCCGATACGGGAGCCAGGCGCGTTGAGCTGCTTTCAGGCTGGCAAAAACGTCGGCGGCAAGAGTGTCCTTTAACTGGTTGTAAGTGTCGTTCAACCATTGGTCCCACCACGCTTGCTCGCGTTGATTGCAGGCAACAATGCCTAAGGTCGAGGCGCCGTCTGGCTGCTCCTGGCAGAGATTTGAGGCGGTGCCAATGCACTGGGTGAAACTGGCGGTTTCGACCCCGTCGGAACTCGAATTGATATCGTTGACCGCTTCGATACAGCCCTGCATGGCGATTTCGTCGTCAGTGGTATAGGCCGCGTCCTGGCTGAAGGCAGGCGCTATGGTCAAAATGGCAAGTAGCGCCGCTGCAAGACCCCAATACTTCATGTTAGCTTTCTTTCTGGTTGCGGCGCTGCGCGAACACGGCGGCCGAGGCTGCGGCACGGTGCGCCGTCGAATAAAATTCCCGATGGACCAACAGCAGCACGGTGGCCAGGCTGACCGCGATCGATAGCCACTCTGCGGCAAACCAGGCGCCGGTCGCGACTGAAAAGTAATAGGCGCGCAGCCCGCTGTTGAAGTTTTTTGCACCCAGCGCATTGATCCTGGCAATGGCGTCAATTTCTTCGGGCGGGGTTGTGGACCCGTGGTCCAGCGCGCCCAGCATGATACAGAAGTGATTGAACTGGCGCAGCGATAGTGTGAACGAAAAGAACGCCAGAACGAACATCGACAACATTACGACGAGGTGCAATTGCACCTCGTTGATCGTGTAGACCCGCTCCAGAGAAATGGATTTTAGGGAAACCATCAAAGTGGGCAATTGGCTGAACAAGGTAAACACGGCCAGCACCAACAGCACGGCGGTAGAGGCCAACAGGCTAACGGAGCTCATGATGTTGCCCGATAGGATGGCGTCGAAGGGGGATTCGCGTTGCGTGGCGTTGGCAACCCAGCGCCGCCGTTGCAAATTCATGATGACCGATAGCGAGGGTCGGACGCGCTCAAGCCACGGCACTGTGAAGTGATAGGCAAAATAGCAGAGCAGGGGGAACAGGGTCGAAAGCAGCGTCATGGGGTCTCGGCGGGTGAGAGCGCGATATGGGGTTATACGCCAGTTTGAGCCGAAGGCGAGCCGAGCCGACTGATTTCCACTAAAGGGTCCTGGGAAAGCGTCGGTGCAGGGTTTCGATTTCGGCCAACAATGGTGTCGGCAGGGTCAAATCCAGCGCACCCAGATTGGTTTTGAGCTGGGCCATGGTGGTGGCGCCAATAATCACCGAGGTCATGAACGGTCGGGTCAGGCAAAAGGCAATGGCCATCTGGGCGGGGTCCAAGCCGCATTGGACCGCCAGATCGACATAGGCTTCGACCGCGCTGTCCGAATATTCATTGCGTCGCCAAAGTCCATGCTGGAAATCGGCACGACTGCCTTTGGGGGTGGCGCCATTGCGATATTTCCCGGTGAGCAGGCCGGTCGCCAGAGGGGAATAAGCCAGGAGCCCGACGTTCTCGTGATGGCTCAATTCGGCTAGATCAAGATCAAAATGTCGGCGCAGTAAACTGTATTCGTTCTGGACGCTGACCAGGCGGGGCAAGCCGCGTCGTTCGGCGATTTTCAGCCACTGAGCAATGCCCCAGGTGGTTTCATTGGACACGCCGATATGGCGTATCTTGCCTTCCAACACCAATTGGCCGAGGGCATCGAGCATGTCTTCGAGGTTGGCTAAGACATCGCCGGTATCCTGCAGATGGGGCGCATAATTCCAGGATTGGTCAAAATTATAGCTGCCACGTGAGGCCCAATGGATTTGGTACAGATCGATATAGTCGGTCTGCAGTCGCTTCAGGCTAGCCTCAACGGCTAGCCTTATGCTCTGCCCGTCGGCCCGCCGTCCTCCCCGCAGGAATGGCACGCCGCCGCCGCCGATCTTGCTGGCGAGGATCCAGCGGTCACGCTTGCCATTGGCCTTGAACCATTTGCCGATGATCTCCTCAGTGCGGCCAGAGTTCTCGGCGCTGCCGGGTACTGCGTAGAGCTCCGCGGTGTCCATAAAGTTCAGCCCGCGCTCGAGCCCATGGTTGATCTGCGCATGGCCCTCCGCCTCGGTATTCTGGCTGCCCCAGGTCATTGTGCCCAGGCAAATTTCGGTGACGTTTAGCCCGGTGCGGCCAAGCGGCTTGTATTTCATTAGGCGGGTCTTTCTCGGAGAGTGTCTGCCTACCCTAAATGCGCCTATGCAAAGCGCCAATTGCTAATCCAAGTTCCGGTGGTATTTTTTCGCCGCACTCAGTCTGGACCGAACCACCGTCGAACGAAGCCGCCATGGTCAAAAAACATTCACAATCGCTGATTTAAGCCTTGAGCTATCTGACGCGACCTCCTATATACCGCTCACGCCGCGACACCGGTCGCGACGGAAACCATGCTTCGGCAGAGGTTTTGTTTTTGGCGCGGGATGGAGCAGCCCGGTAGCTCGTCAGGCTCATAACCTGAAGGTCACAGGTTCAAATCCTGTTCCCGCAACCAAAATGCAAAAGCTACTTCGATAGTTTACCCAAAGCCCCGTCTGGTTCTCGCCAGCGGGGCTTTTGCTTGTGTCCGCGCTGTCTCGGTTTTGCGGCAATGCAAAAGCACGAATGCCTTTCGCTTAAGGGCTGATAAAATCGGCTTCGAGTACGGTGCGATATCGCACCGCTACCCTTCCTCAACTTCTATGCCGCTAAGCCCAATCTCGGGGACTGTGAATCCCATGACCAGGCTTCTCCTCATTATCTCAAGCAAGACGCCAGACTGGCTGTCGGTGGGAATCTTGTTAGGGATTTGAGCCGCAATTTGCATGATGCCGACTTCCTTGGGCGTCAGAAGTCGTTTCGGCTCGAGCGCGGCGGACTTTGGCCGGACGGCATCAAGCCCGCCGAACCGCCAAGCCGGGGCGCCGTCCAACCACGATTGGGTCGCCTTTGCAGGCGCCATCGCCCGGCGAGAGCACGATTTGGGCGTGCCGGTCAGCCAGGGCGCGAAATGATGGATTGGTTCGCGGGCCGGGAAGATTTCCCGCCGCCCGACGAACGGACCGTGCGGCGGAAGGTTTTGGCCATCTGGAAGGAGCGGAATGGCCAGAAAAGATGCATAAGCGCAACTCGGCGCCCCTGTTTGCACTCACAAATCGGACATTGCCCGAAAACGCCCGAGAGCCAACCCTTTGCAAAAATGCTGCTGCTCTCCACTCTGACGTGGAGTGCAAAGACAACCGAGCGAGGCGCGTTGCGTTTCGAGTTCAATCATGCGCGCCCCTTGATTTAAGGAGGGCCTCAAGTTCGTTGATTCGTGCATCTCGTTCGGCCAGCGCCCGACTGACATCCTCAGCCTCGAAACGCTGCGGAATATGCTGGGGGCAATTGGCGTCCCAGGCCTCGACATCAAACAGGAGCACCTGCTCGGCCTTGGCAGCATAGTCCTCCGGCATCAGGCGGGACATGAGATCGGGATTGGCCTCGACCATCCTGGCCTTGCCCCAGATCTTGATGCGCCGGCGCAACGCGTAATCGATCAGGAAAATGAACGCCTTCGGGTTTTCGTCAAGATTACCCTGGCTGATGAATTGCCTGTTGCCCTTAAAGTCGACGAGGCCAAGCGTGTGCTCGTCCAATACCCTGAGAAAGCCCGGCGGGCCGCCGCGATGCTGGATGTAGGGCTGCCCATCGGCGTTGGCTGTCGCCAGAAAAAAACTCCGGACATCGGCGATGAAGGCGACCAGATCGGGCGTGATCGCCGTCTGCCAGCCGCCGCGCTCTTCCATCTTTGCATAGGCAGCGCGCGAGCCCTTGCGGCTCTGGATGGCTTTTACCGTCGGCGTGAAAGCGATATCGCTGGGCGAAGAGAAAGACGGGGTCATGGCAGCCTCACAAACCAAGGTCACTTAAGCCGGGATGGTCAGCAGGCCGATGGCCGAGGGGCCAGTGGAACCGACGCTCATCGGCCTTAATCGGCAGGTCGTTGATCGAGGCGATGCGCAACCGCATCAGACCATCGGCGTCGAACTCCCAGTTCTCGTTGCCATAGCTGCGGAACCAGTGGCCGTTATGATCGCGCCATTCATAGGCGAAGCGCACCGCGATCCGATTGTCCTGGAACGCCCAGACCTCCTTAATCAGCCGATAGTCCAGTTCCCGTGCCCATTTGCTGATTAGAAACGCAACAATCGCCGGTCGACCCGCGAGAAATTCCGCACGGTTCCGCCAGCGGCTCTCGGGCGAATAGGCCAGCGAGACGTGCCCGGGGTCGCGGCTGTTCCAGGCATCTTCCGCCATGCGTGCCTTCTGGGCGGCAGTCTCGGCGGTAAATGGTGGAAGAGGCGGGCGTGCAGCTGTAAAGAGGGACATGGATATGGCCTTTCCTGTGCGGGGAGGGGTGCCATTGCTGGCACCCCTGTCGAAACCAATTTCAGGCCGCGAGCGCGACCGGAACAACCGGGAAATCCACCTCGGTCTTGAACACCTCGTTGATGTAGTTCGTGAGGGTGTTCAGGGCGACATGCGCGACGATTTCGACGATCTCCGCATCTGAATAGCCGGCGGCACGGACGGCGGCGAAATCGGCATCGCTGATGGCGCCACGATCCTGCGTCACCTTCACCGCGAAGGTGACGGCGGCATTGGCCTTTGCGTCATCGGAACGGCCATTGCGGTTCGCCGCCATCTCAGCATCGCTGAGCTTGGCGACATTCTTGCCGATATAGGTGTGGGCCGCGAGGCAGTAGCCGCAACCGTTGATTTGCGCGACGGCAAGGGCAATCCGCTCGCGGGTCGCGGCGTTGAGTGCGCCCTTGGCGAGTGCACCGTTCAGGCTGAGATAGCCTTCAAGCGCCGCAGGACTGGTGGCGGTCAAACGGAAGAGGTTGGGAACAGAGCCGATCTGCTTCTTAACGGCTTCCAGAAAGGGCTGGGCGGCGGCTGGAGCGGCAGCAATGGTCGCGGGCGTCTGGATGCGGGACATGGGATAATCTCCTGTTTGGGGCGCAGCGTTCGGGTTGGGAGTGTTTTTTGCTGCGCTTCACAGGGCGGAATATGATCATTTCTCTTGGATATGATAATATTCTGAATTATGGATATACCATTGCAAAATTTGGGATAGTGGAATGGACCGGTTTGACGCCATAGAAGCCTTTATCGCAGTTTCCGAGAGCAATGGATTTGCGCGAGCTGCGCGCAGGCTCAACCTTTCGACCTCGGCAATCACGCGGCATGTCGCGGCATTGGAAGAACGACTGGGGGTGCGGCTTCTCAACCGAACGACGCGCGCGGTCAGCCTGACAGATGCAGGACAGCGGTTTCTCGAGCGCGGGCGGCGCATCCTTGCGGATCTCGATGAAGCCGAGCAGATGGCCGAAAGCGAGCGGGGCGAGCCTCTGGGGCGTCTGGCCATCTCGGCGCCGCAGGTTTTTGGACGGCTGCATGTCGCGCCGCTGGTCTGCGAATTCATGACGCGCTACCCCAAAATCACCGCCGAACTCCTTCTATCTGACCGGATGGTCAATCTGGTGGAGGACGGGATTGATGTTGCGATCCGGGTCGGGCATCTCGCGGATTCAGGCGATATTGCCCGCAAGGTCGGGGCCGTGCGGCGTGTGCTGGTGGCCTCGCCGGGCTATCTTGCCGACAAGGGCACACCGGATTTGCCCGCCACGCTGGCTGACCATCACCTAATTTCGTTCACGGCGATCACGCCAGCTGATCGCTGGCGCTTCTGGCGCGGCGAAGAGGGCGAGGATGTTGCCGTACAGCCGCGTTATGTGACCAACAGCGCTGATGCCGCGATCTGGCACGCAACCCAGAGTGGTGGCCTCACGATGGCCCTGAGCTATCAGGTGGCTGACCATGTGCGCGACGGTCGGCTGGTTGTCGTCATGGCCGATCATGAACCTGCACCCTATCCGGTGCAGATCGTCTATCCGACGTCGCGCCTTCTCTCTCTTAAGGTGCGTGCCTTTGTCGAGGACGCCGTTGCGACGCGAAGCTGGAATTTCCTTGCGTTCTAAAGGTGGTGAGGCTCGGTCGTTAGGGAAGAAATTCGACAAAGTGCCAAACATTAACCCAAGACTCTCATCAAAACCGGAGGAAACTTCGACCTCAGGTCAGTGCGATTGTTGCGTGTTCCCGCAACCAAAATAAAACCCCGTACAACCGCCTGGTTGACGGGGTTTTTTGGTTTCGGTGCCGGCTGCGAGTTTGGTTGAGCAGATTTATTGGCTGACGCCATAGGTCGGCATCTGGAACTCAGCACCATCCTTGATGCCAGACGGCCAGCGGGCGGTGACGGTCTTGACGCGGCTCCAGAACCGCATGGCGTCGGTGCCGTGTTGGTTTAGATCCCCAAAGGCCGAAGCTTTCCAGCCGCCAAAGCTGTGATAGGCCAGCGGCACTGGCACGGGCACATTGATGCCCACCATGCCGATGTTGACCCGGGCAGCAAAGTCGCGCGCAGTGTCGCCGTCGCGGGTGAAAATTGCAGTGCCGTTGCCATAAGGGTTGTTCATTGGCAATGCGAGCGCCTCTTCATAGGTCTTGGCGCGGACGACGGATAACACCGGCCCAAAGATTTCCTCGGTGTAGATGTCCATGTCCGTGGTGACATTGTCGAATAGGCAGGGCCCGACGAAATATCCATCTTCGTAGCCCTGCAGCGACAACTGGCGTCCGTCGACGACCAGTTTGGCGCCCTGCGCCTCGCCCTTGTCGATCAGGCCGAGAATGCGTTGCTTGGCCGCCAGAGTAATGACTGGGCCCATATCCGAGCCGCGGTCGGTGGCTGGGCCGACCTTGAGCGCCTCGATGCGCGGCTTAAGCGCTTTGATGATCCGGTCGGCAGTGTCCTTGCCCACAGGCACCGCCACCGAGATTGCCATGCAGCGTTCACCAGCCGATCCATAGCCAGCCCCCATCAGGGCGTCGGCAGCCTTTTCGATGTCGGCATCCGGCATGATGATCATATGGTTCTTGGCGCCGCCAAAAGCTTGCACACGTTTGCCGCTCGCAGCCGCCGTCGCGTAGACGTAGCGCGCGATCGGGGTCGAGCCGACAAACGAAACGGCGCCAATGGCGTCGTGGGCCAAAATTGCGTCTACGGCAATTTTGCCGCCATGGACGACATTGAGAACCCCTTTTGGCAACCCAGCTTCGATCAGCAGCGCTGCCAGCATGTTTGGCACCGTTGGGCAGCGCTCGGATGGCTTCAAAATGAAGGCATTGCCGGCAGCCAGGGCCGGCGACAACATCCACAATGGGATCATGGCAGGAAAGTTGAAGGGGGTAATTCCGGCGCCGATCCCAACCGGCTGGCGCATCGAATACATATCGATGTCGGGGCCAGCCCCGTCGGTGAATTCGCCTTTGAGCAGGTGCGGTGCGCCCGCGACAAATTCGGACACTTCCATGCCCCGCACGATATCGCCCTTGGCGTCATCAAGAGTCTTGCCGTGCTCGCGGCTCAGTGCTTCGGCGAGCTTGTCGATATCGCGGTTGATCAAGGCAACAAAATTGAAAAAGACCCGAGCGCGCCGCTGCGGATTGGTGGCAGCCCATTTGGGTTGCGCAGACAGTGCGGAAAGTACCGCTGTGTCGAGATCTGCCGCGGTGGCCAGGGCCAGGCGCGCCTCGACTTCGCCCGTGGCAGGGTTGAAGACCTCTTGAAATTGGGTGGCGGAAAGGTTGGTTTCGCTGCCGTCGATGAAGTGGCCAATCGTGCGCATGTGGAGCTCCCTTGCTTGGAGGCACTTTGCGCTCTATATTTTTCGAATATCAACGTGATGTAATCAACATCAGTTGTGCAAAAAGCGTAGCGCTATGAATTGGGACGATGTGCGGGTCTTCTTGGCTGTGGCGCGGCAGGGGCAAATCCTGGCGGCGGCGAAAAGTCTGCAGCTCAACCACGCGACGGTGGCGCGGCGATTGACTGCACTGGAACTGGCCTTGGGCAACAGGCTGTTCGTGCGCAAGACCAATGGCTGCGATCTGTCGGCGGACGGGGAGCGCTTTTTGTCCTATGCCGAGGCGGTGGAGAGCCAGATGCTGGCTGCCCGCGAAGCAATTGGCCCCGGCGCGCAAGCGATCACCGGTACGGTCCGGGTTGGTGCTCCCGACGGGTTCGGGGTGGCATTTTTGGCGCCGCGCATCGGTGAGTTGATCCAGCGCTGCCCCGATTTGCGCATCGAACTGGTGCCGGTGCCGCGCACTTTTTCCCTGTCCCGCCGCGAGGCTGATGTTGCAGTGACGCTGGAACGCCCGCGGGAAGGTCGGTTGGTGGCGCGCAAGCTGACCGATTTTCGGTTGGGTCTCTATGCCTCGCCCGCCTACTTGGCCGAGTTTGGCGTGCCTTTGACTTTAGCCGAGTTAGCCAAGCACCGGCTGGTCGGTTATGTCGAAGATCTACTGTTTTCCGCCTCTTTGGATTACACCGCCGACTACCTGAAGAACTGGCGGTCGGCCCTGGCGGTGTCTTCGGCAATGGGGCAAACCGAGGCCGTCAGATCGGGCGCGGGGATCGGAATATTGCACAGTTTCATGGCCCAAGAGGACGGAGCGCTGGTGCCGGTGTTGCCACAGAACACGCTAATCCGAAGTTATTGGACCGTGGTCCATGAGGATTTACGGGCAATTCGCCGCGTGGCGGTGGTGGCAGATTTCCTGACCGAGATCGTCGCGCGAGATCGGGCAATCTTTAACTGACGACACTCACCCAGCTTTGTGTGCTGTGCGACTGCGCCATGGCATGAACTGTCCGTTCGATGATGAGCCCCTCGGCAAAACCGATGGTTTGGCTGGGCTCGTTGGCAATTTTTTTCAACAGTTCGTGACACTCGATAATTTTGAGGTCGTTAAAGCCCAGGCCATGCCCTGGGGCGGGGATGAAGCGATCATAGGGCTGATGGGCTGGCGCTGCCAGAACTGTGCGGAAACCCTGCTCGGTGGGGCCATCACTGGTGGCGTAGAGCTGGAATTCATTCATGCGCTCTTGGTCAAAGAGGATGCTGCCTTTTGAGCCAAAAATCTGCAAAACAATGCGCCCCTTTCGACCCCAGGCGGAACGGTTGAGTGCCATCACGCCCGATGCGCCGGTTTCCAGCTCGAACAGAACACTGGCGATGTCAAAAGTTTCAACGGCACGGGGTGAGCCGTCATGCTGCGGTCGCGTTGGGTAGGGCTTGGCCATGTTGGCCAGGACCCGCGACACATTGCCAAACAAATAGTGCAACAGTGACAGTGGATGCACGCCGAAATCGTCCAGTGCGCCATAGCCAGAACTCGCCTCGCTCTTCCAGTAGAACGGCTGGGCGGGGTTGGCCATGAAGTCTTCGTCCATTTCAGCGCGGACATGGTTTACCGTGCCAATGGCGCCTTCGGCCACCAATTGGCGAATGTGACGGATAATCGGGTTCTGGATATAGTTGTAGCCAAGGACAGTAACCTTGCCAGAGGTGGCAGCCGCACTTGCCATACGTTGGGCGTCGGCGAGGGCGGGGGCCATTGGCTTTTCGCACCAAACATGCTTGCCAGCCAAAAGGGCAGAAATCGCCATTTCGGCGTGAAACGCGTTCGGGGTGGTGACAGAGACAATATCGACCTCTGGATCGGCAATGAGGTCGCGCCAATCGCCGGTGGACTTCTCAAAGCCGAACTCGCGGGCGCGTTGCGCGGCAAGCATGGGGTCGACTTCGGCCAAGTGCAGCAGGCGTGGTCGGGCAACGTCACCAAAAACCGGTAAAACCGCGTTCCACGCCAAAGCATGGCACTTGCCCATATAGCCAGTGCCGATTAAGCCAATGCCGGGGGATTTCATCGACCGATCTCCATAGTGCGCAAATGAAACGCTTATTCTGGTTGCCAATTAATCGGAATGTGCTTTCTATTGCAACGCGGCTGGACGGAATGGAGCAGGGCAGTTTGTCACAGGAAAAATTGACCGGTGTACCCCAGGACTTCGATGCGTTGCGGCAGGCAATTCTGGAGCGGCGCAGCAGTCTGCCGAAACGGCTGACGCAGGTTGCAGCATACAGTCTGGATCATCCTGACGAAATCGCGTTTGGCACGGTGGCAACCATTGCGCTTTCGGCCAATGTGCAGCCATCAACCCTGGTGCGGTTCGCCCAGCATTTCGGCTTTGACGGCTTCTCAGGCTTACAGCAGATCTTTCGGGCACGATTGCGCGAGCGCAACTCCTCATATGAAGAACGCCTCAAGACCCTGGAGGCCAGCAATGAAGTTGCGTCCGAAAATGTCGCCATTCTCAATGGGTTCCTGTCGGCGGCCAGTCGTTCGATCGAGAATTTGGCCCATAGCGTCGACGCGGAGACCTTTGAGCGGTCAGTCGAAATTCTGGCGCGGGCGGATACGATCTATCTAATTGCCAAGCGCCGCGCCGCGCCGATCAGCACCTACATGGCCTATGCCTTTGGCAAGTTGCAGGTGCGACATCACCTGGTTTCCAGCGCGCTCGGCATCGATGACGACCTGATCACCATGGCTCGGCCAGAAGATGCGGCGATAGCGATTTCCTTTTCGCCCTATGCGCCAGAGACTGCGGGTCAGGCGAGGTCTTTGGTCGCGCGCAATGTGCCTCTCGTCTCCATGACTGATTCCGCATTCTCCCCGCTCGCCGAATGCGCCACCGAGTGGTTTGAAATTGCCGAAGCTGACCACGCCGGATTCCGGTCGCTTTCGGCCGGGATGGCATTGGCGATGGCTTTGACGGTGGCGGTGGCCGAGCGCCGACGCCGGCTGAAGGATGGTCGATCATCAAGGTAGAATGAAAATTCTATATTGACTATTGTGCGGAACCAGTGTTTCATTTTGGTATGCCCGTCGCGGTAACGGACTGTCACTATTGAATGCGTTGAGCACTATGCTCAGGAGGATGCCATGGCCAAACCGGTCCCCGGTCAGGGCGAGCCCATGCTGGACGTGATTACCATTGGCCGCTCATCGGTCGACCTTTATGGCCAGCAGATCGGGACCCGGCTCGAGGACGTCGCTAGCTTTTCCAAGGCAGTGGGCGGGTGCCCCTCCAATATCGCCATCGGTACCGCCAGGTTGGGGTTGAAGTCGGCTGTGATCACCCGGGTCGGTGATGAGCCGATGGGGCATTTCATCGTCGAGCAGATGGTCCGTGAGGGTGTCGACACCCGTGGCATTGCGACGGATAGGGAGCGACTGACGGCATTGGTATTGCTGGGCGTCGAGGACGGCAATTCCTTTCCAATGGTGTTCTACCGCGAAAACTGCGCCGACATGGCCTTGAGTGAAGACGATGTGGACGAAGCGTTTATTGCCTCATCTCGCTCGATCCTGGTCAGCGGCACGCATTTTTCCAAGCCCAATACCGCCGCCGCCCAACACAAAGCGATACGGATCGCCAAGGGACTTGGCCTCAAGGTGATCTTTGACATCGACTACCGGCCCAACCTATGGGGCCTGGCGGGGCATTCGGCGGGTGATAGCCGTTATGTCGCCTCTGATTTTGTATCGGGTACACTCAGGCCGGTGTTGGCCGATTGCGACCTGGTCGTGGGTACTGAAGAGGAGGTGCTCATCGCTGCGGGCGCCAGCGATCTATTGACGGCGTTGCGGTCGATCCGCTCGGTGTCCGCCGCCACCATCGTGCTGAAGCGCGGGCCAATGGGGTGCATTGTCTACGATGGCGTCATCCCCAATCGCTTGGAAGAGGGCATTGTTGGCCTAGGGTTTCCGATCGAGGTCTACAATGTGCTGGGTGCAGGTGATAGCTTCATGTCGGGCTTTTTGCGCGGCTGGCTCAGGGGCGAACCACACCAGGTTTCTGCAACTTGGGCCAATGCTTGTGGCGCGTTTGCGGTATCACGGTTGCTCTGCTCGCCAGAAATTCCAACGTTTGAAGAATTGCAGTATTTCCTGCGACACGGCTCGAAATTCAAAGCCCTGCGCCAGGATGAAACGATCAATCACATCCATCGGGCAACAACCCGGCGAGGCGACTTTCCCCATTTGATGGCGCTGGCGATCGATCATCGGCTGCAGCTTGAGGAGCTGGCAACAGAGTTTGGCCGGGATGGCGCTGCGATTGGCGCTTTCAAGGTGCTGGCCGTCAAAGCGGCTGCGCGCGTTGCCAAAGGGCGGCCGGGTTACGGGATGCTGATTGACGACAAGTATGGGCGCGAGGCGCTGTTTGCTGCCCAAGAGCAAGGATTTTGGATCGGCAAGCCTTTCGAAGACCCTGGTTCGCGTCCCTTGCGCTTCGAGTTCAGTCAGGATGCGGGCAGCCGGTTGATTGATTGGCACATTGACCATTGTATCAAGGTCCTGTGCTTTTATCGTCCCGATGACACAGCGGCAATGAAGGCCGCCCAGATCGAAAAACTCCTCACCCTTTCCGATGCTGCGCGCCGGGTTGGGCGGGAATTGTTGATTGAAATCATCGTGGGCAAACACGGTATTCTTGACGAAACAACCATAGCTGCGGCGGTGGCGGAACTATATGCGGCCGGGTTGAAGCCCGATTGGTGGAAACTGGAGCCGCAAGCTTCGGAGGCCGCATGGTTGGCAATAGATGCTATTATCAAAGCCAGTGATCCCTGGTGTCGTGGGGTCGTGCTTTTAGGGCTGGAAGCACCCCAGGCAGAGCTGGAGGCAGGGTTTGCGGCAGCGCAAGTCGCGTCGGTGGTTAAGGGTTTTGCGGTCGGCCGAACTATATTCGGCGATGCGGCCCGCTTCTGGTTGGGCGGCGTGATGGACGACGAAGACGCAATCGCCGATATGGCACAAAAGTTTGGTGCCCTGACGACGGCTTGGGAAAAGCTGGCACAGCGCAAGCTCACCTAGGAGACAGTGATGAGTCAAAAGACAGTTCGGTTGACGATGGCGCAGGCGCTGGCGCGATTTCTAACCCAGCAATTTACCGAGATCGACGGTGAGATTGTGCCGATCTTTGGCGGGGTGTTCGCGATCTTTGGTCATGGCAATGTGGCTGGTATCGGGGAAGCGCTATACGGCATCAAAGATGTTTTGCCGACCTATCGGGCACAGAGTGAGCAAGGCATGGCCAACGCAGCAGTGGCCTTCGCCAAGGCCAGCTTTCGCCAGCGCTTCATGGTTTGCACCACCTCGATCGGGCCAGGGGCCCTTAACATGGTGACTTCGGCGGCGGTGGCCCATGTCAACCGGCTGCCGGTCTTACTGTTGCCCGGTGATGTGTTTGCCAATCGTCGCCCAGACCCGGTTCTGCAACAGGGCGAGGATTTTGGTGATGGGACCGCCACAGTGAACGACTGCTTCAAGCCGGTGAGCCGCTATTTCGACCGGATTACGCGCCCCGAGCAAATCATGGCGGCGCTACAACGCGCGATGCAGGTGCTGACGGATCCGGCTGAATGCGGGCCGGTGACGTTGGCTTTGTGTCAGGATGTGCAGGCGGAGGCCTATGATTATCCTGAGCGGTTTTTTGAACCTAAGACTTGGCGCCAGCGTCGAGCAATGCCGGATGCCGATGAGTTTGCCACCGCAGCAACTGCGCTGCTGCAAGCCAAAAAGCCGGTGATTATTGCGGGGGGCGGGGTGCTATACTCTCAGGCCAGTACCGCCCTGGCGCGGTTTGCCGAGGCCCATGGCATTCCAGTGCTCGAAACCCAGGCCGGAAAATCGTCCTTACCCCATGACCACCCTTTAAACATGGGTGCGGTCGGTGTCACCGGTACCGCAGCGGCGAACGCTTTGGCGGAAGCCGCAGATTTGGTGCTGGCAATCGGAAGTCGACTGCAGGACTTCACCACCGGTTCCTGGGCCTTGTTCAAGAATGAGGCCCTCAAGATCATCGGGTTGAATACCCAGGTGTTCGACGCCGCCAAGCACCATAGCCTGCCGTTGATCGCGGATGCTCGTGTGGGTATCGAGGCGCTCGGCAGCGCGCTCCTGGGATGGGAGGCGGATAAGGCTTGGACCAACCGGGCGCGGGACGGCAAGGCCGAGTGGTTGCAACATGCAGACCACGCTTTGGCACCGACCAATGCCCCACTGCCGTCTGACGCACAGGTCATCGGCGCGGTGATGCGGGCTCGCGCTGGTTCAATTTTGGTCTGCGCGGCCGGCGGGTTGCCGGGCGAGCTCCATAAGCTGTGGCAAGCCGGTGAGCCGGGCAGCTACCATATGGACTATGGCTTTTCCACCATGGGCTATGAAATCGCCGGTGGTCTTGGCGTTAAGCTGGCCCGACCTGATGCCGATGTCGTGGTGATGGTGGGCGACGGGAGCTATTTGATGCTCAATTCCGAGATTGTTTCATCGATCATGCTGGGCGCCAGGCTGACCATCGTGGTGTTGGATAATGCTGGCTATGGTTGCATAAACCGCCTGCAAATGGCGACCGGGGGTGCCAATTTCAACAATTTGTTGAAAGACACACACCACGTCGCCTTGCCTCGCGTTGATTTCGCTGGCCATGCCCGCTCCATGGGTGCCGTTGCGCGCAAAGTGAGCTCGATTGGTGACCTCGAAGACGCACTCAAGCAGGCCGACGGGGACGACCGCACCAGTGTCATTGTCATCGACACAGATCCGCTGATCACCACCGCTGCAGGCGGCCATTGGTGGGATGTGGCAGTGCCCGAGGTATCGGCGCGGCCGCAGGTGAATGTCGCCCGCCAACAGTACGAACAAGCGCTGCGTCGCCAGCAGCCCTGAACTTTTCTAGGAGTAGCAAGTGAAAGCCAAACTCGGCATGTCGCCGATCGCCTGGTGGAACGATGATCTGGTCGAACTCAGTGATGATGTGTCACTGGAGGAATGCCTGCGCCAATCGCGGTCGGCTGGTTTTACCGGCATGGAAAAGGGTCGGCGGTTTCCCGATGATCCGGCCGTCATGCTGCCCATCCTTAAGGCGGCGGACGTGACGCTGTGCGGGGGCTGGTTCTCGGGTACTTTGGTCAATGAAGGGCTGGCAGCCAACAAGGCGCGGATCCAGCCAATGATCGACCTGTTCAAGGCCGTCAATGCCCCGTGCATCGTCTATGGCGAGGTCGGGCGCTCGATTCAGGGCGATCGCTCCAAGCCCCTGGCAACCAAGGCCAAGCTCTCCGATGACGAGATGAAGGGCTACGCCCGCACGCTGACCGTATTTGGCGAATGGTGCGCCGATCAAGGGATGCCACTCGCCTACCACCACCATATGGCCGCCGTGGTGGAAACCGAGCTCGAGCTTGATGCGTTCATGAAGGCATCGGGCGCCGGTATTCCGCTGTTGCTCGATGCTGGCCATCTGGCCTTTGCGGGCGGCGATGTGTTGCGTGCAATCGACAACCACCATCAGCGCATCAGCCACGTGCATGTAAAGGATTTGCGGATGGACGTGGTCAATCGGCTTGACCGCACCAAGCAGTCATTTCTTGATGCCGTCGCCCTTGGAGCCTTCACCGTGCCCGGCGATGGATCGCTGGACTTTGGTGCCATTGTGCAAAAATTCGCCGACCATGGTTATGAAGGCTGGTTCGTCGTTGAGGCAGAGCAGGACCCCAAAACGCATCCGCCGCTGACCATGGCGCAAGTCGGCTACAAGGAACTGATGCGGGTGATGACCGCTGCTGGCTATACGGTTGAGGCACAAGGCTTTCCCAAAGGCTGAGTTGCCGGGAGCAACGTCTCCATGGACCAAGCCTTTGTTGCCGGAGACGGCCGAACAAGGAGGATGCCGCAATGTCAAAACTGCTGCTCAAGCCTAAGGGAAACTCGGGACTGGTGCATCATGTGACCCCACAGAGCGCCGGTTGGTCCTATGTGGGGTTCGACTTGCATCGGCTGTTTGCTGGCGAAATGGTTGCGGCCAGCACGCTCGGGAGGGAAGTGTGCCTTGTGTTGGTCAACGGCAAGGCGAAAGTCTCGGCAGGTGGTGAGGCTTTGGGTGAGTTGGGCGAGCGCATGAGCCCATTCGCTGGCAAACCTTTTTCAGTCTATGTGCCCGCTGGCAGTGCCTGGAGCATAACGGCAACAACCGATTTGACGCTGGCAGTCTGTTCTGCGCCGGGAACCGCGGGAAATTGGCCCGTACGGGTTATTCGGCCAGACGACCTTCAGGCGGAAACGCGGGGCAAAGGCAGTAACTTGCGGCACGTGGTCAATATTCTGCCCGAAACTGTCGACGCTGACTCATTGCTCGTGGTCGAGGTCATCACCCCTGGTGGCCACACCTCTTCCTATCCGCCCCACAAACACGATCAGGACAATCTGCCCCATGAGAGCTTGTTGGAGGAGACCTATTATCATCGTGTGAACCCACCACAGGGGTTTGGTTTTCAAAGGGTCTATAGCGATGACCGCACCCTTGATGAGGCGATGGCAGTTGAGGATGGCGATGTAACGCTGGTGCCAAGGGGTTACCACCCTGTCGCCGCTGCCCACGGCTATGATCTCTATTATCTAAACGTGATGGCTGGGCCGAAGCGGATTTGGAAATTCCACAATGCACCCGAGCACACATGGCTGCTAAAATAGACAAATCGGCAACTGCGGGCGCAAGCGAGGAATATCTTGCCGATGTCGACAGTGGCTTGTATCTCCAAGTTCGACCCTGGGTCGGCAACGACTTTTTCACGTTCGAATAGGTCAGGATTGGCTCGACCGGCCCTGGCGGAAAATGGAGACTGTTTTGGAGCCCCAGACTTTTGTGCTGACGCTCTCGTGCGAGGATCGACCGGGCATCGTGGCTTCGGTTACCACCGAGCTGGCGGCCCGCGACGCCAACATTGCCGAAAGCAACCAGTTCTGGGACCGCCAGACTGGCCGCTTCTTCATGCGGTTGGCGTTTACTGCGAGCGGGGATACAAGCCGAGAGGCGTTTGAGCTGGCGCTGAAACCTTCAATTGAACGCTTCGGCATGAAGACCTTGCTGGTCAACCAGAGCCGTCGCCCCAAAATCGTCGTCATGGTGTCAAAGTTCGATCACGTGCTTTTGCACTTACTGTATCAGATCAAGGTCGGGTGGCTGGACGCCGAAGTTGTGGCGATCGTTTCCAACCATGAAGACGCCCGAAAAATCGCCGCAGCCGAGGGCATTGTCTTTCACCATTGGCCGGTGACGAAAGACAATAAGGTGGCGCAGGAGGAGCGTCTTCTGGCGCTAGTTAAGGATCAGGGCGTCGATCTGGTGGTGCTGGCGCGCTATATGCAGGTTTTGTCCAATTCCCTGTCCAACCGGCTCTATGGCCAGATTATCAATATCCACCACTCGTTTTTGCCGAGCTTTAAGGGCGCCAAACCCTATCACCAGGCCCATGAACGCGGGGTCAAACTCATTGGGGCCACGGCTCACTATGTGACACCAGACCTCGACGAAGGTCCGATCATCGAGCAGGAAACCGCGCGGGTAAACCACGCTATGAGCGCTGACGATCTGGTTGCCGCTGGCCGCGATGTCGAGGCGCGAGTTTTGGCGCGAGCCGTCAAACTCCATTGCGAAAACCGCGTGATGTTGAATGGTCACAAGACCGTGGTCTTTGGCTAAGCCAGGTCAAAGCGGAAGCGGACGACCGGGTTTCGGAATTCGATACATCGGGCAAGTGGGCGGGCAGCATCAGCTCCATTGCGGGTTTGTCGCAAAGACTGGACTACACGCTAGTGGAGCTCGCCAGCGCGCTCCTCACCGGCCAATTGGACAAATATCAGCAAAGGCAAGTAGCAAATCAACACGATTAACCATTGCAGGTGGGGAAGGTTCGCAGCGGCGAGCGCCATGGGAAATGCCCACCCTGCGGTCAGGGCGGCGAAAAGCGCGCTGGCCTTGAAGTGGCTGCCAAGTCGACGCGACAATATTTGATAGGCGTGGCGCTTGTGGGCCTCAAAGACCGGCTCCCGCCGCAGAAGCCGCTTTACCAGCGTGACCGTTGCATCGCTGACAAAGACCGAAATCAGCGCCAGCCAGCTCGCGTAACTTAAGCCCCCCGCGATAATGGTGAGCAGAGCAGCGGCAAAAATCACTGAGGCCAAAAAATACGACCCAGCGTCACCCATAAATATTTTGGCCGGTGGCCAGTTGCGCAACAAAAATCCAAAACTGGCTGCGGCCAAGGCCAAGAGCCACCACCACAACGGGTTGGAGGTCGCGATGGGTGTGCCAAGAACCCACAATAGAGCGGCGCCGACTTGGATCAAAAAGCCCTGCGAGGCCGCAATCCCGTCGATGCCGTCCATGAAATTGAACAAATTGAGCCACCAGACGCCGCCCAACACGACCAACAGCGTCAGGATCGCCCCGCCGATTTGAAACCCGACGGCCATGTCAATCGCTGGCAGACTGGGCAGCATCCACACCAATAGTGCGAAGGCGACCAATTGGAGTGCCATCCGAGCTGCTGCCCTGAGGTTGTACAGATCATCGGCAAACCCAACCGCCGCGAGTAGAGCAGTGAACATGGCGACTTGCCAAAGCGCTGTGCCACCGACGACCCCAATGGCGATGGTTGCGGTCAGCCCTCCGGCGGCAATGCCCAATCCACCGCCCCTTGGGGTCGGTTTTGTGTGCGAGGACCGCGCATTGGGGGCCTGGATCAAGCCCATGCTGTTGGCATGGCGCTCGACGGCAATGGTAACAAGCCATGCCAATAGGCCGCTCGCGGCAATAAGCAGATAGAACATGTGTGGGCTCAAAAATACTCAGAATTGGGCAATAGGCCATGTCATAGCGCAATGCTCGGTCTGGGTCACTGACGGCTGGCTTGTGGCCCTTTCTAGCGGATCGGACAAGGCCACCGCACTGGCGTCAGATGCACCGCTCCCGAGCTTGCCCTAGCAAGCCACGACGTTGACGGCCAGTCCGGCCAGACTGGTTTCCTTGTAGCGGTCGGACATGTCCATTCCGGTTTGACGCATGGTTTCGATGCAGGCGTCGAGCGGCACGGCGTGGGTGCCATCCCCTTTCATCGCCAAGGATGCAGCAGTGACCGCCTTAACCGCGCCAAAGGCGTTGCGTTCGATGCAGGGGATCTGCACCAGACCCGCCACCGGGTCGCAAGTCATGCCAAGATGGTGCTCTAGCGCGATTTCGGCGGCATTTTCGATCTGTGCCGGTGTGCCGCCCATGACGGCGCAGAGGCCGGCGGCGGCCATCGCCGAGGCGGAGCCAACTTCGCCCTGACAGCCCACTTCGGCGCCGGAAATTGACGCATTATTCTTGATGATGCCGCCGATTGCTGCAGCGGTCAGCAGATAGTCGCGAACGCCGGCTTTGTTCGCACCAGCGTCAAATTTCAGGTAGTAGCGCAGAACGGCCGGGATCACCCCCGCAGCGCCATTGGTGGGGGCGGTGACCACGCGTCCACCAACCGCGTTTTCCTCGTTGACGGCCATTGCGTAAACGCTCAGCCAGTCATTTGCCATCAAAGGGGTAATCTCGTTGCGTTGCCATTGAGCGTCGAGCTGCGAAAAAATAGCTTTGGCGCGTCGCTTGACGTTTAGACCACCGGGCATGATGCCGTCCTGAGCGATGCCGCGATCAATGCAGTCGGACATGGCGGCCCAGATGGCGTCGAGGCCAGAATCAAGGGCACTCCGAGATCGTCCTGTTTCCTCATTGGCCCGTTTCATCTGGGCAATGGATAGGCCGGATGTCGCTGCCATTTCCAGCATGTCTTTGGCAAAAGCGAAAGGATAGGGAACATCAATATGCGGCGGCGCGGCGGTCTTGGCGGTTTCGAGTTCGGCCTCACTGACAACGAACCCACCGCCGATCGAATAGTAGACCCGCCGCAGCAACAAACCACCATCGCTATCAAAAGCGGCAAACTGCAGGCCATTGGGGTGGCCCGGTAGCGGCGTCTTTTTGTCAAACACCAGGTCTCGTTGGGGACGAAATCGATATGGCGGGTGCCCGGTTGGCTGCACGAAACCGCTGGCCTCAACCGCCGCTACCAGACTATCCATCTGGTCAGGATCGACCGTTTGCGGCGACTGGCCACAAAGGCCAAGAATGAGCGCCCTGCCGCTGCCATGACCAATGCCGGTAAAGGCCAAAGAGCCATGTAGGCTTGCGGTCACCGCAGCGGGTTGGGCATTGCGGGTGCGGGGCCAATCGCCGTGCAGCAACTCATCGAGGAAGCGGTTGGCGGCCGTCATTGGTCCCATGGTGTGGGAGCTTGATGGGCCGATACCAATCTTGAAAACGTCGAAAACGGATAAGAACATGGCGCCAAGTGTGGCCTATCCGCTTGGCATCGGCAACTGCGACTATTCGCTTAGTTGCGACGGTGCGTTGCGCCTCGATTGGGTAGTCAGGCGTGGGTTTTTGCCAATATCTAGCCTATATGCATCCAACAAACCTGAGGGGCAAAAATGTCCGGCTACCATTACCGCGAGATGACAGGGGATGACGCAACGGCTCCGATGCTGGTTCTGTTCCACGGCACAGGTGGCGATGAAAACCAGTTCTTCGACATCGGGCGCCAACTAATCCCCGGTGCGCGCGTCGTCGCGGTGCGGGGCGATGTGTCCGAAAATGGCGCGCTGCGGTTCTTCCGGCGGACTGCCGAAGGTGTTTACGATATGGACGATTTGGGGGTTCGCACCCAGGCTATGGCCCGGTTTGTGGCTGAGCGCAAAGCCGAGGGCCAATCGTCCGCCGTCGTCGGTCTTGGCTACTCCAATGGCGCCAATATTTTGGCGTCGGTGATGTTTACGGCCCCCCAATCGTTCGATGCTGCGGTGCTGATGCATCCGCTGATCCCGTTTACGCCAAACCATGCAGCTGGCTTGGCGGGTCGGCGGGTGCTGCTGACAGCCGGCCGGCACGACCCAATTGCACCGACCGCCCGCACGACCGCCTTGGCGGGTTATTTTGAGGAGCAGCAGGCTCAAACTCAATTGGCGTGGCACGACGGTGGCCACAATATCACCGGTGATGAATGGGCGGCCGTGGGAGGTTTCCTGGCGCAATACGCCCACCCTGGCTGAAGCAATGCCGCAGATTGGTAGGATCTGCACGACGGCCACAGATTTGCAGGACTGACGGCACGGCCAATCCTAAACCGAGCCAAAGCCAAATGGTCTGCCGGGTGCTTGTTGCGGCAAAAAGAAATGAAAAAAACCGAAAATATCGCCTTAGCCCGGAAGCCATGGTAGCGTTTTGCCCGTGAGCATTTGGAGATATTTATGCTGCGTGTCCTGCTTCTGCCGTTGGCCCTATTGGTTCTGTCAGCTTTCAGCCCGGTCGCCCATGCGGCAAGCTTTGCTTGTGAAAAGGCGGCAACGCCGTTCGAACATGCCGTTTGCGATAATCCCCTTTTGTCGGCCAAGGACAGCCTGCTTGCCAAAGCATTTGCGACCGCAATCGGTGGATTGGAAAAGCCCTCAGCCGGGGTCATGCGCTCCCAGCAGCGTGATTGGCTCGGATTTGTCCAGCGCGACTGCTTGGATGGTGCCGACCCGTTGACAACAGGGGCCTATGGCTCGGACCAGGTCACCTGCTTTTTGGACGGCTACGACCGGCGCATAACCGCTCTGGAGGACAGCCGGATGATGGGCGGCGTGCGGATCTACCCGAGCACTAGTTACGCCGTCCTGCCGGACACCAGCCCCGACACCAATGCGTACAACAAGGTGGCCCGGTACGACGCTGCGATCCCACAGATCGACGGAGGAGAACGCGGCGGTATTGCGTTCAACAAGTTCATGGCTCGGCAAGGCGCCGAACTGAGCGCCTTGCTGGCCTCACCCGATGGGTCCGGCCTCGACGCGACAGCGGATAGCAGCTTGCGCATTTATGTCGAGGCGGTCTACCCCGCTCGGATCAGCACCAAGGCCCTCCGCTATTGGTACGGTCACGGCGCCGCACATGGCCAAACCGACATCTCCAACCAGCATTTTTTACGGATGGAAGCCAGGCCATTGGTCGCTAGCGATGTTTTTGAAGGTGACGATTGGCGGCAGGCCTTGCTCGATTTGTCTGTGATCCAATTGAAGACACTCCTCGGAGACAGTCTGATGTTGGATGACCCCACGACCCTGGCAGAATATGTTATCGATCCAGCACGCTGGAGCTTTGGTGACAATGGGCTGGAAATCCAATTCCAGCAATATGAGGTCACAGCCTATGCCCTGGGCTCTCCGAAGGTGACGATCGGCTGGGAAGCGCTCTCGGGTTATCTTAGCACCAGTTATGATCAGGTGCTGTACGGCTACTAGCTATCAGAAGTAACAGCCTAGCCCGCAAGCACATCAGCCCAATCTGGGTGGCGCCTGAATTGGGCCGCGACGTACGAGCAAAGTGGCACGATGCGGAAACCCTGCGCGCGCGCGTCGTCGATGGCGGCTTTGACCAATTGTGCAGCAATGCCGCGGCCGCCGAACTGGGGAGGCACCCCGGTGTGGTCGATGGCAATGACGCCTTCAGAAACCCGGCGGTAGGTCATTTCCGCTTCGAATCCGTCGCCAAGATCGGCCATATAGCGCCCACCGTTTAGGTGACCTTGGTGTTGAACAGTAATCTCGGAATCGGGCATTGGCGGGGTTCCGTCGGTTCATGGGCGAACCAATATCGGGTGGCGGGCGGTGGGACGCAACCCAACACTCTCAATTTGCGTGAAAGGGCGGCGGCGCCCAGGCGCGGCTAGTGAACAATATCGGTCTTGCCCCATCGCGCTTGGATAGAACGCCCAAAGCCGCCCAACCATGGCGCCAGCATCAACAGGATCGTGCGGTGGTAGTGCAAAAGTAGAAACAGCGTGGCCAGAATCAGCGTGCCGACAACAATGACGAGCTCCAACGACAGGCCAATGGATTTGAGCCAGGCGGTCAGCAACATGCCGGGCACGATGTGAGAGGCGGCCCAGACGAAGGCCGACGTGACGTTGATGATAGTGAATTTCCGATAGTTCATCCCCATGATCCCTGCGACGCCTGGGATCACTGCTTTGACGCCGGGAATGAAGCGGCCGATGAAAACGCTCTTGCCGCCATGCTTGGCAAAGAACACTTCGCCCCGCGTAATCAACTCACCATGGTGCTTGAAGGGCCAAATGGTTCGGATGCGATCTTTCAATAGGTGCCCGATACCGTACGAAATGGCGTCACCAATAATCGCGCCAACAACGGCGGCAAAATACACTTCCCAAAACGGCAGCCGCCCCTGGCCGATAATCCCCCCGACCAGCAGCAGCACTGGCGTCGAGGGGACAAAAAGCCCAAGCACAAAAACCGCTTCGCCGATGGCGACCAGGAAGATGAAGATGAATGTGAGCCAAAAATTCCCCGAAATCGTGTTGAGGAACGATTCAAGAAATGCGGAAATTGCATGAAAAGTGTCAAACATCGGTCGGGGGCGGCTCCGTTCGGTGCACTACCCTTAGCGTGCAGTGCAGCGCCGAACAATTGACATTTGCGCTCGCACGTTCATACCTGCCCCTTGAAGAAGACAGGAATTAAGCTATGTCGATGCCGATCCACCACATGATTGCCTCTGGTCCCCGCCCGGTTGCGCCGTTTTCGCACGCCGTAGAAGCCGATGGCTGGGTGTTTGTGACCGGACAAATGCCCACCGATCCGGCGGCGCCCGATGCGCCACTTCCCGATGGCGTCAACGCTCAGACCGTCCGGGTGATGCAAAACCTGAAATTGGTGTTGGCCGGTATCGGGCTTGGGTTGGAAAACGTGACGTTTGTGCGCATTTACCTGACGCAGTTTGACCGCGACTACGCGGAAATGAATGACGTCTACAAGGGATTTTTTGAACCAGGAAAACTGCCCGGTCGCACCACTATCGGCGTCACCTCCTTGGCTGTTGGGGCCTTGGTCGAGATCGACTTGGTGGCGCGGCGACCTTAAGGGACAATTCCCCTCGGTTGCATCCATTGCAACCAAGGGGTCGCTTACGGCCGGTTTGCCAATGTCAGGCTGAATAGGCTTTTGTGGTTTGGCGCTGTTCACCAAGACCATCGATGCCAAGGCGCATCACATTGCCTGGCCGAAGCCAGATCGGATTTGGCTTAATGCCCATGCCGACGCCCGGCGGGGTTCCGGTGGAAATGATGTCGCCCGGCTGCAGGCTCATGAATTGCGAGATGTAGTGCACCAAATGGGCGACGCCGAACACCATGGTTGAGGTGGAGCCGTTTTGGTAGCGGTGGCCATCAACTTCGAGCCACATACTGAGCTTTTGTGGGTCGGCGATCTCATCGCGTGTGACCAGATACGGACCAATTGGGCCGAACGTATCGGCGGACTTCCCCTTGACCCACTGGCCGCCGCGCTCGATCTGGAAGTGGCGTTCTGACAAGTCGTTGATAACGCAATAGCCGGCGACGTGCTCAAGCGCATCAGCTTCCTCGACATAGCGGGCCTCTTTGCCGATCACGACCCCCAGCTCGACTTCCCAATCCGGTTTGATCGAGTTTTTTGGGATGATGACGTCGTCAAAAGCGCCGATAATGGCGCTGGTGGCCTTCATGAACAGCACCGGCTCTGGCGGAACTGCCATGCCGCTTTCAGCAGCGTGGTCAGCATAATTGAGTCCAACGCAAATGAATTTTCCAACTTGGCCAACGCAGGGCCCGATGCGGCTGCCAGGGTCGAGCTTGGGTAGCATCGTCACATCGGTGGCGGCGATCTTGGCCAAGCCCGCTGGGGTCAGGGTCGCCCCGGCGATATCGGCCACGACGCCAGTTAGGTCGCGATACGCCCCATCAGCGTCCAGAATAGCGGGCCTCTCCGCGCCCTTGGGGCCAATTCGAAGCAATTTCATCAGTCAAAACTCACTTTATGGGTAAGAGCTGCATAGGCAGTCCCGATGCGATTGTCGAGGTCGCCTTTGGCCCAATACGCCCAGTGGGCTCAATGAGCAGGCTGGATAATGCCTTTTTTGAGCAGGATATTGCCGTATAGCCGCCGCTCGCCAGTCTGCACGATTGCGTAGGCGGCCTTGGCTCGATCATAGAAGGCAAAGCGCTCCATCGAGGTGACGCCCATGCCAGGCTCGTGCCGAGCCACAATCTCGCCGAACTCGACTACCACAGGCGGGCGGTCCATCGCGTCGCCGACCGTTTGCATACAGATCGCTGCCTCATCGACAAAACTGTCGAGCGGCATCAGCGTGAGGATGGCGTCCAACACGTCGGTCGCCGATAGACCGTCCATACGCACCAACTCAGGTCCTGAACTGTCGCCGGGGAAATTGGCGTCAACGATAACAATATCGTCGCCATGCCCCATAGCCCGCAGCACATAGAGCAGGTCCGGACCAAGGATTGGGGGTATCATTTTTAGCACGTTGGTGTCCTTCCAGGATGAAAATGTGTCGATTAGCCGAATGGAAAACTATCGAGCTCGCCAAGCTTTGACAGCGTTTCGCCATCAGCGAACAGGCCCGGTGCTTGTCTGGCAAAACCGAAAAGCTCAACCATAACCGCATCGATATGGGCACGGATGGCCCTGGTCGCGGCGGAATTGTCATGGGCAAGAATGCCGTCGAATATTGCCTGGTGCTCGGCGATGGTCAGCGCCAAGCGCCGCGGGGTAATGATCAGTCGGCGGGCGCGATCCAGATTGGCCCTGGCTCCGTCGATGATGCTTTTGACTTTGGTGAACCGCATTGAACGAAAGATGATGTCGTGAAAATCAATGTCGATTTGATGAAAGGCTTCGCTGTCGTCAAGGCTCGCCGCCGCTCGCTGCAGTGCCATATTGGCGTGCAGGGCCTCAACGACGCCTTCAGTCCGGTTGTCGATCAGTACCCGCAGAGCTTCGCTTTCCAGCGCCTTGCGGATCAACATGTATTCCCGCACATCGGCGAGCCGCACCAGCGACACGGTGGAGCCGCGCTGGGGAGCGATGTCGACCAGGCCCTCCAATTGCAGGCGCGCCAGAGCTTCGCTGATCGGATGGCGTGATACGCCCAACTGTTCGCAGATGGCGCCCTTATCGATGGCCGAACCAGGAGCCATATTTAAGGTCACGATGGCGGTTCGCAGCGCGTTGGTCACGTCGATCGTGACGCTCCCGCGCGATGGCGCCGGGGGGCGGGCTAAGAAGTGGTAAGGCGCAATTTGCGATGTCATGCTAACATGTTAGCTTTGCTCGCAAGCTTTTACAACCGACGCGTGGATCTGGTCAACGATGGGCCAACTTAGGGGCGTTGCAGTCCAACTGCAGCGACTTCGATCGAGTAGAGGTATTGGCTCGAGGTAATGAACAACCGGCTCCTGTTGGGCCCGCCAAAGGTCACATTGGACGTTGGTTGGCCGGTCCTGATGCGCCCAAGCAGGGCGCCTGCCGGGTGGTAAACATTGACCGCTGGCCCAGCGCTAGTCCAGACATGGCCTTCGGTGTCGATCCGAAATCCGTCGGGCAGGCCGCTATCGACATCGACGAACAAGCGTGAGTTGGCCAAAATGTTGGTCGAGGTTACGTCAAACATGCGGATGTGGGCCGGCCAATTGGGGTCATGGCTTTGTCCGGTGTCAGACACGTAAAGCACAGTTTCGTCGGGCGAAAAGGCCAGGCCATTGGGTTTGGCGAAATCGTCGGCCACCACGGTCAGGGAATTGTCGGCCGGATCGAACCGGAACACGAAACAGCCCTTCTGTTCACTGTCGGATTTGTAGCCTTCATAGTCCGACAGGATCCCGTAAGTAGGGTCGGTAAACCAGATTGTGCCGTCGCTTTTGATAACCACATCATTGGGGGAGTTGAGCCGCCCACCCCGGTACCGATCAGCGATCGTGGTAATGGACCCGTTGGGCTCGGTTCGCAGGACGGCCCGCGCGCCGTGCGAGCAGGAGACCAGTCGCCCCTGGTGGTCCCGGGTATTGCCGTTGATGAAATTGGACGGGCTGCGAAACGTCGAAACGCCGAAATCGGGAACAAAGCGCAGCATCCGGTTGTTCGGGATGTCGCTCCATAACAGATAGCCGCCATCATTGAACCAGACCGGGCCTTCGCTCCATTTGCATTGATCATACAGCGTGTCGAGCGGCGCATTGGGCAATGTTAACCGGCGAAAGGCCCCGTCGACATAATCGTAGTGTGATTGGTCCATCGGCGTTTCTCTCAAGCTTGGTTGCATCAAAGCTAATTCGAATTGAAGACCAAGGCCACCAAGGCGGTGATTGACGACTAACATGTTAGTAGCTAGAGCAAGGGGAGCTCCGTCATCGAGGGATTAAACCATGGCCGCGTTGGATAGGATGTTAACCATCGAAGACCTTAAGCGCCGGGCGCGCGGCCGGGTGCCCCGAATGTTCTTCGACTACGCCGATAGTGGCAGTTACACCGAAAGTACCTATCGTGAAAACGAAAGCGATTTCGGCAAGATCAAGCTGCGCCAGCGTGTCGCGGTCAACCTGGAAGGGCGCAATCTCGCTACAAAAATGCTGGGAAAGCCAATCACCATGCCCGTCGCCATAGCGCCAGCGGCAACTGGCGGCATGCAGGTCGCAGACGGGGAGATCAAAGCGGCCAAAGCCGCCGAAAAATTCGGCATTCCGTTTACGCTGTCGACCATGAGCGTCTGCTCGATTGAGGATGTGGCCGAGAACACCACCGCCCCGTTCTGGTTCCAGCTTTATGTGATGCAAGATCGCCCGTTTGTGGAGCGGCTGATCGACCGCGCCAAGGCGGCAAACTGTTCGGCGCTGGTCCTGACGATGGACCTACAAATCCTTGGTCAGCGCCACAAGGACATCCGCAATGGTTTGTCCACTCCGCCCAAGTTCAACGCCAGCAGTGTCTGGCAAATGATGCAGCGACCCGGTTGGTGCCTGGGGATGCTTGGCACCAAGCGTCACTCGTTTCGCAACATTGCCGGCCATGTCAGCGGGGTGGTTGATCTGGGCTCATTGTCGACCTGGATCAGTTCGCAATTTGATCTGACGTTGACCTGGAAGGACATTGAGTGGGTCAAGGCGCGCTTTGGCGGCAAGGTCGTGATCAAGGGTGTTTTGGACGCTGAGGACGCCAAGCTGGCGATCAAACATGGGGCCGACGCTGTCATTGTGTCCAACCACGGTGGGCGCCAGTTGGATGGTGCGCCCTCGACAATCCGCGTGTTGCCGGAAATCGTCGACGCTGTGGGCACCAAAACGGAAATCTACATGGATGGCGGCATCCGCAGCGGCCAGGACGTGCTCAAGGCACTGGCGCTCGGCGCCAAGGGCGTCTTCATCGGTCGACCAATGCTTTATGGCCTGGGTGCTGGCGGTGAGGCTGGGGTCACCCGCGCGCTCGACATCATTCGCAAGGAGCTGGATACCACGATGGCCCTTTGTGGGGAACGCGATATCCTGAACGTTGGCGCCCATAACATCTATGCCAACGACCTGCGCCACACTGGAGCAGGTCAACCCCGATAGAGCGGCGATGATCCAATTTGGTCCGGAGCCGTCATCTGCTGATAGACCGCTTGCGAGACCGATTTCATCCGGGCTTCAGGCAGGGAGCCGACCACGGTGCAGGTGATGAACGCATTCGCCCAATAATAGGCCTCCGTCTGGTTGACGTCGGCGAACTGATAGGCCGTGGCCCGGTCCGGCAGGGCGGCCGTAATATAGACCGTCACCCGCTCCGAGGCGCTATTTTCGTACATGAGCTGGGCGGCGCGACCGGTGATGAGGTCGCCCGGCAACAGTCGACCGCCAACCAGAGTAAGCCCTTCAGCCACCAGATCCGGTGCGATGATCGGGGTAGCGAGCCGGTTGGAGAGCCACGTTACCAGATGGTCGCGATCCGTCCCCAGGACTTCGACTGCGTGGCGCTTTTCGGCACTGTACACCGCATGGGCCGTGACGGCGCTGGCGATGAGCAGATCGGAGGATCGCGGGGCCGGTTCGATCAGCGGCCGCAGCAGCCATCCGGAGCCGAGACCAATGCACACCAGCACGACAGCCGCTGCCATCCAAGTCAGTCCCCGGGTCAATCGACCAGTTTGCTCGGCAGCAATGCGGGCGGCCCGCAGTCGCGCTGGTACTGGCTCGGCCGCGACTGGAGCAAATAAGGTGGTGATGGCGTCGCGCTGACGCTGCCAAACGGCAACATCGGACGCAGCATCGGGGTTTTCCGCCAAATATGCTTCGACTTCAACTATCCAGGACGCGGGTAATTGGCCATCAACATAGCTATGCAGGATGTCGTTGGTAATCGGTTCGCTCATTTGACCGTCCTCAAACGCGGTTCGCCGGTGGCCCCGGTGAGTGTGCGCAAGGTGGCGCGGGCGCGGGCGAGACGTGACATCAGCGTGCCTTGGGGAATCCCCAAAATGACGGCGGCCTCGCTATAGGATATCCCTTCAAGCACGATCAACAGCAAAGCCTCCTTCTGATCCAACGGCAAAGTATCAATGGCTCGGGCCATTTCCGCTAGCGCGATATGGCCCGGCTGGGGCGCCGGCATTGATGGTTCGATTGCCAGGTCGTCGAGCTGCAACGCGGTTCCATGGCGCCGTTTCTTTCTGGCGGCAGTCCGGAACAGGTTCAGCAAAATCGTGAACAGCCAGGCGCGAACCGGGCCGGCGGGCCGAAACAACCCGCGCCTGGAAATTGCCCGCTCCAGGCAATCCTGGACGAGGTCGTCGGCCAGGTCGACGTTGCGGGTCAGTGCGCGCGCGTAACGACGCAACGCTGGAACCGCCTGTTCGACCTGGTCGAGGAAGTCACTCAAAGATTTACGCTTTCGCCAACAGGATTGTCTTATTCGACGGCAAGATGCCACACGCCGCCGACGCCGTCGCCGGTCATGTCACCAACTGCAACATCCTTGATCCAGAAGTATAATGGCTGGCCCTTGTAGGCCCACATCTTGGTGCCATCGGTGCGGTCAATAATCGTGAAGTCACCGTCGGCCATGGCGCCGGCATCGGCCAGAGCGGGTGGCCAATTGATGGCGCATTGATCATAGCATTTCGATTCGCCGGCTGCATCCTTGGCAAAGGTGTACAGCGTCATGCCGTTGGCGCCGGTCAAAACTTCCTTGCCGCCCATCTCGGCAGACATCACCGCACCGCCTACATAACTGTCGGCAATGGCCGGGGCCACAAATAGGGTAAGGGCAGCGGCGCTGGCCAAAAGCATACGAGAAAACATTATTCGTCCTCCATGTTGGGCATGGGTTCGATCGACCCCTGCACAAGCATCAACGCCGCAGCTCAGGATTTATTCCCACCGATCAAAAATATTCCTTGCAAAGGCTTTGTTGGGCGCAGCCAATGGACCAGCCGCCCCCGGATCAGTTGGGTATGTCTATGCTCACAATGACAATTTTTGCTAGTGACATCGATTTCAGAGGTGTTATGTCGCAAGATCGGTGGGAGTGAGGATCGATATGTTTGTTGTCAGTGGTGAGAGTCTGATCGATCTGGTGTCAAAGCCGCGTGGCGCGGACGGATCAATTCACATGCAGGCGCACCAGGGTGGCTCGCCCTACAATTGCGCCATAGCTCTGGCCAAATTGGGGAACGATACCGGCTTTTTGTGCCCGATCAGCAAGGATGGTTTTGGCTCCTATCTGCTGGAACCGCTGCTTGCGGCCGGCGTCAAACAATTACTGACCGAGCGGGTTTCTGCGCCGACGACGTTGGCGGTGGTAACGCTGGATGAGCTCGGCAAGGCTCAATATGAGTTTTATCGCGGCGCCGATCGGGCCATTGACGCTCCATCGCTGATCGCGGCGCTTCCGACTGATCTGCGCCTTTATCAGATCGGCGGGTTTTGCCCCATCCTGCCCGATGACGCGGCCAAATGGCTTGACGCTGTGACCGCGGCGATTGCACAAGGCGCGACAATTTCCATTGATCCCAATGTGCGGCCGTCGCTGATTGATGATTTCGCCGGCTACAAGCAGCGTCTGGGTCGGTTTCTGGACCTGGCACATCTGATCAAATTATCCGAAGAGGATTTGGTGGCGCTGGATCCCTCCTTGTCAGTTGAGCAGCACGCGAGCCAGATGTTGGACCGCCCCAATTGTGAATTGGTCGTCGTCACTTTGGGCGAGCATGGGTCCAGGGCATTCACCCGCAGTGGCGATGCGCGTGCGGGCATTCACGCGCCAGCGGTGTTTGGAGATACTGTTGGAGCCGGCGATAGCCTGATGGCGGGGATTATCACCTTTCTTGACGAACAGGGCGCCCTTAAGCCTGGAAAGCTGAGGGCGCTCGACGGCCAGGCCCTTGCGCGACTTCTGCGTTTCGGCGCCGTGGTGGCCGGGCTAAATTGCGGTGAAAAGGGCTGCAATCCTCCGACGCGCGAACAGGTCAACTTCGTGCTCGCATCCGATTGATGATTGGTCGGTAACGCCACTGTTACACGACCGGTGTGTAACCGGGCGGCATAGTTACGCGAATAGCCCATACAAGCTTCGTGAGGACTGTGCGTGTTTCAAGTAATTTTAGCCTATGGGGCTGGGTTATTGACCCTGATCAACCCCTGTGTGCTGCCACTCCTACCATTGATCGCTGCGGGCGCTTTGGCGCGTCACCCCCTTGGGCCTTTGGCGATGGCCAGTGGCATGGCCAGCGGTTTCACACTAGCGGGGATTTCGGTATTCTGGCTGACCCGCTCGATCGGGCTAGCGCCAAGCGATCTTTCTTTGATTGCCGGCTGGGCAATGGTGGGATTTGGATTGGTGCTCCTGGTGCCAGTGGCGCAGACCCGCTTTGCCGCCTTGACCGGCTCGATGGCGGCACAGAGCACCCAATGGATAGGACGGGTCGAAGGGCGCGGACTTGCTGGTGAGTTTGGTGCTGGGGCGTTGTTGGGCTTGGCCTGGTCGCCGTGCATTGGACCAACCCTTGGGGCCGCCATCGGCCTGGCGGCACAGGGCGAAAATCTGCTGCTGGCGGTTGCCATCATGCTGGCATTTTCGGCTGGTGCTGCAACCATCATGCTGGTGCTGGCCTATGGCACCCGTTCGCTGATCGCCTCACGCAAGACCCTGTTGCGCCGGATCACGCCTCACGCGAAGTCCATACTCGGCGTTGGTCTGATTGTCGTCGGCGTCGTGCTGATTTTACGACTTGATCGGGTTGTGGAGGGCTATTCCCTGTCAATCCTTCCAGACTGGTTTACCGCGCTTTCCGTTAGTCTTTGACCACCCAGGAGCCTTACCATGATTATTTTGAACCGCCGAAATACGCTTATGCTGGTCACCGTCGGTGCCATCGCTGCGTTCACCGCGCAGTCGGCCGCAGCCCTTGATGTTATTCCCTATACCGAGGCGACGCTGGCCCAAACTCAGGCAGGTGGCCAACCGTTCTTGTTGGATTTTTACGCCGATTGGTGCTCCACCTGCAAAGCCCAGGAACAGGTTCTGGGACAATTGTACCAGTCAAATCCCGCCTATGGTGCCATCCTCATTATCCGCGTCGACTGGGATGAGAATGAGCGGGGCGAATTGGTCCGAGCCATGGCCATTCCTCGGCGCTCGACACTGGTGCTGATGCGCGGCGACACTGAAATCGGGCGCCTGGTGGCCGAGACTGGCAGCGACGCGATTGCTGCCTTATTGGACCAAGCCGGCAGTTAACCCCACGGATTGCCAGTTTGCCGGGGCCCAATCTGATCGCAGTTTGGGCGTGCGCGCGATCCGGGCCGGCTAGGCGTTGGCCCGGATCGCCAACGCTTCCTCTAGCGTCATCGTTGTATGATGTTCCCAATCGTGATCGAGGTTGGGGAAATCGGTGCGAAAATGTCCGCCACGACTCTCGGTGCGTTTGAGGGCAGCGGCGGCAACCAGGGTCGCCGATGTGGTCATGTTCAGATAGGCCCGCGTCACTTGCTGCGCATTCGCCTCCAGGTCAGCGATCTGTCGCAAGGCCAGTCTCAGGCCGTCGGCATTGCGTTCAACCCCAACCAGATCGGTCATCACCCGGCGCAAATCCTGAACCGCTTTGAGGTTGCGCAACACAGTTTCGGCCGCTTCCCCCTTTTGCTCGTCCCAGCCAATGCCTTTGAATGGCGCCAAGGCGCGGACCGGTTCCAGCCCCCCGATGTCTTCGGCAATCCTGGCTCCATACACGGTCGCTTCCAGCAATGAGTTGGACGCCAGTCGGTTGGCCCCATGCAGGCCGGTGCAACTGGCTTCCCCGCATACCCAAAGCCCTGGCAATGACGAGCGTCCGCGTTCGTCGACTTTGACGCCGCCCATGTGAAAATGGGCTGCGGGCGTGACGGGGATCATGCCGTTGACCGGGTCAATCCCTGCGTCGAGGCAGTATTTTGAAACGGTTGGAAAGCGCGTCAGGATTGATGCGCCGAGCGCCTTCCTGGTGTCGAGATAGACCGTGTGGCCAGCCTGGAGCTGTCGAAAATTGGCGCGGGCAACCACGTCGCGCGGCGCCAGTTCTGCATCAGCGTGGATTGCCGGCATGAACCGGTCGCCAAGTTCGTTGACCAGGATTGCCCCTTCGCCGCGCAGGGCCTCGGTTGCGAGCGGGGCGGGATCGGCACCGGTGGCAATGGCGGTCGGGTGAAACTGCACGAACTCGGCGTCGGCGATCAACGCGCCAGCTCTGGCGGCCATGCCCATAGCGTGACCACGCACCCCAGGGGGGTTGGTGGTGACAGCATAAAGGCCGCCCAAGCCGCCAGCGGCCAGCACGGTGGCGCGAGCCCGGATGAACACTGGCTCGGTATAGCGATCACCCAGTTTGCGGCAGAACACCCCGACTATACGCCCGTCCTCGCGGGCCAAGTCGACGGCGGTAATGCCTTCAACCACCCGAATCGAAGGGGTGCGGCGAACTTCGGCGATGATCGCCTGCATGATCGCCCAGCCAGCGCGATCACCTTCGACTTTGACAATGCGGTTGGCCGAATGGGCGGCCTCTTTGCCCAGCTCGTAATTGCCGAAATCGTCGCGATCGAACGGGGTTCCCCAGCGGGCCAGATCTTCGATTCGCGCGGCAGCTTCGGCCGTGACGCTCTCAGCAATGCCATGGTCGACAATGCCCGCCCCGGCCATTTCGGTATCGAGCGCATGGGCATGGGAGCTGTCACCCTTGCCAACGGCAGCGGCGACGCCGCCTTGCGCCCATGCCGACGAAGCCCCGCTTCCCAGTGGCTTGGGGGAGAGCACCGTGACCGGGCGTGGGGCCAGCTTGAGTGCACAGAACAGGCCGGCCAACCCCGCGCCGACGATCAGGGCGCCTTCGGCGTAAAGTGTGTTGTCAAAGACAGTCATAAACAGCTTTCCGACGGAGAAACCTTGGGATTTGACTTACGTAAAACTACGTATGATGCTCAATTTGTGAGTACTGACGACGCCGAGGGCTGGTGTGACAGGTGCCGAAGATGATGACCCAGGTCAAGCGCCTTACTGGCTCAAATTGTTCCAGGAGGCATCGTCCCCTTTCGACACCGAATTGGCGCACGGTGCATCGCCAGAGATTGTTCGGCAACTCTATATGGCGGCGCTCGCCCAATACCGGCATACCTGCGCCGCGACCGGGGCGGTGTTTGCTCAATCCGCCCAGCTGTTGCGGGACGATATTACCGTCACGCCCATCCGGCCCTTGGCTGCCGGCGGGGCTCTGCATGTTAACAATTTGTTGTGTCTGTGCAGTTCGGCGGGCCACGCCTTTCGACAGGGGCATATGACCATTGGCAATAAGTTGGAATTGCTGGTTGACCTCAGCCGCATTGATCCTGAGCTTTTGGAAAAACTCAATCCAAACGGACGGTTATGGGTGCCTGCTGGCGCAACCGGACCAGATCCGGAGGCCATAAGGTTTCATCGCGAGCACGTCTTTTTCACGCAGGCCTAGTCGCGTTTTCGGCTCATCTCGATCATCCGCTCCACGGCCTGTCGGGCTGCCGGGATGATCGCGGGGTCAACAGTGACTTCCTCGGTCATGGTGTGCAGAGACCACAAGATATTTTCCAGATTGATGCGCTTCATATGGGGGCAGATATTGCAGCCGCGCAGGAAGTCGACACCGGTGGTTTCGCTGGCGACATTATCTGACATCGAGCATTCAGTGACCATCACGACGCGGGCCGGTCTATTGGTTTTGACCCAATCAATCATCGCGGCGGTGGAGCCGGCAAAATCGACGGCATCAATCACCTCCGGTGGGCATTCGGGATGGGCAATAATCTTTGCCGTCGGGTAGGCATGGCGCAAATCGGAAATGTCTGCGGCAGTGAAAGTTTCGTGCACTTCACAGGCGCCAGCCCAGGTAATGATCTTCTTTTGGGTCTTTTTGGCGGTGTTTTGCGCCAAGAACTGGTCGGGGATCATGATGACAGTGTCACCCTCGACCCGGTTGACGATGTCGGCGGCATTGGACGACGTGCAACACACATCAGTGACCGCTTTGACGGCGGCGGAGGTGTTGACATAGGTGACGACCGGGACGCCAGGATACATTTGGCGCATGGCCAGGACATCCTCAACCGTGATGGAGGCCGCCAGTGAACAGCCGGCACGGCTGTCTGGGATCAATACAGTTTTGGTCGGGTTCAGCAGTTTGCTGGTTTCCGCCATGAAGTGGACGCCGCATTGCACAATTACAGATTGGGTGACCTTGCTGGCTTCAATCGCCAGTTGCAAGCTGTCGCCAACGATGTCGGCAACCCCGTGATAGATTTGCGGGGTCTGATAATTATGGGCAAGAATGACGGCATCCTTAGCCTTTTTCAGCGCGTTGATCTGGAAGATCAGTGGCGCATAAAATGGCCACTCGATCTCGGGTATTTTATCACGAACCCGATCAAAGACCGCTTCGGTGGCGCGTTCGACCGCCTTTGAAAATTTTAGGTCATAACTTTGCGCCAAAATGGCGCGGGCGTCCTGCAATGGCGTGAGCGCGTTGATTGTCTGAACCATTGCCAGTCCTCCTGAAGCCAGGCGGAACCTAGGGATATTTTCAACGCATTTCAATGAACTGCATTGCAGGAAAATGCCTGAACTTCTAATCGTGCAGGGACCGCTGACACCACAATGAGAATTGCCATGCCCCAAGACGCCCATGCCATTCAATCAATTCTGCGCCTGGCCCCGGTGATTCCGGTGATCATCCTTGATGATGTGTCCCAGGCGCGGCCGCTGGCCGAGGCATTGATTGCAGGGGGGCTGCCGATTCTGGAAGTTACTCTGCGTACCCCCAATGCGCTTAAGATCATGCAGGAGATGGCCAAGGTGACCGGCGCTATCGTCGGCTCGGGCACCGTGCGCCATGCTCTACACATGCAGCAATCGGTTGATGCCGGGTGCCGGTTCATGGTGTCGCCGGGGATTTCACCACGTATCCTGGATGCGGCGGACGATATCGGCATTCCACTGCTGCCCGGCATTGCCACGCCAAGCGAAGCGATGACGGCCAGTGAACGCGGCTATTCGTACCTGAAGTTTTTCCCCGCTGAAGCCAATGGCGGCGCACCGGTTCTCAAGGCATTTGCTTCGCCGCTTCCAGATATCACTTTTTGCCCAACGGGCGGGATCGATCTGGCCAAGGCCCGCATCTACCTCAGCCTGCCCAATGTCATCTGCGTTGGCGGTTCGTGGATTTTGCCCGCTGATGCGCTGGCATCAGGGGATTGGAAACGGATCGAGCAATTGGCGCGCGAAGCATCGGCGTTGCGAGGCTAAGTGGCGCGGTATTGTAAGCGCGTTGTTCTGGCCTTGCCCGGGTGGGATCTCTTGGCGGCAGGATCGGTAAATTGAGGGCCGCTCTGTTGGCGCTGAGCTTGCTCCTGGGGCTTGGGGTCGCCCCAGCTCTGGCGGCATCGGTTCACGTCGCGGTAGCGGCCAATTTTACCGCCACGGCCGAACGCTTGGCTGAGGCGTTCGAGCTGGAAACAGGCAATCAGCTGGTGTTGGGTTTTGCTGCCACCGGCGCGCTCTACGCCCAGATTTCCCAAGGTGCGCCATTCGAAGTGTTGCTTGGCGCGGATGGTGTTCACGCCAAACGCGCGGTCGATGAGGGGTTTGGCGTCCCCGGCAGCGTTTTTACCTATGCAATCGGCGCGCTGGTGCTCTTTAGCGCAAGCGAAGATGCGAGCAGGGGCGCCGGCGTCCTTGATGGGCCGTTCAACAAGCTTGCGATTGCCAACCCGGAGACTGCTCCTTATGGACTTGCGGCGGTTCAAACGTTGAAGTCACTCGGACGCTATGAACGGCTACTGCCAAAGCTTGTCATCGGCGAAAGCATCTCCCAGGCCCTGCAATTTGTCAGCACCGGCAATGCCGAATTCGGTTTTGTCGCTGCGAGCCAGGTGCTCGGAGAGGGCTCGCAATGGGTTGTGCCTCCGGAGCTGTATCAGCCGATTGTGCAGGACGCTGTGCTGCTTAGAATCGGCGAGTCCAATCCCGCTGCCTATGAGTTTTTGAGCTTTCTCAGGAGCAAAGCAGGCGTAGCAATCATTGCGTCAGATGGATACGCTGTGCCGGATCAACCCTAGGCAATGGATACGCCGACACATGCTTGAGTTGAACGTCATCTGGCCGGCCATCGCGCTGACGCTGTCTCTGGCGGCGGTGACGACGGTGATCCTTGTGGTGGTCGGTACCCCATTGGCGTGGTGGCTGGCGCGTGACCGGTCGGGGTTCAAGGATGCGATCGCTGCAATTGTGGCGCTGCCGCTGGTGCTACCGCCGACCGTGCTTGGATTTTACTTGTTGTTGGTATTGGGCCCATTTGGACCGGGCGGTTGGCTGGCGGGTTTTTGGGGCGGGCGAACGCTGGCCTTTTCGTTCACTGGACTGGTTATCGGATCAATCCTTTATTCGCTGCCGTTTATGGTTCATCCCCTGCGTGCGGCGTTCGAGGCCATCGCCGAGGAGGAGCTCGAAGTTGCTTCAACCCTTGGTGCCAGCCCCCGCCAGCGCTTCTTCCTGGTGGCGGTGCCTTTGGCGCGATCTGGCTTTATCACCGGGGCCGTCTTCACCTTCGCCCACACGATTGGCGAGTTTGGCGTCGTTCTGATGCTGGGCGGCAGTATTCCGGGACAGACCAAAGTGTTGTCGATTGTAATTTACGACTATGTGGAGCGCCTGCAATGGGGAGCGGCCCATGTGTTGGCGCTCGGCATGGTTGTGTTCGCGTTTGTTGCGATAACCACAATGACTGTCGTCGATCGGCGGCTGCGGCTCGTCCGTCTTTGACTTTGATTGCGCCAAGCACGACCAATCCCTACATTCCCTTGCAGCATGAATTTGGAGAATCACCATGCAGTTTCTGAACGAGTTGGGCCTTGACGGTATGGGGGCGACCCTGGTTGGCCTTGGTGTACTCGCGATCCTCGTGCTGTTCGCCGGTGCCAAGACAATTCCACAAGGCTACAACTACACCGTTGAGCGGTTTGGGAAGTATACCAAGACCCTGAAGCCGGGTCTGAATCTGATTGTGCCGTTCATCGACAAAATCGGCAAGAAAATCAACGTGATGGAGCAGGTGCTCGACGTCCCCCACCAGGAAGTCATCACTCGTGATAATGCCTCGATCACCGCCAATGGGGTGACTTTTTACCAAATTCTGGATGCGGCGGCGGCCGCTTACGAAGTGTCGGACCTGCAGAACGCCATCCTCAATCTCACCATGACCAATATTCGTACCGTTATGGGTTCGATGGATTTGGATGAGCTGCTGTCCAACCGTGATGAAATCAACCATCGATTGCTCAAAGTGGTTGATACCGCAGTCTCGCCTTGGGGCGTCAAGATCACCCGCATTGAAATCAAGGACATCGATCCTCCCAAGGATCTGGTGGAATCCATGGGTCGCCAGATGAAGGCCGAGCGCGAAAAGCGCGCGGCGATCCTGGAGGCGGAGGGGCGGCGTCAGAGTGCAATTTTGCAGGCGGAGGGCGCCAAGCAAGCTCAGGTGCTGGAAGCAGAGGGCCGGAAGGAGGCCGCATTCCGCGATGCTGAAGCGCGCGAACGATCAGCGGAAGCTGAAGCCAAGGCAACCACCATGGTCTCCGAAGCGATTGCCAGCGGCAGCGTGCAGGCAATCAATTATTTCGTTGCCAATAATTACATCAAAGCCCTCGAATCCATTGCGACCTCACCCAACCAAAAGATCTTGATGCTGCCGGTCGAGGCCGCCAGTGTTATTGGCTCGATTGGCGGGATCGCTGAAATAGCGCGTGAGACTTTCGGCGGCTCCTCTCCGAGCACTCCACGCACCAATAGTCGCCCTCCGACGACCGGCCAATAGGCGGAAACGACCATGCAAATCGTCAATTTTGTCGCAAGCTTTGGGGGCTGGTCGTGGATTGTCGCCGGCATTGTGCTGCTCGGACTGGAACTGCTGATTCCAGGTGGTTTTTTGCTGTGGCTTGGCGTTTCAGGGATCGCAACTGGTTTGATCATTATGATGCAGCCATTGGACGGACCGCTGCAATGGCTGGTGTTTGGGGTTCTTGGCTTGGTGAGCATTGCGATTTGGCTCCGCGTGATGCGAAACCGCAGTCCGACCAGTGATCGGCCGTACCTTAACCGGCGAGCCGATCGGTTTATTGGGCATGAGGCGACGCTTGAAGAGCCGATTGTCGATGGGTTTGGGCGGCTGACGCTTGGAGACACTGTTTGGCGCGTCGCCGGGCCGAACCTGGCCGCCGGGCAGCGGGTCCAGATTGTAGGCAGTGACGGTGCTGTGTTGAAGGTTCAGGCGGCGTAGCGGCCAAAGTGCCGGAAACATTGCAGTATCGTGGCCAAAAAACCGCATTGGCAAGGCTTCGTTAACCATAAGCTGTGACGATGGTTCAGCATGTGCTTTGGCTTGGTCAAGGCGTGTACAGCGTCCAGAAATCGGGATGCGTGGCGCGAAATATTTCGGCCGATGGAGCAGATAGTGTCCCGGCGGTTCAGTTTATTTTCCAAAATTTTGGTCTGTCTGGTGGCGGCCACGGCTGCCGGCACCGGGTCGGCGTTGGCGGACCCCTTGGGAGGCGGCGACGGCTCAGGGGTCGATAATGATCGCCTGCTCCCTGGTCGGTATCCCCCGGCTTTTGACCCCTTGCCCGTCGGTCAGCAGTTGCGGGAACCCTATGATGGATATTTTGATCTCGACTGGGCAGTGGCGCTGCGCGGCTCCCTGTCCCACGACAAGCTTGGCGACCGATTTGAAGTCATCGCCACGCCCGAATTGTCGCTGAGCCATGTCGGGGCCCGCTCGACTGTCAAGTTTGGCGCTAGTACGGATGTGCGCCAACCGGTTGGTGGGCCAATCAGCATTAGCGGTCTGCGACTGAGCCTTGATACGACCTATGCGCTCGACAGTGTCACCAAACTGGTCGGCAATGCAGACTTTTCAGTAACGACGCCGGCCACAGGCACTCCGGGACAGGCTTCCAACATCGCCATCGCCCCAACAACCATGAGCGGCAGCGCCGATGTTGGGGTGACCCGGCAGTTTGGCAAGTTCAACATCGGCGTTACCGGCAGTATCAACCGGACCGTGTATGGTGCAACGACGCTCGTCGACGCCAGTGTCGTTGACAATAGCGAGCAAAATCTCTGGTCGCTGGATAGTGGCTTGCGGGTCGGGTTTCAGGCGACGCCAATATTTGAGCTGTTCGGGGAGGCAGGGCTCGGCCGTGATCTGTTCGACAAACCCTCGTCGGTGCTGTTGCAAAAGCCTGATGCGACCAGGGCGACGCTGAAGTTTGGCCTCAAGGGACAGTGGAACAGCATTTTGACGGCCCAAATCGCCGCGGGTTTCGGTTGGCATCATTTCGATGCCGCCAGCCTCGGCGAAGTCAGCACGAATCTTTACGACGCGAGCCTAAGTTTTACCCCGGACCCCACATTGAAAATGACCGCAGGGTTCTCGACCACCGTCACCCCACCCGGCCCCCTGGCCAATGGGACGATGCGGGTTGAGTATGGCGCGCGTGGGGCCATCGACTACACCGTCAATTCCTGGCTGACGCTGCGCAGCGTCGTCGCTTGGCGTTCAGCCCACTTGGCCGGCTCACCCGATTTGGAAAATGGCTACAACTATGGCGTGGGCGCCGACTACAAGATCAACGCCCACACAACCATGACCATCGACTACGGTTTTGATCATGCCCAAACCACCGCGACCGGCCCGGAGGATAGCCATCGCTTCACGCTAGGTTTGCAGTTGTCGCGCTAACGGTCCTGGATGGTCCAGCGAGATATTGAGCTTTTTCAGTTCTGCGAGGAAATCGTCTCTTATGTCATCGCGGCCCAGCGCAAAGGCAACATTGGCCGCTAGAAAGCCGGTTTTGGAGCCGCAATCAAAGACGCGGCCCTCGTACTTGACCCCGGTGAAGCGCTGCGAGCGCAACAGGGTCTGCATGGCATCTGTGATCTGGATTTCACCACCAGCACCGCGCGGTTGATCCGCCAGTAAGCCGAACACGTCCGGTTGCAGGATATAACGACCTGAAATGATCAGATCGGATGGGGCGTCTTCAGGCTTGGGCTTCTCCACCATTTCGGTGATCGCAAAGCCCGTGTCGTCGCCTGGGCCTCGCCCCACCACGCCATAAGAGGAAACCGTATGGTGTGGCACCTCTTCAACCGCAATAATGTTGCCGCCCACTTCGTGGTAAGCCGCCATCATCTGCTTGAGCACGCCGGGTTTTGCATCAAAGATCATGTCAGGCAGCAGCAGCGCAAACGGCTGGTTGCCCACCAATTCGCGTGCACACCATACCGCGTGGCCGAGGCCAAGGGGCTCTTGTTGCCGGGTGAAACTGGTGCGACCGGCCGATGGTAAATCCTGGCGCAACTCAGCCAGAGCCTCGGTTTTCCCGCGCATTTCGAGCGTGGTTTCCAACTCGAACTGGCGATCGAAATGGTCCTCGATCACGCCTTTGTTGCGGCCGGTCACGAACACGAAATGCTCAATTCCGGCCTCGCGGGCCTCGTCGACGGCGTATTGGATCAGCGGCCGGTCAACGACCGTCAACATTTCCTTTGGCATGGCCTTGGTGGCTGGCAAAAAACGCGTGCCCAAGCCGGCTACGGGGAATACGGCGGTTCTTACGCGTTTATGCACTCATCAACTCCGCAAACTGGTTTCGTGTAAAGCTATCTCAACCTCTGCAAAATACCATCCATGCAAGCAAAGGGTTTTTTTACTGGGGTTTGAAGCGATGACGGTGCTGGTAACGGGTGGTGCGGGCTATATCGGTAGCCACATGGTGCTCAAACTCGCAGATGCGGGCGAATCAGTGGTGGTGCTCGACAATCTGGTGACAGGCTTCGATTGGGCAATCGATGGCCGCGCCGTCTTTGTTCAGGGCGCGGCGAGCGATAAATCTCTGGTCGCTGCTATCATCGCCAAACATCAGATCACCGAGATCATCCACTTTGCCGGTTCAATCGTCGTGCCTGAATCGGTGCTTGACCCGCTCAAATACTACGCCAACAACACCGCCACGTCGCGCGATCTCATCGAAGCTGCCGTCAAGGGTGGCGTAAAACACTTTATCTTTTCCTCGACTGCCGCCGTCTATGGCATGACCGGGCTGGCGCCGGTGGTTGAGGAAACCCCGCTCAGCCCGATGTCCCCCTATGGCCGGTCCAAATTGATGACCGAGTGGATGCTGTCAGATGTGGCTGCCGCCCATCCCATGACCTACGGGGTGTTGCGCTATTTCAACGTGGCCGGCGCCGATCCCATGAGGCGCAGCGGACAATCGACGCCGTTCGCGACCCATTTGATCAAGGTGGCGGCCCAGACCGCGCTGGGGCAGCGCGATAAAATGGACATTTTCGGCACGGACTATGAGACCCCGGACGGCACCTGTGTGCGAGATTATATCCACGTCACCGACTTGATCGAGGCCCATGGCCTACTGCTGAACCATTTGCGCGGCGGCGGCGACAGCACCACGCTCAATTGTGCCTATGGCCAAGGCTATTCGGTGCGACAGGTCATCGACACGGTCAAGACGGTGTCGGGTGTGGATTTCCGGGTTGACGAAGGCCCGCGCCGTGCTGGCGATCCGGCGTCGGTGACGGCGACCGGCGCCAAGGTGCGCAGCCTGCTGGGCTGGCAACCTCAACATGATAACCTTCTGGAAATCGTCGAATCCGCTTATGCTTGGGAAAAATACCTGCTGACGCGCAATCGCTAGCGCCCGTTTGATGGTGGCTATTTAGCCGCGCGAATTTGGCGGGGTCAGCCTGGGGGAACGATGCGACTGAAAATTGTCGTACTGCTGCTCTTGCTGAGCTCCCCTGCATGGGCGCAGCCAGTGGAAAGCTTTGATAGTTTTATAGCCAGTTTCCAACGCAAAGCGATGGCCGCTGGGGTCAGCGAACAGACCTATCGCGCGGCCATGGCTGGGCTCACCCCTGACCCAAAAGTGCCCGCATTGGTCAGCGGACAACCTGAATTTACCACCCCCATGTGGGACTATATTGACGCTCGGGTGACGCAGGGCCGAATTGAGCGCGGCAAAGCCGCTATGGCACGCCATACCGATCTCTTTGCCGCTGTCGGAGCGCGCTTTGGCGTTGATCCCTATGTTCTGGGTGGTATCTGGGGCATGGAAACCGATTATGGGGCAGTGCTGGATAATGCCAGCCTGATCCGTCCAATCGTGCGGTCACTGGCAACTTTGGTGCATCAGCGGCGCAGCCGCCTCGCTGAGGACGAAGGCGATCTGCTCGCGGCGCTGCTCTTGGTGCAGCGCGGGCCACTTGATGCAGATAGGCTGGTGGGCTCTTGGGCCGGGGCGATCGGGCATTTGCAGGTCAATCCATCCAATGTCATCGCCCACGGGACCGATGGTGATGGCGATGGGGTGGTGGATTTGCACCAATCCCTGGCGGACGCCCTGGCAACCAGCGCCGTGTTTTTGCGTGCCCTCGGCTATCAGCCTGGCCTCGACTGGGGATTTGAGGTCGAACTGCCTGCCGGGTTTGACTATTTATTGGCTGACCGTTTAACGCTTCTCCCGCTTGCTTTCTTTGCTGATCGTGGTGTCACGTGGGTCAAAGGGCGCCAGTTCGCGGACGCGAGTGTGCCGGTTTTCCTTTATGCCCCTGGGGGCAAGGATGGACCAAAATTTTTGATGACCGCGAACTATCTGGTGCTCAAGGGGTATAATTTTTCCGATAGTTACGCCCTGTCAGTGGCGCATATGGCTGACCGGCTGAAGGGTGGTGGCGCGTTTGTCGCAGACTGGCCGCGTGCCACCAAATTTCCAAATCTGGCACAACGCCAGGCCATCCAGCAGGCCTTGATCCAATTGGGATTGTATCAAGGCGCGGTCGACGGGCGGATTGGGCCGATCAGTCAGCAAGCCTATGCCAAATTCCAGGCGGCGCGCGGGGAGGTGGCTGACGGGTTCATCACCTACGCCACCTATGAAGAATTGTCCGCCGCCACCCAATAAGTTTGCGTCTGCCGCCTTGGTTTTGCCCTGGGGGATGGGTTAGACAAGGATAAGAAGATACCAGAGACAATATGCTCCGCATCCTGCTGATCGCCCTGCTTGCCTGCTTCGTCGTTGTTGACGTTGCGCCCGCGTTTGCGCAGGAGCGGATTGAAGTCGCCCAGGAGAAGAAGCGCCGGACCTTGTTCGATCTGCTGTTTGGCGATGAACCCGAACAGGCACCGGCGCCGACCCAGCAACCCCGACAACCCCGCGCGACCACCGTCGCTTTGCCCCCCACAAAACCGGCAATCGACAAAGCGCCAGGGGCCAAGCGGCTGGCAGTCTTTGGTGACTCGTTGGCAATCGATCTCACTAAGGCACTGCAGCGGTTTTATGCCGAAGACCCCAATTTGGTCATCATCGGTCAGGGCGTTGGCGATTCAGGCTTTGTGCGCACCGATTTTTTCGACTGGGACAAGGCCATCGCCGAGCAAATCGCCGCCGACAGTTTTGATCTGGCCATCGTGATGATCGGGGTCAATGACCGTCAGGAGATCCGCGCTGATGGGCAAAGCCTTAAGTCTTTGACCGACCCGTGGACGGTGATCTATCAGGCGCGCGTCACCGCCTTTGCCAACAAGCTTCGCGCTGCCGGCAAACCGACGATATGGGTCGGCTTGCCGCCGATGAGTCGCACCCAATATTCGGCGGCGATCAGCCAGATTTCTGCGATCCAGCGATTGGCGAGTTTTTCTGGTGGCGCGGAGTTTTTGGACATCTTCGAGCGATTTTTGGGCGAGGACGGCAAATATTCGTCTTACGGGCCAGATGTGAATGGCCAGAATGCCCGGATGCGTAAGGACGATGGCATCCACTTTTCTTCGGCAGGCGCTGACAAATTGGCGTTTTATCTCAGCCAGTCGATCCAGACCTACTATCGCGGTGGCACGGTTACAGCCGAAGTTGTCGATCCGCTGCTGGGCACCGACGCTGGAGCCATGCTCCGTCTTCCCTATCAAGGGCTTGGTCAGATCCGCCTGCTCGAGGTGGCTGGTGCCGTCATTCCGCTGGGGCGCTCGCCCAGTAGAGCCGCCGCATTATTGACCGCCTCAGGGCCAGCCGAAGCGCCATTTACTATGGATCAGTTGATGCAAGCGCCCATTGGGCGAATCGATGCCTTCGGTGTCGGCTTCGATCCGGCCAAGCTCGCCGAGAGCGTCAGTCGCCCCTAGCGTCGGTTAAAGCCCCACCCAAATGATCGGGACCAGCATCGCTGCTGGTCCCCTGACTTGGCCCCGTTTCCCGGCCCCGTTTTCTGGCGCGGTGGAGTCAGCGCGGCAAATCGGTCTTGCCCATCAAATCCAGATCGATCGCCCGCGCCGCCTGCCGACCTTCACGGATGGCCCAGACGACCAGCGACTGACCGCGGCGCATGTCCCCGGCGGAATAGACTTTTTCGACGCTGGTGCGGTAGCTGAAGGTGTCCGCATACAAATTGCCCCGCGGATCCAGTTTGGCACCCAGCCCAGCCAACATGCCTTCGTGGACGGGGTGCGCAAAGCCAATCGCCATCAGTACCAGATCGGCTTTGATCACGAACTGGGTGCCAGCGATCGGCTGGCGCTTGCGATCAACGCGGGCGCATTCGACCCCGGTAACCTGGCCCTTGGCATTGCCGATGATCTTCATCGTTCCAGCGGCAAATTCGCGGATGGCGCCTTCGGCCTGGCTGGAGGAGGTGCGCATCTTGACCGCCCAGTTCGGCCAGTTGGTCAGTTTATTCTCCGTCTCCGGTGGCTGCGGGCGGACATCGATCTGGGTCACTGCGATGGCGCCCTGACGAAACGAGGTGCCAACGCAATCTGACGCTGTGTCACCGCCACCGACCACCACGACATGCTTGCCAGCGGCGATCAGGGGTTGTTCGCCAGAGACATCTTCGCCACCCAGTCGGCGGTTTTGTTGAACCAGGAATGGCATGGCGTAGTGAACGCCGGCAAAATGTGTGCCTTCGGCTTCGACGGCGCGGGGATGCTCAGAGCCGCCACACAAAAGGACAGCATCGTGGCGCGCTTGCAAGTCCGAGAGGGGCCGGTTGACACCAATGTTCTGGCCATAATGGAAGGTGACGCCCTCGGCGCCCATTTGTCCGACCCGGAAATCAATGTGCTCTTTTTCCATTTTGAAGTCGGGGATGCCATAGCGCATCAGCCCGCCCGCCTTGGGTTCACGCTCATAGACATGCACGGCATGGCCGGCACGGGCCAATTGCTGGGCGGCGGCCATGCCGGCGGGACCGGAGCCGACAATGGCGATGGATTTGCCGGTCTTGGTCTCGTTGATCTGCGGCTTGATCCAGCCGCTGCGGATGGCGCGATCAGCGATCGCCTGTTCAACGGTTTTGATCGCGACCGGGGAATCCTCAAGGTTTAGCGTGCAGGCTTCCTCGCAGGGTGCCGGGCAAATGCGGCCCGTAAATTCTGGGAAATTGTTGGTTGAATGCAAATTGCGCGCCGCTTCTTCCCAATCGCCCTGGTAGACCAGCTCGTTCCAATCCGGAATCTGGTTGTTGACCGGGCAGCCGGTGTCGCCATGGCAGAACGGAATGCCGCAATCCATGCAGCGCGCCGCCTGGTCGACAATGCGCCCTTCACTCATGGGAATGGTGAATTCGCCAAAGTGGCGGATGCGGTCGGAGGCCGGTTCATACCGGGGCTCTTCGCGCTCGATCTCGAGAAAGCCTGTTACCTTACCCATCAGTCACTATCCCCGCTATTAAAGATCTTTGACGGCTTGCAGGCCGCGGCCACTATTTCCCAGGAGTAACGGGCCCCACCTGGGCTAACAAACAAGCCAGGCGGAAATTTTTTACCCACTGTGATCTTTTTCTTGGCCCGGTTACACTCCGCCATGCTGCCGGTTATTCCACCGGGCCACTCCATTTCCCCTACATAGCCAGTTTCGGATTTAATGGTCACATACAGCGAATAACCGTCGTTTGCATATGCCGGGATACTTGCCGCCGGGCTAGCCAATACGATTGTTGCTGCAATTGCCGTCGCTCGCATCGATATCACCATCATTCCGCCGCCACCCCCATGCCGCCGGTTGCCCGCTTCTTTTCCATTTCCTTGATGGCGCGGCGGTATTCGACCGGCATCACCTTGACGAATTTGGGGCGCATCTCGACCCAATTGTCCAAAATGAATTTGGCGCGGGTCGAGCCGGTATAGTGCAAATGGTTGGCGATCAGCTGGTGCAGGCGCTCGTCGTCATGGCGGGTCATATCGCCCGAAATGTCGACACGGCCGTGCCATTCCAGATCACCACCATGGTGGTGAAGCTTTTGCATCAGCGCCTCTTCCTCGGGCACCGGTTCGAGATCGACCATGGCCAAATTGCAACGGTCGCGGAAGGTTTCGTCCTCGTCCAATACATAGGCGACGCCACCCGACATGCCGGCCGCAAAATTGCGCCCGGTCTGGCCGATGACAACGACAACGCCGCCGGTCATGTATTCGCAGCCATGATCGCCGGTGCCTTCAACCACGGCGACAGCGCCGGAATTGCGCACGGCAAAGCGTTCGCCGGCGACGCCACGGAAATAGGCCTCCCCCTCAATGGCGCCATACAGCACGGTGTTGCCAACAATGATCGAACGTTCCGGCACGATGATCGCCTTGTCGGATGGCCGCACCACGATGCGCCCGCCGGAAAGGCCTTTGCCGACATAGTCGTTGGCGTCCCCGACCAATTCCATAGCGACGCCACGCGCCAGGAAGGCCCCAAAGCTCTGGCCGGCGGTACCGGTCAGTTTGATGGCGATGGTGTCATCCGCCAGTCCCTCGTGGCCATATTTGCGGGCGACTGCGCCCGACAACATGGCGCCGGTCGAGCGATCGCGTGAGCGGATCGGCAGCTCGATCTTAACGGCGGCGCCCGTCTGCAATGCCGGTTCTGCCAGGGCCAGGAGTTGGCGATCCAGAACTGTCTCCAGATGATGGTTCTGGAATTCAGAATGGAACACACTGTCTCCACCCTGCGGTTCGGGCTTATAAAACAGCTTGGTAAAGTCGATACCTTCGGATTTGGCATGGTCGGCGAGCCGACGCTGATCAAGCAGGTCGGAACGACCAATCAGTTCATTGACCGTGCGCGCGCCCATCGCCGCCAACAACCCACGCAACTCCTCGGCGATAAAAAAGAAATAGTTGATGACGTGCTCGGGCGTGCCCTTAAAGCGTTTGCGCAGCACCGGGTCCTGAGTGGCAACGCCAACCGGGCAGGTGTTGAGATGGCATTTGCGCATCATGATGCACCCGGCCGCGATCAGCGGTGCGGTTGAAAAGCCGAACTCATCGGCGCCCAATAATGCGCCGATCAAGACGTCGCGGCCAGTCTTGAGCCCACCATCGACCTGCAATACCACGCGACTGCGCAAGCGGTTCAACACCAGCGTTTGATGGGTTTCGGCAAGCCCGATTTCCCAGGGTCCACCGGCGTGCTTGAGCGAGGTCAGCGGCGAAGCGCCGGTGCCGCCGTCATAGCCCGAAATCGTAATGTGATCGGCGCGGGCTTTGGCAACGCCCGCCGCGACGGTGCCAACCCCAACCTCGGACACCAGCTTGACCGAAATATCGGCCTTTTCGTTGACGTTCTTCAGGTCAAAGATCAGTTGAGCCAAATCTTCGATCGAATAGATGTCGTGGTGCGGTGGTGGCGAAATCAGGCCGACGCCCGGCGTCGAATGCCGGGTCTTGGCGACGATCCAGTCGACCTTGTGGCCCGGCAATTGACCGCCTTCGCCGGGCTTGGCGCCCTGCGCGACCTTGATCTGCAAGGCATCGGCATTGACCAGATACTCAGTGGTGACGCCGAAACGGCCCGAGGCAACCTGCTTGATTGCCGAACGCAGCGGGTTTTGCCCGCCATCGGGCAGGGGCTTGTAGCGATCCGGCTCCTCGCCACCTTCTCCAGTGTTGGACTTGCCGCCAATGCGGTTCATCGCCATGGCCAGGGTCGTGTGAGCCTCTCGGCTGATCGAGCCGAACGACATGGCACCGGTGACGAAGCGCCTGACGATGTCGACCGCAGGCTCGACGTCCTCCAATGGCACCGCTGGCCCGATGGAGCGGATTTCAAATAGGTTGCGGATAGCAAGATAGCCATTTTCGCCTGAGTTTACCCGGTGGGCAAAGCTGTCATAACGGGCTTGTGCCGTTTCGGGGCTGGCGTCATGGGAGCGAACAGCGTGTTGTAGGTCGGCGACGACATCGGGCGACCACGCATGTTTTTCCCCGCGAATGCGGTACATATATTCGCCGCCAATATCGAGCGAGCGGGCAAGCGTGGCGTCATTGCCGAACGCCGCCCGATGACGACCAGCCGTTTCATCGGCGATCTCGCTCAGCCCAACCCCTTCAATCGAAGTGGCCGTGCCAAAAAAGAACCGTTGCACGAATTCGGTCCGCAATCCGACGGCGTCAAAAATCTGCGCGCCGCAATAGGACTGGTAGGTCGAGATGCCCATTTTGGACATGATCTTGAGCAGGCCCTTACCCACCGATTTGATATAGCGGTGGATGATTTCGTGAGCGTCAACCTCGGGCGGATACTCGCCTTCGGCGTGCAGGGCTGCAAGCGTTTCAAAGGCTAGATAGGGATTGATCGCTTCGGCGCCATAGCCAGCGAGCATGGCAAAATGATGCATTTCACGGGCTTCGCCGGTTTCCACCACCAAGCCCGAGGAGGTGCGCAAGCCCTTCCGGATCAGGTGATGATGCACGGCGGCGGTTGCAAGCAAAGCCGGTATGGCGATGCGGTCCGCTGCGACCAGGCGGTCCGACAAGATGATGATGTTGTACTCGCCGCGAACGGCGACTTCGGCCCGTTCACAGATCGCGTCGATCGCCGCTTCCATCCCCAGCGCGCCCATATCGGCTGCGTAGGTGATGTCGATGGTTTCTGTCCGGAACTGGTTGTCGTCCATATCGCCGATGGCGCGGATCTTTTCGAGATCCTCGTTGGTCAGGATCGGCTGGCGCACTTCCAGGCGTTTCTGCTTGGATACCCCTTCCAGGTCGAACAGATTTGGTCGCGGCCCGATGAAGGACACCAGGCTCATCACCGATTCCTCGCGGATCGGATCGATCGGCGGGTTGGTGACCTGAGCGAAGTTTTGCTTGAAATAGGTGTAGAGCAGCTTGGACTTGGTCGACAGCGCCGAAATCGGCGTGTCGGTGCCCATTGAGCCAACGGCTTCCTGACCGGTGGTGGCCATCGGCGCGATCAGCAGCTTGATATCTTCGGTGGTGTAGCCAAACGCCTGTTGGCGGTCGAGCAGGCTCTCCGAAGTCTTGGCCGCTTTGGGTTCGGTCTCGGGCAGGTCTTCGAGCACGATTTGGGTGCGCGCCAGCCACTCCGCATAGGGGTTTTTGGTGGCAAGTGTGCGCTTGATCTCGTCGTCGGAGATGATGCGACCTTCTTCAAGATCGATCAGCAACATCCGGCCCGGCTGCAGCCGCCACCGCTCAATAATGTCTTCATCGGGAATGGCCAAAACACCGGATTCCGATGCAAGGACCACATGGCCTTCCTTGGTCACCAAATATCGTGCAGGGCGCAACCCGTTGCGGTCCAGGGTCGCAACCACATAGCGCCCGTCGCTCATGGACATAGCGGCGGGGCCATCCCATGGCTCCATCAGGGCTGCGTGATACTCATAAAATGCCCGCCGGGTCTCATCCATCAGCGGGTTGCCGGCCCAGGCCTCGGGGATCAGCATCATCGCCGCGTGGGGCAGCGAATAGCCGCCGCGCACCAGAAACTCGAGCGCGTTATCAAAGCAGGCCGTGTCGGACTGGCCTTCGTAAGAGATTGGCCAGATTTTGGTGATGTCGTCGCCAAACAGCTCGGACGAGACCGAAGCCTGGCGAGCGGCCATCCAGTTGACGTTGCCGCGAATGGTGTTGATCTCACCATTGTGGGTGGTCATGCGATAGGGATGCGCCAGCTTCCAGGAGGGGAAGGTGTTGGTGGAAAAGCGCTGGTGAACCAGCGCAATGGCGCTCTCAAAACTGTCGTCATGCAAGTCCAGATAGAATGCGCCCAGCTGATAGGCCAGGAACATGCCCTTGTAGACTATGGTGCGGGCCGACATCGACACCACGTAAAAACCGTTATCGGTGTTGGATTCAGGAATGGCCTGGTAGACGCTGTTGGAGATGACCTTGCGCACGATCAGCAGCTTGCGTTCAAACTCATCCAAGCTCAGCCCCGCCGGCCGGGCGATGAACAATTGCTCGATAATGGGTTGCGTGTCGGTGACCCCCTTGGGCAGGGAGGTCGCATCGAACGGAACGACGCGGTCGCCCAAAACCGTCAGGCCTTCGCGCGCAATACAGCCCCGCACCGCTTCGGCGCAACGATCGCGCATGGCAATGTCGTTGGGAAAAAAGATCATGGCGACGGCGTAACCGTGCTTTTCGGGCAGCGTGAAGTCGACGGATTTGGCAAAAAAGCTGTGCGGGATCTGCAACAGAATACCGGCGCCATCGCCCATCAAAGGGTCAGCGCCCACCGCACCGCGGTGTTCGAGATTTTCGAGGATCTCAATACCCTTTTGCACCACTTCGTGGCTGGGCTTGTTCTTGATGTTGGCAATCATGCCAATGCCACAGGCATCGTGTTCATTGGCTGGGTCATAAAGGCCCTGCGCCGCCGGGCGGCCAGAAGCGGCGGTGGTTTTGGCGATGGCATTAGTGGTCGTGACGGCGGGGAGGGTTCCGGTCAGATCGTGTGCCATGGCGCTATTCCTTTGTCTGTTGCGTGTCCGCCTGCTCCCGTTGCGGAAGTGGTTCGGCCCAAGTCATGTTCGTGCGCACCTTCGCCTTTGTGCCGTGGTCGGCAGCGGCTGGATGCTCTTCAGTCCTTTCGCGGACGTGCTGTTGTCCCGGGTCGTACACAGTACGGCTCGAAGCAGCATATTCGTCCATACGGTTGGGAGCGGCGCTGCATCCAAATGGCCGCTCATTCGGGCTTGGTAGTTGCCCTTGATTGATACCGCCCTACGGGCACTTGATTTTCCGAACCTCGCCCGCACGTATCGACTACGTGGCTGCAACGACCCAGAAAAACCCTGCCCATCGGGTCGGCGTGAACCAAGGTTCTGCCTACCTCATTTCGCCCCGCCATCCCGTTTCCGCTCATGTCAGAGCGGTCCAGCCGGTTCGGCGTGCCCCGCTTTGCCGGGGAGACCGGGGCAGGGCGTTCGATAAGGACAACATTACTGCCCTATCTCGATCACATTTGCATAATTCCAAACCGCGAGCAAGCGGTTCAACTCACTTTTTCGCAATCAAAATAGGAAAAGACCAACTCCGCGTAGGAATATGTAGGACTTTGTCGCGTTTTTTGCTGGTATTTTGAGAATTTTGGCGGGCAACCCCACCCGGAAACACCAAAATCCTTCGGTTTCCTATTGTTGGGGCGCAGGCGCATCCGGCTGCAACTGCGTTGGCGCTGCAACTTGAAAACGCGGCGAGGTTCCCAAGCGAGATCGGCCGGAGAGGCGCCCGATCGCAGCGGGTGGTCTGGTCTCCCCTCGACTTGCTGAGTCGAGAGGCCTTTCGCGAGGATCCCGCGCGCCTTGAACAGGGCGCGCGGGAACATTCGTTTACTGCAGGTTGAGGAAGGGGACGGTGCCGTTCGGCGGCATTGTCGTCGGCAAGACCCCATTCCATTTTTCGGCCTGAACGAGCGCGACCACACCAGGATTGTCCTTGAGCGCCTGTCCGCGCTGGTCAATGGCCGTTGCTTCGGCCTTGCCTTTGAGCTGGATCGAATAGGCCTCGGCTTCTGCCGCCAGTTTGACCGCTGTTGCCGCACCCGTTGCCGCCGCAATCGCCGCGTCAGCCGCGCCTTTAGCGGTGGTTGCCACAATTTGCGCTTTCACCTGTTCCTGGGCCAACAGCTGCTGCTGCTTTTGCACTTCAACAGTTGCCGTTTGTTTGGCCTCAATGGCGTCTTCATATGCGGACGAGAATTTGATGTCCTCAATCTGCACGGACTCAATCACCAACGGCCCGCCAATACCGGCCTGCAGGGCGGTGAGCGCATCCAGATTGAGTTTGGTTCGCTGCTGGATCGCCGACAGAGCGTCATATTGGCCAAAGACGTTTTTAAACAATGCTGGCACCCGGGGATCGATCAGCCGGGCAACCATGTTGTCGACAGAACCGTACTCGGCATAGACCTCGCCGCCACTGCCGGGCACAACGTGATAGCTGACCGATAGGCGAATCTGGGCCGGTTGCTGGTCGCGGCTATAGCTCTCCATCGCTTCAAAGGTTCGCGTATGGGACTGCAGCGACACGCCGATGATTGATTCCAGTATTGGCCATTTGTAGTGCAGGCCCGGCCCCTCGGTGCGCACGACCGCACCCAGGCCCAGGACCACGGCTTCCTCGCCCTGATCGACGGTGTACCAACTGCCGAAAAATGCCAACAGGGCGACAAGCGCAACGATCAGCGTGGCGCCGATACCGATAGGAAGTCGCATAGGTTTTCCTCCTGAATAAGCGCCGTGGCGCGATGTGGTAAATCCTCGGCTTGCTCGGGGTTTATCTCGTCACGAATCTTGAAAAAACACCCTCAGCCGACACATAGGTTGCCCGGCCTGCCTTTGCAACGGCGCGGCCCGCGCAGCCTCGAATGCTGGGTGCGCCACCCAATTTTTGGACAACAAAAAGGGCGCGTCCGGTAAGGATCGCGCCCCATTTTTGACCCAGGGTCCGTTAGTTGACCGACTGGTCCTCAATCTTGCCATTGCCGCCGGTGATGGCGATCTGGCGCGGCTTCTTGCTTTCGGGCACTTCGCGCTTCAATTCGAGGTGAAGCAGCCCGTTTTCAAGCGTCGCGCCAACCACTTCCACATAGTCAGCCAACTGGAAGCGCAGCTCAAAGGCGCGCTCGGCGATGCCACGGTGCAGAAATTCCCTTGCGGCCTCGGGCGTGTCACTGGCTTTGGCACCTTTGACAGTCAAGCTGTTCTCTTTGGTCTCAACCGCGATGTCGCCATTGGCAAAGCCGGCGACGGCAATCGAGATGCGATAGCTGTCTTCGCTGACGCGTTCGATATTGTAAGGAGGATAGGTCTTGGCCTCCTGGCCCGACGCGGTATCAAGCCGCGAAAACAGCCGGTCAAAGCCGACGGTGGAGCGATAGAAGGGGGTAAAATCGATGGTTTGCATGGCACATTCTCCTGTGAGCAACGTGGATCTGCGGTGCGCCGCTCGGTACCCCCTGCATCAGGCGGGCAAGTGAAAGCGCGGCGTCCGGCCCCCGGATTATCCGGCGGACACCAGATATTTGGGAAGTGTTTACGCGGGTTCAAGGGGCCTATATCCGAAGTTGGCGGTAGCGGATTGATAGCACTGGGCCACCAGCGCCTGCGGCGTGTTTGTCCCTGAACTGAAGATGAACAGGTCAGTCCCGCCCGGTTCAGGTTTGTGGGGCTAAACCCGTCCCATGTGCACGACACCAGTGGCCTGCCCGGCCGAGATGCACAAATCAATGCGGTTCCGTCACCCGCCCCCCGCACGGGCCGCAGCAATGAAAGCCGGTATCTCCTCGGAGATGCCGGTTTTCTTTTTACGCCACCATGCTCTAATGGCGCGGCGCGCAGTTGCGAGGTTCTTGCATGAGCAATGTTGTCGATCCAAACGGGCCGTCGCTGGTCAATCTGGCCTCAAATCCCATCCCAGAGGGGGTGCGCGCGGGATATTTCTTGACCACCGATAAGGTGCGCTTGCGTTATGCCATCTGGCCAAAGAGCGAGGGGGCCCATCGCGGCACCATCTGTCTCGTGCAGGGGCGAACCGAGTTCATCGAAAAATACTATGAGACCGTCGCCGACTTCCGCTCCCGTGGCTTCGCGGTGGCTACGTTTGATTGGCGCGGTCAAGGTGGCTCAGACCGGCTGATCGGCAATCCCAAGCTCGGCTATGTCGACAAGTTCGACGACTATTGCTGCGACTTGCAGAGTTTTCACCGGGAAATCTTGTTGCCGGACTGCCCCCCGCCATTCTACCTCGTCGGCCATTCAATGGGTGGTTTGGCCAGTCTATACGCGGGCATCCACGACCGCATGATGTTTGACCGCATCTTTGTGTCGGCGCCCATGGTGGCGCTTGATGGGCAGCCTCTGAGCATGAAAGGCATGGCAAGGCTGGCTGAGACGTTGAGTTTTTTTGGCTTCGGACATTTACCGATCGCCCGAAAGGCGGACAAACCGGCCTCGGAAGCGACATTTCCAAACAATCCACTGACCTCGGACATGTTGCGCTACATGCGCTCGGTGGATGTGATCCGGGCCAATCCGCAGCTGGAAGTCACATCGCCCACGGTGCGGTGGTCTGCCGCCGCGATGGCGGCGATGGCTGAGGCGGGACGCGACAGCTTTCCGTCGCGGCTGCGGGTTCCGGTGTTGATGTTGGCCGCGGCGCGCGATCAGGTGGTCTCGACAGCGGCGATTGAACGCCTCGGGCTCAGGATGCGCACCGGGCGCCATGCGGTCATTGCCGGCGCGCGCCACGAGCTGTTCATGGAAAACAGTTTCATCCGCGGTCAGGTGTTTGCGGCGTTTGACGCCTTTATTACCGACCAGAGCGTTTAGGTTGCGCTAGCGTCGAGCGTCGCGAAGCGCTTTCAGTGTTGCCTCCAGCAGCTCCGGCGTCGCCGCAGCAACGCAATTGCCGCCCTTTTCAGCTGGCTTCCCATCCCAGGTGCAGACAACGCCGCCGGCGTTTTCAATGATTGGGATCAAGGGGCAGATATCGACATCCTTGAGCGCCGCCTCCACCACCAGGTCAATATGGCCAGCCGCCAACAGGCAATAGCCGTAGCAATCCAGGCCGTACCGGGTTTGCAGGACCTGGGGCCACAGAGCCTCCCAAGACGCTGTCGTCTCATTGTTGCGGAATAGGTCGGGCGTGGTTGTGGTCAGCTTGGCCAGGCCCAAATCCGTGACCTGTGACGTTTTCAGCGCCTGGGATTGCCCATTGCGGAAATAGGCGGCATCGCCGGGCATCGCCAGATAGGTCTCGCCGGTAAAAGGCTGCGCCATCAATCCGGCGACCGCTTTGCCGTCCACCATCAACCCGATCAAGGTCCCCCAGACTGGCACGCCGGAAATGTAGGCGCGCGTGCCATCGATGGGATCAATGATCCATTGGAACCGCCCTTGGGTTAGCTTTTCATCCCATTCTTCGCCGATGATTCCGTGATCGGGAAAGCGGCTGGAAATCAGCTCGCGCACCGCAATTTCGGCCTGCCGATCGGCGTCGGTGACCGGATCGAATCCGACGACAAATTTATTGTCGACCGCCATTGGCGTGCGGAACCTCGGCATGGTGTGGGCTGCGGCCGCTGCTGCCGCATCAAGCAGGGTTTGACGCACCAAATTGGTGTCGAGACCGGCAAGGATCGAGTTTGACATGGCGGATCACTTCAGTGTCTTGGATGTTTGCCAATAGCGGGATTGGCGCGCGATTACCATCGTGATGTGGAGGACCTACTCGGCCGCCGCCTTCAGCATCGTCGGTGAACCGCACAGCGCCACGGGATCCAGCCCGATCAGGGCAAGAATAAGCCGGTCTATCAGCAGGCGCAGAGGCTCAAAATTGCTGTTTTTAGTCAGCGTCGCCTCGTTCATATAGAGGTGCCGACTGACCTCGACCTGCAGCGTATGGACGCCGTGCTGGGGCCGCCCATAGGTGCGGGTCGCAAACCCACCGGCATAGGGGCGGTTGCGGGCGACGCGCAGGCCAGCGCCGACAAAAACTGTCTCGACGAGATCGACAAGGCCAGGCGCGCATGTCGTCCCATAGCGGTCACCGAGGACGATATCGGGAACCGGCCGGTCACCGGCGCGTTGCAGGCGCGGCATCGAGTGGCAATCAATCAGCAGTGCGACGCCGAAACTGGCGACCGCTTCGCTCAACAGGTTTTGCAACGCGGCGTGATAGGGGAGGTAAATCCCCTCGATCCGCATTTGTGCGTCCTCAAATGTCAGTCGTTCGCGATAGATCGGTTTGTTCTCGGCAACCACCCTGGCCAGTGTGCCCAACCCCGCAGCCACACGCGGCGAGGTGGTATTGAACCGATCGGACAGGGGCTCAACAAACATCGTGGGATCGAGTTCCCACGGCTCTCGATTAACGTCGAGATAGGCTCGTGGGAAATGGGCTCGCAGCAGTGGCGCGCCCAGATGGGGCGCTCGTGCAAACAGCTCATCAACCCAGGCATCCTCAGATTGGCGGATCGACAAATTATCCAGCCGGGTCATCGCCAGGAAGCGGTCAGGATAGACGCGTCCGGAATGGCCAGAATTAAACACCACGGGGGCAACCAGCCGCCGTGGGCGCACGGTCTCGAAAGCGGGTCTATCCCAATAATCGGACCGCACCGTGCCTCCCAAAAACTCCAATCGCCACAGGTTATCGTCGCGATTTGACGTTTGTGGGCTTGAGTTTGCCCCTGATCGTGTAGGATGTCCACAATAACGCAAAAATGGTGGCTGGATCGGGCGAGCGTGAGTTGCCCATTAACAAATCTGGCTTAATCATCGCTGATCTACGCCGACTCATGCGCCAATTGCCGGAGATGATTGATGAAACGCATTCTGCTTGCAGAAGACGACAATGACATGCGCCAGTTTCTGACGCGCGCCCTCAAGAACGCCGGCTATGAAGTCGTTGCCTTTGACAATGGCCTTTCTGCTTATGAGCGGTTGCGCGAGGAGCCGTTTTCGCTGCTGTTGAGCGATATTGTGATGCCGGAAATGGACGGGATCGAACTGGCGCGCCGCGCCACCGAACTCGATCCCGACCTCAAGGTGATGTTCATTACCGGGTTTGCTGCGGTGGCGCTGAACCCCGACAGCGACGCGCCAAAAGACGCGTCGGTTCTGTCCAAGCCGTTCCACCTCAAGGATCTGGTCAACGAGGTTGAGCGCCTGCTGGCCGCTTAGCGTTTTTCGCGGAATGGCCCCTTGACCCCTCCGTGGGTTTTATGGTCTATCCGCGCCACTGGAAGGGCACAAGCAGTCCGACCTACCCGGAGAGATGGGCGTATAGCTCAGCGGGAGAGCACCTCGTTGACATCGAGGGGGTCACAAGTTCGATCCTTGTTACGCCCACCATCTCTAAGCCCGGTTTTGAACGCTTTTGGGCGTTTGGGAGTATAGCTCAGCGGGAGAGCATTCGCTTCACACGCGAAGGGTCACAAGTTCAATCCTTGTTACTCCCACCATTGGGCCAAGCCAGCCATCTTACCACATCGTTTGGCGGGCTCGTTCAGGCCAGGCTTGATCATAGGGCTCGCCGCCGACGCGGTTTTCGCTCATGGAAGCCAGAACCTGTCCGGGCGTTGGCAGTGATTGCGGGTCAATGTGCTTTGCCGGGTTCCACAGATCCGACCGCACTATGGCGCGCGCACATTGAAAATACAGCGCCTCGATCTTGAGCACGATGATCGATCGTGGCGCCTTGCCCTCAACGGCAAAACTTTCGAGCAGCGCGGTGTCGGTATCGAGATGGGCCTGGCCATTGGCACGAAACGTCGTCCCCGAACCGGGAAGCAGGAACAGGAAGGCGCACCTTGGGTCGCGCACGATGTTGCGAAGCGAATCAATGCGGTTATTGCCCCGCCTGTCCGGCATCATCAAGGTGACCTCGTCGTGGATCCGGACAAACCCCGGCTGATCCCCGCGTGGCGAACAATCGAGGCCTTCTGGTCCGACGGTGGCGAGCGCTGCGAACGGCGAGGCCTCAACATAACGCCGGTAAAACGGTGTCATGGTGGAAGCGACCTTGGCGGTGGAGGCTTCAACCGGGGCCGGTGTGTAGAGCGCTTCAAGCTGGGCGATACTGGAGATGACGGTCATGGTGGCGCTCTGTTGGGGTGATCACAACGCTTTGAGGTGTAACGCTGTGCAGTGTTGGTGCGAATAGGGCGGTACTGTACTAAACTGATGCCAGTTTTGTGAACACAAGGGAGACGTCAATGGACGCCAACACTTTTCCCGTAACGCGCTCGGATGCCGAATGGCGCAAACTGCTGACCCCTGAACAATACGCCGTCATGCGCGCTCATGGCACCGAGCGGCCTGGCAGTTGCGCGCTGTTATACGAAAAGCGCGCTGGCACGTTTTCCTGCGTCGGGTGCGACACGCCGCTATTTGAGGCCAAGCTCAAATTCGAGAGCGGCACGGGTTGGCCGAGCTTTAACGATCCGGTGCCTGGCGCTGTTGCCGATACAGTTGATCGCAGCCACGGCATGGTCCGGACTGAATGCCATTGTGCCACCTGTGGCAGCCATCTGGGCCATGTGTTTCCGGATGGTCCACCGCCGACTGGCCTGCGGTATTGCATCAATGGGGTGGCGCTGAAATTTACCGCCAGCTTATGACCCTGCGGTTTTCGGCGAACCTGTCAATGCTCTATTGCGAGCTCGACTTTTTGGACCGGTTTGCGGCGGCGGCGCGGGCTGGCTTTGGGGCGGTGGAATACATTGCCCCCTATGCCTATCCCCCGGACAAAATCGCGCAATTATTGCGCGATTTTTCGTTGCAGCAGGCCCTGTTCAATATGCCTGCGGGGAACTGGGATGTTGGTGAGCGTGGCATCGCCGGGCTGCCGGGTCGCGAAGCTGACTTTCTCGAAAGTGTTGATATTACAATTGAATATGCCATAGCTTTGGATTGCCCCCAAGTTCATTGCATGGCGGGCATCGTCCCAAAGGGGATGAAGCTGGCCCGTTATGAGCAGGCCCTTGTCGACAATTTGAAGTTCGCCGCCACCCGTCTTGGCGCCAAAGGGATCAAGCTCCTGATCGAGCCGATCAACCCGGTCGACATGCCGGGCTATGGGCTGACAACGATCGAGCAGGCCGAGGCCATCATGGCGGCGGTGGCGTCGGACAATTTGTATCTGCAGTATGATGTCTACCATCGGGCGGTGCAGGGAAGTGAAGTGACCGACACCTTCGCCCGGCTTCAGCATCGGATCGCGCATGTGCAAATAGCCGATGCGCCGGGGCGCCATGAACCGGGCACCGGCGAGATAGACTTTTTGCAGCTTTTTTCCACGCTGGAGCGGTTGGGCTATGATGGATGGGTCGGCGCGGAGTATCGGCCGGCCGCCGGCACCAGCGCCGGCTTGGGGTGGCTGCACGCGCTAACTTAGGTGCCGCGCGGCTTTGCCCGATTGGTCGCTTGCGCGGTCAAAGGATCATCGGGCCATAAATGGCGCGGGTAGCGCCCTTTGAGGTCCTTGGCCACATCTTTCCAGCTGCCGCGCCAGAACCCCGGCAGGTCCCTGGTGGTTTGGATCGGGCGATGGCCTGGAGACAGCAGCACCAGTAGCAATTGGACCTTGCCCAGGGCGACGCTGGGATGGCGATCCAGTCCAAATAATTCTTGGACGCGAATTTCCAGAACTGGCCCGTTTTCAGCCAGATAGTCGATGGGCACATTGGACCCGGACGGGGCATGGAAGTGGCTCGGCAGCAGGCGCTCGATGTCGTTGCGTCGACCCCATGGCAGGCCCATATCAAGGGCGTCGGCAAGGGTGCTGGCGTTGATCTGGCCCACTTGGGTCAAGCCGATAAGGTGGGGCGTCAGCCACGCGCGATCGGCGCCAAGTGCCAGATCGGATAGGTCCGGCCATTCGGCTCCCAAGGTTTGGTTGAGAAACGTGGCCCGACCGCGCAGCGCCAGCTGCTCCTTGGTCCAGGGAAGGCCCGCAATATTGATGTTGGCGGCCAGCAAGGCGGCCGCTCGCCCCATATCGTCGACCGGAACTGGATCATCGGCCAACTTTAGCGATCCCAATTGCCTGGTCCGGCGGGCACGAATTGCCTGGGCGGTGGCGTCAAAGCTCAGAACGGTCTGATTGACGATGGCGTTGGCAAACAACTCCTCGATGACATTTCGGTCAATGGCCGCTGCGGCTCGAATGCGCCCGGCAGCAGCGGTGCCTGTGACCTCGGTGACGACGAGGAATGGTTCGTGGGCCAGTGGATCACTGTTCTCGAGGCTGGCGGCGCGGCCATTGGCGAGCCGAAACCGGCCGTGTGTGCCCGCTTGTTGGGCGACGCGGTCGGGATAGGCTCGTGCCAAGTGACGCCCGATGTCAGTGGCGCCCTTTTGGCTGCGTCCGCCCACCAGTGCCGCCCAGCTTCTGGCCAGGCCCCGGGCTTCATCGGCCCGCTTGCCTCGCTCGCTGGTAAAGCGTGCCAGCCGATGTGCCAAATCGGTATCCGCCCCGCCCAGTCCGCGCTCGGTGAGCAGCACAGCGAGTTCGGCTGCCGCCAGCGCCTCGTCCTCGTCCGCGGCCCGGTGGATCATGTGGGCCAGGCGCGGATGCAGCGGCAGGCGAGCCATGCTTTTGCCTTCAGCCGTAAGCCTGCCCTTGGCGTCGAGTGCCTCAAGGCTGGTCAACAAAGCCACGGCTTCGACCCAGGCTGGCTTGGGCGGCGGGTCAAGGAAGGACAGCGTAGCGGGATCGTTTACGCCCCACCCGGCGAGGTCCAACACTAAGCCGCACAGGTCGGCCCCCAGGATTTCCGGCGCATCGAACGCATCCAGTGAAGCGGTCTGGCCTTCCGACCACAAACGACAACATACCCCTGGTGCGGTGCGCCCAGCCCGACCGCGCCGCTGGTCGGCGGCTGCGCGCGAGACGCGACGGGTTTGCAGGGTGGTTAGGCCAGTCGCGGGTTCGTAGACGGGCACTCGCCGAAAGCCGCTATCGATAACGATGTTGACCCCTTCTATGGTCAGGGAGGTTTCCGCGATCGCTGTGGCCAGAACAATTTTGCGTCGACCGGCCAGCGCCGGTTGCACAGCGCGATCCTGCTCGCCCTGGCTCAATTGACCATAGAGCGGGGCGAGATCGACATTGCCGGGGACCCGCGAAGCCAACCGCTCGAGCGTGCGGGCGATCTCGGCCTGGCCCGGCAGAAACACCAGCACTGAACCGGCATGGGCACGAATGGCTTCGAGCACGGCAGTTGCCACTTCGTCTTCCAGCCGCCCGGCGGGGTCGCGGTCGACATGAATGGTCTGTACTGGGAAGGCCCGGCCCAGGCTTTCAATCACTGGCGCATCGTGGAGCAGGCGCGCTACGCGCGCGCCGTCAATGGTGGCAGACATCACCAGGAGCCGAAGGTCTTCGCGCAAGGCGGTCGCGTCGAGGGCCAGCGCCAAACCAAGGTCTGCATCAAGGCTGCGCTCATGGAATTCATCGAACACCACGATGGCGACCCCCTTGAGTTCGGGGTCTGCGAGCAGCAGGCGCGTAAATACGCCTTCGGTGACCACTTCGATGCGGGTCCGCTTGGATACCTTGGTATCAAGGCGAACGCGATAGCCGACAGTCTGGCCGACCTCTTCGCCCAGGGTTTGGGCCATGCGATGGGCCGCGGCCCGGGCCGCCAGTCGCCGCGGCTCCAATACGATGATCTTGCCGTCATTGCGCCAGGGTGCATCAAGAAGAGCCAGCGGTACGCGGGTGGTTTTGCCTGCCCCGGGGGGCGCCACCAGCACCGCAAACGGGTTGGTCTCCAGTGCGGCCAACAGGGCGGGCAAGGCATCGTCGATGGGCAAGGGCGCAGGGGCGGACATGGCATTGTCATGGCCGATGAATTGAGCTGGGGCAAGGAGAACCCTTAGCGCCGGCTTGGAAACTCGCCGTGGCTCGCCGCCATATCGGGCGTCCACCAATCTTGATTGCCATCGACGCGATCACCTGCGTCCCTGCCTTATGGATAGAACCATGTGCTGTGATTTCGGATATCAAGCCCATTGTTCATGCATTGGGGTTGCTTGCCGTCCGATAGATGCTGTTCAGGGCGATGCCCTGGGGTTACTGGTGTTGCCCCGCGATACAAAATAATGAGCGCTGTTGATGTCAAAGCCAATTCGGATCGAAAACGATCAGATCAGCATCGAGATTGCCACTCTCGGCGCAGAAATGCAGTCGATTCGGACCGCCGACGGGGCATCATGGCTGTGGCACGGCGACCCCAAATTCTGGTCGGGGCGTGCGCCCGTGCTGTTTCCCATTGTTGGCAAGGCCCCGAACGATGTGGTCGGCGTCGCTGGCAAGGACTATGCGATGGGACAGCACGGTTTTGCGCGACGGAGCGAGTTCACTCTTGTTCACCAGGCTCCCGACCACTGCCAGTTCGTGCTGGAGGCGACAGAGCAATCGCGTGCCAGCTATCCCTTCGATTTCTCGCTGACCATTGCCTACCAGCTGGCGAGCGCTGGCGTGACGGTGACCAGCACAGTCAGCAATCGGGGAGGTGTCCCAATGCCATTCCAATTGGGCTACCACCCCGCCTTTTCGTGGCCGCTGCCAGGGGCGGAAGCCCAAGTTCATGAAGTGCGACTGTCGGGAGATGCGGAGCCAAAACTGGCGCGTCTGCACAACGGGTTGCTCTCGAACCAGCGCCAACCTTCGCCGTTCAAAGCCGGTCGACTGCGCCTTGATCCCACACAATTTGCCGAAGATGCCATGGTTTTTCCGGAGGGAACGGGCGAACGGCTGACCTATGGCGTTGAGGGCGGCTCCAGAATTGAGGTGACCTGGATGGGGCTGCCCAATTTGGCACTATGGACCAAGCCGGGTGCCCCGTTTCTGTGCATCGAGCCGTGGCACGGTGTTGCGGCCAAGGAGGGCGGTGGCAATGAATTGTCGCATCGCCCCTATGCCATGGTGCTCAAGCCAGGTTCATCGTCCGCCTTCAGCTATACGGCAGTGTTTAAGCGCTGATTATTCGGCGGCTGGTCGCGCTTCGGCGCGCGCATCTGGGCCGTTCGGATCGCCCGGCGCAGTTTCACACCCAAGGTCCGGCATGGCGACAATGCGGTTGTTGCGAAAATCGAGGCGCACCACCAGCAGGCCCCGCTCCTCGAAATAGCTCAGCAGGCGGCGGGCGCGGCCAACCGAGTGGCTGCCATAAATGCGCGCCAGCGTCATGTCTGAGGGGCAGGGCGCGTGGCTGATTGCGGCTTGGGCCAGCACCAGAAACACCCCCTGGATATCATCGCTCAGGCTTTCCGATAGCGCCAAAGCCTGCTGCCAGCCCGCGCTGGCCGCTGTCTTGGCGTCAAGACCAACGCGGGCGACGGCAATCCGGCGCTTGAAGGCGGGCAGGGCCAGAGCATCGCCGGGCACGCGGCGAATGCGGCAGCGGACCAGAAAATCCTGATACAGAACGGCGACCGAGCGAAAGCTGGCGTCGGGGTCGCCGAGCAGGTCGATCATGATCGCATCAATCAGCGCATCCCGTTCGGCGGCGTCGATATCGGGAAACAGCGTTCGCAGCGGGGCCTCGTTGTCGACGCGCGGCTTGCTGAGTTGGGCCAAGAGGTCGGCGGTGGGCAAGGGCGTCGGCGCGGGCGGGCGGCGCGATATCACGCGGGCCTCTTCCGGCCCGGGCGTAAAGATCAGATCCTGTGCGTCCATCTTGGCGTCGGGCAGCGGGGTCAATTTGGGGCTCATCGAGCGGGCCGTGGTTTCGACCGGGCCGATGGTGATCGGCAAGGGGCGCCGGGACAGGGCTGGGCCCAAAGCGATGAAGCGGCCACGGGCGAGATCGCGGAATTGTTCGGCCTGGCGCCGTTCCATGCCCAAAAGGTCGGCTGCCCGCGCCATATCGATGTCGAGAAAGGTGCGGCCCATCAAAAAATTGGATGCCTCGGCGGCAACGTTTTTTGCCAATTTTGCCAGGCGCTGCGTGGCAATGACGCCGGCCAGGCCACGCTTGCGACCCCGGCACATCAGATTGGTCATGGCACCAAGTGACAGCTTGCGGGCCTCATCACTCACCTCTCCGGCCACCGCCGGGGCAAACAATTGTGCCTCATCAACCACGACCAGCACCGGGTACCAAAAGTCCCGATCGGCTTCAAACAGCCCACCCAGGAATGCGGCGGCGGCGCGCATTTGTTGTTCGACGTCCAGCCCCTCAAGGTTCAAAACCACCGAGACCCGGTGCTGGCGGATGCGGCCGGCAATGCGGGTCAATTCAGCTTCAGTTCGCGCCGCGTCGACGACGACATGACCAAATTTTTCGGCGAGGGTGACGAAATCCCCCTCCGGATCGATGATCGTTTGCTGCACCCAGGGTGCACTCTGCTCCAGGAGGCGGCGCAACAAATGGGACTTTCCGGAGCCGGAATTGCCTTGCACCAACAGGCGCGTCGCCAACAACTCCTCGAGATCGAGCATGGCGGGCATGGCGCCCGTGGTCGCGCCCATGTCGATGTCGACTTTCATGGTCTCTCCGAAATTGTCTCGCCGGGAGACTCAACGCGTGCCGCAGCTCATGTTGTTCCTAACATCGGGGCGGCGGCATGGGGACCAGCAAATGTGCACAACCCACAACTGGCTTCGCACTCCAATGTGGGCTACCCATGGGGTCGGTAGAATAAAAAGGTTGCGCCCGGCGTGCAGGATTTGGCTCCCGATACCATGGCCGCGCGGATCGTCCGGGTGTTGCGCGACGAGATTGTCACCTTGGTGCTCAAGCCCGGTGATGTGATTTCCGAAAGCGACATCGCCAGCCGTCACGGCGTTTCCCGCCAACCGGTGCGCGAGGCGTTTATCCGGCTCGCTCAACAGGGCCTTTTGTTGATTCGCCCGAAGCGCGCCACTGTCATCAAAAAAATATCGGCCGAGGGCGTTCGCCAGTCGGGGTTTATTCGCCAATGCATTGAAGTTGAGATCGTGCGCCGCCTGGCGGGCCGCCCCACCATCGATGCCGGCGCGACCCTGGAAGGGCTCATTGCGCAGCAGATTGCTGCATCAAACGCCGGAGATACGCGCCAGTTTCATAGCCTCGACGAGGCGTTCCATCGGCAAATGGCCCTGTTGGCGGGAGTTGAATATGCCTGGCAGTTGGTGGCAGATCACAAAATTCAACTCGATCGCGTGCGGTTTTTGACACTGGGGCGGTCGGCGACAGAACGCTCGATCAACGAGCACCGCCAGATTGTGGCCGCGGTTATGGCGGGTGATGCGGTGCTTGCCGAAGCGCTGGTTCGCACCCATCTTGGTCACGCGGGCGCCCGGCTCACGCTGACCATCGCGGAATATCCACATTTCTTCGAAACGATCGGCCCCACCGATGACGTGGACCCCACGGAGCGACAAGGCCGCTAGCAGAACCGCCGATCGATCCTTATTGTTAATGCCTAAACCTATTCAAGTGAGCCGTTAATGACCGACCATGACGCTTTCGAATTGCTGCGCGACGAACATATTGCCGAGGTTAACTCGCAGGTTCGGCTCTATCGGCACAAAAAGACTGGTGCGGAGGTTCTGTCATTGGTCAACGATGACGAGAACAAGGTGTTTGGCATCACCTTCAAGACCCCTCCCGAGGATTCAACCGGCATAGCCCATATTCTTGAGCACTCAGTGCTGTGCGGCAGCCGCAAGTATCCGGTCAAAAAGCCATTTGTCGAACTGATCAAGGGCTCGCTCAACACGTTCCTCAATGCCATGACCTTTCCAGACAAGACGGCCTATCCGGTGGCCAGTCAGAATCTGCAGGATTTTTACAATCTCGTGGATGTGTATCTGGACGCAGTGTTTTTTCCGCTGCTCACCCAAGACACCTTTCGGCAGGAAGGCTGGCATTACGAACTGGACGAGCAATCGGCGCCGCTGATCTACAAGGGCGTGGTGTTCAATGAGATGAAGGGGGTGTTTTCCTCCCCCGATGCGGTGATGCGAGATATTTCGCAGCGCTCCCTCTATCCGGACGTGACCTATGGCCAGTCTTCGGGCGGCGACCCAAAGGCCATCCCCGACCTCACCTTTGGCCAGTTCAAGCGCTTCCACGAAAAGTTCTACCACCCCTCCAATGCCAGAGCGTTCTTTTCCGGCGATGACGATGCGGCAGCGCGCCTGACGATTTTGGACGCGTATTTTTCTGAGTTCGACCGGGCGCCGGTTGAGGCCGAGGTGCGCCTGCAACCGCGCTTTAACGCACCGCGCCAGATTGCGGCAACTTATGCTGGCCCCAAGGATGCCGCCAAACCGCGCGACGGCATGGTCACGGTCAACTGGATGATCGAGCCCTCCGAGGATCGCGTGGCGACCCTATCGAATGGGTTATTGTCGTACATCCTGGCGGGCAACCCAGCGGCGCCGTTTCGCAAAGCTCTGACCGATTCCGGTCTGGGCGAAGGGCTGATTGGCGGGGGCATTGGCTCCGGCCTGCGCCAACCGATGGCGACCTTTGGCCTGAAGGGGATCGACCCCGCCAATGGCCCGAAGGTTGAGGCGTTGATTTTATCAACCCTTCGGGATTTGAGCGAACAGGGCCTTGATCAGCACACGATTGAGGCGGCGCTCAACACTTTTGAGTTTTCGCTGCGGGAAAACAATACCGGCTCGTTTCCGCGGGGCATTTCGATGATGTTCTCGGCGCTGGGCACCTGGCTGCATGATGGTGATCCACTCGCCCCACTCGCCTTCGAGGCGGCGTTGAGCACAATCAAAGAGCTGGCCAAGGACGGGTATTTCGAGGGTCTGATCAAGACCTTGTTCCTGGACAATCCCCATCGCACCACCGTGACCTTGCGCGCTGACGAAACCCAAGGTGAGCGCGAGGCGGCTGAGGAGGTGGCGCGGCTGCACTCGGTGCGCAATGGGATGAGTGAGGGCGATCTGTCCCAAGCGATTGCGATCACCGAAAAGCTCAAAGCACTCCAGAACCAGGCCGATGATCCGGCCCTCTTGGCCAAGATTCCGACGCTTGGGCTGGGCGATCTGACGCGTCAGATTCGCACAATTCCAATCGACATCACCACCCTGGCCGAGACCAAGCTGTACTACCACGACCTGCCGACGCTGGGCATCTTGTACCTTGATCTGGGGTTCGATCTGCACGCTTTGGATCAAAATCTGCTGCCCTATTTGCCGCTGTTCGGTCGTTCCCTATTGCAGATGGGTACGCTCAAGCAGGATTTCGTGGCTCTCACGCAACGGATCGGGCGTTCGACCGGTGGCATTGCCCAGCACCGTGGCCTGTCATCGATGCAAGGCAGCACCGAGAGCGCTGCCTGGTTCTTCCTTTCGGGCAAGGCAGTGCCGGACAAAGTGCCTGAACTCCTCGACATTTTGCATGATGTGATCTTGACGGCGCGCTTTGATAATCGCCAGCGGTTCAGACAAATGGCCCTTGAGGAAAAAGCCGGGTATGAGGCCCGGCTGGTGCCTGCCGGAAACTCCATTGTTGATACTCGGCTGCGCTCGTCACTGGGCGAGGCCGGGTTTGTCGCCGAGCAAACCGGCGGCATCAGCTATTTGCGATTTATACGAGAATTGGTCGAACGGATCGACAATGATTGGCCTTCGGTGCAGGGCGCGCTGGAACGGATCCGCAAAGTGCTGTTCCAACGGACGCAGATGGTCGCTAACGTCACCGCCGATGCGGGAATATGGGCACAGGCCCGGGGCGAGCTTGGGCAATTTCTCGAACGCCTGCCAAATGACGGCCCAACCAAGCGGATTTGGGCGAACGCGACGCTCCCGCGCTCGGAAGGACTGACCATTCCTGCCCAGGTCAACTATGTCGGCAAGGGCGGCAATCTGAGGGCCTTGGGGTTTGAGCTGACGGCGGCCTCGAGCGTGGCCTTGAAATTGCTGAATACGACCTATTTGTGGGACAAGATTCGCGTCCAGGGTGGTGCCTATGGCGGCTCTGCCAGATTTGACCTGACCGCCGGAAACTTCTCGTTTTTGAGCTATCGGGATCCGAACCTGCTCAAAACCCTCGACGCTTATGATGGCGCTGCCGCCGCGTTGCGGGCGCCCGTCGGCAGTGTGGATCTGACTCGCTCGATCATTGGGGTGATCGGGGATTTGGATGGCTATGAATTCCCTGACGCCAAGGGCTATTCCTCGATGTGGCGGCAGTTGACCGGGACCAGCGACGCGCTGCGGCAACAGCGGCGTGATGAGGTTCTCAACACCAGCCCGGCGGATTTCATGGCATTGGCCGATGCCTTGGACGCAATCGCGGCCCATGGCCATGTCGTGGTGCTAGGTGGTGAAGCGGCCATTCAAGCGGCCAACGCGCAACGCCACGGGTTATTGGATGTCAGCAAGGTGATGTGAGCAATGCCGTCAGGCTCGGAAGATTTCGATCGTCTCGAACTGGAACGGCAGATGGCGGCGGCGGCCGAGCGGCTGGATTTTGAGGCCGCTGCCCGGCTGCGTAACGAGCTTTCGGCATTGCGGGGGCAGGTGGCGGCACCCCTATCAAGTGATGGGGGCGATAGCGGCAGCGCGATCACGACGACTGTCAGCCAGCCAAGGCCTGGCGCAATGGGCCTCGGAACCAACGCGCCAGTGCGACAACCACCGCAGGGCTGGACGAAGCCAAAAAGGCCTGACCCGATGACAACGAGTTTTAAGCCCGGTGGCCGCCGCTAAAATCAGTCCGACGCGGAAAGAAACGCCAGACCGTTTCTATCTTCGTGGTTCGCCGCCAAAAACTGTTCCACCTTTGTCGGACTGGCTTTGGCTGGGCTCACGACTGCAAGGCTAGTTTGCGCATTTCCTTGAGCTCGTTGATCGTCGTCTCCAAGTCAGCGAGTTGGCCTTCCAGCGAGGCGAGCCGCTCATCCACCTTCTGGACAAGCAAATTGGCCTGCTGGTCCCGGTTGGCATCATAAAGGCTCAAATAGTCTGAAATATCGCGCAGCGAGAAGCCCAGGCGCTTACCGCGGAGAATCAGCATCAACCGCACACGGTCGCGCCGACGAAACACCCGGTTTGCACCGAGCCGGTCTGGCGATAGCAGGCCCTTTGCTTCATAAAAGCGTATGGCGCGGGTCGAGATGTCAAACTCGCGGGCGAGATCGGCAATGGTGAACAGGTCCACCACATTGGTCTCGATCCGGTTCACTGCTTGCTTGCCTTCATGCTGGCGTAGTCGTCACGGAGTTCCTTTTTTGAGAGCTTGCCAACCAGGGTCTTGGGCAAGCTATCGCGGAAGATGATTTCCTTGGGCATCTCAATCTTGTTGAGGCGTTCGGTCAAAAACTGCTTCAATTCTGTCTCGGTCGCCTGCTGTCCGGCCCGGAGCTTGACATAGGCAATGGGCGCTTCGCCGCGATAATCATCAGGGACACCAATGACATTGGTTTCCTCAACCGCAGGGTGCAACACTAGAGCGTCCTCGATGGTGCGCGGATAGACATTAAAGCCGGAGCAAATGATCAAATCCTTGATCCGGTCGACGATAAAGACATAGCCATCGCTATCCATGTGGCCAATGTCGCCGGTGCGCAGCCACCCGTCCATAAAGGCGTCGCTGCTGGCTTGCTCGTTGTTATAGTAGCCGACCATGACTTGCGGTCCTTTGACCTGGACTTCCCCATCCTGACCAATACCGACCGTATTTTTCGTTTCGGCGTCGACAAAGCGGACATCGGTGGCGGGCAGAGGCATTCCAATCGACATCGGTTTACTGGGCACGCGCAGGGCTGCACAACACACGACTGGCGAAGCTTCCGTTAGCCCATAGCCTTCGGCCAATAGTGCTTTGGATTTTAAGGCGAATTCGCCCCTGATTTTTTCCGAAAGGGCAGCGCCACCGGAAATGGCGACCGTTAGGCTGGCGAGCTGCTCGGGCGTGGCGGTTGGATCGCGGGCAATGGCCGCCAAAAGCGTTGGCACCGCCGGCAGCACGTTGGCGCGCGTGCGCGTCAATAGATTCAGCAGCGACTTCATCTCAAATCGTGGCAGCATCACCACCTGGGCGCCGTTGCACAGCGGCACGTTCATGCACACCGTCATCGCGAAAATATGAAAAAACGGCAGCACGGCGATGACTTTGGCTGGCGGGAGGAACACGCCGCAGCCCCATAGGTCGATCTGGCTGCCATTGGCCGCGATATTGGCATGGGTGAGCAGAGCCCCTTTCGGCAGCCCGGTAGTGCCGCCGGTATATTGCTGCACCGCAATGTCGGTATGGGGGTCGATAACCACCGCGTCGGGCGTTTCATTGCGGGCCAGCATGTCGGCAAACTTGACGGTCTTGGCTGCGATCGCTGACTTGGAGACCTTAGCCAGGTCTTTGCGTTTAACGATTGAAAACAGGACTTTCTTGACCAGGGGCAGCGCGTCAGGAAAATGGCAGACAATCAGGGATTTGACGTGTCCCGCTTCAACCAGGGCAGCGGCTTTGTCAAACAACTGGGCCAGGTCCAGGGTGATGACAACGTCTGCGCCAGCATTGCTGGTGATGTGGCTCAGCTCGTGAACGGTATAGAGCGGATTGCAATTGACCACCGTGCCGCCAGCCCGAAGCACGCCATAATAAGCGATGGGATAAAATGGAGTGTTGGGCAACATCAGGGCAATACGGGTGCCCTTTTTGACGCCAAACTGTTTTTGCAATGCGCCAGCGAAGGCAGTGACTTTTTTTGCCAACTCACCGAAGCTGGTAGTGCCGCCCAAAAAATCCAGTGCAATGGCTGAGGGATCTTTGGCACAAGCGGCCAGCACTTGTTCGTGGACCGGGCGCGTATCAATCTTGGCGTCCCAATTGATCCCTTCCGGATAACTGGCAATCCATGGATGGTTTGGCTGCGCGCCCTCAATGATCGCGTCCATCACGGTTCTCCCGGGCTTGGTGCCCTGACTGGTGGGTGCCGAAGCACCCCAAGCAAACTATTCCACGGCCTCACGTTAGCGTCAAACGCTTGCCGAAATATGCCCATGGTTTCGCGGCCCGGCATCAAAATGGGATTGGTGAAACATTACGTTTACGTCAGCATATTGACGTAAACGTCAATACAGGTAGAATATAGTTAATTCATTAAGTGTCGAGGCCTACACTGTGCCTCGTTTCTGCCCCTCCGGCGCAGTTCTGGCTGATCCTACGGGGCGCAAAGATTTAAACACGGGCCTTTGGATTTGGCGTGAACGCCATCCGGAACGCTCAGCGGAGGAGAATTGGAATGACCATGGCGCTGGTGGCGATTGGACTGCTTGGCTTTGCGGTTCTGGCAGTTCGCCAGTCCCCCCTTTGGAACTGGGGCGCCGTGGCGTTGGCCCTTGGGCTGCTCAGCCGCGTCGGCTTTACCGCCGAGGGTCTCCGTGTGGCCACCGACCTGACTGGTCTGGCACTGGCGCTATTGCCTGGCGTCGTGCTTCTGTTGCTCTCGGTGGCGTCCATACGCAAGGCGTTGGTCACCGGCCCCGCCTATGGCATGGTCAAAAAAATCCTGCCGCGCGTCAGTCGCACCGAACAGGAAGCGCTCGATGCTGGAACCATCGGATGGGACGCCGAACTCTTCTCCGGACGGCCCGATTGGTCCAAACTAACGTCAATCCGCCCGCTGACCTTATCGGCCGAAGAGCAAGCTTTTCTCGATGGCCCGACCGAACAGGTCTGTTCCATGATCGATGATTGGGACACCCGCAATAACCGCGCCGATCTGTCGCCTGAGGTGTGGAAATTCCTCAAGGAAAAGGGCTTCCTCGGCATGTTGATTGCCAAGGAATATGGCGGGCTCGGGTTTCGGGCACAGGCCCAGTCGATGATCGTGTCCAAGATTGCCAGCCGCTCAGTCGCCGCTGGGATTACGGTCATGGTGCCAAATTCGCTCGGACCGGGCGAATTGCTGGAAAAATACGGAACCCACGAACAAAAAGAGAAGTATTTGGGGCGCCTGGCCAAGGGTCAAGAGGTACCATGCTTTGCCCTGACCGGCATTCACTCCGGCTCCGACGCTGGCGGCATGCGCGATATCGGCATTGTCACCAAGGGCATGTATCAGGGCAAGGAAGTTCTGGGCGTTAAGCTGAGCTGGGACAAACGCTATATCACGCTGGCGCCCATCGCCACCCTGGTCGGCCTGGCCTTCATCCTGCACGATCCCGACAATCTGCTCGGTAAGGGCGAAAAAATCGGCATTACCCTGGCGCTGGTGCCGCACGACCATCCGGGTGTGCAAATCGGCCGTCGCCATTTTCCGGCCCGCCAGGCGTTCATGAATGGACCGACCAGCGGCAAAGACGTGTTCATTCCGATGGATTTCCTGATCGGGGGCATCGACTATGCCGGGCAGGGTTGGCGCATGTTGATGGAGTGCCTGTCCACCGGGCGCGCCATTTCGTTGCCGGCCATCGGCTCGATCTCGATCAAGCAGGTGCTGCGCGTCACCTCCGCCTATGCCCGGGTGCGCCGCCAATTTGGCATTCCGGTTGGGATCATGGAAGGCGTCGCGGAGCCGTTGGGCCGCATGATCAAGAATGCCTACACCTACGAATCCGCCCGTCGTTTGACCGCATCAATGGTCGATGAGGGTCAGCGCCCAGCGGTGATCTCGGCGCTGTTGAAATACCGCACCACCGAAGCCATGCGCGAGAGCATGGATGATGCGTTCGATGTTCATGGCGGGCGTGCCATCCAGGATGGTCCGAGCAATTATCTGTTCGGAGCCTATATGGCTCTGCCGGTGGCGATCACCGTGGAAGGCGCAAATATTCTGACGCGAACCTTGATGACCTTTGCCCAAGGCGTCTTGCGGGCTCATCCCTTCCTCTATCGCGAAATCTCAGCCGCGCAGAACCCGGACCGCAAGGCGGGGATTGATCAGTTCGACAAGGCGTTTGCCGGCCATACCAGCTTCATGTTGCGCAATATCGTCGCCAGCTTTCTGCATGGGGTGTCTGGTGGCGCGTTCGCCTCAGCGCCCAACCAGGGCGAGATGGCCCATTGGTATCGCCAGATCCACCGCTATAGCCAATCGTTTGCCCTCGTCGCGGACTGGACCACTGTCGTTTTAGGTGGTGAACTCAAGCGCAAGCAGAAGATTTCTGGCCGCATGGCCGATCTTCTGGGCGATCTATATTTGATGTCGGCGACGCTGAAGCGGTTTGAGGAAGACGGCAGCATCCCTGAGGACAAGCCGCTGGTTGAAGCGATCATGGCTGACTATATGGCCAGCATGGAAGCCAGTTTCGGTGAGGTGTTCGCCAATTTCCCCAATGGGCCGATGGCCAATCTGATGCGGTTCCTGTGCTTCCCGCTGGGGCGGCGCGCAACGCCATCCTCGGATCGGGTCAATTATCGCTTCGTGCGCGCGGTTCTGCGTCCGGGGGCCTTCCGTGACCGGCTGACGACTGGCGCCTATGTGTCGATGGACCCCAACGACATCACCGGGGTTCTGGAAGATGCCTTCATCAAGGTCACCGAGGCCGAAGACGTCGAAGCACGCTTTAACAAAGCCGCGCGCAAGGGCATTATCGAGCGTCGCCTGGATCGCGATGCCATCAACGACGCAGTTGCCGCCGGCGTGCTGAACGAGAATGAGGCCGGGATCATGCGCGCGGCCGATGAGGCCACCGAGCGTGTCGTCAGGGTCGATGATTTTGACACCAACGAGCTGGGTGCAAACCATCCAAAAGCTGCGGAATAGGACACAGACATGGCCCCCCAACCGCATATGCCAGCAACCCGGCACTGGTCGTTTCAGATTGATCTGGAAGGCCTGGGCTGGTTAACACTCAACACACCCGGCGCGCCTGTCAATACGCTGGGCCGCGAAGCAATCGCCGAACTGGAAACGCTGGTCGAGCGTTTCGAGGATCTGATCGCCTCCAAGGAACTAGTGGGGATCATCATGCTGTCGGGTAAGGACAGCGGGTTCATCGCCGGGGCCGATATTTCCGAATTCGACGCCATGAGCGACTTCTCGGTATTGCCCGACGCGCTCAAACGCACCCATTTGCTGTTTCAGCGCATTGAAAATCTCAAAGCGCCGGTGGTGGCTGGCATCCATGGCTTTGCACTGGGCGGCGGTCTGGAACTGGCGCTGGCCTGTCACTACCGAATTGCTGTCAATGACGACAAGACCCGGATTGGATTTCCAGAAGTGAACCTGGGGATATTCCCCGGCTTTGGTGGCAGCGGACGATCGATCCGACAGGCCGGGCCGGTCGATGCCATGGGGATCATGCTGACCGGGCGATTGCTCAAGGCCAGCGCGGCGCGCGGCATGGGCCTGGTCGACAAGCTGGTGCGCCATCGTGATATGCTGCGTTGGGAAGCGCGCAAAGCGGTGCAGCAACATCGCAAGTCGGCCCCGGCAGGCCTAATGAAACGCCTGATGGCCGTGGGTCCGTTGCGCAGTTACCTGGCATCAAAGATGCGGGCCGAGGCGACAAAAAAAGCCAATCCCGACCATTATCCCGCTCCCTATGCGCTGATCGACTTGTTCGAGCAGCACGGCAATGATTGGCAGGCGATGATCAGGGGCGAAATTGCCGCCTTTGTGCCGCTGATGGGGTCCAGCACCGCCACCAATTTGCGCCGGGTGTTCTTCCTGTCCGAGGGTCTCAAAAAACAGGGGGCCAAGGACGCTCGGTTTGCGCGGGTCCATGTGATCGGCGCTGGGGTCATGGGCGGTGATATTGCCGCCTGGTGCGCGCTGCGCGGCATGGCCGTGACGCTGCAGGACATTGATATGGAGCGGATCAAGCCAGCGCTCGATCGTGGCAAGAAGCTGTTTCGCAAGCGCCTCAAGAAGAAACACGAGGTCGATGCGGCGGTTGCTCGGCTCGAAGCCGACCCTGTCGGCAAAGGCGTGGCGCGCGCCGATGTCATCATTGAAGCGGTCGTGGAAAATCTTGAGGTCAAGCGCAAGATATTCTCGGGCCTGGAAGGCCGGCTAAAGCCGGGCGCCATTCTGGCAACCAATACGTCCTCAATTGAACTCGAACGCATCGCCGAGGGGCTCAAGGATCCGGCGCGGTTGATTGGGCTGCATTTTTTCAACCCGGTGGCACAGCTGCCGCTGGTTGAGGTGATCCGCTCGACCTTTAATACCGACGCCGAGATCGGCAAGGGCGCTGCCTTTGCCCTTGCCATCGGCAAGAGCCCGGTTGTGGTCAAGTCAGCACCGGGGTTTTTGGTCAATCGCGTGTTGATGCCCTACATGTTGGCGGCCGTTGAGCGGGTCGAGCGGGGGGAAAGCATGGAATTGCTCGACGCCGCCGCCGTGGCGTTTGGGATGCCGATGGGGCCAATCGAGCTGATGGATACGGTCGGGCTGGACGTGGGCAAGTCGGTTGCCACTGAACTGGGACATTCGGTCCCCGAAAACAGCAAGTTCTCGGCCCTGGTGGCCGCAAAAAAACTGGGGCGCAAGAGCGGCGAAGGTTTTTACAAATGGGTGGATGGCAAAGCGCAAAAAGGTCCGGTTCCGGTCCATGCTGATCTGGCGGGCTTGGGCCGCGAATTGGTCAAGCCGTTGGTCGACATGACCGAAATCGTGGTCGCCGAAGGGGTTGTGGCCAGTGCCGACCTGGCAGATATCGGCGTTATCATGGGAACCGGCTTTGCGCCGTTCCTTGGCGGCCCAATGCGGGCCCGCAAAGATGGGAAAGCCTAAATGAGCGAACTCCGCAAGATTGCCATCGTTGGCTCCACCCGTATTCCGTTTGCTCGCGGCCACACTGCCTATGTCGAGGAGACCAATTTGTCGCTGATGGCGACAACGCTGCGCGGGTTGGCCGACAAATACGGGCTCAAGGGCGAAAAGATTGACGAAATTATCGGCGGTGCCGTCATCGGTCACAGCCGGGATTTCAACATTGCGCGCGAAGCCGCCCTTGATGCGGGGTTCTCGCCGCGCACCACCGGCACGACCATGCAGATCGCCTGCGGCACCAGCCTGCAGGCGGCATTGTCACTGGGTGCAAAGATTGCAAGCGGGGAGATCGAAAGCGGTATCGCCATGGGCTCCGACACCGTCAGCGATAGCCCGGTCGTGTTTGGCACCAAGTTTCAACATCGCATGATTGAGCTGTCGCGGGCCCGCACCACGGGCGAGAAGTTCAAAACCTTCAAAGGGTTTTCGTTCGGCGAGTTGAGCCCGGTGGCCCCTTCGACCCAGGAACCGCGGACGGGCCTGTCGATGGGCCAGCATTGTGAGTTGATGGCCCGCCAATGGGGCATCACCCGCCAAGCACAGGATGAGCTGGCCTATCGCAGCCACCAAAATGCGGCAAAAGCTTATGATGAAGGCTTTCACGACGATCTGGTGGTGCCCTGCGCCGGCCTTGTGCGCGACAACAATGTGCGCGCCGACACCACCCTCGAAAAAATGGCGACGATGAAGCCCGCCTTTGACAAGGCCTCGGGTTTCGGCACGTTGACGGCGGCCAATTCGACGCCATTGACCGATGGGGCGTCCTCAGTACTTCTGGCCAGCGAGGCTTGGGCCAAAGCCCGTGGGTTGCCGGTCTTGGCCTATTTGACCATGGGCTCGGTGGCGGCCAATGATTTTGCCGGAGGCGAGGGCCTGTTGATGGCGCCAACCATTGCCGTCTCCGACATGTTGGCGCGGGCGGGGTTGGGGTTTGCTGATATTGATCTGTTTGAAATCCATGAAGCTTTTGCCGCCCAGGTGTTGAGCACGCTGGCGGCCTGGACGGATCCAAAATACTGCAAGGACGTGCTGGGTCGCGATAAGGTCTTGGGCCCAATCGATCCGGCCAAGATCAACGTCAAGGGCTCGAGCCTGGCCTATGGCCACCCGTTTGCGGCTACTGGCGCCCGCATTCTGGGGTTGACGGCAAAGCTTTTGAACACCGAGTCCAAGAAGCGGGCGTTGATTTCGGTCTGCACGGCAGGCGGGCAGGGCGTTGTGGCATTGGTCGAGCGGGCGTAGAGTTTATTGATGGGTGATAATGTCATCAAATTCCGTCGGCCGGAAAAGAAGCCCGACCAGCCGGTAAAAAAGCCTGACCTGCCCGGCTGGGTGCCGTGGCTTGGCCTGGTGGTGCTGGCTATGGCGATCTACGGCGTTCAGCAATCCGGGCTGGTCGCTGCTCTCTTTGGTGGCGCCCGCTAGAATTAACTGTGTCGGGTGATCGTGATGCCGACAATAGGCCCGGAATCGCTGCCCAAAGTGGCGGTGCGTGTGATCAAACACCATTTGCTTGACGTTTAGGTCAATTCTCCACTTGTCATTGGACGGTTTTGCAAGATACCGTCCAAAATCCTTGGTCAGCGGGCATAAGACCCGCCGCCATGGCATTTGCAATCCGGGCCGTTCGAGCCCGGAATAAAGACCGAAACTGGTCTTCAACGAGGAGATGGGACAAGCATGAAACTCACCAACATTTTGAAAGCCGCAGCCCTGGCTGGCGCTCTGATGTGTACCACTGCATTGACCGGCCCGGCTTTTGCCGCGTCTGTGCCCGAGGGTACCGCGCTTGCCGCCGATCAGACCTATACCTATCGCGTGCTCGACACCATTAACGTGGTCGATCCGCAGATGGTGGAAGCGGTCGAAGACGCTGACGTCGTCAACAATTTGTTTGAAGGCCTTTACAACGAAGACAAGACCGGTGCGCCGGTCCCGGGCGTTGCCTTAAGCTATGATGTGAACGCAGAAAAGAATGTTTACACCTTCCACCTGCGCGACAACGCCAAGTGGTCCAATGGCGATCCAGTGACGGCTGGGGATTTCGTCTATGGTTTCCAGCGCGCAGTTGATCCAGTAAACGCCTCTCCCTATTCATTCTTCCTCAGCCTGGCTGCCGTTGCCAATGCCGACGAAGTTATCGCTGGCACCAAGCCTGTGACCGACCTTGGCGTCAAAGCGATCGACGATTTGACCTTTGAAGTGACCCTTTCGGCCTCCCTGCCATACTTTGTGAAGATGATGGCCCACGCCACCGTGTTCCCAGCCCACCGCGCCACCATCGAAAAATTCGGCGCAGACTGGACGAAGCCAGAAAATATCGTCTCGAACGGCGCCTACAAGCTTGTCGAGAATTCGCCTGGCGAACGTGTCGTGCTTGAGCGCAATAGCGCCTATTGGGATGATGCTAATACCGTCATCAACAAAGTCGTGGTTCTGAGCATCAATGAAGAAGACCAGGCATTGACTCGTTACCTGGCCGGCGAGTTGGACAAGACCGACATTCCGACCGGTCAGTACCCATCCATGCTTGAGCAGTACCCAAACGATGCCCATTCGGCACCGCGCCTGTGCACCTATTATTTCAGCATCAACATGACCGACACGGCGCCAGAAGCCCTGAAGGACGTGCGTGTGCGTACTGCTTTGTCTTACGCAGTTGATCGCGATGTGATCATCAACGGCGTTCTCCAGAGCGGCCAGACACCAGCCTATACGTTCACGCCAGCGGTCACTTCGGGTTTTGAAACCCCCGATATTGCATATGCTTCGATGACCCAGGAAGAACGTGACGCCAAGGCCAAGGAACTGATGGCCGAAGCCGGCTACGGCCCTGACAAACCGCTGGTGTTTGAATACCTCTACAATACCTCGGAAGCCCACAAGAAGATCGCCACCGTCGTGTCGCAGATGTGGAAGGAAAAGCTTGGCGTTGAGCTCACGCTCATCGACAAGGAATTCCAATCGGTTCTGGCCGAGCGGCATAAGCAGGCCTACCAGATTGCACGCAATGCATGGTGCGCCGACTACAACGAAGCATCGACATTCCTGTCGTTGATGGTCAGCTCCAACGAGCAGAATGACAGCAAGTACATCAATCCTGAAGTTGATGCGCTGATGTTGAAGTCCCAGACCTCGGAAAACCCGAATACGGAATATAAGGAAGTTGAGGCGTTGATCGCCCGTGATGTTCCGATTATCCCGATCTATTTCTATGCGACATCAATCATGATGAAGCCAGCCGTGCGCGATTTCCCGTTCACAAATGGCGAGCAGATTTGGTACGCAAAGGACCTGTATAAGGTCGCAGAGTAACCGCTAGTTCAGTGGTAAAGCCCGGCACTTCGGTGCCGGGCTTTACCCATTGGCGCCCATTGGGTTGGGTTTGTCCGGTTGCCGGGAGAAAGAATTGTTTGAGACGTTTGCCTTTGGCCTGCGTCGCGCCGCGCTGATGCGCGGAGCGCGTCCAGGTTCGCGCACGGCTTTGTCGACGAAATGGAGACCTTCGTCATGGTGATGTTTATCCTGAAGCGGCTGGGCATTGCCATTCCGACGCTGCTGGTGCTGATTGTCGTTTCATTCGTGTTGATGAAGGCCGCGCCCGGCGGCCCCTTCAACGGAGAAAAATCGCTGCCGGCCGCGGTGTTGGCCAATATCGAGGCGCGTTACGGTCTGGATAAGCCCTATGCCCAGCAATTGGGCGAATACATCTGGAACGTTGTCGCGCATGGCGACTTCGGTCCGTCGTTCAAATACCGGGATCGATCCGTCAATGATATCATTGCTCAGGGTTTCCCGGTCACGCTGACCTACGGGTTTTGGGCGTTCATCGTTGCGACCGTTGTGGGTGTGACCATGGGCATCGTCGCCGCCATTCGTCACAATACCTGGATCGATTATTTTGCTGTCGGCATCACAATTGGCGCCCAAGTCGTGCCCAATTTTGTGCTCGCGCCGCTCCTGGTGCTGGTGTTCACCTATTATCTACAGCTGCTGCCTGGCGGCGGCTGGAATGGCGGGCAATGGAACTACATCATTATGCCGGTGATCGCGCTGTCCACCAGCTACATGGCCAGCATTGCCCGTATTCAGCGCTCGTCGATGCTGGAGGTGCTCAATTCCAATTTCATTCGCACCGCCAGATCGAAGGGCCTGCCGGGCTGGCAGATCATTTTCAAACACGCTCTGAAACCGGCGATGCTTCCCACTATTTCCTACCTGGGACCGGTTTTTGTCGGGATGATCACGGGTTCGGTTGTGGTTGATCTATATTTTTCGACCGGCGGAATCGGGGTCGCGTTCGTGAACAGCGCCCTCAACCGCGACTATTCGACGATCATGGGGATCACCATTTTGTTGGGAGCACTGACCATCACCGGCAATTTGGTGGTCGACATTCTCTATGCCTGGATTGATCCGAAAATTCGGTACTGAAGGTTGGGAGCACGCAGATGATTACCGATACAAGAATTCAAGATTTTGCTGCCAGCGCCAAAGCCGTGTCAAAGCCGGTCAAGGGCCGCTCCCTGTGGCAGGATGCCGGCCGACGGTTCATGCACAATCGTGCCGCCGTCATAAGCTTGGGAGTGCTGATTACCATCGTATTATTCACGATTGTCGGTCCGATGATCGGGCAATGGTCGATTGAAAAAATTGACTGGAGCGTGCTCGGACAAACCAAGACATTGGGCGCGCCCTCGCTGGATTCGGGTCATTTCTTTGGGACCGACGAAGTTGGCCGGGATCTGTATTCCCGCGTCATCCAGGGCACTCAGATTTCGATCATTGTCGGCATTGTCGGCTCGGCGATCGCGGTTGTGGTTGGCACACTTTACGGCGCCACTTCCGGCTATTTCGGCGGCCGCGTGGACAGTTTGATGATGCGGTTTGTCGATATCCTATACTCGATCCCCTACATGTTCATTCTGATCCTGATGTTGGTGGTGTTCGGCCGCTCTTTCTTGATGCTGTTCGTCGGTATCGGGCTGATCTCGTGGCTCGGCATGGCGCGGGTCGTCCGAGGGCAGACTTTGAGCCTCAAGAACAAGGAATTCGTCGAGGCGGCGATTGCTTCGGGCGTCAAGCCTTATGGCATTATCGTGCGGCACATTGTTCCCAATCTGCTGGGCATCGTGGCGGTCTATGCCACCTTGCTGATCCCCGAAATGATCCTGCTGGAATCGTTTATCTCGTTTCTGGGCTTGGGCATTCAAGAACCCAATACCTCGCTTGGTGCCCTGATCAGTGAAGGCGCGCAAACCATGCTGCGCGGCACGACATGGCAGTTGCTGTTCCCGCTGTCGTTCTTTGTGGTGCTGTTGTTTTCATTCTTTTTTGTGGGTGATGGGTTGCGCGATGCCCTTGATCCCAAGGACCGTTGAGGAATTGCGGTGATGAATCTGTTAGAAGTTACCGATCTCAGCATCGGTTTTAACATGGCCACTGGCCCGTTGCAGGTGGTCGACAAAGTCTCGTTCAGCCTGAAGCCAGCAGAGACCTTGGCAATTGTGGGGGAGTCTGGCTCTGGCAAAACCCAGACGGCGTTCTCGCTGATCGGATTATTGGCGAATAATGGTTTTTCCAGCGGCAGCGTGAAGTTTGACGGGCAGCAATTGCTGGGCCTGCCCGAACGGGAGCTCAATCTGGTGCGGGCCCAAAAGATCGCCATGATCTTTCAGGACCCGATGACATCGCTGAACCCCTATATCCGCATCGGCGAACAACTGACCGAAGTGCTGGTGCGCCACAAAGCGATGTCGCGTCAGGCCGCTTTTGCCGAAGCCGTGCAAATGCTTGATGCGGTCAAGCTGCCGGACGCCCGCAATATTGCCGACCGCTTCCCCCACGAATGCTCGGGGGGTATGCGCCAGCGCGTCATGATCGCCATGGCTCTATTGTGTCGTCCCAAGCTGTTGATCGCGGACGAGCCCACCACGGCGCTGGACGTGACCGTTCAGGCACAAATGCTTGATCTGTTCAAGACTTTGACCAAGGAGTTTGGAACAGCGCTCATCATCATTACCCATGACCTTGGCGTTGTCGCCGGGCTCGCGGACCGAATGATGGTTATGTATGCGGGTCGGGCGGTCGAAACCGGGACGGTCGATGAGTTGTTCTACGATCCCCGCCACCCCTATACCTTGGGTCTGCTCAGTTCGACCCCCCATGTTGAAAAACGCACCAGTCGGCTGGTGTCAATCCAAGGGGCGCCGCCCAATATCGAGCACATGCCCAGCGGCTGTTCGTTCCACCCACGTTGTGCTTTTGCCTCTGAGCGGTGCACGAGCGAGCGTCCAGAATTTGTACCATTCGCCAGTGAGCGCGGCCGGTCCTGCTTCTACGACGGCAAAGTGGCTTATGACGCGGTCAAGCGCGTCGACGTGAAGGAAATGGCATGAGCACCCAGGATAGTGGCGACCTGCTGCGCGTCGAGAACCTGTCCAAAACCTTTTTGCTGACCACTGGTCTATTTGCGAAGCCGCAAAAACTCACCGCCCTGCGCGATATCTCGTTCACGGTCAAAAAGGGTGAAACCCTTGGTATTGTTGGCGAAAGCGGCAGCGGAAAATCGACCCTGGGGCGGTGTATCCTGCAATTGCTAAAGCCCGAGGAAGGCCGCGTGCTGTGGCTTGGCGACGATCTGGTGGCGATGGAAAACGAAGACATGCGCCGCCGCCGCCGCGACCTGCAGATCATCTTTCAGGACCCACTGGCCTCGCTCAATCCGCGCATGACGGTTGGCGATATTATTGCCGACCCGCTGCGGACCCTGATGCCCGAGCTGTCAGCCGACCAACGCCGTACCAAGATCCTGCGAATGATGGACGCTGTCGGTCTGCAGCCGGAAATGATCAATCGCTACCCCCACGAGTTCTCGGGCGGACAGGCGCAGCGTATCGGTATCGCGCGGGCGCTGATCACCGAACCCAAGCTAATCGTTTGCGATGAGCCCGTCTCGGCGCTGGACGTTTCGATCCAGGCACAGATCCTCAATTTGCTGAGTGATCTAAAGGACGAATTCGGCCTGACGCTGATTTTTATCAGCCACAATCTGTCGGTTGTTCGTCATGTGTCAGATCGGATCATGGTGCTGTATTTGGGGCGCATCGTCGAGCTGGCCGATGGGGACGCCATCTATGATGACCCCAGGCATCCCTATACGCGGGCTTTGCTCACGGCCGTGCCAATTCCTGACCCAAAGGCGGCGCGATTGCGCACGATCGATGGCTTGGTGGGTGAAATTCCGTCGCCGATCAATCCACCCTCAGGCTGCACCTTCCGAACCCGTTGCCGCTATGCGCAGGCAATATGCGCCGAACAGCGCCCAGCACTGGAACTCATCGATGATACTCGATTGGTCGCCTGCCACCGCTGGCGGGACATCGCGACACTTCAGAGCGCGGTCTAAGAGTCTGAACTCGACCCGCTGCGGCGCATGATCCGCAGCGGGTCGGCCTTACCACAGGGCCAACCCTGCCATTGCAGGGGAGGCTTTTTAAACGCCAAACCGGCTTGGAGCCACGCCGCGTGATCGTGCGCCTGCATCCAATAGCGGTGTGGTGGAAATGCCGGCAACGCCGCTTGGGTGGTGTTGCGATGGGTGGGGAAAACACCCTGTTTCGCGCGTTGACAGATGCGGACAACTTCCCTATGTTCCGGCCAAGTTTCGGGCGCCCTGGCGCCCCTTTTATTAACTGAGGTTACACGATGAAAGTCCGCAACTCGCTGAAGGCGCTGATGACTCGCCACCGCGCGAACAAGCTCGTCCGCCGCCGCGGTCGCGTCTATATCATCAACAAGGTCGACAAGCGTTTCAAGGCCCGTCAGGGCTGATTGACCAAACCAGATTTGAGATGGATCAGCCCGCGAAAGCGGGCTGATGCTTTTTTGTGTCCGCGTTTGGGTGCCGGACCATCGTCGTCCCACTGATGAGGCCTCTATCAGAAGTCACCTTTAGGCCCTCCAAACGAAAAGGGCCCGCCAATTGGCGAGCCCCTTGTGCGATTTGACCGCCCAGGTCTTTAGCTGGATCCAGCGCCGTCCTGGCGGACAAAGGCAATTCGCAGCATATTGGTAGCCCCTGGTGTGCCCAGCGGTACACCTGCGGTGATGGCAATACGGTCGCCGGGGCGGGCAAAGCCCTCCTGATAGGCGATCACACAGGCGCGGTCGACCATGTCTTCCAGGCTGATCGCGTCTTCGGTCTGCACGCAATGAATGCCCCAGACCAGCGACAGGCGGCGGATGGTGCGTTGATTGGGCGATAGGGCAATGATCGGCTTGGATGGCCGTTCACGAGCGGCGCGGATGCCGGTTGAGCCAGACGCGGTGTAGGTGACGATGGCGGCGAGATCGAGCGTCTCGGCCACTTGGCGCGTTGCCGCCGAAATGGCGTCGGCGGCGGTGGCCTCCGGCTCAGTTTGAGCCGCGCGGATAATGCCGCGATAATTGGCATCGCCTTCGACAGCGATGGCAACCTTGTTCATAGTGGTCACGGCTTCAACCGGATAGGCACCCGAAGCCGATTCGGCCGACAGCATGATGGCATCGGCGCCTTCGAACACGGCAATCGACACATCCGAGACTTCGGCGCGGGTCGGGACCGGCGAGGTGATCATCGATTCCAGCATCTGGGTCGCAACCACCACGGGTTTGCCATAGCGACGGGCCATGCGGATCATGCGCTTTTGCAGACCCGGCACGGTTTCGAGCGGCAGTTCGACGCCGAGGTCGCCGCGCGCCACCATGATGGCGTCGCTCAGCTTGATGATTTCTTCGAGCCGATCGATCGCCTGCGGCTTTTCGATCTTGGCCATGACGCCGGCACGGCCCTGAACAATCTTGCGGACATCAATGATATCCTCGGGGCGCTGCACGAAAGACAGCGCGATCCAGTCGGCGTCGGCTTTGAGGCCTTCGAGCAGGTCGGCGTGGTCCTTTTCGGTCAACGCGCCAGTCGGCAGCAGCGTATCGGGCAGGGATACGCCTTTCTTGTCACTGAGCTTGCCGCCATAGATGACTTCGGTTTCGATAGCGCCATTGCCAACCTTGGTGGCCTTGAGCGCCAATTTGCCATCGTCTAGCAGCAGCCTGTCGCCAACCGAAACGCTTTCAATGATCTCGGGATGGGGAAGATAGACCCGATCAATTGTGCCGGGTGCATCGGAGCTATCGAGGATGAATTTTTGCCCGGCGACCAAATGGACGGCGCCCTCGGCAAATTTCCAGACGCGCAGCTTGGGACCCTGAAGGTCGACCAATACGCCCAATGGATGATTGAGCTTTTTCTCGACAGCGCGGATAAAGCCCACAGTCTGGTGCAGCAATTCGTGGCTGGCATGGCTCATGTTGATCCGAAACACGTCGGCACCGGCGCGGGCCAATTCCTCGATCATCTTCTCATCATGGCTGGCCGGCCCAAGCGTGGCGACGATCTTTACGCGTCTCATCCGTCTCATGGTGTCTGGGTGCTTTCGGTAACTTGAGGGGGAGCAGTGCTCGGCGTCTGTGTCGCAGCAGGATCGACAAGCATACGGGGGTCTTCCAGATTTTCTTCGCCGCCGGGGCTGACAACACCGGGGATCCCGGCACTTTCGGTTAACTGCAACGTCCAGTCCGTCCGCTTTTGGGTGTCGATTTCAAAAAACCCGGTCCGCTCATAACCGCGCGCGAGGCAATCCTCAACCCCAAAGATGGTAAAGGTTTCATCGCTCGTGCACATGAACACCGACCCATCCCATTCGCCACCGCCAATGTCATCGACTGCGTAAATGTAATAATAGGATCGAGCAGCAAGGCTGCCTTGGTACAAAACACGACAATCTCCGGGTGGGGTTTGCCACCAACCCTCGGATTGCCAACCGTTGTCCACCCGATAGCCCAGCGATACCGATACCACATTGCGCGTCTGGTTGCAGACCCGCAGGTCTGCATAGGCTGGAACAGCAAACAGCGCCATGCTGGGGAGCAATACGCCGACAAGGATCAAACCGAGACGGAACAGATGCAATGGCGTGCCAGAAAACATTGAAAATTCGTGACTGTTTGAGCCCATGGGGCGGCTTGGTGTCAACCGCTAAACGCAGGATTTGGCTGAATTGAGGGCATGCGGAAAACGGGGGTGTGGATTGAATGAGTTAGCGCTTGAACCGCGCGCCCGCCTCATGTTGAACCAACAGCGAACCAAGAGGTACGAGTTATGGCCGAAGAAAGTGTTGCCCAGGACCAGTTGCGCGCGTTCATCGAACGCATTGAGCGCATGGAAGAAGAAAAGGCAGCCATCGCTGCGGACATCAAGGAGATCTATGCCGAAGCCAAGGGCAATGGTTTTGATGTCAAGGTGATCCGCCAGATCGTTCGGATCCGCAAGCAGGATGCCAGCGAACGGCAGGAATACGAAGCGATCCTTGAGCTGTACCTGTCAGCGCTGGGCATGGTCGCAGCCCCTTCCGACGACGATTGAGTCGGCGGGGCCCAATCGGGCCCGCACGCAATCGAGCCCAATAACAGGGCCGCAGTTTGCGGCCCTTCCGGTTCAGCCCATGCTGGCTTTCAGCGGGCCTGGCCGGGCCGCGCCAGGCTGGTTCGGTCCCTATCGAATAGGACGAGCCGGCCTCCAGCTCGGCGCGACCACAAGATGACCGCTGCGTTCGTCGCCAATCCTGGTGGTTAGTGCGTCTTGCCCAGCGCGGCGACCATGCTCGCCTCGTCAAAGCCGAGCGCCAGCAGCGCTGCGCTGACGATTCCGGCTCGGTCCAACCCAGCGTCGGCATACATGTCCGCCTGGCTCGAATGCTCGACAAAGCGGTCCGGTATCATCAATGGACGGAACCGCAGTTTGCCGTCGAGCAACCCATTGCGCGCCAGGAACGTCGCCACATGGCTGCCAAAGCCGCCGATAGAACCTTCCTCGGCAGTCAGCAACACGTCATGGGATTGCGCGAGCGTGGCAATCAGCTCTTCATCCAGTGGTTTCATGAAGCGCGCGTCGGCGATGGTTGGATTAAGCCCGAGCGCTGCCAGGCGTTCCGCTGCCGCCAGGGTTTCAACCAGCCTGGTGCCATAGCTCAATATGGCGATGGTGGTGCCTTGGCGCAGAATGCGGCCTTTGCCAATTGGCAGGGCAATGCCGCGCTGCGGCAACTCGATACCGAGGCCATCACCGCGTGGGTATCGAAAGCTTATCGGGCCGTTGTCATAGGCGGCCGCCGTTGCCACCATGTGGCGGAGGTCCGCTTCATCGGCCGCGGCCATTTGCACCAGGCCTGGAATGGCCCCAAGATAGGCCGCATCGTAATTGCCGGCATGGGTTGGACCATCGGCCCCGACATAGCCTGCCCGATCGATGGCAAAACGCACCGGCAGGTGCTGGATCGCCACATCGTGGATGACCTGATCATAGGCCCGTTGCAAAAAGGTCGAGTAGATGGCGCAGAATGGGCGCATCCCCTCGCTGGCGAGCCCGGCGGCAAAGGTCACCGCGTGCTGCTCGGCAATGCCGACATCAAAGATCCGGCTCGGAAATATTTCGGCGAATTTATCGAGCCCGGTGCCCGAGGGCATGGCGGCGGTCACCGCCACAATGGTTTCGTCGTCCCGAGCTTCCTGGATCAGGCTCTCAGCGAACACATTGGTATAGGAGGGCGCATTGGACGGCGCCTTGGCCTGGGCCCCGGTGATAATGTTGAATTTGGAGACGCCGTGATATTTGTCGGCCGCATCCTCGGCCGGGCCATACCCCTTGCCCTTTTTGGTCACCACATGGACCAGGATCGGCCCATCACCGGCGTCACGCACATTATCAAGAACCGGTAGCAGATGATCGAGATTGTGTCCGTCAATGGGCCCGACATAGTAAAAGCCGAGTTCTTCAAACAGGGTCCCGCCGGTAAAAAAACTGCGGGCGAATTCCTCGGTTCGCCGCGCCGGCTCATAAAATATCTGCGGCAGTTTTTTGGTGATCGACTTGGCGGTTTCGCGCATCCCGCGATAGATCGGGCTCGACACCAGACGGGCCAAATAGGCGCTCATGGCACCGGTCGGCGGGGCAATCGACATGTCGTTGTCGTTCAGAACCACAATCAACCGTGCATCCATGGCGCCGGCATTGTTCATCGCCTCATAGGCCATGCCCGCCGACATGGCGCCGTCCCCGATGACGGCAACAACGTTGCGTGGTTTGCCCTGCAAGCCGCTGGCGACCGCCATGCCAAGACCGGCCGAAATCGACGTCGATGAGTGTCCGGCGCCAAAAGGGTCATATTCACTTTCGGCGCGACGGGTGAAGCCGGAGAGGCCGTTTTTCTGGCGCAGTGTGCGAATCCGCGCCCGCCGCCCGGTCAACACCTTGTGCGGATAGGCTTGGTGGCCGACGTCCCAGATTATCCGATCATGGGGCGTATCGAATACGGCGTGCAGTGCCACCGTCAGCTCAATCACGCCGAGCCCGGCGCCCAGATGTCCCCCAGTCACCGAGACTGCATCGATCACTTCGGCTCGCAACTCATCGGCGAGTTGGCGCAATTGGTCGCGCGGCAGGGCTCGCAAATCGGCCGGTGAAGCAATGGTATCGAGGAGGGGGGTTTGCGGCTTGTCGGCCAATTCGGGTGGTCCTTTACGCAACACGCCAGGCTGGCGGCGTCGCCCTAAACTGAGTGGCCATTTCGCGCGCCTAAATGGGGCACCGGAGCCGTTACCCAGTCAATAGTGTTCAGTATGATCCTTGGCAACTGCCTTGGGAAGCCCGAGAGCTGGCAGGACGTTGAATCAGCGGGAGGCCAAAGCCAGGGGTTTGATGGCGACAAATTGGTCATGGCTGAATTCGGGAGGCAAATCGCCAATGCCCATATGGGTGACATAAGGGCCGAGCTCGGTTGCCGGGCTGAGGTCGGCCTCGTCGTGATCATAGAATTCGGCGAAATGGGCTGAGGTCATCAGCACCGGGGTCAGGAACACGTCGGCGACATGCTCGAGGTCGGGTGCGATAAACTCAACATCACGCGTGGGGTTGGCTTCGCGCTCCGCCAGGGCCGCCGCGACCTTCGCGCTGGTTCCATGGCTTTCGACCGCACCCCAGGTCATGTCGAACAGCCCGGCCAGGGCCTGCAGTTCATTGTCGCCGCCCAGGGATGCCGTCCGCAATGCTGAGACGCCGACCAATCCAGTTCTGGTCGATGGCTGCTCGCCCGGCAATGGTGGCAGAGCGGCAGTTGTGCTGCGTTGAATGATCAGCTCCAAGGCGCGTTGTGCGCCTGGTTCTGGCGCATAGGCAGTCATCATCACTGCGGGAGAATTGGTCATCAGCACCCGCGACGCCGGGACCGGTGCGCCGATGGCGGCCAAGGCTGTCAGCGCGGTTTCAGGCTCTGGATTGGTGGGCAAAGCTGTGGCCGTTGCCATCAGCAAGGCTGGCGACTTTATCGCCGGAATTGGGGCAATGCGTGTGCTGGCCAATCCCTCCTCATCCGATGGGGCGCTGCCCACGCTCGAGAACGGAACGAGTTGAACTGGCTCGATTGAGGCGATCTGGGTTGCCCCACCCAATGCGGCTGGTCGCATCATCGGGGTCGGTGCCGAGCGCGGCAGGGGCGGCTGAGCCACGGACGCAATCTGGGTAGTGGTTGATCCCTGGTCATTGTCCGAATTGCCAAACAGCAGATCGACCAGGCTGGTGCCGGAGCCGCCGGTGTCGGCGCTGGCAATCTGTGTATTCGAGCCGCCATTGCAGGGCACTGTATGGCAGCGCTGCCATTCGGCCATGGCGTATTGGCGACCTGAGGCCGATAGCGGTTTGCCGTCGGTTGGCAGATGCAGCGTCTTGCCGTCTGGGAACACCTGGGCCAGCTGGGCGCGGGTCATGCGCGGCCAGGCCCGCACATTGCCGGTATCCAGATGCACAAACGGGCTGCCCGAGGTCGGATAAAAGCCAACGCCGCCCACTTGTTGGCGCATCGCGGTGGCGCGCAATTTGGTCAGCGAAATTCCGGGGATGAAAAAATCCATCGCGCGGCCTTTGGTGTGCTGTGAGTTTTCGGCCACAGCAGACGAGCGGCTGCGCAACATGGCGTTGGTCGCGGGGGTTCGATAGGCCGAAACAATGTGAACCGGCTGGCTGGCGCCAACCTCCTGGTACACTTCCCAAACCAAATCGAAAAGTGCCGGGTCCATTTTGGTCGGCTCTTTGGTGCGCCAATCGGCCAGAAAACGATTCAACTCGTTCAGGCCTGATTGCAGATATTGGCCATTGCGCTTGAATACGATCCGGGCCGTGGTCTGGTTATGGGTGTGGTACAGATAGAGCGCGCGTTCGCTGCCAGCAGCGGCCGGAACCACTGTCTGGGTGAACAGAGTCGAAAAGCTCATAAGGGCGGCAAATACAAGCCGTCCGATATGGATCCGTTTCAAATGCGATATCCCCGTCACGCGCACACGACTGACTACCAACTCGTTACCCGCCGATGCTAGCGCAATTTGCCGAAAGACCTATTAACGCTAACCATTGGTAGACCGATCATGCTTGGCTCCCAAACTCAATTTAGGGACAAAAACCGGCTGAACCAAGGCGAATTTCTTAAGGAGAAGTTAAGCCGATGGAACGCCGGTTGCCAGGTCGAGCCAATCGGCTCGAAACAACAACAGGCACCTTGGGGCAAACTATTGCGGCAAAAGCGCTATTTGTTCAGCGCCGCGATCACTGCGGCATTGTGTCCATAAACGTCGTCGAAGGATTTAAGCGTGCCATCCGGTAGCACCCGTATGGTGAAATAGGCCAAGTGGACCGGGATGACATGGTCAGGATTGACCCAGGTTTCGCGCGGACCAAACAAGGCTTCAAGCGAAGCGCGACTGATCCTGGTTTCATTGACGGTCAGCGCTGCGGCAAATTCCATCGGGTTCTGGACGCGGACGCAGCCATGGCTATAGGCCCGATAGCTGCGTTGAAACAAGGATTTGGATGGCGTGTCGTGCAAATAGACGTCGTGCTTGTTGGGAAACAGAAATTTTATCTGACCCAAAGCATTGCCGGCCCCTGGGCGCTGACGGACTGAGAACGGAAAGCTATCGCCATTTGCCGCCCAATCGACCTGCGCAGCGCTCACGACATTGCCGTTATACAGCAGATCCATGTTCTGGCTGGCGATATAGCCCGGATTGGCGCGGGTCTTGGGGGCAATCTCGTTTTTAATGATCGAGCTGGGGACGTTCCAATAGGGGTTGACCACGATGTGGCGGATCGTATCCGAGAAAATCGGCGTCTGGTGCTTGGTCGCTCCAACGACAACCCGGGTCTGATACTCGGGCTGACCGTTGCGATTAATCACCAGCAAATATTCTGGAATATTCACGAACACACTGAACGCGCCGAGGTCCTCGGGCAGCCAGCGCCAACGCTCCATATTGGCCAGAATGTCGTCACGGCTAATGGTGGGGCCCCCGTTGAGCGCAGCAAATGTGGCTGGGCCGGCAACGCCGTCGGCTTCCAGTCCCTGGCTCTCTTGGAATACCTTGATCGCTGCAACCAGAGCGTCGTCATAAACCAATGGATCTGCCGCAAGATCGGTCACTGCCAGCCGTTGGCGCAGCAGCGGTAAGCGCTCGTCGGTCATTCCTGGCTTGAGGGTCTTGCCAGCCGGAATCTGTACCGTCGCTGGCACGGCGCTTTCATCAAAAGTGGCAAGGGCCGCCTTGAGGGCGAGAAACTCGGGATGGGTTGGCTCCAGAGCGCCAAGGATTTTCTCCGGCGTCGTGGATTGAGCCACCGCCATAAGCAGCGCCGTCGCCTCGATTGCCTTGGGTTTGTAATCAAGATTTTGAGAAATCGAGAGCGGCCTTAGCCGGCCGGTATGGATATGGGTGGCATAGCGGATGACGGCCGCCGAAAAGGCCGTTTCCAACGCCGCCATCTTGGCAGGGTCTCCCGCTGCCGCCGCAACGTCCAGATCGGGTGTCAAATAGTCCTGCGGGCGCAAGCCCTCGGTCGCGGCATTTTGGAACAGGACCAGGAGGTTTTGGGCATTTGCAGAAAAAGACAGCGCCCCACCGGGCAACTCACTCAGCCAGATCGGTTCGAAATGGCGCTCACCGTAAAAGAAATACAGCTTTTGGGCTTCTGCATAACCGGCGCTGTCGCGCTTGGCGCCATAATAGGCGGCGGACAGGGCGCCTTTGATGGTGCGGGCCAATGGCGTTTGCGGCGGCGCGATCACGACGCGGGTCACCATGGGCTCGGCGGTGGCCACCACCTGTGCCTGGGTTGGCAGGATTGAGCAGGCCGTCGCCATGCCGACCAGCACCCACATCAACAGCTTGTTCATTAGAACTCCACCTCGCGGCGTCGAATCGGGGCCAAGCCGCCGCCGACTTGACCTCCTTGCCTCAAAACTCACTACTCTGGAAAGGTTAAGACGTGCAATCGCTCGCGATATTGTGAGCTGGCTTTGTGGCGCTATTGCAACGAACGCGGCATTGATACCACTGCGATCAAGCCGCCTCGCTCTCCAGTCCTTCCGCCAAACCATATTCGTGCAGTTTCCGATACAAAGTTGAGCGGCCGATCTTGAGGGCGCGCGCGACCCGCGACATGCGGCCACCATAATGGGCGATAGCAAAGACGATGGCAGCCCGTTCGATGTCGGCCAGCGCGGTGACCTCTCCGACAGGGTCGAGAAAGCGGTCTGCTGTTGGCAGGGGTTCGGCCATGAGCCGGGGCCGGGCAACAGCGGCATCAATATGGGTCGGCGCGGCCGGAACGATCACGGTATCCAGCATTCGGACTGCTTCCTCACGTCCGCTGGTTTGCGCAACAATCTGGGGGAAGTCTGCCGTTTCAAGGAATGCGCCGTCCGACAAAACGATGGAGCGGTAGACGGTGTTTTCAAGCTGGCGAATATTGCCGGGCCAATCATAGACCTGCAACAGCGCCAAGGCTGCCGGCGAGATTCCCAGAATACGCTTGCCGGCTTCCGCCGAAAAACGTGCGATGAAATGGGAAATCAGTTCGGCAATGTCTTCCTTGCGTTCGCGCAGAGGCGGCACATAGATCGGGAACACGTTCAGGCGATAATACAAATCCTCGCGGAATTCGCCGGATTTGGCCAGATTGAGCAAACGCCGGTTGGTCGCCGAAATCACCCGTACATTGACACGTTCAGACTTTGTTGCTCCGACTGGCTCGATCTCGCCCTCTTGCAATGCCCGCAACAGCTTGACCTGGGTTTCGAGCGACAATTCCCCCACTTCGTCGAGGAACAAGGTGCCGTTATGGGCTTCCGCGAATTTGCCGATCTGGTCGGCGTGCGCGCCGGTAAAGGCACCCCGCTTGTGGCCAAACAGGATGGATTCGACCAGATTTGGCGGAATGGCGCCGCAATTGACGGTGACAAACGGTTTGCCGGCGCGGTCTCCGCTCCCCTGGATGATGCGGGCGATCAGCTCTTTACCGGCCCCGGTCTCGCCTTCGATCAACACCGGAATCGTGCTTTTGGCCGCCTTGGCGCAGAGCGAAATCACCCGCGCCATCGCCGGAGCCCGCGCAATCATGTCCGCGGGGGTAAAGGTGCCAGTCCGGCGGGAGTGTTCGGCGCGAACCACCGCTTCGAGCGCGTCCAGTTTCATGGCATTGCGCAAGGAGACGATCAACCGCTCGGGTGCGACTGGCTTGACGAAATAGTCGGCAGCGCCCTGTCGCATCGCCGTAACCACGGTTTCCAACGAAGCATGGGCCGTCTGGATGATGACGGGGTGTTTCAACCCTTCCCGCGCCATGGCTTCCATCACTGCCATGCCGTCAAGATCAGGCATGACCAGGTCAAGAATCACCGCGCCGATATTGCGGTCTTCGCGCAAAATCGTCAGCGCCTGCTGCCCACCCGTGGCCGTGAGTGGCTTGAACCCGGCCCGGTTGGCTACTTCGGCGGTGAGGCGCAGTTGCACCGGATCATCGTCGACAATCAGAACACGAGTCATCAGGCCTCTTGGGAATTTCGTTGCGCTCGAATCGCGCTGTGCCGTTTTGGGAGCATGATGACGACTGGGCCTTAAGAGGGGATTAATCATAAAGATTCTGTTTGCCCAGCGGTCATGATGGGGCAGATTTAGTCGGCCAGCAAAACCCTTCCCATTGCTGGCGTGGCTGGCTATGGTCCGCCCCAAAATCAGACCTGTCTGGAGACTCACCATGCCCGACTTTCCCCGCGCCACTGAAGCCGCGAGCCAGAAGGGCCATAACCAGTTTGGCAATTTGCCGGTGTGGGACTTAAGCGACCTCTACCCCGGCCGCGACAGCGCCGAATTCAAAGCAGATCTCGAACGGGCAAAAGCGGACGCGGCCCGCTTTGAGGCGGACTACAAGGGCCAGTTGCTCGAACTCACCAAAGCAGGACGCCTGATTGAGGCGATCAACCGCACTGAAGCTCTGGGCGATTTGACCGGCAAAATTGGCTCGTTCTCGTTTTTGCAATATGCGCAGAATGCCATGGACCCCGACCGCGCCAAGTTCATGGGGGATGTCAACGAAACGCTGACCAATGTGTCGACCCGGGTGTTGTTTTTTGAGCTCGAACTCAACCGCATCGATAATGACGTGCTGGAAGCGGCTCTGGTGGGTAATGCCGCGTTGGCCCGCTATCGGCCCTGGTTCGACGAGTTGCGCAAGGCCAAGCCCTATCAATTGGAGGATCGGGTTGAGGAGCTTTTCCACGACAAATCGGTCACCGGTTTTTCGGCGTGGAACCGGCTCTATGATGAGACATTGGCGAGTTTGAAGTTTGACGTCGACGGCGAGGTTCTCAACCTTGAAGCGACCCTGCACCTATTGTCGGAGCGCGACGAAGCCAAACGGGAAGCTGCTTTTCGCGCCGCCTCCAAGGTGCTCACCGAAAACGCTCGGCTCTTCACCCACATCACCAATGTTTTGGCCAAGGATAAGGAAATCTCTGACCGGTGGCGCGGCTACGCCGATATTGCTGACAGTCGCCATCTGGCCAATTCGGTTGAACGCGAGGTTGTTGATGCGCTGCAAAGCGCTGTACAGGAAGCCTATCCGCGCCTGTCGCATCGCTACTATTCGATGAAGGCCAAATGGTTCGGCAAGGCCAAGCTGAATTCGTGGGACCGCAACGCGCCACTTCCCACCGCTGATGAGCAATTGTTTGATTGGGAGACAGCCAAGGCGACGGTGCTGGAGGCCTATGGCCGGTTCTCGCCCCAGCTTGCCGAGATCGCTGCGCCGTTCTTCGACAGCGGCTGGATCGATGCGCCGACCGGACAAGGCAAATTGTCTGGGGCCTTTGCCCATCCGACCGTGCCAAGCGCCCATCCCTATTTGATGCTCAACTATATGGGTCGGGCCCGCGATGTGATGACGCTGGCCCACGAATTGGGGCATGGGGTGCATCAGCGCCTGGCCGCCGCCCAAGGGCCACTGCTGGCCAACACGCCCTTGACACTGGCCGAGACTGCCTCGGTATTTGGCGAAATGCTGACGTTTCGTTCAATCCTGAACAAGACAACCGACAAAAAACAACGCTTCGCGCTGCTGTCCTCCAAGGTTGAGGACATGCTCAATACAGTGGTGCGGCAAATCGCCTTTTATACCTTTGAGCGCAGGGTTCATACGGCTCGTCGCAATGGCGAATTGCGCACCGAGGAAATCAATGCCATCTGGCTTGATGTTCAGCGCGAAAGTCTGGGTGACGCCATCGAGCTGAACCAGGGTTACGAGTGCTTCTGGAGCTATATCCCGCACTTCATCCATTCGCCGTTTTATGTCTACGCCTACGCATTCGGGGACTGTCTTGTGAACTCGCTTTATGCGCAGTATGAGAAAGCGGAAGCGGGCTTTGCAGACCGGTATTTTGATCTGCTGAAGGCTGGGGGGTCCAAGCATCATTCTGAGCTGTTGGCGCCCTTCGGGCTGGACGCGAAAGATCCCAAATTCTGGTCTTTGGGTTTGTCGATGATCGAAGGATTGATCGATGAACTCGAGGCAACAAGCCCAAGCTGAACCGCGGTCTCCCTAGACCAAAGACCACTATTTTTTGAGGACCAAATGGCCAATAAACACCTGCCACTCCCCCCGTTGGTACAAGAGAGCGCGATGGACTACCATCAGCACGAACAGACCTATGATCGCTTCATCTCGCTGTTGAAGTACTCAATCGCCGGCTTGGCTGTGCTGGTGGTCATTCTGTACTTCGCGATTGCTCCATAACACGCCTGCAGACCGCATCCCTTGCCTGCCGGCCTGGCAGGCAGCCAGGAGAATTTCATGAAAATTGCAATCGTCCGCGAACGCTTTGACGGCGAAAACCGCGTCGCGGCCACGCCGGAAACGGTCGGCAAACTGATCGCTTTGGGCGGTCAGGTCAGTGTTGAAGCGGGGGCGGGCCTGGGTGCCCGCATACTGGATGCCGATTATGCGGCCGCTGGCGCCAACATCACGACCACGGCCGTGGCCGCTCTGAAGGGTGCCGAAATCGTGTTGGTCGTTCGCCGCCCGACTTCGGCCTTGATGGCCGGCGTTGCCAAGGGTGCTGTGCTCGTTGGTGCGCTTGATCCATTTGGCAACAATGTCGAAATCGAGGCCCTGGCCAAAACCGGCGTAACCGCGATTTCCATGGAGTTGATGCCTCGTATCACCCGGGCGCAAGTGATGGACATTCTGTCCAGCCAAGCCAATCTGGCGGGTTATCAATCTGTCATTGACGCTGCTGCCGAGTTTGATCGAGCCTTGCCGATGATGATGACCGCAGCCGGAACGGTGCGGCCGGCCAAGGCATTTGTCATGGGCGCGGGCGTTGCCGGACTGCAAGCCATTGCGACGGCCAAGCGTCTGGGCGCCGTGGTCTCGGCGACCGACGTGCGGCCCGCTGCCAAGGAACAGGTCGAATCCCTGGGCGGCAAGTTCGTCGCCGTCGAAGACGATGAGTTCAAACAGGCCGAAACGGCAGGTGGCTACGCCAAGCAGATGTCAGCGGCTTATCAGGCCAAGCAGGCTGAATTGACCGCCGCCCACATTGCCAAGCAGGACATTGTGATCACCACGGCGCTGATCCCGGGTCGTCCGGCCCCCCGCCTGATCACCAAGGCCATGGTTGAATCGATGGCCCCGGGTTCGGTGATCGTTGATCTGGCTGCCGAGCGCGGTGGTAATGTCGAGTTGACCGTGCCGGGCAAGATCGTCGAGCACAACGGGGTCAAGATTATTGGCTATACCAATGTGCAGGGTCGCATCCCCACGACGGCCAGCCAATTGTACTCGCGCAATCTGCTGGCCTTTGTCGATACGCTGATCGACAAGAAGTCCAGCATGCTGGCGATTAACTGGGATGATGAGCTGGTCAAGGCCACTGTTTTGACCCGCGATGGCCTGGTCGTGCATCCCCAGTTCGTCGGCTCGGCCATCGCCGCAGAGGTGAAGGCCGCCAAAGCTGCACCCAAGCCGGCTAAGAAGGTCGTCGCGGTTGAGCCCAAGGCGCCTGAAAAAACCAGCGGAGCCAAGCCAGTTGCAGCGGCAAAGCCAGTTGCAGGCGCCAAACCAAAGGCTGCGACGGTGGCGAAAGTGACCGCGCCGACCAAGCCAGCGGCAGCCGTCAAAAAGCCAGCTGTCAAAACGGTCGCGCCCAAGAAACCCGCCGCGAAAGAGGCCAAGTAAATGGACCTGATCGATCCCTTCATCTTCCAACTCGCCATATTTGTGCTGGCAATCTTTGTTGGTTATTTCGTCGTCTGGTCGGTGACCCCGGCGCTGCACACGCCGCTCATGAGTGTCACCAACGCGATTTCGTCGGTGATCGTGGTTGGTGCCTTGCTCGCCGTCGGCGTCCAGCTTGCCGCAGATGGCAATTGGGTTTCCAAGGCCTTCGGTTTTGTGGCGTTGATCTTTGCCAGCGTTAATATTTTTGGCGGATTCCTCGTCACCCAGCGGATGCTGGCCATGTATAAGAAAAAGGGTTGATCCGATGATCTCTGCAGATATCGCAGCCCTGCTTTACCTCGTCTCTGGGGTGCTGTTCATCCTGGCGCTGCGTGGGCTCTCCAATCCCCGCTCAGCCCAACAGGGCAATCGTTTTGGCATGATCGGCATGGCTATCGCCATCGTCACCACGCTGGCCTTGGCTGCGCCCTCCGATTGGGTGAGCTGGGTCTTGATCGTTGGCGGCATCGGCATCGGTGGCGGGATCGGCGCCTATATGGCCCGCAGTGTCAAAATGACCGACATGCCACAGCTGGTGGCGGCGTTTCACTCGCTAGTCGGCCTGGCCGCCGTGTTTGTTGCCGCCGCCGCGCTCTATGCGCCGCATGCCTTTGGGATCGGTGAAATTGGCGCCATTCACCCACAAGCGCTGGTTGAAATGAGCCTTGGCGTGGCCATCGGTGCGTTTACCTTCACCGGTTCGGTTATTGCCTTTGCCAAACTCAATGGCAATATGAGCGGCAAACCGATTATCCTGCCCGGGCGGCATCTGCTGCATTCGGCGCTGTTCATTGCGCTGATCGTGCTGGTCTATTTGCTGACGACAACCGCCGAACCGATGTACTTCTGGGCTATCACCGTGGTGGCATTGGTGCTTGGTGGGTTGATGATCATTCCCATTGGCGGCGCCGATATGCCGGTGGTGGTGTCGATGCTCAACTCCTACTCCGGATGGGCTGCCGCGGGCATTGGCTTTACGCTGGGCAACACCGCCTTGATCATCACCGGTGCGTTGGTCGGCTCCTCAGGCGCAATCCTGTCATACATCATGTGCAAAGCCATGAACCGGAGCTTTATTTCGGTGATCCTGGGTGGCTTTGGCGGGGACACAGGTGCAGCAGCGGCAGCGGGCGAAGACGAACGCCCCGTCAAGCAGGGCGCTGCCGACGATGCCGCGTTCCTGATGAAGAACGCCAGCAAGGTCATCATCGTACCAGGTTATGGCATGGCAGTGGCCCAGGCCCAGCACGCATTGCGGGAAATGGCGGATTTGCTCAAGAAGGAAGGCGTGACGGTCAAATACGCCATTCACCCGGTGGCTGGTCGTATGCCGGGGCATATGAACGTTCTTTTGGCAGAGGCCAATGTGCCTTACGACGAGGTGTTTGAGCTGGAGGACATCAATTCCGAGTTCGCTCAGTCCGACGTGGCCTTTGTCATCGGCGCCAATGACGTGACCAATCCTTCGGCCAAGACCGACAAGACGTCGCCAATTTATGGAATGCCGGTGCTCAATGTTGAGGACGCCGGCACCGTATTGTTTATCAAGCGCGGCATGGCGGCTGGTTATGCCGGGGTGCAGAACGAGTTGTTCTTCCGCGACAACACCATGATGTTGTTTGGTGATGCCAAGAAAATGACCGAAGAAATTGTCAAGGCCCTTGGCCATTAGGCCCGCTTGGAGCGGGGGTCAGGCGTGACCTCCGCTCTGGTTCCGTTCATGCTCGCCTGCATCGCTATTGAGCTGACGCCAGGTCCCAACATGGCCTATTTGGCTGTGTTGAGCGCCGACCGCGGACGCTTGGCGGGGATGTTCGCCGTGCTCGGGGTCGCCTGCGGGTTGGCAGTCCTTGGTGTGCTGGCGGCTTTTGGCCTCGGTACGCTGATCGCCGAAAGCCCTGCCGTCTACCAGACGCTGCGCTGGGCTGGGGTGATTTATCTGCTGTATCTGGCGCTGGATGCCTGGCGCGATTCTCGTCGACCTCTCGCCGGCCTGCTGGAGCCGCAATCCAAATGGCGGTATTTCCGCGCCGGGCTGCTGACCAATCTCCTGAACCCAAAGGCGATGCTGTTTTACGTAACAGTCATGCCAAGTTTTTTTGATGCTGCGGCCTCATTTGGATCGCAGGCGGCAGTTCATTCCGCAGTCTATGTGGCAATCGCCAGCCTGATCCATATCATGGTGGTGGTTTTGGCCGGTTCCTTGCGCCCAGTGCTGACCAGCGCTGCAAATCGCGTGCTGCTCGGTTGGGCATTCGCGGGCTTGCTCGTTGGCGTTGCGGTTTGGGTCGCGTTCACGTCTGGACGTCCCGGTTGAGTTAGTAATGGGGCGGCGGCGGTTCTGTCCGACCGTCGCCGACTCCGCCGCCGGTCAGCTTCGCCTGCTCTTCCAACAGGGTCAGTTTTCGAGTCATCAAATCGATGACCCGCCACTGCGCGGTGATTTCAGCGTTCAATTCTTCAATTGTATGGTCCTGATAAGCGATACGCGTTTCAAGCCCATCAAGGCGCTCGGCAAGACTTTCGGGATTGCTCATCAAAGGCTCCATGCCGCTATAGTGCCCGCTTTTGCTACCGGGCGGCTAAGGCGTCAAGCACGGGATGGATTGACCGATGGAATGGGTGTCGGTTACCTCGGTGTGCGCTCTTGCCGTCGACCGATCAGCGCGCCATTTGACAGGCTGCGATAATGCTCCGTGACGGCAACAGGACCCACTGCATGGCCAAGACGCTAAAAATTGACATATTCACCGATGTGGTGTGCCCCTGGTGCCTGGTCGGCTCAGCGCGGCTGGACAAGGCGATTGCAGCACTTGGCGATGATGTCGAGGTGATCGCGGAGAACCATCCATTCTACCTTGATGCATCAACTCCGCCCGAAGGGGTCATCGTCGCCGAAATGCTGGCCGAGAAATATGGTCGGGATCCCAAGGAGATGTGGGAACGGGTTGAAAGCGAAGCGCGCAAGGCCGGTATCACCTTGGATCTTTCCAAGCAGCCTCGCATGTATCCGACCGCCAAGGCCCATACCTTGACACGGCTCGCCAAACCATTGGGCAGCCAGCATGAATTGGCGAACGCCATTGCTGAAGCGTATTTTCTTGAACATCGGCAAATCAACGATGACAATGTGCTGGCCGACATTGCGGTGCAATTTGGCTTCGACCGCGGCGATGCCATTGATGCGATGAATGACGCCACCGAATTGGCGACGACCGAGCGGCTGGCGGTGCAGGCCTCTCAGCAAGGCATCAAGGGGGTGCCATTTTTTGTACTGGGCGAGAAATACGCGCTGTCGGGAGCCCAGCCGCAGCAGGTATTTGAACAAGCCATTGCTCAGACTCTGGCGGAAATGGATTGAAATGAAGCTGCTGCGCCGGATTATCCTTGGTGTCGTTGTCGTGCTGGTCCTCGCCTATGTCGGGGTGGTGGCGACCATGTATGTCCTGCAACGCTCATTGCAGTATGACAATGTGGGGGTGATCACGGCCCTGGCTGACTCGGGTCTTGTCGGGGCCGAAGAGGTCACGATCCCGTCTGGGGATGGGTTTGTGACCGGGTGGTACGAGGCCCCCAAAGCGGGCAAGCCTCTGATCCTGTTTTACAAGGGCAATTCAGGCAGCTTTTCGGACGAGAGCAAGCGCTTTGTGCGCTGGACGCAGGATGGGTATGGGTTCCTGGCGTTCGATTATCGCGGCTTTCCGATGTCCCCTGGCAGTATTAGCCAGCAGAGCATCCTGGAAGACGCCGTCGCGGCCTTTGATTGGGCCAAGAGCAAAGGCTTTCCGATTGTTATCTGGGGCCGGTCGTTAGGGTCTGGGCCATCAACCTATGTCGCCAGCGTCCGCGACGCCGATGCGCTGCTGCTGGAAACGCCATTCTTGTCAGCGGCGACCGTCGGTGCCGAGCGCTATCCGTTGCTGCCGGTTGCCTGGATCATGCTCGACAAATTCCCAGTCAACGAATGGATCGTGAATGTGGCCGAGCCGGTTCTGGTGGCTCACGGCGATGCCGATCAAACGATCGGGGTGTCGAACGGCGAGCGCGTCTATGCCTTGGCGCCCAACAAAGATGAGTTGTGGATCGTGCCGGGTGGGGGGCACGGCACCTTGTGGGATGGTGGGATTTGGGACCAGGCCGCGCCGTTTTTTACCCGCGCTGAAGCTGCCGCAGGGCGTTAGGCAACGCCCGACAAATAGCGTTCCGTCTTTGCGTTGGCGCATTGTTTGACAATGCAATCTGGCAACACTGGAGTTTCGTCCTCGGCGCCAGATCTATGAACTGTGAAGCTCCTATGACCAAGTCCGTCGTGCCGACCGTGATGAGTGCGCGACGGACAGCTTTGGTCGGAGGCCTGCTGGTTGCGGTTGGGCCACTCAGCATCTCGCTCTACAGTCCGGCTTTGCCCACTGTGGTGCAGGACCTGGCCACCAGCGAGGCAATGGGAAAGCTGTCGATTTCGGTCTACTTCGCCGCTTTCGCCTTTACCCAGCTGATCTGCGGTCCATTGTCGGACAGTTGGGGGCGCCGCAAAGTGGCGGTCGCCTTTCTGGCAATTTATGTGCTGGGCAGCCTGACTGCCGCTTTCGCGCCGTCGATCGGCTTTTTGCTCGCCGGTCGTATTCTGCAAGGCATCGGGGTTTCGGTCGGCGTGGCGTTGTCCCGCGCAATGGTGCGCGACCAGTTTGTTGGCCGCGACGCCATTGGTATTCTGGCCCTGGTCAATCTGGTCTTGACGGTGGCACCGGCCGTGGCGCCAACGCTTGGCAGCATGATCCTGCTGTTTGGCGATTGGCACAGCCTGTTTCTGGTCATGGCCAGCTATGGGGCGTTTTTGATTGTGTTGATTGGTGCGGCCAGCCGGGAAACGCATCCGGAGGCGAAGCGCACGCCTTTTTCCCCGCGTGCCATTGTTGGCAATTATTGGCACTTATTGACCAATGCGCGGTTTCTGGCGCCAGCGACGATTTTGGGGCTATCATTTGGTGGATTTTACGGCTTTGCGGCGCTGTTGCCGTTCATCCTGATTGGTGATCTCGGACTGAGCCCGTTCCAGTTCGCCATGGCGCTGTTGGTGCAGACCGGCTCCTACCTTATCGGCAATTTACTGGCCAGCTATGCCGCAAAACGGTTCACCGGCGACGCAACAATGCGCATCGGCCTGATCCTGCAATTGCTGGGGGGCGTCGGTTTTGCCATCGGACTGCGGGTGTTTCCCGAGTCGGTCATGGTGGTGATGGCGCCGGTGTCGCTGTGGATGCTGGCACTGGCCCTGATCGGCCCCAGCGCCACTGCCGCCGCCATGGACGGGTTTGGCTCGATTGCTGGTGCTGCGGGGGCGCTTACTGGCTTTTTCCAGGTTGGCGGCGGCTTTGCCGCGTCGCTGCTAGCGAGTTTGTTGTTCGCAGACGCCAGCGGCGCGTTGGCAAGCCTGATCCCGGCCATGGCGGCCCTGGCGGTGGTGGTGGCGCTGCTGCATCGGATCCGCACCAAAGCCAGGCAGGATGCCATTCCAGAGACCTGAGGCCTTTAGGGTCGGTGGGCACAAACAAAAACGCCGCCCCGAGGGACGGCGTTTGAAATCTTTTTCCGGCACCCTTAGTAGGAAGCGGGACGCTCTGGGCGCGGTGCGCCGGTGCCTGGTGCGCCCGGACGACCGGGTTGACCTGGACGCGCAGTCGGTGCTGGTGCGGGCAGACCGCCTTCACGCTGGGCGCGCTTGCGAGCCAGCTTGCGGGCGCGACGAACGGCCTCGGCCTTCTGGCGAGCCTTCTTTTCAGACGGCTTCTCATAGTAGTTGCGCAGCTTCATTTCACGGAAGACGCCTTCGCGCTGCAATTTCTTCTTGAGCGCGCGCAGCGCCTGATCAACGTTATTATCGCGAACGACTACTTGCAAAGGTCAACCGCCCTTTCGAAGCTTGGACAATGTGTGAATGGAAGCGTCAGGGCCAAAACCTTGCCGCCGACTAGCTAAGCCAGTCACCGTGGCGCGCTGTATAGCCCAAGCATTCTAGCTTGTCCACACATTGGCGGTTGAAAAGCAGAAGCGAGATGCGGGAAATAGCCCCAATTTCTACCAAAAACGCGGTGTCATTCCGGCACAGGCCGGAATCCAGTGGCGCGGATGGCTCGGTAAGAACTGGATTCCGGCCTGTGCCGGAATGACATCGTGGGTGTGACGGGCCGAGTCGCACTATTCAGCTTTCGGCACAATCTTGTTGAAATGGCCCATCTTGCGGCCCGGTCGCGGTTCGGCTTTGCCGTAAAGGTGAGGCTGGGCTCCGGAGGACAGTAGCTCCGTCACGGTCGCGGATTCTTGTCCGATCAGGTTTTGCATCACCACATCAGCCAGACGGGCCGGGCTTCCCAGGGGCCAACCCACGATGGCACGAATATGCTGCTCGAACTGGTCCGTCGGGCACACCGCCTCGGTCCAGTGCCCGGAATTGTGAACCCGTGGGGCGATTTCATTGACCAAGAGTGTTGGACGGTCTGGTCCGGGCACGACGAAGAATTCAACGCCCAAAACGCCGACATAATTTAACGCGATGACGATAGCTTTGGCTGCCATGGCGGCCTGCTTCTCGATCGCCGGGGGAATGCTGGCCGGCACCGTGCTGGTGAACAGGATATGGTCACGATGCACATTTTCGGCGGCGTCATAAGCTTTGACCTCGCCAGTTGCACTGCGGGCGACGACAACGGAGATTTCCTTGTCGAACGGCACAAACGCTTCCAGCACCAATGGCTTGGGCGACAGGCTGTCAAAGGCGGCTGCCGCTTCGGCGCGGTCTTTGATAACGCGCTGGCCCTTGCCGTCATAGCCCAGGCGCGTGGTCTTGAGCACGGCAGGCAGCCCGAGATCATCGATGGCCACTAAAAGCTGGTCCAGCGTGGTGACGGGTCGATACGGGGCCACGGAAATATTGCGGGCGGCAAGAAAGGCCTTTTCGGCCAGCCGGTCCTGTGACACGGCCAGGGCATTGGCGCCGGGGTGCAAGGGTTTGCGCGCAGCAAGGAACTCGGCCGTCGCTGCCGGCACGTTCTCAAATTCGTAAGTGATGATGTCGACTGCGTCAGCAAACTCGGCCAGCGCGGCGCTGTCATCATAGGGCGCAAGCGTGCGGTGTGGGGTGACCTCAAAAGCGGGGCTTTGTGGGTCGGGGCAGTAGATGTGCGTTCGCATACCGAGTTTGCTGGCCGCGAGCGACAGCATCCGGCCCAGTTGGCCACCACCCAGAATGCCGATCATGGTGCCCTGAGGCAAAGGGGACGGTCCGGACAAGGTCTACTCTGTGTCGGTCGGAAAAAATGGAACGGCTTCAGTCTGATTGGCTCGGAAACGGTCGAGCCGATCGGCCAGTTCGTCATCGTTGAGTGCCAGAACGGCCGCGGCAAGCAGTGCGGCATTGATCGCGCCAGGCTCGCCAATGGCCAAAGTGCCAACCGGAATGCCACCGGGCATTTGCACAATCGACAGCAGGCTATCCTGGCCCGACAGCGCCTTGGACTTAACCGGGACGCCGAACACGGGCAGGGGCGTCAATGCGGCGATCATCCCTGGCAAATGGGCAGCGCCGCCAGCGCCAGCGATGATGATGCGAAAGCCTTCGGATTTGGCATTGCTGGCAAAATCAAACATTCGCTCGGGGGTGCGATGGGCTGAAACGATCCTGGCCTCGTACTCAATTTGCAATGCCTCCAAAGTCTCGGCAGCATGGCGCATGGTGGGCCAGTCGGACTGGCTGCCCATGACAATGGCGACGGTCGGTTTGGTCAGCATAGAGCCGTTCCCCCAAGCTCCACAAAGCGCGCATTTAGCCCATTTGTCGGAATGGTTCAAGCCGGTGGCGGCTTGCTCGCTAGGCGATGATATCGGGGATCAGAATAGTCTCAAGCTGCACGATGCGGTCCTTGAGCGCCAATTTGCGCTTCTTGAGCCGCTGAATCAGCATTCGATCGGCGACGTGGGACAAGGTCAAGGTCGCGATTGCCGCGTCGAGGTCGGAGTGCTCCTGACGTTTTGTTGCCAGTTCCAGGCCGAGGCTGGCTTCTTGTTCACGGGTCAGCGGCAGCATGGTGGGGGCGTCTCTTTCAGGCGCAAACGTCACCTTTTGTTAACTGATCGCGCCATGATTTGCACCCGTTTTCGCGCCGCAGCATCAATCCAGTCGACAACACGTGAATTTTTTGTGACGATTGATTCGTCCACGAAGCGCTAGAGGAGTTGTTATGACGACTGAAGGCCACATCGCTGCTTTGGAGCGGCGTCACCAGGAACTGGATCGCAAGATCCTCTCCGAGATGCAAAACGCCAAGTACGACGAGTTGATGTTGACTGCGCTTAAACGAAAGAAGCTGGTGGTGAAGGACGAACTGACCAAGCTAACGAGCGCAGCGACGCAGTAGCGTAACGATCTTCCTTCCTGGTGAAGGTGAAGGCCACGGCAGCTGCCGCGGCCTTTTTTATTGGGCGGACCGGCTAGCTCAACAGGCCTTGCGCTCCGTCCCAGATCAGCTTGAGCGATAGCGCGAACACCAGCCAATAGGCGATCTGGTAGAAGTGTTTGGCCGAGATGCGCCGCACCAGGTAAACGCCGATCAGCACGCCGACGACGCCCACCGGAATGAGGGCCGCAGACAAAGTGAGATTGTGCACCGAGAGTTGCCCCAGGAAGAAGTAGGGCAGCAGTTTTGCCAGGTTGACCACGCCAAAAAACACCGAGCTGGTGCCTGCGTAAAGAGCCGGCGGTAGGCGCTGAGGCAGGACGTAAATCTGGAATGGCGGGCCGCCTGTATGGCTGACAAAGCTTGTGAACCCGGCCAAGGCGCCCCAGAAACGTCCGAAGCCAGTCGAGGGCGGCAGCCCTTCAAGTTTTTTGCGCAATGGCAGGATCGCGTCGAGAACGAAGAGCAGGGTAATGATGCCGACCAACAGCAGCACGACCGCGTCGCTAACCAGCGCCCACAGGCCCCAGCCCGCCAACATGCCAATGGCAGCACCGGGGAGCATGATTTTGAGAATGTGCCAGTCGATTTCCTTGCGATAGGCGTAGATCGCAAGGACGTCCATCGCCAACAGCACGGGCAACATAACACCGGCCGCTTCTCGCGCTGGCATCAGCAGCGTCAGCAGCGGCACTCCAACGACACCGACGCTGCCGAGCAATCCTGCCTTGGACAGCCCGACCAACAGCACGGCTGTTACGGCGATGGCGACGAACCATGGGTCCAGCATTGGTGTATCCCGGTGAAGACTATTCGGGTTTCCGCCCGGGCGGCTGGCTGACGACAGGCGGCAAGTCCGCATTCATGGCATCGTTGAGCAGGCCCATGGATTGGCGCACCAGGCCGACATAGGCGTCCTCATCGTCACGGACGGCAAAGGACTCAGATAGAAGTGTATTGTCGTGCTGCTCAAATGCGCGGGCGAGCTTGAGGGCATGGTCGGGCTCATAGCCCAGAGCGGTGAGGGCTTTTGCGCCCAGGCTAATTGCCGACAAAAAGGTTTCGCGCTCGAAAATATCGACGCCCAGATCCATCAAGTCATGGGCGTGGCCACGGTCGATGGCGCGGGCCGCAATGGCCACATTGGGAAAATGGCGGCGAACCAGACGGGCGATGCTCAATATCCGTTCGCGGCCACCAACGGCGATGACCACCAGCCGGGCCTTTGAAACGCCGGCCGATTGCAGCAGGCCGAGCCGGGAGGCATCGCCGTAAAACACTTTTACCCCGAAGCGCTTGACCAGCTCGATCTGGGCCGGGTCGTCATCGATCAGGGTCATGTCGAAGCCTTGTGAGCGCAACATGCGGGTGACGATCTGACCGAACCGGCCATAGCCGAGAACGACAATGTCCTGGCGGCTATCGATGCGGTCGTCGGCCCGGGCCAGGTTTCGACGCGCATCAAGGCGGGGTGCCATCAGGCGGTCAAAGGCGAACAACAATAAAGGCGTTGTGGCCATCGACAGGGCAACCGCCACCGTCAGCAGACTATAGGACTGGGCATCCATGGCGCCGGCGTTCTGGGCGAATTGCAGAATGACAAAAGCAAATTCGCCGGCCTGGCTCAACAGAATTGCCACCAGTAACCGGTCAGCGAGATGCATGCGGAACAAGGTCGCCAGGGTGTAGATGACGATGATTTTGATAGCGACAAATGCCAGGACCAAAGTCGCGATCTTGACCGGATCGGACCACAGTACCGAGAAGGCGATCGACATGCCGACGGACACGAAGAACAGGCCAAGCAAGAGGCCTTTGAACGGCTCCAAATTGCTCTCGAGTTCGTGGCGGTATTCGCTATCCGCCAGCAATACGCCACCAATGAAGGCGCCGAGGGCCGGGGAGAGACCGATGAACTGGGTCAATAGCGCGGCACCGATGACCAGTGCTAGCCCAAAGGCGGTGAATGCCTCACGCACGCCAGTTAACGCAACAAAATGCAATATGGGCCGGATCAAATAGCGTCCGGCCACCAGGGCGGCGACAAAGGTGCCGATTAACGCCAAAGGCGTCAGCCAATCTAGTGGGTCGCCAATGGCCTGAACCGCCTCTTGCACACCGGTGGTGATATTGGCCGGTCCACTCGCCATCGCCAACAAGGGGATTGCCGCGAGAATTGGAATGACGGCCACGTCCTGCACCAGCAGGATGGCGAGGCTAGCGCGACCAGTGTCGGTCTTGGTGATGTCACGTTGCTCGAGCGACTGCATGGCAATAGCGGTCGAGGACATCGACAGGGCCAGGGCCATGATCACAGCAGGTTCCCAGTCAATGCCGACCAGGACCAAGACAAGCGTCAGGATGGAGCTGGTGGCTCCCAATTGGGGCAAGCCGAGCCCGATCAGCTTATGGCGCATGCGCCAGACTTCGCTGGGTTGAAGCTCCAGTCCAATCAGGAACAGCATCATCACGATGCCGAACTCGGCGACATGGCGAATGGTTTCACTGTCGGAGACCAGGCGCAGCCCATAAGGGCCAATTAATACGCCAGCACCCAAATAGCCGAGGACGGTGCCGAGGCCAGCGGCCTTGGCCAAAGCGACGAGCGCCACGCTGGCGGCGAGGAGCACGAAGATCGCGAGCAGGAGATTGTTTTCCAAAATGTCTCCTGCTGGCCTTTGAACTGTGCCTGCGGTCTAGTTGTCCGGATCGTTCTTGAGCGATTTGAGTTTGGCGAACACATTGTCCGCGTTGAACTCCTGCTTTTGCTCGGGCGCATGATGGCCGCCGATATCGTCTTCGCCATGCTCGTTGAGGTGCGTCCGGGCGCCAGAGCGGGCCATCGCTTCCTCAGCCGTCATCAGCGTCGTGCCTTCATCGGCCTCATCGGGACCAACGGTGCCCTTGGACGCGCGCTTGACCTCAAGATCAAGGTCAATCTGGCTACACAGGCCCAGCGTCACCGGGTCCATTGCCGCAAGGTTGGCGGCGTTCCAATGGGTGCTTTCACGGACCGAGTCGATCGTCGATTTCGTGGTTCCGACCAGACGCATGATCTGTGCGTCTTTCAATTCTGGATGGTTGCGGACCAGCCACTTAATCGCGTTGGGCCGCTCGTTGCGGCGCGAAATCGGGGTGTAGCGTGGCCCTTTTCGTTTCGACGCAGCCACGCGAACCTTTGGCTCTGACAGGGTGAGCCGATAGGATGGATCGGCTTCCGCCGTTTCAATTTCCTCGCGCGTCAGCTGGCCGTTCTGGATCGGATTGGCACCCATGATGCCGCCTGCGACGTCGCCATCGGCAATGCCCTGCACTTCCAGCGGATGAAGCGTGCAAAAGGCAGCGATCTGTTCGAACGACAGACCGGTGTTATCGACCAGCCATACGGCAGTCGCCTTCGGCATCAACAGGGGTGCGGACATCGTAAAATTCTCCAGCAGGCGCGGCCGGTTTTCCTCCGGACCGCTCCACCTCTTTGCTACATGCTGAGGGGAACAGGCATGAATATATGAGTTTTGCGCGCAATTCGCAATGATTTTGTCACGGTTCCAGGGTGGAACCGTAGTCCGTTAGCAGCACAATTTTTCCAAACGAGGTCTTCTGCTCCATTGCCCGGTGTGCGGCCGGGGCGTCGTTCAGCACAAAGCGGCGGATCATGGGGCGGACAAAACCAGCCCTGCCAATTGCGGGCCAGAGGTCGATTCGAATGCGGGCGGCGATGGCCGCCTTGGTCGCCGCCGATTGCGGGCGCAGCGTCGAGCCGGACAGGGTCAATTGCTTGACCATCATGGCACGCAGCGAGATCAAAGCCTGGCTGTCTGCAAGCGTTGAGACTTGCAGGATATGACCGCCAAGCGCTGAGGCAGCAATGTTGATGGCGGTGGTGTCGCCGCCGGCAATGTCGACGACGCGGTCTACGCCACGGCCCTGGGTCAACGCCATGACCCGGTCAACGACGTTTTCGCGGGTGCGGTCGATCGTCGAAAATGCACCAAGTTTTTTGGCATAGAGGGCCTTTTCGGCGCTGGAAACCACGGCAATCGGGAGGGCCCCGAGGATCTTACAGATTTGTACGGCTGCGCCGCCGATCCCCCCGGCAGCGCCATGAACGAGCACGGCCATCCCGTCGGCCAGTCCGGCGCGCATCACCAGGGTCTGGGTGATGGTGAACCAGGTTTCGGGCAGGGCGGCACCGTCAACCAGGCTCCATCCGCCAGGCAGGGGCAGGACTTGGCCCTGCGGCACTGCGACGTAGTCGGCATAGCCGCCGCCATTGGTGAGCGCGACCACGCTGTCCCCGATCTGCCAATCGGTGACTGCGGCGCCGACGGCGACAATGTGACCAGAGACTTCCAGGCCAAGCAGCATCGACGCGCCCGGTGGCGGATCATAGTGCCCGCGCCGCTGGGCCAAATCGGGGCCGTTGATCCCGGCGGCGACAACCCGCACCAGCACTTCGGATGAGCCAGGGGTTGGTACGGCGACCAGCGTTGGCTCCAGCATCTCGGGTCCGCCGGGCGAACGAAGGGCGATTGCGATCATGCGTGTTGGAATAATCATGCGCTCAAACTGGCGTGACCCGCCTTGATCCGCAAGGGACAAGGATTAGAGTTGATAATGGAAGGCGGGAGGTGGCGATGGATGATGAGCAGGTTGGCCGACCCAAGGCGCACGATATTGGCATGGTGCTCGATCCCATGTCGGTCGAGGAACTGGAAGCGCGTATCAGCCTATTGGAGATCGAAATTGTCCGATTGCGCAGTGCTATCGGGGATCGGAAGAGCACGCGGTCAGCGGCTGAGTCATTGTTCAAGTTTTAGCGCAAAGCAATTGCCGGCCCGGAGAGGTGATCTCGGGGGTGTTTGACGACGGTGCTGCTGGGTCCGATAGCCCAAATTGGGCGCCTCGATTGGGCTGGAGCCGATCTTGTCCGATTGACCGGAAAGGCGCGGTGGAGCAATCGGCTGGGCCGGAGCGGTGAGCATTGCCAGGCTGACCATGAGCAGGCTGGCGAGCGTCGAATTGGACATTTCGGACATGGCGGTTCCAGTGTGGATGTGGACAAGCCCATCCATAAAGCGCCTTGCAAGCTGTATGATGGCGCAATGGGCCGTTCATTTTCAATTCATGCCGAACCGTTCGACCAGCAAGGTTTTCGGTTCGACAATTTTCAGGGTTAAGAAATCGAGTCTCATTAACTGACAATTAATCTTCATAGGCTAATCTCAACATATTCAGATCCTTCTGGATTTTTCAGAGCGGTTTCTCCCTCTGTTTGACGCCTCCCTGTTAACTTCGAGAGCCGTTCCGACGGCTCTTTTTCTTTTCAGGGCTATGGTCATTGGGCCCTTTGCACCCATCTTAAAGCTTACTTCAGCCTGCGACCGGCCTATGGGTGACGCGAGCCTCGTTTGGGCTTAATCTCGGGCCGAAGCTAGCGATCGAGAGTTCAAATGGCAGAGTTTGGTGACAAGACCGGAGCTGTGGCGCTCGGACCACGGATTGTGGCCGCGGGTGGCTTTGACCTGTTGTATCGCGAGGGGATGACCCTGATTGAAGAGGTTGCGGCCTATCTCGATAGCGATGGGCGCAGTGACAGTCGACTGCTGGCGCGGGAGGCGTCGTTTCTGTACGCCACTGAATCCATGCGCCTGACCACACGGCTGATGCAGCTGGCCTCCTGGCTGCTGCTGCAGCGCGCCGTCAATGAGGGTGAGATTACCGCTGAGAATGCCCGCTCGGAAAAGGAGAAGGTCAAGTTCTCGGCCACGCCGTCTGAGCGCGGCGGTCCTGGATACGACTTGTTGCCAGCGGTTTTGCGCGATTTTATCGACAAAGGCGATCGGCTGTTCGACCGTGTGGTCCAGTTCGACAAGCTTGAACGTGGTAAAATGCCAGAATTTGATCCTGGCACAGCCAATGGCATTGCCGACCAGTTTTCTCGCTTGAAGGCAGCGTTCGGCAAACTCGGCTGATTTCGTTTTCATCCCGTCGGTTCATCCTGTGACCGCGTTTCCACATTGTGGAGCCGCTCGTCCCTGCGTTGCGCTCCCAGCGAGAAATGTAGCAGCGGCTATCAACCCGTGAATAAGGTTTTGGACACAACAAAAAGCCCGGCACGCGGGCCGGGCTTTTTTCAATTCATTGGTCTGCTTGTTACGCGCCGAGGATGCCCTTGAAGCGTTCCTTGAAGCGCGAAACGCGGCCGCCGCGATCCAGCAATTGGCCCGTGCCGCCGGTCCAGGCTGGATGGGTCTTGATATCGATGTCGAGCTGAATGGTATCGCCAGCTTTGCCAAAGGTTGACTTGGTCTGGTATTTGGTACCATCGGTCATGACGACGTTTACAATGTGGTAGTCGGGGTGGATGTCGTTCTTCATAGCCATCGCCTCAAATCAAACGGTCACCGAGGCGGCCGCAGAGTATTCAAACTGGTGTTGGCGCGCTTTCTAGCGAATGCGGGATCAATCCGCAAGAGGCCAGACGCGCCCTAATTCGCCGCAGCAAAAGCGGTTGCGGGCCAACCGGGCAGTGCCTATGTAGTTGGCATTGAAGGCCGAGGACTGCAGATTGCAGGAATCAGCGGTCTTGGCGATGGCAAATGCCGCTCCGGCGCTGCCCCTGTGCTTGAGGATGGCTTTGCCGACCGATGACTGATGTGGCTGCACCAACGCAAAATCTGAACGAGAATTCTGTTCCTTCCGGCAAGGATGCCGTCGCCCGACTTCGCCCGCTGCGCCGTTTGCTGCCCTTTGTCTTGCGGTACCCGGTGCGGCTGTCGCTGACCGTGGCGTTCCTCTTGGTGTCGGCGATCAGCTCGCTTGCCATCCCCGCCGCCATGAGCGGGGTGATCGACCAGGGCTTCGTGGCCCAGAATTTGGACAAGGTTGCAAGCTACGGCTGGGGAATTGTGGTGATCGCGGCCATCATGGCGCTGGCCAGCGGCGCACGATTTTACTTTATCTCGGTGATTGGCGAACGGGTTCTTGCCGATATTCGGGTCGCCGTGTTTGCCCATTTGCTGGCGCTGGACGCCCGCTATTTTGATACGCACCGGGTTGGCGAGCTGACCTCTCGTCTCAATGGCGACGTGACAACCGTTCGGGGCGCGGTTGGTTCGAGCGCGTCTTTAGCGCTGCGGTCGGCTGTGACCATTGTCGGTGCGTTGACAATGATGTTCCTGACCAGCCCGATGCTGACCCTGGCGGTGGTGATCGCGGCACCGGCGATCATCCTGCCGATTGTGGCGTTCACCAAGCGGCTTCGGGGCATGTCCCGGCGAACGCAGGATGCTTTGGCCGATCTGTCGGCAATGGCGACGGAATCGCTGAGCGCCACCAAAACGATCAAGTCGTTTACCCAAGAGCCCGAACAAGCGCGCGTTTATCATGAGCGCAGTGAAAGCAGCTATCAGGCCGAAGTGAATCGGTTGCTGGCCCGATCGGTATTGGTGGGGCTGGTGATCTTCCTTGGCACCGCGGCGCTGGTATTCATGGTGTGGTGGGGCGCTCGGTCGGTGTTTGAGGGCTCGGTGACCGCCGGTCAGCTGACCCAATTCCTGATTTATGCGCTGATGGCTTCGGGCGCTTTGACCAATGTGTCCGAAGTTTTGGGAATGCTGCAGACCGTGTCCGGCGCCACCGAACGCATTGTGGAAATTCTCGATACGCAGTCGATGATCAAGATTGCCGATAAGCCGGTGGCACTGCCGGTGCCGCCGCTGGGGACAATGGCGTTCGAGCATGTCAATTTCTCCTATGGCGGGGACAGCGGCGAGGTGTTGGCTGATCTGAGTTTTGCCGTCGGGGCCGGGCAGACGGTGGCACTGGTGGGCGCCTCGGGGTCTGGCAAGTCGACGGTGTTGTCGCTGCTGCAGCGGTTTTATGACGTGACCAGCGGCACGATCCGGGTCGACGGCACTGATGTGCGCGATGTGCTGCCCTCCGATCTGCGGCAGCGCTTTGCCTATGTTGAGCAAGAGCCAACAATCTTTGCCGGGACGGTGGCGCAGAACATAAGGTTCGGCAAGCCAAGTGCCAGCGATGCTGAAGTTGAGGCTGCTGCCAGGGCAGCGCTGGTGCATGATTTCGTCATGGAACTCAAGCTTGGCTATGATTCAATCGTGGGCGAGCGCGGCGTCATGCTGTCGGGCGGTCAGAAGCAACGGCTGGCCATTGCCCGAGCAATTCTCAAAAACGCGCCCATCCTGTTGCTTGACGAGGCGACGTCGGCCCTAGATGCCCAAAGCGAGCGGCTGGTGCAGACGGCGCTGGAGTATTTGATGCAAGGGCGGACGACCTTGGTGATCGCCCACCGGCTGGCAACGATCCGCGACGCCGATTTGATCCTGGTGATGGACGACGGCAGGATCATCGATCAGGGCACCCATGATCAATTGGTGGTCAAGGGCGGGCGTTATGCCGAATTGGCCAAGTTGCAGTTCCGCCTGGATGATCTGGTCGCCTAAAGCGCGTCGCGATCTTTCAGATGCGCTCCCTGCGCTTTAAGCCCTTGTTTTTGCGCATGCCTTTGACCCGAAACCGGAGACCACTTTCGGGAGACATGCTTTAGATCGATCAGCCCTCGGTGAGTTTGAACTCGATACGGCGGTTCTTCTTATAGGCCTCATCGGTATCGGCGGGATCAAGCGGGGTAAATTCACCAAAGCCGGCGGCAATCAGCCGATTTGGCGAAACGCCTTTGCCGACCAGGTATTTTGCCACCGAGATGGCGCGGGCCGCCGACAATTCCCAGTTGGAGGGGAATTGCACATTGGAGATCGGACGCCGGTCCGTATGCCCATCAATGCGCAGCACCCAATTGATGTCGGGCGGAATTTCCTGCTCGAGCTGCAGGATGGCCGCAGCCAGCGCGTCCAGATCGGCGGTGCCGGCATCGGCGACCGTGGCTTGACCGGGCGCAAACAGCACTTCGGACTGGAAGACGAAGCGGTCCCCGACCACGCGCACATCGGCTCGACCTTCAAGGATCTGGCGCAAGCGACCAAAGAAATCAGAACGGTAACGCGTCAGATCCTGCACACGCTGCGCCAACGCCAGGTTGAGGCGCTTGCCTAGATCGGCAATCTGGGTACGGCTCTCAACGTCACGGCTTTCTGAGGCATCAAGGGCGGCTTCCAGAGCCCCGATCTGTTGGCGCAGTGCCGCCAGTTGCTGATTGAGTAAGGCGACCGCGGCATTGGCCTCGTCGGACATTTCCTGGGCAGAAATCAGGTCATTCTTGAGGCCAGCGATGGTTTCGTCCCTGCCGTCGAGCCCAGTGCCGATCCCCGATAATTCGGCCTGGAGAGCGGTTTTCTGGGATTCGCTGTTGGCCAGAGTTGCAGTCAGGCTGGCGATATCGGATTGCAAATCGTCGGAGTTCGCCCGTTCAAGCTGCAGCAGATCGGTCAACTCCGCGATCTGGCTATTGAGGCGGGAGAGGGCGGTGTCCTTGCCCAGAATTTCCTGGCCGAGGAAGAACTGCGTCAGCATGAACAGCGACAACATGAAGATGATGACCAGCAGCAGGCTGGACAGCGCGTCAACAAAGCCCGGCCAATAATTGGGCTCGATGCGGCGGCGAGAACGGGCGCCGGGCATCGGCTAGTTCCGCTTCTCGGTGTCGCTTTCGCGCAGCAGGGCCTCAATGAGGTCGCGCAATTTCTTATTGGTGTCGCCCTGTTCGAGAATGTGGCGACGCAAATCGTCCTGCTCGGTGCGGATATGTTTGACGAGGCCGTCGATACCGCGCGCCAACTCCGCCATGGCGCGAATGGCGTTCTGGGACGAATTGGTATTTTGCATGGTGTTGCCCAGGCGATCAAACATCGCCTGCATCTCGGGCCCCTGCACGCCCAGGCCATTGGCCTGCATCGCCGTAACGGGGTGATCGAGCTCGGTCATTGAGGTCATCCAGTCCTCAAGATCGGTGTAAAACGCATTCTGGGCCTGGCTGGTTTGAAGATCGAGAAAGCCGAGGACCAGAGAACCGGACAGGCCAAACAGCGAGGACGAGAAGGCGACGCCCATGCCGGCCAGCGGCGCAGTCAGGCCCTCCTTGAGGTTGGCAAACAAGGTCGAGCTATCGCCCGAGGTGACATCCAACGCATTGATGACCTTGCCGACGGAGGTCACCGTTTCCAGCAGACCGTAAAAGGTGCCGAGTAGGCCCAGGAACACCAGCAGGCCGGTCAAGTAGCGCGAGGTATCCTTGGCTTCGTCGAGACGATTGCCGACGCTATCAAGAATTGAGCGCATCGAGGACGGGGTAATAATGGCTTCGCCAATGCGCTCACGCAACAGGCCGGCAACCGGGGCCAAAAGCACCGGCGGGCGGGCTTGCGGGGTGGTGCCATCCTGGAGCGAATTGACCCATTTGACCTCGGGGAACAAGCGGGTGACCTGACGGAAGCTCAGAAAAATGCCGACGCCCAGCGTGAAAAAGATCAGGCTATTGATGAATGGGTTGGCCCAGAAGAACAGGACAATGGTGTTGGCCAGGATCGCTGCCACCAACAGCACAATGACCAGAAAGATCACGATTTTGACCAGGTACACGGTCGGGCTGGCAAGGTGGTAGGGATCGTAGTCTTGCGTCATTTCTGCCTGAACTCTGCTCGAACCATGACCAAATCACCGGACAAGACTAGTCAGACCATAATGGCCTGACAATGACAAAGGTTAATGGGGATCCGGCGCGCTGCTGCGGCGCGGGGTTTTGCATGGGCGCGCTGACGCGCCGCGGTCGGACTGCATGGGCGCGCTGACGCGCCGCCGGGATGCTGCCGTCGGTGAGACTTGCCTGCGACATGGGGCAAAGTTCGCCTCGGTGCCGTATTCGGCAAAGTTTGATTGAAACAAACCTTGCCCCATGTATCCGGGATTTTGGGCCTGGCCGGGAAGCGATGGCGCTGTTTCAGCCATCCGTCCGCCGGCAATCATAACCGGAAGCAGGCGACCCCACTTCCCCCAGAACCCCAGGCCAACCGTTCGTCGCGACCGCGCAGACTGCCAAGGGTGGACAGAGAATAGGCCAGAATGGCGTGGTGGGGATAAACGGCAGAACGGGCATTTGGCCCAACTGCCGCACGCAAGCGGCAGGTGCGCGCAGACGAACGGCCAGGGGGCAGAAAAAAGTCGCCGGACCGCGCGGTTTGACTTGAACCGGCGGCCTTAGCTGACGGCCTGGACCTGCTTGAGCAGCAGCGCTTGCATGGTTTCGTTGCCGGCGACGATTTCGCCATTCCAGACTGAGCCGGGCTTGCCGGAAAAGTCGGAGACGAAGCCACCGGCTTCCTTGACCATGAGCAGGCCCGGGGCCACGTCCCAGGGGGCCAGACCGGCCTCCCACAGGCCATCAAAGCGGCCAGAGGCAAGCCAGGCCATGTCGACCGAGATCGAGCCCGTGCGGCGAATGCCAGCGACGGCAGGATTGATATGGGCGAGCTGGCGCACCCCAAGGGTGTCATTGGGCGTGCCCTGGGTCTTGATGCCGGTGACCAGCACACTATCGGCCAAATGCTTGCGACCGGCGACGCGCAGGCGCTTGCGATCATTCATCCAGGCGCCACCGCCCTTTTCGGCGGTATAGAGCTCGTCCATGATCGGATTGTAGATCACTGAGGCGACGATTTCATCGCCGCGCTCGAGCGCGATGGCCACGGCAAACAGGGGAATGGAATGTAAAAAATTGGTGGTGCCATCCAGCGGGTCAACGATCCAGCGATGGGTGCCATCGGTGCCGGTGACTTCACCGCCCTCTTCCATCAGGAAGGCATAGGTGGGGCGGGCCTTGCGCAGCTCATCAAACACGATTTGCTCGGCACGCAGATCGGCCTTGGAGACGAAATCTGCCGGGCCCTTGCGGGAGACTTGCAGGTTCTCGACTTCGGCAAAATCCTTGGTGAGGGATTTGCCGGCCTTGATGGCGGCCTGGACCATGACATTAAGGAGCGCTGAACGGGCCATGGCTTAGTCGGCCCGGCGCATATAGGTGACTTCGGTCGTATCAACGACAATACGCTCGCCGGTATTGACGAACTGGGGCACCATGACCTTGAGCCCGTTGGACAGCTTGGCGGGCTTGAACGAGTTAGCGGCCGTCTGACCCTTGACGGCGGGGTCGGCCTCAATCACTTCAAGCACAACATTGGCTGGAAAGCGGATGCCGAGCGGGGTGTCCTCGTGCATTTCCAGGGTCACTTTCATGCCATCCTGCAAAAATGCGGCGCGGTCACCAACGAAATCCTTGGGCAGCTCAATCTGCTCGTAGCTGTCCTGATCCATGAACACCAGGCTATCGCCCTGCTCATAGAGATAGCTGAAATCGCGGAATTCGAGATCGACCTGTTCGACGGTTTCGGCCGAACGGAAGCGCTCGTTGAGCTTGGTGCCGCCCAGGATGGCCTTGAGCTCAACCTGCGCATAAGCGCCGCCCTTGCCTGGTTTGACGTGATCGACCTTGACCGCAACCCACAGACGATCCTGATGCATGATTGCCATGCCGGGGCGGACTTCATTGCCGTTGATTTTTGCCATTGCGGTGACTTTTTGTTGGAGCGCAACAGCGCCGAAGACCAGTGCGGCTCGTCGGGTGCAGGCGCCGAGGACGAAATGATTGGCCCGGACGTGAAGCGGGCGCGGGCGCTTATTGCCTTAGAATAGGGCGATATTCAAGGTGTTTCGGGATTTGGGGGTATAGGTGTCGGCGCCGCCGGTGTCGCGGTCGGCAGGCCAGCTTCGGCCAGCGTTGGTGGTTCGGACGGCCAGAAGCGGGCCCGTTCCTCGGCCTTGGCCAAATCCTGGGGGCTGATTCGCGTGAGCAGGCGATCCAAACTGGCATCATTGAGGCCCTGGCGTCGGGCCAATGCCCGCCACATGGCAGCGTCCTGCAGATTGGCCGTGACGCCTTCGCCAGCCGCCAGCAATTTGGCATAGCGGTTCTGCCCCACGGCATTGCCGGCATTGGCAGCCTGACCATACCAGGCAAAGGCGGCTGCCCGGTCGGCCGGAACGCCCTGGCCCAGGTAAAGCAGTGTCGCATAATCGATCTGCGCACTGACAAGGCCCTGTTCGGCCGCCTTGCCAATATAGGCGGCACCCTTGGTCGTGTCGGGCGGAATGCCGGCCCCTTCAATCAACATGGTGCCATAGTCGTACTGAGCCTCGGCCAGCTCAGCGTCGGCGGCCTCTTGCATCAGCGCGGCGGCCTTGACCAAATCAGGCTTGGCAAAGCGACCTTCGACCAACAGCAAGGCATAATTGTATTTGGCTGGAGCATAGCCGGAATCGGCGGCCTTTTGGAACAGCTCGGCGGCGCGCGCGCGGTCACGGGTGACGCCGCTGCCATTTTCATAAAGCAGCGCCAGTTCGAACGTGGCCAGCACATCGCCATTCCTGCTAGCCAACTGATACCAGCCGGCGGCAAGCTCGGCATTTTCGGCGACACCGAGACCCTTTGAGTAAATTTCGGCGATCAGAGTTTGGGCCGCAGCGTCGTTTTGCTCCGCGCGGGGCAGGGCCAGCGACAGCGCGGTTAAGTAATAGCCGCGTTGGAAGGCCCCATAAGCGTCGTCGGTTTTGGCACGAGGGCCGAAAATGTCAGTGCTGATTGCCTCGGCCTGATTGGCCTGGGCAAATGCGCCAGCGACGGACAGCAGCACGAAAGCGGCGATAGTGGCGAGGGTGCGGATCATTGGGCTTCCAGCGCCTCGGCGATCATCGCGATGCTGGTGGCTGGCGAGTCGGACGTCCACAGGCTGGTAGACACCGCCAGAAACTCGCTGCCAAAGGCATCGGCAGTGGCAGCGGTGACATCGGGGTCGCTCAAGACGGCAGGCACTTCAAATGTTTCAGCCCACCAGGCGGCCATGGCGCCAGCTTCTGCGTCAGCGGCGCCATCGAGCGGCCCAAACAGCACATAGTCGACATCGAGTTCGCCAATGCTCATGGCATCGTGGCGGGTGGCGAAGGGGCCAGCGCCAACAATCATTGTCGGTTTGAGCGCGGCGATGGCCGCCTTGGCCGCTTTCAGGTCCGCTCCCACATGCACGCCATCGGCGCCGAGCGATTTTGCCAGAGCTGGGTCATCCTGGACCAGGACGGCGCAGAAAGCGGCTTGAGCGACCGGCAGGATGGCGCGGATCAAACTGGTATAGTCGGCATCGGTGCGCCCGTGACGCAAGACCAGCAGTGCGGCAATTTCGGTCGAGGACAAGATCTTGCCCAGCAGCGTCGGAAACTGGGACGGTTCGGCGGAAGGGGGTGTCAGCAGGAACAATTGAGCGGGCATGAGCTTCCGGACCGTTGAGGCGAGGCACCTATGAGCCCGGATTTGGGCGACAAAAGGGAGGATCGATCCATACGGCGAATTGGGTGACTTGCGCAATCTGGCACGTAACGCGGTAAAGAAAAGGCGCACCCCTTGCGAGATGCGCCATCGTGACGTTGGGACGTCAACTCGTGCGGAGGTCAGAATGCCCGTTCGGCAGCTGCACTCCATTGACCCAGGGATGCCAGCGAATTCATGCGGGCACGATGCGAAAAAGCAGCCTGAGCCTGGGGAAAATTCTCGCGTCGGCCAGCCCATGTGCGCAGCGCGACGTTTTGTAGGGCACGGCCATAGGAAAATGTCAGGGGCCACGGCTTGCCGGAAATCTGGTTCATCGCCGACAAATGGGCAGTTGCCTCCTCGTCGGTTTGACCACCGGACAGAAAGGCGATGCCGGGAACTGCGGCGGGCACGTGTTCGCGCAGCACCAGGACGGTCCGTTCGGCAATTTCAGCCACGGTGGGGCGATCGCGTGAATTGATGCCGGGAAGCACCATATTGGGCTTGAGCAACATGCCAGACAGATCGACCCCGGCCAGACGCAATTCCTTGAACACGGTTTCGAGCACGTCCCCGGTGACCTGGGCGCAGCGTTCGAGCGAGTGATTGCCGGGTTCATCGTCGCCAACAACTTCGGGTTCGACCACCGGCACAATGCCGACTTCCTGGCAGAGGATGGCGTAGCGCGCCAGGGCATGGGCGTTGGCGCGGATGTTGTTGCGGGTCGGTGCGATGTCGTTAATGGTGATGACGCCGCGCCATTTGGCAAACCCGGCGCCAAGTCCGGCGTAACGCTCTAGCCGCTGGCGCAGGCCATCTAGGCCCTCGGTGATCTTTTCACCGCTGTCACCCGGCATTGGGAAGGCACCGCGATCCACCTTGATCCCAGGAATGACATCAGCATCCGCCAGGATGGCGCGGAAATGGGTACCATCGGCAGCGTGCTGCTCCAGCGTTTCCTCGGTCAGGATTACGCCGGAAATGTATTTGGACATTGCTTCAGTGGAGCGGAACAGCATTTCCCGGTAATCGCGCCGCAGATCGAGCGAATTGGGCAGATTGATCTTGGCGAACCGCTTGGCGATCGTGCCTTCGGATTCATCGGCGGCAAGGATGCCCTTGCCGGTTTCCATCAATTTGAGGGCAATCGCGTTCAACGACTTCGTCATCAGGTTGGCACCTTGGGCAGGTTCTGGAGGTGCTTTCACATTAGACTTTGGTGGCGTAAAGTCGATTAGACCAATGGTTATGAGACGAAGGTGGCAGCATTGGAATGCCCGGACTTCGGGCGCTTTTAGCGCTGCATAAGCGCCTCGACGCCCGGCAGAGGCTTGCCTTCCATCCATTCCAGGAAAGCGCCGCCGGCGGTGGACACATAAGTGAAGCCGTCTTTGACCCCAGCATGGGCGAGGGCGCCGACGGTATCGCCGCCACCAGCGACGGAGACCAATTTGCCATCATGGGTGCGTTTGGCGACATGGCGGGCGATTTCGACGGTACCGGCATCAAACGGGGTCATTTCGAAGGCGCCAAGGGGACCGTTCCACACCACAGTATGGGCATCATCAATCGCCCCTTTGATGCGTTCGATTGAGGACGGCCCCACATCCAAGATCATGCCGTCCGGGTCGATGGCATCCACGCCATAAAGTCGGGTTGGGGAATTGGCAGCGAAATGCCACGACACCACGCCATCAATGGGCAGAATGATGGCGCAGCCGGATTTTTCGGCCTTGTCCAGAATACGCAGCGCCGTTTCGGCCAGGTCTTTTTCGCACAGCGATTTGCCGACGCCATAGCCCAAAGCATGTAAGAACGTGTTGGCCATGCCACCGCCGATGACCAGACCATCAACCTTGGCAACCAGGTTTTCCAGCAGGTCGATCTTGGACGAAACCTTGGCGCCGCCAACGATGGCGACAACTGGCTTTTTGGGCTTGCCGAGCCCGGCTTCGAGCGCCACCAGTTCGGCCTGCATGGCCAGCCCGGCAGCGGCGGGCAGCAAATGGGCCAACGCCTCCGTGGAGGCGTGGGCGCGGTGCGCCGCCGAAAACGCATCGTTGACATAGACATCGCCCAACGAGGCCATGCGCCGAGCCAATTCAATGTCGTTGGCTTCCTCGCCGGGATGAAAGCGGGTGTTTTCCAGGATCAGCACGCTGCCGGGCGGAGCGGTATCAATGGCCAATTTGGCCTGGGAAACATCGGTCCAGTCGGTGGCGATGAAACCGACCGGATGCCCGGTCAGATCGGCAACGGTTGAGGCGACGATTTCGAGCGAGAATTCGGGGTCAATTTTGCCCTTGGGGCGGCCGAAATGGGACAACAGGATCGCTTTGCCGTCGTATTTTACGATCTCGCGGATGGTGGGCACAAGGCGTTCAATCCGCGTCGCGTCAGTGACTTTGCCATCGGCGACGGGCACGTTGAGATCGGCGCGCAGCAACACGCGCTTGCCCTTGAGATCGAGTGATTCCAGGGTTTTGAACGTACCGGTCATGATGAGTGCCTCTGTTATGCGTCGCTTGGTTTGGCGTAGCAGAGTGGGCCAAACGAGGGAAGGGGTCGCCAGCGGTTTGGGCGCTGCTGTGGTTGCGGGCGGGGCCAGCAAGCAAAGGTGGCGTTCCCATTTTTTCGTCAAGGCGACTTGGGCTGGTTTGAACCGCCGTGACAGGGTCAAACAAAAGGGCGCTCGGTCGAGCGCCCTTGGTAAAAGCCAGCGACTGATCGAACTACAGCGTTTTTCCCATGGCCACGGCCGTGTCGGCCATGCGGTTGGAGAAGCCCCATTCATTGTCGTACCAGGTCAAAACGGCGCAGAAATTGCCATCCATGACCTTGGTCTGGTCGAGCGCAACGGTGGACGAATGCGGGTCGCCGTTGAAGTCGATCGAGACATTGGGGTGAATGGTGTAGCCCAGAATACCCTTGAGGCTGGAATCTGCATAGCCGCGCACGATCTGGTTGATTTCGTCGGCAGTGGTGGTGCGCTTGGCGATGAACTTGAAATCCACCAGCGACACATTTGGGGTCGGTACACGGATCGAGACGCCGTCCAGTTTGCCCTTGAGCTCGGGCAAGACCAGACCGATGGCCTTGGCCGCACCGGTCGATGTCGGGATCTGCGACAGGGCCGCGGCGCGGCCGCGATACAGATCCTTGTGCATGGTATCCAGCGTCGGCTGGTCACCCGTGTAGGAATGGATCGTGGTCATCATGCCCTTGTCGATGCCGACGGTCTCGTTGAGCACATAGGCCAGCGGCGCCAGGCAATTGGTGGTGCATGAGGCATTGGAGACCACGATGTGGTCCTTGGTCAGCTTGGCGTGGTTGATGCCATAAACGACGGTGAGATCGGCGCCTTCGCCTGGCGCCGAGATCAGCACCTTCTTGGCGCCGGCCTTCAGATGGGCTGCGGCCTTGTCGCGCGCAGTGAAGATGCCAGTGCATTCGAGCGCGATATCGACGTTCATTGCCGCGTGCGGCAATTCTTCCGGGTTGCGAACGGCAGTGACCTTGATCGGGCCGCGACCGACGTCGATGGTGTCGCCAGCAACCGTTACGGTGCCTTTGTAGCGGCCATGCACGCTATCGAAGCGAAACAAATGGGCATTGGTTTCGACCGGGCCGAGGTCGTTGATGGCCACGACTTCGATATCGGTGCGGCCACTTTCGATGATGGCGCGCAGCACATTGCGACCAATACGACCAAAACCATTGATGGCGACGCGAACTGCCATGGTAGCTCCTAGAAATTAAGTGTCAGGGGGAGATATGTGTTTCTTACAACTGTGCGGTGACAGCTTCAACAACAGCTTGGGGCGTAATACCAAAGTGCGCATAGAGCGCATCGATCGGGCCTGATGCCCCGAACGAGTTCATGCCGACAAAGCGGCCAGTCTCGCCCAATAGTTTATCCCAGCTCATAGAAATGCCGGCTTCGACGGCGACACGCGCCTTTGCGGTGCCCAAAACTTCGGCGCGGTAGGCGGCTGGTTGCTTGGCGAACAGTTCCATCGACGGAACCGACACCACGCGGGCTGAAATGCCTTTATCGGCTAGCAGCTTCATGCCGTCGATGGCGATGGCGACTTCGGAGCCGGTGGCAAAAATCACCGCCTTGGCATCGGCGTCGCCAATAAGGGTATAGGCGCCACGCGCCGACTGGTTTTCAGCGCTATATTGGACACGAACGGCAGGCAGGTTCTGGCGCGACAAGGCCAAGATCGAGGGCGCGGTGGTGCTTTGCAAGGCCAATTGCCAGCACTCAGCGGTTTCCACCGCATCGCAGGGGCGGAACACCAGCAAATTCGGGATGGCCCGCAGCGCCGACAGATGTTCGACCGGCTGGTGGGTCGGACCATCTTCGCCCAGACCGATCGAGTCATGGGTCATGACATAGATGACACGCTGTTCCATCAACGCCGCCAGGCGGATCGAGGGGCGGGCATAGTCGGTAAACACCATGAAGGTGCCGCCATAGGGGATCAGCCCACCGTGAAGCGCGATACCGTTCATCGCCGCGGCCATGCCATGTTCGCGAATGCCGTACATCATATAGCGGCCGCTGCGATCATGGGCCTGGAACGGCAGGGTTTCGGGGGTATGGGTTAGGTTGGAATGGGTCAGATCGGCCGAGCCGGCCAGGGTTTCGGGCACAACTTTGTTGATGACTTCAAGCGCCATCTGGCTGGACTTGCGGGTCGCGACCTTGGGCTTATCCTCGACGAGCTTTTTCTTGTAGGCATCCATGGCCGCATCGAAACCGGCCGGCAGGGTGCCAGTCATGCGGCGTTCGAATTCGCCGCGCATCGTGGAGGCGGCAACACGAGACTGCCACTGGCCGCGCAGATTTTGCGAACGGGTGGCGGCAGCGCGCCATACCGACAATATGGCCGCGGGGATTTTAAACGCCGGGTAGGTGATGCCGAGCGCGGCTTTGGCACCGGCCAGTTCTTCGGCACCAAGCGGGGAGCCGTGAACCTTTTCGGTGCCCGCTTTCTTGGGCGCGCCAAAGCCGATGGTAGTCTTGGCAGCGATCAAGGTCGGGCGATCCGAGCTTTTGGACGCCAGCAAGGCCTTTTCGATAGCATCCTGGTCATGGCCATCGATTTCGATGGTGTTCCAACCCGACGCCTTGAAGCGCGCGATCTGGTCGGTGGAGTCCGAGTTTGAAACGGCGCCGTCGATGGTGATCGAATTGTTGTCCCAGATCAGCGTCAGCTTGTTGAGCTTGAGATGGCCGGCAAAGGCGATGGCTTCCTGGGAAATGCCTTCCATGAGGCAGCCGTCGCCGGCCAGGCACCAGGTGTGGTGATCGACGAGGTCGCCGCCAAATTCCGCCGCCAGTTTGGCTTCAGCAATGGCCATGCCGACGGCATTGCCAATGCCCTGACCGAGCGGGCCGGTGGTGGTTTCGATGCCCTGGGCAAAGTGATATTCGGGGTGACCGGCGGTCTTGGAGCCGAGCTGGCGGAAATTTTTGACCTGCTCAATGGTCATGTCGGCGTATCCGAGCAGATAGAGCGACGCATAAAGCAGCATCGAGCCATGGCCAGCCGACAGTACGAAGCGGTCGCGGTCAGCCCATTTGCTGTCGGCGGGATCAAACTTCATCACTTTAGTGAACAAGACAGTGGCAATATCAGCGCAGCCCATTGGCAGGCCCGGATGACCGGAATTGGCCTTTTCAACGGCATCCATGGCCAGCGAGCGAATCGCGTTGGCCAAATCGTTCTGATGAGCTGTGTTGGTCATGGACTTTGCCGCTTTCGTTGGAACATAAAACTGTGGAGAAGCAGGCTTTGTGGTGCTCTCCGCGAGGCGCGGTCGAGGCATAACAGGTTCAATTTGCCTGTCAATGACGCTGGCAAAGGGCAGGCCAATTGATCAATCGCCGGGCCAAGCTGGTTATGCAGACTTTTGGGTGGCGCGTTTGGCGGACACATCCGGGCGGTTGCATTGGCAGGTGGTGTCAGGCTTACTGACTCCCAAATGTTTTGAAGCGGATGGATGCGATGAGCGAGAATCAGGTTCAAGGCGGGCTGGACGCGGCCTCGGCGCGACTTGATCGGGCAATGGCGCGGCTGGACAACAGTATGCGCGGATTGGGCAGCCGAATGCGGTCGCTCCACCGCACTGAGGTCGACACCCAGCGCTTGGTCTCAGAACGGGCCAAATTGGCCGGTGAACTGGACAAGGCTTCCGCCAAAGCCAAACGGCTCGATGATAGCGCGCACGAGGTATCGCGGCGGCTGGTTGAGGCGATGGAAACAGTGCGCGAAGTGCTGGCGAAATAGCGCTCGCAACAAAGGTTGTGTCGATGACTGAAGTGAATGTCGAGATCAATGGCCGCAAATACCGCATGGCCTGCGAAGAAGGTCAGCAGGGTCATTTGATCGGGCTGGCTGCCCGCTTCAACCGTCAGGTGGAAGGGCTCAAGGGTGCTGTCGGAGAAATTGGCGACAATCGGTTGACGGTGATGGCCGGCATAGCGGTGTTGGATGAGTTGGTCGAGGCCGAGCGGCAGATCGGATATCTCAAGGCGCAGGTGGCCGAACTTGGCGCCGCGGGCCAGCAATTGAGCGATGAGGCGGAAGAAATGGAACAGCGCTTTGCTGCCAAACTCGACGAAACCGCGCGGCGACTTGATGCCGTGGCGACGGCGATTGATGAGACGGCCACAAACGTTTGATGGTTCGCCCCTGCCAATCGCGTGCAAGACCCCACTTCGCCCTTTGCACACAAGCTCGAACGCACTATATGAGATTGCTGCCCGGCGCGTGATGGATATCATTTTCCCCGGGGCCTTATCGATCCTAAGGGAGCTGTCCCTGACTGAGCTCCTGGGCTCAGACATACGGCGCCCACCTACGTAAAGTAGGTTCCCGGGATCGCATATCCCACGGCCAGGGCGGCACCTGATTCCTGTTGAGACCGTAAGCGCGACCCCATGGTGGACGAGACAATCGAACTGGCCAAGGCCGCCCTACGGGTGCAGGCACACGCGCGCCGCGCCGCCCTGTCCCAAACCATGCGCGCCGATGCGGCCAATGCGGCATGCAGCCATTTTTTCGAAAGCATTGCGCTGGCCCCGAGTGACGTCGTTGCTGCCTATTGGCGCATTCGCGATGAGCTGGACTGCCAGCCGATCCTGGTGCGGTTGATGGACAGTTTCCAGCCCGTCGTTTTGCCGGTGGTGATGGGTCCCGAACTGCCATTGGAGCTGCGTGTTTGGGAGCAGGGCGCCTCACTCTATCCTGCCGGATACGGCACCCTGGCGCCGGCGGACCTGGCGCCGCAGGCGGAGCCCGATGTGGTGTTGATGCCGCTATTGGGTTTTGACAATCTGGGGACGCGCCTGGGCTATGGCGGCGGTTATTACGACCGTACCCTGGCCCAGATGAAAAAGCGCCCACGGCTGATCGGGTTGGCGTTCGCGGCACAGGAGCTGCGCGATATTCCGCGTGAGCCCCATGATGTGCCCCTTGACGCCATTGTCACCGAAGAAGGCGTTCGTCAGTTTGGCGCGCGAGCATGAGATTTCTGTTTCTGGGTGACGTCGTCGGTCGCTCTGGCCGCGATGCGGTATCGGAACGGCTGCCAGCCATCATTGCGCAATACGGGTTTGATTTTGTGGTGGTCAATGGCGAAAACGCCAGCCACGGCAAGGGCCTGACCGAGACTCATTTCAATGCCATCAAGAACGCCGGCGCCGATATCGTCACGCTTGGCGACCATGCGTTTGACCAGCGCGAAACCCAAAGCTTTATCGACCGTGAAACCAGCCTGATCCGCCCGATCAACATGCCGCCCGGGACACCGGGGCGCGGCGCGATGTTTGTCGAGGGCCGCAATGGCCACCGCGTCTTGGTGATCAATGCGCTGGGGCGGGTGTTCATGCCGCCAATGGATGATCCGTTTCGCGCGGTGGAAGCGGCGGTGGCGGCCTGCCCACTTGGCGAGCAGGCCGATGCGATTATCGTCGATTTCCATACCGAGGCGACATCGGAAATCCAGGCCATGGGGTTCTTTCTTGATGGCAAGGTATCGCTGGTGGTGGGGACGCACACCCATATTCCAACCGCGGACCAGCGACTGCTCAAAGGCGGCACTGCCCTGATGGCAGATGCGGGCATGTGCGGGGATTTTGATTCCATCATCGGCGTTGAAGCGGACGAGCCGCTGCATCGGTTTTTGACTGGGATGCAGAACGGGCGGTTTACCCCGGCCGAGGGCGAGGCAACGCTGTGCGGGGTCGCGGTCGAGACCGACAAGCGCACCGGATTGGCCACTAGGGTGCTGCCGGTGCGCATTGGCGGATCGCTGGCGCAGGCGGAGCCGATTTTCTGAGATCGGCCCAAAGGTGGGCCAAAGGGGACAACAGGCGATGGCTGCACAATCGGTAACCGGCTGGCTGGCCGCGTTGGAGAGCAACGACACCCAGCGCTACAACCTTGTGCAAGCCTTGCGGCAGGTCGCACTCGAGGCGGGCCCCGCCATTACCGAGGAGATCAAGTATGGCGGTATCCTGTTCGCGGCGAGGCAAGGATTCTGCGGCATTTTTTCGTATGCCGGCCATGTGAGCCTCGAATTCAGCGATGGAGCGAAGCTGCGCGATCCGCACCAGGCTCTGGAAGGGCAGGGCAAGCTTCGGCGGCACCTGAAATTTGTGTCCATTGCCGATATCGAAAGCAAACACACCCGCGACTATGTCGCCAACGCCTATGTGATCGCCATGGCGCTGTGAGCGCGCCGACGGCAATCGCGGCAGGACGCGCTGGCCCCGCTTCACAATTGGCGTGCGCTTGCCTATAACGCGCCACGACAGTTTAGAATTCCAAGTATGAGGGGAGTGACCGATGGCCGGCCATTCACATGCCAAGAACATCATGCATCGCAAGGGCAAGTCCGACGCGGTGCGCTCCAAGGTCTTTTCCAAGCTAGCGCGCGAAATTACCGTTGCTGCCAAAATGGGGATGCCGGACCCGGCGTTCAATTCGCGCCTGCGACTGGCGGTGACCAATGCTCGCGCCTTGTCGATGCCGCGCGACAATATCGAGCGCGCGATCAAGAAGGCGATTGGCAGCGACGGCGAGAATTACGACGAAATCCGCTATGAAGGCTACGGTCCGGGCGGCGTCGCCATCATTGTGGAAACACTGACCGACAACCGCAACCGCACCGCTTCAAATGTGCGTTCGACCTTTTCCAAAAATGGTGGCGCCATGGGTGAAACCAATTCGGTCGGGTTCATGTTCGACAAGATCGGCGAGATCGAATACGCGGCCAAGGCCGGTTCGGCCGACAAGATCATGGAAGCGGCGATCGATGCCGGTGCCGATGACGTCGAAAGTGACGAAGAGGGCCATTGGGTCTACACCTCGTTTGAGGCAATGGTCGATGTTGCCGCCGCGCTTGAAAAAGTGTTGGGCGAAGCGGTCTCGGTCAAGGCGATCTGGAAGCCGCAGACCAGCACGCCAATCGATGCTGAAAAGGGCGCGACCCTGATGAAGCTGATCGCGACGCTTGAAGAAGATGACGACGTGCAAAACGTCTATTCCAACTTCGAGATGAGCGACGAAGACATGGCCAAGCTCGACGCCTAAGGGAATAATGGCAGACCGGCTCTGCTGAGTTACCCGGGCGCGTCGGACAGGCGCTAACCAGTGGTGCTGGTCGCAGTCGGGCTCGACAGTTGATCCTCTGGCCTGGCACTGCCGACCCGGTTGCGCCCAGCCCGTTTGGCGCCGAACAGGCGCTGATCGGCAAGGCCATAGATTTGTTCGAAACTGGTGGGCTTGTTGAAGGCGGCGGCGCCAATGCTGACCGACAAAGGGCAGGACTGGCCATCGGGTGAAAACGCCAGTTTTGCGACTGCCAGGCGAATGCGCTGGGCAATCTGATCGGCAATTTCAGCATTTGCGTCGTGCAGGTAAACGCCGAACTCTTCGCCCCCCAGCCGACCGACAACATCGGTGGAGCGGACATTGGTGCGAATGGCCTGGGCAATCAATTGCAGCGCGGCATCACCTTGCAAATGACCAAAGCGATCATTGACGCTTTTAAAATTGTCAGCGTCAATTACGAGCAGGGCGACGCTGACCAACTCATTGCCGGCAACCTGCCCAAGATCGGTGACAACGCGCTCGGTGAATGCGCCGCGATTGAGGCAGGCGGTTAACCAGTCGGTGGTCGAAAGAATGTGCAACCGTTTATTGGCCGTGCGCAATTGCAGGTGTTTGTGCAGGATGTAGAACAGCAGGGGCACGCCCACGATTTTGGGCGTGACGATGGCCACAACCAGGCTCGGAACACTGAGGGCGCCGGACAAGACAGCCATGATCCATAGGGTCAGCACGGACGACACCGCGACAATGGCCGTGGTGATGATTGCTGCGCGGCGCTTGTGACCCGAGCCTGATTGCTTGGCTAAATCGCCCCGACGGTTGTTCATTGCGCCATCCCTGCATTCCCGACACTGCATTAGGGTCAGTGGACTGAAGATTGTGTTGCCAAGATTGATGAAGTTTGACGGATCAGCGTTTTCCACCGAATCTGTTTCTGCTTTGTTCACATTGTGCTTGGTAGGCTGAGCCGAGGTGATTAAAGGTTAGCAATGAACGAAACGGTGCGAATCATCGGGATCGATCCAGGGCTGCGGCGCTGTGGCTGGGGTGTGATCGAAACGCAGGGAAATCGCCTGCGTTTTGTTGGCTGCGGCACGCTGACACCGCCGACAGATTTGCCGCTGGCAGAGCGGCTGGCCCAGCTGTTTTTGGGCCTTGGGGAATTGATCGATCAGTTTGCCCCTGACGAGGCTGCGGTGGAGGAAACCTTTGTCAATAAGGGGCCCCAATCGGCGCTGCTGCTGGGGCAGGCCCGCGGCGTGGTGTTGATGACGCCGGCGGCGCGGGGCGTTGCAGTGTTTGAATATGCCACTAATCTGGTCAAGAAATCGGTGGTGGGCACCGGACACGCCGACAAGGATCAAATCGGAGCCATGGTCAAAATCCTGCTGCCAACAGCCAGTTTCAAGGGCGCCGACGCGGCCGACGCGCTGGCGATCGCCATCTGCCACGCCCATCATCGGGTCGCAACCATGCGGCTGAGGGCCCAGGCATGATCGGCAAGCTCAAAGGCATGGTCGATAGTTTCGGCGATGATCACGTGCTGCTCGATGTCGGCGGGGTTTGCTATCAGGCGTTCTGTTCCAGCCGCACTTTGCAGGGACTGCCGCGCGTTGGCGAAGCGGCGGTGCTGTTTATTGAAATGCTGGTTCGCGAAGATTTGATCCGGCTTTATGGTTTTGGCAGCGAGGGCGAAAAAGCCTGGTTTGAGCTGCTGACATCGGTGCAGGGCGTTGGCTCCAAAGTGGCGCTGGCGATCCTGTCGACATTGTCGCCGGGAGAGATTTCCAGCGCCATCGCTTTGCAGGACAAGGCGATGATCGGGCGTGCCAATGGTGTGGGTCCAAAACTGGCGGTGCGCATTGTCACCGAACTCAAGGGCAAGGTGCCCGCTCACGGCGGCATTGATGCCGGTGTTCTGGGCCTGCAGAGCGCGCTGGGCGATGGCGTCGCGAGCGGGCCGGTGGCCGACGCGGTCTCGGCCCTGACCAATTTGGGCTATTCGAGTGCGCAGGCCTCGGCAGCGGTGGCGCGGGTGATCGCCAAAGAGGGTGAGGCGACAGCCACTGAAAAACTGATCCGGCTCGGTCTGCGGGAGTTGAGTTCTTGACCAAATTGACCTCGCCCGAGGCCGGGCGCGACCAGCCGCTGGATGTGGCATTGCGACCATCGGGCTTTTCCGAGTTTGTTGGGCAGGCCGCAGCGCGGGCCAATCTGGAAGTGTTTATCGAAGCGGCCAAGCGGCGCGGCGCGGCGCTCGATCATGTGTTGTTTGTGGGGCCCCCTGGGCTGGGCAAGACCACGCTCGCACAGATCATTTCGCGCGAGCTGGGCGTTGGTTTTCGAGCCACCTCCGGCCCGGTCATTGCCAAGGCCGGGGATCTGGCTGCGCTGTTGACCAATCTGGAAGACCGCGATGTGTTGTTTATCGACGAGATTCACCGGCTCAACCCGGCGATTGAAGAAGTGCTCTATCCGGCGATGGAGGATTTTCAGCTCGACCTGATTATCGGGGAGGGGCCATCGGCCCGTTCGGTTCGAATCGATCTGGCCCGGTTTACGCTGGTGGGGGCGACAACCCGCGCCGGGTTGTTGACCACGCCGCTGCGCGATCGCTTCGGCATTCCGGTGCGGCTCAATTTTTATACGCCCGAAGAGCTGGTGCTGATCGTTGAGCGCGGGGCGCGGTTGATGGGCACGCCGATGTCCTCGGACGGGGCGATGGAAATTGCCCGTCGCTCGCGCGGTACGCCGCGTATTGCCGGACGGCTGCTGCGCCGCGTCACCGATTTTGCTTTGGTCGATGGCGCCAGGGAGATTACCCGGGCGGTGGCAGACAAGGCGCTGTTGCGGCTCGATGTCGATGCGCGCGGGCTGGATCAGCTTGACCGGCGTTATCTCACCACCATTGCTGAATTCTACAATGGCGGGCCCGTCGGCATTGATACGATTGCAGCGGCGCTGAGCGAACCGCGCGACGCGATTGAGGAAATCGTTGAGCCCTATCTGATCCAGCAAGGCTTTATCCAGCGCACGCCGCGCGGGCGGATGCTGACGGGGGCGGCGTTCCAGCATATCGGCTTTGCCGTGCCGCAGGGATTTGTCGGCTTGCAGGCGAGCTTGTTTGAAGAGCCGGAGGCGGACGATTGAGCAAGCGCGACGCTATTGCCGAGACGGTCAAGGTCGGTAAGCCTGCGGAGCGGGCGCTGGCCAGCGTCGGCATCCTGACGTTTGCTGATCTGGCAATGTGGCGCGTCGAGGATTTTCTGGCCCTCCATGGCGTGGGTCCGCGCAGCGTCGATATCCTCGCTCCAGCAATGGCCGAACGCGGCGTTACCTTCAAGCCATGAGGGTCCACCACTTCCCTGTTCGCGTCTATTACGAAGACACCGACTTTTCCGGGAACGTCTATCACGCCGCCTATTTGCATTTCTTCGAGCGGGGTCGCACCGAGTTCTTGCGCGATCTGGGCGTGCATCATTCCGAACTGGCCAAGGACGGGATCGCGTTTGCGGTGCGCGCGATGCAGATCGGGTTCGAGGGGGCGGCCCATATCGACGATATGCTGGATGTGCAGACGCGGGTGGTGTCATTGACCGGGGTGCGGCTGCTGCTGGCGCAAACGATACTGCGGGAGCAGAAGGTTTTGGCCACCGCGAGCGTCGAGGTGGTGGCGATCAAGACCACCGGCGGGGCGGCGCGGCTACCCAAATTGCTGCGGGAGCGGCTGGGCGCCTGAGCGGATCGCCAGGGTCGGTGGTGACAAGTTTTGTTAACCAATCCTTGACCATAATTGCGGCAAAGGGAGAGTTGCTGGGTGCTCTGGCCGCTAAAGGCCGGAAATCCGGGCAATTTCTCTTAAATTTGACAAATTTCGACCCCATCGCATCAGCAGCAGGGGTCGGTCATCTGGACCGGGTCGAAAAGGATCACCGCATGGAAGCCATGGATGCAGTGGGAGCCGCCGCTCCGCACATCGACTTTTCTATCTGGGGCTTGTTCTGGGCCGCAGATTGGGTGGTCAAGGGTGTGATGCTCGGGCTGCTGGGCGCTTCGATCTGGTGCTGGGCCATCATTATCGACAAGACCATGTATTATCGCCGGGCCGCCAGCGAGATGAACCGGTTTGAACGGATATTCTGGTCGGGGCAGTCGCTGGAGGAGCTTTATCAGGCGCAGTCCGAAAAAGCCTCGGGCGGGCTGGGCGCGGTGTTTGTGGCGGCGATGAAGGAATGGAAGCGCAGCCACGAGCAAAATGCATCGTCCTATGTCGGTATGCAGCAGCGGCTCGACAAAGTGCTCGATGTGGCCATCGCCCGCGAAAGCGAACATCTGGAAAAGCGCCTGACCTTTCTAGCGACGGTTGGTTCGGCTGGGCCGTTCATTGGCCTGTTCGGCACCGTTTGGGGCATCATGAATGCCTTCACCGCAATTGCGTCCTCATCCAGTACCAGTCTGGCGGTTGTCGCTGGTCCGATTGCTGAGGCCTTGTTTGCAACCGCGATTGGTCTGGTGGCCGCAATTCCAGCGGTTATTGCCTATAACAAATTGTCCTCCGACGCGGGCAAAATGATCGGCCGGCTCGAAGGCTTCGCCGATGAGTTTTCGACCATTCTGAGCCGCCAACTCGAAGCCCGAGGCAAATAGCATGGGCATGGGATCGGCCGGTGGCAGAGGGGGCAGCGGCGGACGCCGCCGAGGACGCGCCAAGAAGGCGGTGATGAGCGATATCAATGTCACCCCACTGGTTGACGTGATGCTGGTGCTGCTCATCGTATTCATGGTGGCGGCGCCGATGATGACATCGGGTGTACCGCTAGATTTGCCGCAGACGGCCGCAAAAGAGCTGACCAGCGAGGCGCAGCCAATCACCGTATCGGTTACCCCTGACGGGGTGATCTATCTCAATGAAGACCAGGTTGCCGAGGGTGACCTGATCACTCAGATTACCGCGCTGGCCACCGAGGGTACCGAGGCGCGCCTGTTCTTGCGCGGCGACACCAGCGCCGATTATGGCTCGGTGATGAAGGTCATGGGCCTGCTCTCGGCCGGGGGCTTTTCCAAGATCAGCCTGATTACGGAACAGGCTCCGAGGTAACCAGAGCCATGCGCATCGGCATTGCCGCTTCGGTTGTCGCTCACGTCGTCCTACTGACCATCGGCCTGGTCAGCCTGGGGGCGTCCAAGCTCGACCCGGTGTCGGTGGAATCGATTACCGTTGATCTGGTGCCGTTGTCCGATTTCACCAATATCCGCGCTGGCTCGCTCGACAGCACCGTGGTTGACACAGAAACGCCCTCGATTGTGCAGAGCGATACACCGGCCGAGATTGCCAAGCCCACCGGCAATACCGAGGTCAACCAGCCCAAGCCGCAGGCGGCTGACATTCCAACGCCCGCCCCGGTGACCAATACGGCGCCGACCCCAGAAACCCGACCAACTCCTGCGCCAGAACCGGTGGTCGAACCGGTTCCTGAGCCAGCGCCCCAACCTGAACCCACGCCAGAACCGACACCTGAGCCAATTCCGGAGCCGACCCCGGAGCCAGAGCCAACCCCGGTGCCCGTGCTGGCCGCAGCACCAACTGTTCCCACCAATGTGGCGCCGGTGCCGATCGTGCGACCGGCCAATCTTGAGCAGAAGCGCGCCGAGTTCAAAAAGCAGCAGGAAGTGGCTGCCGCCGAGGCCAAGAAGAAAAAAGAAGAAGAGGCAAAAAAACTCGCCGCTGCCAAGGCGGCCGAGGCCAAAAAAGTGGCTGACGCCAAGGCGGCGGCGGAGGCCAAACGCCAGCAGGACGCAACCAGCGAACTTGATGCCTCGTTGGCCGACGATATTTCTGCCATTATCAACAAGGATACATCCACCGGGGCGACCACCGGAGAAGGCGGCGAGCCCACTTTGGGCAAGGATACGGGCACGGCCGCAACGCTGAGCCAGTCGGCAATCGATGCGCTGGGCGCGCAAATCAGAGGGTGCCTGTTCACCCCACCTGGCGCAGCGGAAGCGGCATTGACGGTGCAGGTGGATTTTTCCATCGATGCCAACGGCAATATTTCCAGCGCGCCACGCGTGGTGCAGCAGGCGAGCGACCAGTTGGGCGTGGCGTTTGCCGGGGCTGCGGTGCGGGCGATTAATCGATGTGGCCCATATGCTATGGCAGCGGGCCAAGATGTTCGCGTCAACTTTGACGCGCGAGACCAATAAGCGGGTCGCCCAGGCGGCCCAGTTTGAACTGATGGATGAGACAATGACACTGTTTACCCGCCGAACCGCCCTTAAGCTCGGACTTGCCAGCGGCGTTACTCTGGCCGCAAGCCGGGCCGCATCGGCGCTGGTCGAGGTCAATGTGAACGGCGGCAATTTCCAGCCGCTGCCAATCGCCATTCCCGACTTTGCTTCGTCGGACCCAGCTTTCGGCAAAGAGATTGCCGACATTGTGCGCGCCGATTTGCAGCGTTCGGGACTGTTCCTGCCGCTCGACCCGGCCTCGTTGCCGGTCCAAGTCGGCGATGTTGCCAACACGCCGGACTTTGCCACCTGGCGCAGCGTCAATGTGGACGCGCTGGTGATGGGGGCCGTGGAGCGCGGCGGGCAGATCTCTTCGTCGGTGCGGGTGTGGGACACCCAGCAGGCGGCGCAGGTCGTCGGCAAATCCTATAACACCGACCCCAATAGTTCGCGCCGCGTTGCCCATATCATTGCCGATGCGATTTATGAGTCGCTTGCCGGGGGCACCGGCTATTTTGACACGCGGGTGGTCTATGTTGCCGAAAGCGGACCCAAAGCCAATCGCGTCAAGCGGCTGGCGATCATGGATCAGGACGGCGCCAATGCCCAATATCTGACCGAGGGGCGCACCCTGGCTTTGACGCCGCGGATTTCGCCGAACAATGATCTGGTTTGCTACATGAATTTTGACGACGGCAATCCGCAGGTCTATCTGCTGCAATTGTCGACCGGCAAGCAACAGCGCCTCGGCTCGTTCGGCGCCATGACTTTTGCGCCACGGTTTTCGCCCGATGGCAGCCAAATCGCGTTTTCGGTTGAGGCCAATGGTGCGACCAATATCTATTCGATTGCCACCAGCGGCGGGCAGCCGACACAGCTGACCTCCGGGGCGGCCATTGATACGGGTCCTTCTTATTCGCCCGATGGCAGCCGCATTATTTTTGAAAGCGACCGTGGCGGTTCGCCCCAATTGTACATCATGGCGGCAAGTGGCGGGCAGGCCCAGCGGGTCAGCTTCGGTCAGGGCAGCTATTCGACCCCGGTCTGGGCGCCAAAGGGCGATTTGATTGCCTTCACCCGCCAGTCGGGTGGTCAGTTCAATATCGGCATCATGAACCCAGATGGCTCGGGCGAGCGGATGCTGTATTCGAGCTTCCACGCCGAAGGGCCCACTTGGGCCCCCAATGGTCGGGTGATCATGTTCTTTCAGGACCCAGGTGGTAATGACGGCCCCAAATTGATGTCGGTCGATATCTGGGGCCGCAATGCCCAAACGATTTCCACTGAAAGCTATGCGTCCGATCCGGCCTGGTCGGCGCTCCGGGGGTAAGCCTCAGTTGCAAAACCGATGCGCTGGCGGCTGGGTCGCGTCCTGGGACGCCAGCCCGGTGCTGACGAAATTGCCGGATGAAACCGCGGTTTTTTGGGCCTTGGGGCGCTGTGGATTTAACCTTAACGTGATTGCGGCGCCTACTGCGTCATTTTGGCAACATCACGGAAAAGCCCGGATTCCTGCCACATTGGCGCCGGAATAGGTAAAGATTAACTATGCTGCCAAACCCGGTCTTAAGATTAAGCGCGGTAAATACGACGCTTAAGATTATCGCCTTTCAGGAGCTAACGGATGCTGACTCTCGCACCCATCACCAACGGTCTTCGTGCGTTCGCGCTGGTCGTTCTTCTCGTCGCAGTGGCGGCGTGTTCACGTACTCCGGCGACCGGAGTGGGCAATCTCGGACCAGGCGGTGGTGCACCCGGCAGCCAGCAGGAATTTCTGGTTTCGGTTGGCGATCGCGTGTTTTTTGAGTCGGATTCCTCGGCGTTGACCGCTACGGCGACAGCGACGCTGGACAAGCAGGCCGCATGGCTCAACCAATATGGCAATTATCGCATCTTGATCGAAGGCCATGCTGACGAACGCGGTACACGTGAATACAATATTGCACTGGGTGCCCGTCGTGCATCCATCGTGGTCAATTACCTGGTGGCGCGTGGCGTCAACGCCCAACGCATTACCTCCAAATCCTTCGGCAAAGAGCGCCCCGTTGCGATCTGCAACGACATCTCGTGCTGGAGCCAAAACCGCCGTGCTGTGACTGTCGTCCAATAGAGCTGATTGCGACGCCCCCCGGGCGTTGCGGCAAAGTCCAGCGCGAATGAAAAGCGAGAGCGTCGGGAGCCAGAAATTGGCCCCGGCGCTTTGTTTTGACCAAGTTTGGACTTTATTGACTGGTCTTTAGCAGTCAATGTGCGGCCTGATCCGGGCCAGAATGGAGTTTTGTGGTGAAGTTTGTGACGATCCGACCCAGACACAGTCTAGGCGTCGCTATTGCCGTGGCGCTGCTGCTTGGTGTTGCCACTCCAATCATCGCTTCGGCGGCGACGAGAGCCTTACCGCCAGCCAATATTGGTTCGGTTGTTCGCAGCGATGCTGATCCGGCGCCAATGCAATTGGCGCAAACCCAGGAAGCGGCCCAACTGGCCGTTCGCATCCAGCAGCTTGAGGAACAGGTTCGCCAGCTGAGCGGGCAGGTCGATGGATTGACGTTTCAACTGACCCAAATGCAGACCTTGCTTGACCGGATGACCCAGGACAATGAAGCACGTTTCCAGGCGCTTGAAGGCGGTGCTGGGGGAAAAACTGATGCGGTAACCCAATCCGGGGGCGTGACGCCCGCCGGGGCGTTGCCGCAGGACCCAAATGTGGCGCCGACCGACATTCCAGAGCAGGGCGTCGTGGCGCTGCCGGGCGAGGCCGAGTTGGACCCAAATTTCACGAACGCCGGCACCGCTGTTGGCGTCGACACGCTTGGCGTATCGGGGGACCCGTTGGCGGGTACGGGTCAAAGTGGCAGCACCGCGCTTGGAACAGGCGCACCGCTGGACCTCAACTTTGATCCAGGCGCGGTCGCCACCGATAATAAGGACGCCGACGCCCAATATGGGGCTGGCTATGAAGCCATTCTGCGTGGCGACTATTTATTCGCCGAAGACCAGTTCGGCCAATATATCGAGCTGTATCCGGATAGCCCTCAATATGCCGATGCCGCCAATTGGCTGGGTGAAGCGCTGTTGCAGCGGCAGGCCTATCAGGAGGCCGCCAACGTGTTGCTGACGGCGTTTCAGAAACAACCCGATTCCCCGCGCGCCCCTGATCTATTGCTGCGTCTGGGCATGTCGTTGGCAGGGGCCGAAGAACGCGACACGGCGTGTCGGACGTTTTCAGAGATCGAAAAACGCTACACCAATCTAACGCCAGCGTTTGTGGCGCGCCTCGGGCAGGAACAGGCCAAGGCGCAATGCCCGCCGGCGTGAGTTTGCTGGATGGCGACAAGGCCGTCGCGACATTGTTTGCGCCGGTCAAGGATCAGAAATTGTTGGGGCTGGCCGTCTCCGGCGGCGCCGACAGCCTGGCGATGCTGGTGTTGGCGCAACGCTGGGCGAACCCGCGTAACATTAAATTGATTGTCTATTCAGTCGACCATGGCCTGCGCCCGGAAGCGCGTGCGGAAGTGGCAATGGTTTTGGCGGTGGCGCAGGACCTTGGTGTTTTGGCGCGAGGCCTGGTCTGGACCGGGCCACACCCCAAAACCGGACTTCAGGAAGCGGCCCGAAACGCGCGCTATCGGTTGATTGGGGTGGCCATGAAGGATGATGGCGTCAAGGTGTTGCTGACGGCACACCACCGCACCGATCAGGCCGAAACGGTTTTGATGCGCATGGCCCATGGCAGCGGTATCGAGGGACTTCGAGGCATGGGGGCGTTTTCCGATGTCGCCGGTGTCAGGATTTTTCGGCCATTGCTGAAGGTTGATCCCGTCGCCTTGCGAGCGGTGGTGACGAGCGTCGGGCTCACTCCGGCTGAAGATCCATCCAATGGCGACGCGCATTATGAACGGGTGCGCTGGCGCAAAGTTTTGCCGCAACTGGCGGAACTTGGCCTGGATGCCAGGCGATTGGGCGAATTTGCCGATCGCATGGGACAGGCTCATGAGGCTATCGCAGGCGCAGTTGTCGCGGCTTTGGCGCAGATCGTTTCGCGCCAGGGCAGTGGCAGCGCCCTCATCGACCGGCAGGGCCTGGTGGCATTGCCCCCTGCAGTGGCCATTGCGCTGCTCTCCCAGGTCCTAGCGAGCGCCGGAGCCGGCAAGAAATCGCGGGCAATTGGCGCAGTCGAGGCGCTTTATGCGGCGCTCATGGATGAGGCGGACTTTGGTGGGCGCACCCTGCACGGGTGCATGGTTCGGCGTGCCGCAACACAGATCAGCATTGCCCCCGAGCCGGGCAGGCGGGCAAAAACAATCCCGGCTGTGAGCACTGGACCCGGGCCATTGTGAGGGCGTATTAACCCAATGGGGTCAAAAAGACTGGACGCCGCGCAAAAAGGGCCGCAGGGCTTACCCTTGTAACACCCCAGCGCGGGACATACATTCGGCACACCTATTCGGCGTTTCCTTACGCCAGCCATCCGGGACAGAATTGATGAACGGAAATTTCCGCAACTTCGCCATATGGCTCGTCATACTTTTTATGTTGATGGGTCTGTTTCAGGTTTTCCAGTCGTCGGCGCGCGGTGTCGCGGTCGCCGACAAGAGCTACAGCCAGTTCATTTCTGATGTCATGGCGGGCAAAGTCACCGCCGTTACCATCACCGATGACGTTGTTGGTGGGGCGCTTGCCGACGGAACGCGGTTCCAGACTGTTATTCCCCAGGGGGCTGATGTGATCAGCCGACTTGAGGAGCGCAATGTGGCGATCACCGCGCAAGCCCCTGAGTCGAGCCCGTTCTGGTCGGTGCTGCTGTCCTCGTGGCTGCCGTTTATTGTCATCATCGGGGTGTGGTTCTTCTTTATACGCCAGATGCAGGGCGGCGGTCGTGGCGGCGCCATGGGCTTTGGCAAGTCGCGCGCCAAACTGTTGACCGAAACCCACGGCAAAGTGACGTTTGAAGACGTCGCCGGCGTCGATGAGGCTAAACAGGACCTTGAAGAAATCGTCGAGTTCTTGCGCGATCCGGGCAAGTTCCAGCGCCTGGGCGGTCGTATTCCTCGCGGCGTGCTGCTGGTTGGACCTCCGGGCACGGGTAAGACCCTGCTGGCCCGGTCGGTCGCTGGCGAAGCCAATGTGCCGTTCTTCACCATTTCGGGGTCGGACTTTGTTGAAATGTTCGTTGGTGTGGGCGCGTCTCGTGTGCGCGACATGTTCGAACAGGCCAAGAAAAATGCCCCGTGCATTATCTTTATCGACGAAATCGACGCTGTCGGTCGCCAGCGTGGCGCCGGCATGGGTGGTGGTAACGACGAACGCGAACAAACGCTCAACCAATTGCTGGTCGAGATGGACGGGTTTGAGGCCAATGAAGGCATTATCCTGATCGCGGCGACCAACCGTCCGGACGTGCTGGACCCGGCGCTGCTGCGTCCCGGTCGCTTTGATCGCCAGGTCGTGGTGCCCAATCCCGACGTGTCCGGTCGCGAAAAAGTGTTGAAGGTGCATGTGCGCAAAGTGCCATTGGCACCCGATGTGGACCTCAAGACGCTGGCCCGTGGGACGCCCGGTTTTTCGGGCGCGGACTTAATGAATCTGGTCAACGAGGCTGCGCTTTTGGCGGCACGACGCAATAAGCGTTTTGTCACCCATGCCGAATTTGAAGACGCCAAAGACAAGATCATGATGGGCGCCGAACGCCGCACCATGGCCATGTCCGAAGACGAAAAGAAGCTGACCGCCTATCATGAAGCGGGCCATGCCATTATCGCGCTCAAGGTAGCCGGGATCGATCCAATCCATAAGGCGACCATTATTCCGCGCGGGCGCGCCTTGGGCATGGTGATGACCTTGCCCGAAAGCGACAGCTATTCGTTCTCGCGGGAAAAGGCGCTGGCCCGCCTGACCATGTTGTTTGGTGGCCGTGAAGCCGAGATCCTCAAATTTGGGGCCGAAAAGGTCACCAGCGGGGCTTCGGGCGATATCCAGATGGCGACAAGCTTGGCCCGATCGATGGTGATGGAATGGGGCATGAGCGAAAAGCTCGGCCGCGTTCGCTACAAGTCCAGCGAGCAGGAAGTGTTCATCGGCCATTCGATGACACAGTCGACCAATATGAGCGATGACACCGCCAAGTTGATCGACCAGGAAGTGCGCAAGCTGATCGAGGATGGCGAGGTTTCGGCCAAGCGCGTTCTGGCCAGCTACCACGACCAGTGGGAGGCCATTGCCCAGGCGTTGCTCGAATATGAGACGCTGACTGGCGACGAGCTGCGCGACCTGATGGATGGCAAGCAACCATTCCGTCCCGACGAGGGGGACCAGCCGCCCAAGGCTTCTGGTGTGCCCTCGGCCGGCAAGGCGGGCAAGAAGCGTCCCGACGCGCCGCCCGAGGCTGGGCTTGAGCCGCAGCCGGGAAGCTAGGACTGGATACAATCAGGGGTCGCCGCACAGGCGGCCCCTTTTTGATTTTGTCTGCCCATTGGCAGTCGAAAACTGCCGTTAAGACTTGAACGGTAAGAGGGCGTAGCTGTTCATTGACGCCATAGGCGTCGCCCTGCAGGATGGCGTTGGGGCGAGACGAGAAAGCATAGTCATGGGTAAGAAATATTTTGGCACTGACGGTATTCGTGGCCCAGCCAATGGGCCCAAGCTGACGCCTGAGCTGGCGCTTAAAGTGGGTATGGCGGCCGGGCGAACCTTTGTGCGGGGCGACCATCGTAACCGCGTGGTGATCGGCAAGGATACACGTCGTTCGGGCTATATGATCGAGAATGCGCTCACCGCAGGCTTCACCGCCGTCGGCATGGATGTCTACCTTTTGGGGCCAATGCCGACCCCAGCCGTGGCGATGTTGACGCGGTCTCTTCGCGCTGATCTGGGCGTGATGATTTCGGCCTCGCACAATCCATACGAAGACAACGGGATCAAGCTGTTCCGTCCGGACGGCTACAAGCTCAGCGATGAAGTCGAGGCTGAGATCGAGCAGATGATCGACAGCGACATGTCAGGATTTCTGGCCCATGGGCACGGTATTGGCCGAGCCCATCGCGACGAGGAAGCGCGGACCCGCTATATCGAATATGCCAAGCGCACACTGCCGCGCGGTACTGACCTGGCTGGGCTGAGAGTGGTGCTCGATTGTGCCAATGGCGCGGCCTACAAGGTGGCGCCGGTGGCGCTGTGGGAGTTGGGCGCCGAGGTTTTTACCATTGGCGCCGAGCCCGACGGGTTCAATATCAACCACAAAGTCGGCTCGACGGCGCCGGAGGCAGTGGTGGCCAAGGTGCGCGAAACCCGCGCCGATATTGGCATTGCGCTCGATGGCGACGCTGACCGCGTCATCATCATCGACGAAAAGGGCAATGTGGTGGACGGCGACCAGTTCATGGCCGTGATTGCCCACAGCTGGTTGCAGCGGGAATTGCTCACCGGTGGTGGTATTGTCGCGACCGTGATGTCCAATCTCGGGCTGGAACGCTATCTGGGCTCGATCGGGTTGACGCTGGAGCGGACCCAAGTGGGCGATCGGTATGTGCTTGAGGCGATGCGCGCCAAAGGCTTTAACGTCGGCGGGGAGCAGTCCGGTCACATTATCCTGTCCGATTTCACCACGACGGGTGACGGGTTGGTGGCGGCGCTGCAACTGCTTGCGGTGCTAAAGCAAGAGGAGCGGACAGTTTCCGAAATCTGCTCCCGGTTTGAAAAGGTGCCGCAATTGCTGCGCAGCGTTCGCTTCAAGGCCGGAAAACCGCTCGAGCACAAGACGGTCAAGCTTGCGATTGCCGATGGAACGGCTCGTCTTGGTGGCGGTGGTCGGCTGGTGATCCGTGAATCTGGAACCGAACCGGTCATTCGGGTTATGGGGGAAGCCGATGATGCGGCCCTGGTCGCAGCCGTGGTCGGCGACATTGAAGACGCGATCCGGAACAGCCTCTAACACCTATTTGTTTTGTTGATCCTTTGGTCCGGTTGTTTGGAAAGAACAGCCGGACCATTCATTTTTGTGGCGGGGCGTTGCTTGGCGTCGATACCGTAAGCGTTAGTTTTCGTTAACAAATTGAAATAATGGGAAAGTGTTAGGGTTAAATCTTTAGGTTAAGTGAGATTTAAGAAAGTTGTCCGATAGTGACAGTCAATCGACTGGTGTCGTGGCAATTTTGAAGGAATTTCTCATGCGCAAGCTGATCGCTGCGATCTTGGTGGCAGGAGCCACTCTAGTGGCTGGTCCAGTAATGGCCGCCGACTTCCCTGAATACCCTCCCGTGATCGATATCCCGGACGTCGACTATGGCGTCCAAGGCGCTTTCTACCTGCGCGGCAGCGCCGCAGCGAACCTGCTGTGGGCCAAAGAAGTCAGCCATGACGACCTCTGCGGTTGCGGCGTCATCTTTCCAATCGATAAGCTTGGTTATGGCTATAGCTACGGCGCCGGCTTTGGTTATGAAACCGGCACTGGGCTGCGCGTGGACGGCACGATCGACGTGGTCGGTAACATGGGCATGTCGCTGACCAAACTGGCGCCACACCCGTTCCCAGGTGTCTATTCGTTGAATTTGCGGTCAACAATCGCCATGGCGAATGCTTATTATGACTTCTCGTTTGGTGGCGACGGATATACCGCAGCCGGTGGGATGTTCGGCTATGTCGGCGCCGGTGTTGGTGGGGCCCATAATGAGGTCACTATTGTCTCCCCCGTCGGTAATCCCATCCCGAGCGGTGGCAATTGGTCCCTCGCAGCAGCCGGTATGGTTGGCGCTGGTTATGATTTTGGTGCCTTTACGGCCGATATCGGATACCGCGCGATCTACCTGGCAAATATCAGCAGCGGTCAGCCGGCCCCAATGGGCTTTGACATCGCCAACAACTGGATCCACGAAGTGCGCAGCACCATTCGCTACCGCATCAACTGAGATCGCATATCCTCCAATCTGGAAACGGCGTCCCTTGGGGCGCCGTTTTTTGTTGGCGTTTTGCGGGATGGCAATGGTGCGGCTCGCGGTTCAGGAGCGAGCGTAGGCAACACCAACCAGGGTCTTGATGACCGACCGCACACGATCCCAATCGCTCGAAGTCTTCAGAGGCAATCCGGCAAATTGCCCGGCAGTGGCTCCTGCCAGGACCAGATGCTGGATGGCGGCCAGCAGCACTGCGTTGGTGGCTGGAACGTCCATGTCCTCACGCGGAGCGAGCGTGCCACGGCTCTGCGCGATCCACAGCATCAGACCTTTGGAACGGGCCAATGTCAGGCGCTGTACCAACGCCGAGGGCTCGGCAATTTCCCAGGCCATGATCTTCTGCATCAAAGGGTCGGCGCGCAGCAGTTCCAGAAATCCCAGCAGCAGGCGCTCAACCAGATCCTGATAGCTGGCGGGCTGCCCAAGAGCGAGTAATGGTTGCAGGCCAAGTCGAAGGTCTTCGGAAATTTGCGCACCGATGGCGTCGACCAAGCCTTCGACACCACCAAAATAGCGGTAAATCAATTGCTTATCGCAGCCAGCGGCGCGGGCGATGGCGTTGACCCCCAAGCCCTGGAATCCTGCCTCGGCCAGCACTGCACGGGCAGCCTTGACCAGCGCGGCTTCTGTTGCGGCGCGATCCCTTGTTCGGGCGATGCTTTTATTTTCCGACACGGTGCCTCCTGGGCAATCATCGCCCACACTTAGTCACTGACTGGTGATTTGTCATCAAAAAGCAGCATTGTCTGGATTGAGCCGCCGGTACTGGCGGCCGGGAGACGGGACAGTTGGGTGCGGGGTTGCCATTGTCACCGTAAGGTGATATCTCTTATGTCACTGGATGGTGAGTTATGATGACTTGCCCAGAAACGGGGCGTGAAATGACCAAGCTTTATCCCACTCCAGCAAGCCTGATTGGCGGGTTTACCATCGCCACCGCCATTGCCTTCAATATTCCCTACGCCCTTTTGGCATCCCAATTTGACTACCCGGCCGTGTTGCGCCGACCAGCGGGCGAGGTGCTCGCGCTGTTTGATGCGGGTGGTGGCCAATTGATCCTGACCTGGCACGCCTTTGCATTGGCGGCGTTGCTGTTTATTCCATTGTCGATCGCGCTGGGTTTGCGCCCCAACCGGATCGGTCAACATCCGGCATTGGCAATCGGGGCGGCGGTGGTCGGGAGCCTGGCAGGTGTGATGCAGGTGGTTGGACTCTGGCGCTGGGTGTTTGTGGTTCCTGGTCTTGCCAAGACCTATGTCGACCCGCTTGCCAGCGAGGCGCAACGCCTGGCGGCAGTGAGCGCTTTTGAGCTGATCAACCAATATGGTGGGGTCGCGATTGGCGAGCACATCGGTCAATTGCTGACGTCAATGTTCGTCGTGCTGGTGTCGTTGCTGCAATGGCGCGAAAAAAGTCGGGTCACCGCTGGTATCGGCCTGGTGACGGCTGCGGGGATCGCTATTGGCACAAACGAGGGGGTGGCGATCGCTCTGGGGCAATCGGGGGAGATATTCAGCCTTTTCACTATTGTGGGATTTCTTGGCTTAACCCTATGGTTGATATTCACCGGCGCCATCATGATCCGTGCCGGCGGATCGGCGGAAAAAGTTAAATGACCAGGTCCAGTATCGCCTTACGTGTCGTGCTTTTCATTGTCGGGCTGGTCGTCATATTTTTGGGGCTCAATGTAGGGTTAGGCGGGATCAAGACGCTTGGCTGGCAGGGTGCCGAGAGCTCTTTTGTGGTCACCAATGAAGCCCAATTTGCCATACGCGATAGCCATATTCGGTTCATCGGCGGGCTTTGGCTTGGCGCGGGGCTGCTGCTGGTGGCAGGAGCCTTCGCGCTTGATCGGTTGCGGCAGGCGTTGATCGTG
>CALRYQ010000009.1:0-54310 GCA_943372435.1 Devosia equisanguinis
ATCTGCGTTACCTTCAACCCATTCTCCCGGAAAACCTCAACCGCGCGGGCCATCGCACCAATCTCGTTGCCACGATCAATATAGGGAACCTCAGTTTCATAATCCCCCTGCGATATGATCGACATCGCTGCTGCCAAATTCGGAATCGGCCGACTGATGAGCCGCGACGCGACCATGCCGACCACTCCGAAAACGGCCGTAACGGCCAATCCAACCAGAGCAATCAAGCCGAGCACACCGGCGGCCTTTGCCTCAACTGCCGCTTTTGGTGTCGAAACCAAAACGGCACCGATCACCTCGTCTGTCGCGTTCTGGATCGGCTCCAGTGCGGCAAAACTGGGATGGCCCGCAATATCGAACTCACCAAGATATTGCTCGCCGGCCAGTAGATTGGCGAACGCAGGACTGTCAGAGCCAAATACGAGATCGGTCCGACGGGTCCCGTCGGCGGCCATTTCGCTTGTCGTCAAGCTCGTGAATATTTGTGTCGCGGGGTCATAAGCGTAGATCGTGGCGTCTTGCTCGGTAACCAAGGTCACCGCATCAATCACTTTGGTGTCTTCAAAGGGGCGGAGCCTGAACGTGCGAAGACTTTCGATTTCCCCTTCGTCTGTCCACTTCATCTGAGCGCTTTGCAGCAGCTCTGCCAGGATGGTTACGGCGACACCCATATTTGTGTGTTGCTGCACGTGGCTCTCCGTGACCGACTGCGCAAACAGGTTCAAATAAATGGCGGTCGACATTGCCGCTATGGATCCGACTGTGGTGCACAATACCAAAGCCGTGATCGCAACCGTCAATTTTACGTTAGTCAAAAATCGCAGCAATCCCCACATTCGATTTTCCCATGCAAGCTAGTTTTTGCGCCAAAGTGGCATCTGAAACGTTTCTCCTCAGCGAGATTACACTTACGGCATTAAGGATTCGTTGACGACATTTCACGGGCACGTACCTCAAATTTTTGATGGTGCGATCCGGGCTCCAGTCAGGACAGCGTCTTTGCCCCGTTGATCGCGTCGCTGTAGCCGAAATGCGCGAAAACACGCACCCAAGCAAAACGCCGCCCAAAGGACGGCATTTGCAAAATTAAACGATTTGGCGTTTTGGCTAGGAAAGCGCGCCGATAACCGCCTCAATGCGCTTTTTCATCGTCGAGGCATCATAGGGTTTGACAATATAGTTGTTTACCCCAAACGAAATCGCTTCCTTGACCTGTTCCTTGTCCGAGCGGCCGGTCGCCATGATAAAGGGCATAGCCTGGGTCCGCGGGTGTTTGCGGATGACCTTGAGCAAAGTCAAACCGTCGATGTCTTCCATGTTCCAGTCGGAGATGATCAGGTCGACATTGGCTTTTTCCAATTTGCCGAGGGCGTCGCGGCCACTTTTGGCCTCAACAATGTCCTTGAACCCGAGTTGGGTGAGAATGTACTTGCAGATGCCGCGCATGGACTGCTGGTCATCGACAATCAGAACGCTCACGGCGCTTGCTTTTGGCATCGTTTAACTCACCTGTTCAGCGCACCCAGCACTACCCGAACCATCCGTTCACCCTAGGCAATAAGCGTTACGAATGTCTCAACCCCTGGGGCGGCAAGCGCCCGAACTACGCTAGGCCGCCGATTTCTTCCGATTCAGGGCCTGCGCCAGCCGAGCAGTGATCGCTTCCACTGGCGCCTGCTCGATCACGGCACCCTCTTCGAAGGCCACACGTGGCATCCCATAGACCAACGCCGAGGACTGGCTTTGACCGATTGTGAAGGCGCCGGCCTCGCGCATCAGTTTGAGGCCGCGGGCGCCGTCACGCCCCATTCCGGTCAGAATGACCCCCACGGCCAGCGACCCAACGGTGCTGGCGACCGATTCAAACAAGATGTCGACGCTGGGGCGGTGCCCGCTCTCCAGATCGTCCTGGCTTAAACGACATTTGAGCTGACCCGAGCTGCGCTCGACCCGCAAATGGTAGTCGCCCCGCGCCACATAAGCGTGGCCGACCAACAATGGCATTCGATCTTCGGCTTCGACCACCTTGATGGCACAAAGTTCATCAAGGCGCGCTGCAAAGCGGCCGGTGAATCCAGCAGGCATGTGCTGGGCGATAACGATGGGCGGACAATCGGTCGGCATTGTGGTCAGGACAGCCCGAATCGCCTCAACGCCGCCAGTCGAAGCGCCAATGGCGATTAGCGCTCCGTCCGCCGCTGCAGCGGTGCGCACTGCAACCTTGGGTGTATCGGCACGATGGGCACGACCTCCAACGTCGGACTTGGCCGCCGCTCGGATCTTATCCCGCAAGCCAGCTCCGAACGCCTCGATTCCACCTGTCAGATCAGCACTGGGTTTAGCGACAAAGTCGACAGCGCCAAGTTCCAGCGCCAAGAGTGTCTCACTGGCTCCCTTGGTCGTCAGTGTCGACACCATGACCACTGGCGTCGGACGCAGGCGCATCAGCTTGTCCAGGAACTGCAAGCCGTTCATGTTCGGCATTTCGATGTCGAGCGTCACCACATCCGGGTTGAGCGTCTTGATCTTTTCGCGGGCTTCAATGGGATCGGTAGCCGTACCGACGACAACAATGTCGCCTTCCCGGCTTAGGGTGCGTGTCAGCACTTCGCGAATGAGGGCCGAATCGTCAACTACCAGGACCTTGATCATCATGCTACAGCCCGCTTCTGTGCTTTTTGGCGTGATTGATAGATGGTCTTTCCGACAACGCGGAAGCCCTCCCCACCACTGCCCAGGTTTTCCGAATGCCCAATATAGAGAAAGCCTTCTGGTGCCATTAGTTTGGCAAATCTGCCAAAGACTTCGCCTTGCGTCGGCTTATCGAAATAGATCGCCACATTGCGGCAGAAAATAGCATCAAACGGCCCACTAACCGGCCATTGTGCCATCAAATTCAATGGCTTGAACGATACCAATTCGCGCACCGCTGCCGGCACCTTGATGCCCCCATCGGGGCTTCGTTCCAGAAGGCGGGCGCGCTGCGGTGCCAAGCCCGATAACTCCGATTCCGGGTAAGTACCGGTCGCCGCTTTGGCCAGAACTGCAGTGTCGATATCGGTTGCCAGAATTTTGAAGTCCCAGCGCTTAAGCTCGGGCATGGCCGCGAGCAGGTCCATGCCGATGGTATAGGGTTCTTGCCCGGTCGAGCAGCCAGCCGACCAGATCCGCAGGCGATTGCCGCGTGGTCGGTCTGCAATCAACTGCGCCACATGGGTACGCAGGTGGTCGAAGTGGTGGTCCTCGCGATAAAACCGCGTCAGATTGGTGGTCAGCGCATTGATGAAGTCTTGTCCATCCTGCGGCTTGCCTTCCCTTTCCAGGTAATCGACATAAGCGTCAAAACCCGACAGTGCCAAGCCGCGCACAATCTTGGAGAGGCGCGAGACAACGAGCGTCCGCTTGGCATCGCTCAGCGATATCCCAGCCACCGAATACAGCCGATTCTTGATCCGCGAAAACTCGCGGTCGCTGAGGGGAAATTCTCCCTGTTCCATAGGCTGATACCCCAACTGCGCCATGCGCTTGTCAAAACAGTCAGTGAGCGCGACGGGCTGGCATACTCCCAACCTGCCCCGCGGCATCGCCAACCTCGGTCATCCGTCCGTCGAGCCGCTTCAGCGTGTCGCCGCCCTGGTCCAGTGCCTGCTCAACTATGTCGGTTTCATTACTTAGATTGAGTAAATGTTTATCGAGTTCGACAATCATTTTTTGCAAGGCGCTGACCTCGACCACCCCCGCTTCGGTCGAGAGGCGCCCGCGACCGACCACGGCTCGAATGTCTTTGGCCGAACGATTGGTCAGTTGTGCCAGCATCCGAACCTCGTCAGCGACCACGGCAAATCCTGCACCTTTTTCGCCCGCGCGCGCCGCCTCGACTGCAGCATTGAGGGCCAAAAGATTGGTGCGGAACGAAACTTCCTCAATGGCACCGACCATTTTGTCGATCTCTCGGGTCATTGCATCAACGTCTCCGACGACACCATGGGTTCGCTGTGCCGCCAGATCGGCTTTGCCGGCCAGTTGTCGAGCGTTGCGACCAATGGTCTGTGCCCGTTTGGCGCTATTGGCACCAGCGGTGACTTGCGTGCTTGCGACGCCAACATCCTGGCGGGAAGAAATCGCTAACCCACTCATGCGCTCGGCATGGGCCTGAAAACCCTCGACCAATTTTCCGATTGCCTGCAATTTGTTTTCCAGCCCTTGACGCAGCTCGGCTTCTTCGCTGCGCGCGGCATCAAGCCCGGCAAGCAGGTCTTGGACCATGCGCACTTGCACGCCGAGGCCGGAATTGCGCTGGTGCGGCGGCAAGGCCTGTCCTTCTGCCAACCGGGTTAGATCGCGAACGCTATCGTCGATGGCTTCGAGCCCGCTATTGAGCGATCCCAAAGCCGGATTGGCGCGCACCGCGTCCGGTGAAAACCGGAATCCCGTCTGCCCGGAGGCGAGGGCCGAAGCAAAGGCATCTAGTTCGTCAGGTGTCAGAAAATGCCCTACTCGGTTCAGTTCGAGCACATAGCGCGAGGCACCGACCTGCCGACGGCTCACCTCGTAGAGCTTCCCGCCCACCTCAAGGCGGGACTGCTCGGCGGTACCACCACCAGCGGCAAGGTAACCGGCGCCAAACAAAGCATCGAGCGATTGCCCAGGTTCAAGCCCGAGAGCCAGTTTGGCGGCACCTGAGCTCGCCGCAAGAATGGTACCACCATCAGCCACCAGCAATACCGGGTGACAGATCGCGCCAATCCCACCCTTAAACTGTTGGGCCAGCTCCAGGCGTTGGCTAAGCCGCGCCACGATCGAGGAAAAAGTTAACTGCTCACCTGAGACTTTTTCAAGCCCAGCAGACAGGCCAATCCGGTCGAGTAGCCGCGCCTGTTTCTGATCGAGCCAATAGGCCATTGCCAGTGTGGCGACCACTGCCAACGCCGCCAACGCGCCTTCCGCTGCGAGCACTCCAGTATTCAGGCCTGCTGCCAGTACCAAACCCGTGGCCGCAAGAAAGACGGCAAGCCAGATGCAACACGCCGCTAGCGCTAGGCGCATCGACTGCTCGGCTGGCTGGGTGTGATGCTGTTGTTTGGGGGCAATGCCATAGGGCGCACACTAGGTCGCAATGGTTAATCAAACCTAACCGAATGCTTCCAAGGCTAATGCTTTAATAACTCTGATCGCTTCGGCCTACACTCAGACCAGCAAGGCCCGCCGAAACTGCTGGACACCGCAACCAGCAACCATGCCCGCCAGGCAGAACTCACTTGGTCCTGCCTGAAATTTCCCAAAGGGTCGGCTGCGCCGCTTCCTAGAACAATTCGATATCGTCAACGGGTGCAGCAACCACCTTGGCCTTACGGACGGCCAATGCAATTTCTTCCTTGGCCACATTGGCGCCTGCTTCACTATCGAGGCGTTTCACAAACGCCCGACCGGATGCCGGCTTGAACAGCACGCGGCGGGCATAATTGCCACCGAGGTCTTCGCTCGACATCGAATAGCCTTCCGCCGACAAAAAATCGCGCACAAATTCAATGTTTTTGGCACCGACATCGTCGAGCGCAGCATTGATCTTGCCGCCGCCAAACACTTTGATTTCGAGGTTGGATTTCTTGCCAGTGCCCTTGCTCAGCACCTTGTTGATCAACTGCTCCATGGCAAACGCCCCATAGCGGGCCGATGCACCGTAACGATCCTTGGCCGAACCGGATTGCTCGGCGAGCAAAAAGTGGTTCATGCCGCCAACATTGGCCACCTTGTCACGCACACACGCAGAAATGCATGAGCCCAAAACCGTGGAATAGGTTAAATCCGTCTCGTTGGAAACATGGCAGTCGCCTTGGTGGACGGTTGTGACCACACCCCTATCAAACTCGGGTGGGAGAGAATTCGGCATTGCCATTTTGTTTAACTGAACCCCAATACAGCTCGTATCGGATGTTACCGTCAACTCGTTAGCCAATTGCTAACCACGCTATCGAAGGTTTCGCGCTAACTTGGTCCGTGCAAGGAGAGCTTTAGATTTGATCGGCTAATGTCCTTGCAACGGGGCTGGGAATCTACTGATGTCACTACAAAAACTTGCACGGGAACTGGACGAAACTGCTCGGCAGACGGCCGCGATGGTTGAAGGTATCAGCGAGGCGCTGGACATGCTGTCCAGCAAATCGGTTGATGGCGACACGGCGCGCCTACAAGCCATCCAGATGATTGTCACCGCATTGCAAGGCCAGGACCGCATCGAACAGCGCTGCCATAATATGGCGCTTGCCGTGCGCCAATTCGACTTGCTGCCACTGACAGCCCCCCTGGAAGTCTATGACGAGATCTGGTCCAATCTGACCCTGGACGAATTGCGCGTCCCGTCCCTTTCCGGGATCGCTGCCCACTCCAGCCACGGCGACGCCGAACTGTTCTAGCCAGCAGATCGCCCAGCCATTGTTGGCGCTGGCTTGGTACACCGCTTGTCAATATTGGACAGCAGCAGCATTTTTCTAGGCATCACGTCAATTTCGTCGGCGCGCCACTTCAAGCATCGCCGCCGCCGGATCAACCCCGGTGACCTCGTGGCCCCTGGCCGCCAATGCATCGCCAAGCAAGCCCGTCCCGCACCCCAGATCCAGGATCCGTTTTGGGGTTGAACCGGCCAGATTCAGATAAAACTCGCGATCGACGGACCAACCGCTATCGAGGTCGTAGAGTTCGGCCAACGCTGGATCGGTGTAGTGCAAATCGAGCATCCGTGACCTGAGCCAGCACACCGGCTCGACACGATTGGGATTTTTGCCGGACACCGTCGCCCAGCCAACAAAAAAGGCGCCCCCGGGGGCGCCTTTTGATCACAATGATGGCGGCACTAGCCGTCCATTTTAGCTCCGGATACCACAGCGTGCAGATCAATCAGGCCAACCATCCGGCTATCATGGGTCACGATGCCATTGAGCAATTCGGTATCAATCGAATTGCCTTCGGGCACGTTGTGGATGTCATCGCGCGAGACGGTTAGAATGTCGCTGACGGCATCAACCAAAATCCCGACCCACTTGTCGCCAACGCTCATCACCACCACGACGTGGTTCTTGGTTGCCGAGGTTGGACCGTCGCCAAACCGGGCGCGCAGATCAAAAATCGGCACAATCGTGCCGCGCAGATTGATGACTCCGCGCACGAATTCGCGGGTATTGGGCAGCGGCGTTGCGCCATTCCAAGCGCGAATTTCGCGCACCGTCGTGATCTCGACGCCATAGGTCTGCTCGCCGATCGAGAATGCGATCAGCTGCAGTGAATTCTGGGCAGCGATGGCTGACTTGTCGGCCATATCGTCCCGCAAACCAAGAGCTTCCATTTTCGTGCCTTCCTCCGCCTTTCTGGGCGGTTACGCGTTACAGGCCGCTAAGCGGCAATTCCAATAACGGCGACTAAGCCGCGTTCTTGTGCCCCGAGCCGACCTTGAGCCCCTGCACGTCCACGATCAGCGCGACATTGCCGTCGCCCAGGATCGTGCCGCCGGCAATGCCTTCGACCCGCTCGAAATTTTCTTCCAGCGATTTGATAACCACCTGCTGCTGGCCGATGATGTCATCGACAATCAGCGCGACCTTGTGGCTGCCCTCGGCCTCGCACAAGACCACAAACCGATTGGCTTGCTCAGTTTCCGTCTGCATATCAAAGCGTTGCGCCAGATCAATCACCTGGACATATTCGCCGCGCACCTGCAGCACCAACCCACCGCTCGGCACCCGTTCAAACGAGGCCCGGCTGCACTGAATAGTCTCGACGATTGAGCTGAGCGGCACCACATAAGGCGACATCCCAACTTTGACCAACATTACGTCCAGCACCGCCAAAGTCAGCGGCAGGCGCAAAGTCATCCGTGTACCCCGGCCGGTCCAGGAGCGAACATGCACCGAGCCGCCGATTTTCTTGATATTGGACAACACGACGTCCATGCCAACGCCCCGGCCGGATATGTCGCTGACGGCTTCGGCAGTCGAGAACCCGGGCGCAAAGATCAGCTGATCGATCTGCTCCTCACTCGGTTGGACATCAAGTGGGACGACGCCACGATCACGCGCCACCTGCAGCACGCGCTCGCGATTAATCCCGGCTCCATCATCTTCAACAATGATGAGGATATTGCCACCAGCCTGCTCCGCAGAAAGCCGTATCGTACCGGTTTCGGGCTTACCCGCCGCCAGACGCTTTTCAACGCTTTCAATGCCATGATCGGCTGAGTTACGCACCATATGGGTCAACGGATCCGAAAGCTGCTCAATCACCGTCTTGTCGATTTCGGTGTTCTCACCGATCGTTTCCAGCTTCATTTTCTTGCCGGTCTTTAGCCCCAACTCGCGCACCAGGCGCGGCATGCGGCTAAACACCGATTTCACTGGTTGCGCGCGGATGGCCATCACCGAATCCTGCAGCCCGCGCGTCGTCTGCGCCAGAACCTCCAGCCCGCGAACCAGCTCGGTATAGCGGGCCCGCAGAGTTTCATCCATTTGCTGGGTCAGCATGGACTGGGTAATGACCAGTTCACCCACCATGTTGACCACGCGATCGACCTTATCGAGATCAACCCGGATCGATTGCACACCGACGCTGCGCCGATCGCCATCTTCCGCATCGGCAGCCGGTGGCGCCGATTTGGCCGCCGCCAGCGGCGCCGCCTTGGCAGCGACGACGCTCTTGGGTGGTTCGATGGAGTCGGCAATATCGGCAAAGCTCAATGATGGGGCGGTTTCAAATTGGTCCAACGCCGGATCTGCCTTTGCAGGCGGCGATGCCTTGGTCACCAGTTTTAGTTTGGCTGGTGCGACGACTGCGGGTTCAAAATCGGTCAACCCAGCCATTTCGTCATCACTTAGCGACAGGAAATCCTCAATGGCGGGGTCCAACCGATCCGCAGTTGGGGCTGCAGGAATGTCAAAGCCAATTTCGGCTTCAGCGGCACCCTGCTGCTCAACAGCAATATCGCAGTCGCCCTCGACAAATTCGAAGACCTCGCGGATCGCTGCTTCGGTCACATCTGGCGAGGCCAGCATGATTTCCCAAGAGCAATAGACCCCAAACGGCTCGAAATCTGCCAGTGGCGGAATCTCGGTAATGACCGCACGGGCACTCATTTCGCCCAGCACGGCCAATTCACGGAACAGCAACAGCGGATCATTGGCGCGGGCATAAAGGGCCCGGTGCGGGGCGAAATGGATCAGCCAGCGGCCCTGCTCAACAGTTTCTGGTTCAGCCTCGACAGTGGCGATCGCTTCGCTCACGGGCGCCAGTTCATCGGCCTTTTCCAGATTGACCATGATCGGAGTGAACTCGATATCGAACTCGTCGATACCCCCTTCACCGTCATCGTCACCATCCGCCGTCTCGCCCCGGGTCAGTGCGTCAAAGCGTGTCTTTTCTTCCTGGCCATATTCGGCCGGCAGCGGCTCGCCCGTGCGGGCGGCGCTGACGAAGTCGGCGACCAGATCATTGGCGCGAATGCAAAGCGTTACGACTTCGTCGGTCATCTCGACACGACCGTCGCGCACATAATCCATTAACGTTTCATAGGCGTGGGCGAACCCAACCAAAGCTGAGAACCCAAACGCCCCTGCGCCACCCTTGATTGAATGGACGGCGCGGAACGCGGCGTTGATGCGGTCCGCATCGCGAGCCCCCGCTTCAATCGCCGTGAACTGCTCCTCCAGCTCGGTCAAAAGCTCGGAACACTCGTCAAAATATGTCGCCTTGAAATCGTCGAGATCGCTCATGTTCGACTCACGGGCCTTTTAGTCAGGAATTAGTGGACGACACGATGAATGACGCTGATCAACTTTTCCGGGTCAAACGGCTTGACGATCCAACCGGTACCCCCGGCGGCTTTGCCTTGGTCCCGTTTGTCCTGAGACGTTTCCGTGGTCAAAATCAGGATCGGCAGACTCTGAAAATTGCCGCTGGCCCGAACATTTTTGATGAATTCGATACCATCCATGATCGGCATGTTAATGTCGGTGATGACCACATCAACAGTCTGGGTCTTAAGCACATCAAGACCTTGCTGGCCGTCTTCAGCCTGCAGCACCTCGAACCCCGCATTCGATAGGGTGTGATGCAGCATCGCCAGAATTGTCCGCGAATCGTCGACGGTGAGAACACGCAAAGCAGTCATCCCTTTATCATTCCCTCAAACCGGGCACCCAGGCCAAGCCTGTCGATTGCCGCGGTCATCGCCCCGCTTGGGCTCGTAATTGCAAACTCAAAATGGTTTCGACGGGCTGATTCCGCAGCGCTGATCAGCATAAACAAAGCGTTGGTAGAGACACGCTCGACCCCGGCTGCGGAAACGACAACCGGGCCATCCTCGATGACGTCCATCAGCCCGTCGCGAATACCCTCGAGCGAATCAAGATCGACCACCGCTGGCAAAGTGACGGTTTTCGTGACGGTCTTGGTCATTGGTTTGGCAAAGCCCCTGGAGTTTCTCCGAGGCCAGTTTCCATTGTAACGGTTTAAGAAGTACTAACCTTGGCACCAGAAAAGGCTTTGTGAGGCCCAATCGCGCGCGATTGGTGTCAAACTAGACGGTTTGGTCTGGCCCAGAACAGTTACGGCGCTGTTTCCAAGGACCTACAGCGATGCTAGAGCAGTGTGATCGCAGTACCGGCCGACCGGCAACAATCTCGATGCGACAACAAAGCGCTTGAGCCAGGGTGTTGATCGGAGCAAATCGATCTTGGCTTTAGGGTATGAGCCGCAAGCCCTAGGGCGTAAAACAGAAGCGCGCAGTCCGCCATGACCACCCAAATTACGCTTACCGGGCTAGCCCGCGATCTCAAGGCCCGAGCGGATGCTGGCAAACCCATTCGCGTCGGGGTTATTGGCTCAGGGGAAATGGGCACCGACCTGGTGACTCAGGGTGCATTGATGCACGGTATCACCATTGCCGCGATTGCCACCCGCCGCCCGCAGACGGCGCTAAACGCCATCAAAATTGCCTATGGTGACGACAGCCATGGCCGGGCGGTCGACAGTGTGGGCCAAGCGACAGCAGCTATTGAAGCGGGCAAGATCGCCATCACCTCGGCCGAAACCTTGGTGACCACTCCCAATATCGATGTGGTAATTGACGCCACCGGCAAACCCGGGGTTGCCGCCGATTACGACGTCCTGGCGATGGAACACGGCAAGCATCTGGTGATGATGAACGTGGAAGCCGACGTCACTATCGGCGCCTATCTCAAGGCCCAGGCGGACCGGCTTGGTGTCATATACTCGGTGGGTGCTGGCGACGAGCCCAGCTCCTGCATGGAGCTGATTGAATTTGTCTCGGCCCTGGGTCTGACGATTGTGGCGGCAGGCAAGGGCAAGAATAACCCGCTTCGCCATGATGCGATTCCCGACGAATACCGCGAGGAAGCAGCCCGCCGCAACATGAACCCCCGCATGTTGGTGGAGTTCATCGATGGTTCTAAAACCATGGTTGAAATGTGCGCTATCGCCAACGCCACCGGCTTGGTCCCCGACATCGCCGGGATGCACGGCCCCAAGGCCGACCGCGACGACATGGCAAAAGTGCTGATTCCCAAAGTTGATGGCGGCATTCTCAACAAGATGGGCGTGGTTGACTATACCATTGGCAAAGGCGTCGCGCCGGGCGTCTTTGTCATCGTCAAGGCCGAGCATCCCCGCATCATCGAGCGTATGGATGATCTTCATATTGGCCATGGGCCCTATTACAGTTTCTTCCGGCCCTACCATTTGACCAGCCTGGAAGTCCCGCTGACAGCGGCGCGCATCATGCTTTACGGCAAGCCCGATATGGTGCCGCTACCAATGCCTGTCGCCGAAGTGTGTGCCGTGGCCAAACGCGATCTTAAGCCGGGAGAGGTTTTCGATGCGATCGGGGAAACCTGCTATCGCTCTTTCACCATGACCGTTACGGACGCCCAATTGGCACAGGCATGGCCGGTTGGCCTGCTCGAAGGCGGCAGGGTTACCGCCGCCGTCAAAAAGGGCGAACTGCTGACACACTCAAACGCTGCGCCCGATGCCACAACGCGTCTATTTGCGCTGCGCCAACTCCAGGACAAGATGTTGGGCTGGGCCTGATTTCGGCGGCTCCGCGCTCGCCGCTGCCGCGCTATTTGGTTTCGACGAGGCGGCGCAGCGCGTCCGATGAGGCGCACAGCAGCTGAGCACCATTTTCGCCCGTCGCCAACACGGCTTCGGTCGCTTTCGCTGCCGCTTCACAAGCTTGTTGCGTCTCAAACATCGCCAGCGGGGTCAAGCCTGGCAGATCGCCACCAGCCACTACGAACAAGAAAAACACTGTTCCTGCGATCATGATCGTCTCACTTTGATGTTCGCGGAGCCATTGCTCCAACATGATTAATTGGTGTTCAGGCCATCCAGTTCGGGACGCAGTAGGCGCTCCGTTAGCAGTCGAATTGCCGGACCTAACTCAGCGACCGATCGCGCCTTGCGGGCGATACCAAAACTGGCGGCGAGCAGGATTTGCGTGACCATATGGGGTCGGGCAATCCCGGCGCGACCCAGCTCGGTCTCTAGCATTTGCCCCAGGTCAGTTTCAAAGGCGGCAAACATCGCTGTCTTGGCGTGGTCATGGGCCCCATAAATTTCCTCGGCATGGGGCGAGCCCTCGATCAGCCTTGCCACGGCTTTGTGCTTTGCGCAAAGCGCTGCGCCGACCCGCTCGACCACATCGCCTTCGCCCCGCAATCCCAGCGCGAATTCGTCGCGCCACTGTGCGCATAGCGCATCCGCCAGTGCGGCGAATACGGCCCCTTTGTCGGTGAAATAGGCATAGAGCGTCGGCTTGGCGATCTTGGCTTCGCGCGCGATCGCTTCCATGCTGGTGCCGCGTATCCCGTGCTTGAAAAACAGCAATTGGGCTGCCTGCAAAATCGCCTCGCGTTTCCCTTCGTTGGGTCTCACTCAAACCTCATTGAACGTTTTGAACATATATCGTATATATCGTTCATTCTGCGCCGGCTAGTCGTACTTGAATCCGTCCAGTCCGGCACCAAATCAGGGCCTGGCACCGGCCAAGTGGTTACACCACCGACCTCACGGCGCGCAACGTCAACACCAGGAGCAAATGGGGCTACGCTCTTAATGCGCCGACAACAGCCGAAGCCCCGCCTGCGCGCCCATCCGTCTTGAACCTATCGCCTTTCGTTCACCCTTTTGGAGCACTCCATGACCGACCGCGTCTTACTCACCGGAATTTCTGGTTTTCTTGGTGGCCACGTGGCTTTGCAACTGCTCAACGCCGGTTACATTGTTCGCGGCAGCGTCCGTGACCTGACCAAGGCCGGCGCGGTCCGCACAACACTGGCTCGTGCCGGCGCCGATGTTTCCCGCCTCGAATTTGTGGCCCTTGACCTCATGAGCGACCAAGGCTGGACCGACGCTGTAAAGGATTGCCGCTACCTGCAACACACCGCCTCGCCCTTTGTTCTGAGAACGCCAAAGGATCCCGAAGAATTGATTCGCCCTGCCGTCGAAGGAACCCGGCGGGCGATCAAGGCCGCCCTGGCCGGCGGTGTCGATCGGATTGTTCTGACCTCATCAATCGCCGCCATCCAATATGGCCATGATCGTTACGATCGTGAGCTCACCGAAGCCGATTGGAGCAATCCCGATAGCGCCAACACCGGCACCTATCCCCGTTCCAAGACTTTGGCCGAACGCGAGGCCTGGGCTTTGGTCGATGCCGCCGATCAGCGCCAGAAACTGGCGGTCATCAATCCGGGCGCGATCCTGGGCCCGCTGCTGGACGAAGACCCCGGCACATCATCGCTGCTCGTGCGTCGATTGCTGGATGGCAAAATGCCGGCCGTCCCCCAGATGTACCTGTCCGTCATTGACGTGCGCGATGTCGCAGCTTTGCATGTCGCGGCAATGATTGACCCCAAAGCCGGGGGCGAACGGTGCATCGCCACTGTCGGCACGGTGTCGATGGCTGAAATTGGCGCGGGCCTGAAACCTGCATTCCCAACGCGCCGCATCCCCACCAGTGTGTTGCCCAATTGGCTGGTGCGGCTTGTCGCCCTTTTCGATGGCGATATCCGCAATATTCTGCCCGAATTGGGTCGACCAAAATATTTTTCGACCGCACGCGCCGCAGCACGGCTCGGACGGCCCCTGATCTCCGCCGCCGATGCCGCCATCGCCACGGGCAAAAGTCTGGTCCAATACAATTTGGTATGAAGCCCACCCGGGGGGCTTGCCCTGCCCCCCGCTTTATCTCCATATATCCAGCGTCGGAACGGGGCTGTAGCTCAGTTGGGAGAGCGCGTCGTTCGCAATGACGAGGTCAGCGGTTCGATCCCGCTCAGCTCCACCATCCGGCTTTCTAGGTATTTGAATTCAACAAAAAAATATGGATTTTTCACCGTCCCTACTTTGATTTGGGCTCGGAGCGGGTTGCCCTGCAGCCTGATCAAACAAGTGGTGGCCGCCTGAGGCTTCACTGACTGGCGGTGAACGGCGCTGGCTGTGTATTTGGAAAGCAGGAATCTGGGCTGTAAGCGGCCTGGCAGTTTTAGGTTCGCAGAAGGCGACTGCAGACGTTCAAACCGCAAAGGCCTAAGTTCTGAGAGAACGCCCTCCGCGACCCTGCGGCAGCCTAGCCTTTGGCGTGAGAGGGTCGCAGTAAGAGCTGCGGCTCCCGGGCCTCCACCCGCCGAAGAGACGCATGTAAAACGTCCGATCATGACTCCATCAAACAACTGAACAAAGCCCTTACCCGTGCTGTGCGTCGAAGCTCTTTTGGTGCAAGAAGCCATACATCCAAGCTGAAGCCCGGCTCATCGGCAAGCCTGACTAGCTGGGGCTCAAAGTCCCCAATGGCCGAAGGCAACATGCCTGCGCCCATACCACTCTGGATGGCGACCAACATCATCAGAGGCGTGGACACAACAGTGGATGCGCGCGCACCCGGAACGTGCTTTCGCATCCATTCTTCCGCTCTAGACGCACATGGATGAGATTCGTAGTCGAGCCAAGTCGCCTGCTGCAAACTGGGTTTTCCGCCAGCGTCGGCAAGCTGATAAGGGAAGAACTCCAAATGCTCGACCACGTGCCCGAACAGATAGTCTTCCGGGGCATTGGTCATCCGCAGAGCGACCTCGGCGTCGCGTCGCGACAAGCTGCGGACTTCCACCTCAGTGGAGACCGTCAGCTCTATATCAGGATAGCGGCGGCGGAACCGGGCCAGCGCTGGCATGTACCGTTTCGCCAGCACATCGACCGTTGTTAGTTTCAGGCGTCCCGCCAACCGGTCGTCGTGCCCCGAAATACTACGCCCCAACCATGACAGCTCACCCTCGATCCGCTCTCCCGCATCAGCGGCCTTCTCGCCCTCCACGGTCAGCACGACCCGGTCACCCCTTCTTTCGATCAACATGGTGCCGAAGTGTCGCTCAAGGTCGCGCACTTTCCGTGACACTGTCGTGTGCGCTAGGCCCAAACGCTGGCCAACCTCGGTAAAGGTGTCGGCGGTGCGGAATTCCGCCAGCAGGGACAGGTCATGACGCAGGACATCTTTGTGCAATTTTGCTCACCTGAAGTGCAAAAAATCTCATTGTATCATCAATCATGCACACCGATGTTCCCGCTGTCGATGCTTGAATGGAATTGAAACATGACCACTGCACGCCCTGCCGGCCAAACCTACAGCTCAGACGAACGTTATCCGTACGACACCTTCACAACCGGGCTGATCCTGCAGGACTTGGCTTTCACAGCTCGTGATCCTAAGCCTGGGGATGCGGTACCCACCTTCGACCTGCCCGTGGCTCAGGGCTGGCACTTTCGCAGCGCCGACCTCGGTGCGAAGCCCGTTCTCATGGTCTTCGGTTCTCTCACCTGTCCCGTGACGGAAAGTTCCGGAGCGGGGCTCAAGCGGCTACACGCAACCTATGGCGCTCACATTCGCTTCGTCATGGTGAACACTCGGGAGGCCCACCCCGGTGATCTGATCCCGCAGCCAAAAACCTTCGCACAGAAGGAGCTCCATGCCCTCAATCTCAGAGACCATCATGAACTCCCGTTCGAAGTCGCCGTCGATGACCTTGAGGGGAGCCTCCACCGTTCAATGGGTCCAAAGCCGAACTCTGCCTATCTCCTCGGGCCCAACGGCGTCATCCTGTTCCGGGCGCATTGGGCCAATGACGAGGCTGGTTTGAGACGCGCACTTTCCGACGTTCTGCTCGGACAAAGGCTGCGGCGGACGGAGAGTTCAGCGATGGTGTGGCCCCTGCTCAAAGCCATCGGCTTCCTACCGGGGATCGTGCGAAGCGGCGGCAGAAAGATATCACGGGATATCTGGCGCGCCGTCCCGCCATTCGGCGTGGTGGCCGCTGCCTCACGGCTTTTCCCGGCCCTGCCGCGCGAATACCGCGGCTTGGCCGCAACCATTTTGCTTGTTGCAGCCGCGACAGGGGCAGTCGCGCTGCTCTCATTGCCAATCTAACGACAACCCCGTTTTACTAGGCGTCAACAATCACCGCCGGGCAAAGCGTTGGCCCTACCCGGCCCTACCCCCCACGCCAACGGCGCAGCAAATTTGCCTAGCCCAAACCATTTCCTGCGTCGACCTCCCCGCCACCCAATTGACAAACGCGACCCGCACGCCTATTAGTTCGGTTACTGAACGAACTAATAAAGGCTTGCCGTGAACCAGGTCATGCACATTTCCCGCCAATTTTCGTTGCGCGCTGTGATGGAGGCGATTGTCCAAGGCGCCCCAATTTCCCGCGCGTCCATTGCCAAGCAGACCGGGCTATCCAAGCAGACGATCTCTGAAATTGCCAAGCAATTGGAAGATGACGGCTGGATTCGGGAGACCGGCCGCACCAGTGGCCATGTTGGGCGCACCGCTCTCACCTATGAGATCATTTCAACGGCCGCCTTTATCGCGGCGGTCGATCTAGGTGGCACCAAGGTGCGTGTCGCCATCGCCGACCTGTCTTGCCAAGTCTATGCCGAGGAAGTTGAGCCAACCGATCCACGTGGTGGCCAAGCCGTCGTCGAGCAGATTGCTGCCCTGTGCCTTAGAGCCGCCGAGGTCAATGGCATCAACCGCCATGATATTCGACTGGCTGTGGTCGGGGCGCCGGGCGCCCCCGACGTCAAGACCGGGCGGATCTATCTCGCTCCCAATATCTCCGGGTTTGACACCATGGATGTTGCGTCTGCGCTGGAGCAAGCGCTCGGCATCGAAGTGATGTTGGAGAACGACGTCAATCTCGCGATGTTTGGCGAAAGCTGGCTCGGCCAGGGTCAAGGCATCGACAATCTGGCTTATATAGCGCTCGGCACGGGCATCGGCGGTGGCTTGATGATCGGGGGTCAATTGGTGCGCGGGTTCAGTCACGCCGCTGGCGAGCTTGGCTTCTTGCCGTTTGGCGCTGATCCATTTGAACCGGAATCTCTGCGGGCCGGGGCTTATGAGCGTGGTGTCGCCTCAGCCGGAATTCGGGCTCGCTACCAAGCTTTGGGTCACGAAGCCATTGATGTGCCGACAATATTTGAGCGCGCAGCCGCCGGCGAGAGAGCTGCCGAGACCGTGCTGGACGAAACCGCGCGGCTTCTGGCCCGCGGCATTGGCGCCATATGCGCGGTAGCCAACCCACAAAAGATCATTCTTGGCGGCTCCATTGGCGCCCGGCCGGAGCTGATCAAACGGGTTCGCACCTTTCTGCCCATGTGCTTTCCTATGCCGGTCGAGGTGGAAGCAAGCACCCTGGGTCACCGCTCAGCCATTGTCGGGGCCACCGCGATCGGGCTCAACCATTTGCACAATACGCTGTTCGGCGCAGATGCCCCAGACAGCCGGATGTCGCTTCCGCCGGCAAAAACCGTGACCTTCAAGCAGGTGGCGTCATGACCAATGACACTGCCCTGTTTGAGCGGCTGAGCGCGGCTCTGAATCGCGACGATGCGCTAGCGCTGTTGCGAGGCGCCATCGGTCACCAGAGCATAACCGGCAACGAAGCCAACTTCGTTTCATATTTGCACACCCAAATGACCAGCCGCGCCATCGGTGCGGTTCAAATTGCTGAATTCCTTCCCGGTCGACCCAACATCTGGGGCGAACGCAAAGGCCACGGCAATGGCCCTCGCCTGTTGTTTGTCGGCCATACTGATACCGTCCACGTCGATGGCTGGCGCGAGCACTGGCTCGGCACGGAACGTGAAGACCCGTTCGGTGCCCCGGTGATTGACGGAGAAGTGTGGGGTCGCGGCTCAGGTGACCTCAAGGCTGGGATTTGCACCAGCCTGGCGGCGCTAACGCTGCTCGATAGCGCGGGCATTCGATTGGCGGGCGACGTCGCATTCGCCTTCGTTGGCGACGAGGAAAGCGGCCAGACCGGCACCGGGGTCTCAGCCGGGATCAAGGACTATGTGACGCGTCTGTCGGACGGCGCGCTGCCAAAACCCGATTTCACCATTTATGTCGAGCCAACACGGCTGGCAGTCTATGCGGCCCAGATCGGATTCTTCATTGCCGACATCAAGATCACCGGCAAATCGGCATATTTTGGTGTTCCCGAACTCGGCACCGACGCACTCAAGGCCAGCCACGAAATTATGTCGGCGCTGTGGGAGCATTCGGATGCCGTGTCCGCGCGCGCTGAACACGATTTGGTGGGTCGCGGCTTCCTGCTCATTACCACCCTAGCCGGCGGTGGGTTCATTGCCGTGCCAGAGCAATGCACCCTATCGCTCATCCGCAAGCTTTTGCCGGGCGAGGACTTGGATAGCGCCGTCGCGGAACTGGAAACTGTTGTCCGCGGCGCCGTCAAAGACCCAAACATTCGTCTCGAACTGTCCTACCCCGCCGGCCGCGATCACGCCTTTGGGGGCACCGCTGCGGCAATCGATCGTTTTGGTGATGAAGTCCAGTTGTTGAGCCGGACCGTCGGTCAAACCATGAGCGGGCGCGGCGCGGTCGAGGGCGCTCCATTCTGGTCCGAAGCACCATTCTTCATCAACGAACTGGGCTGCAAGGCGGTCTATTGCGCCCCAGGAGACATTCGAAATTGTCACACCTTCGAGGAGCGGGTCAGCCTCGAAGAGTACTACGCAGGCATCGTCGCCTTCGCCCTGTTCATGGCTCGCTATTGTGGAGTCACGGAAGCCTGAAGTTCGAATCCATCACCAAGGGAGACTACAAATGGATCTGAAAAAACTTATCGCCACCACACTCATGGCAAGCACTTTGCTCCTGCCAAGTCTGGCTTTTGCCCAAACCGTTGGGCCAAACGGTGAGGCCGCAACGGCCTCAACCGCAGTAACACTGTCGGATGCCGACATTGCGGCGCTGCAGGGCAAGGGCTACAAGGCAGCCCTGCTTTGGCACACCTCCTCCGATTTCATCAACGCCGTTGCCGCCGGCGCGACCGATGAATTCGCCCGGGCCGGGGTAACCATCTCGGTGACCACCGATGCCGGCTTCGACGCCGCCAAACAGCGCAGCGATATCGAAACTGCTTTGGTTACCAAGCCCAATGTTATCCTGGCGCTGCCGCTCGATCCTGTGACCTCTGCCGAGGCCTTCCGCGCTGCCATTGCCGACGGCACCAAGTTGGTTTTCCTGTCCAATTTGCCCTCTGGCTATCAGCACGGCACCGATTACGCCGCCATTGTCACGGATGATTTGTTCCAGATGGGAAAACAAGCCGCCGACACTTTGGCTAAGTCCATCGGTGGCAAAGGCACCGTCGGCTACATCTTTCACGACGCCGCCTATTATGTGACCAACCAGCGCGACCAGGCCTTTAAGTCCACCATCGAAAACGACTACCCTGACATCAAGATCGTCGCTGAACAGGGCATTTCCGACCCAGCCCGGGCCGAAGAGCTCGCCAGCGCCATGTTGATCCAGAACCCTGACCTCGATGGCATTTACGTGACCTGGGCGGAGCCTGCTGAAGGCGTACTGGCCGCTCTCCGGTCCGCTGGCAACACCCATACCAAGATCGTCACCCTGGATTTGTCCGAGCCAGTGGCGCTGGATATGGTCAAGGATGGCAATGTCGCCGGCCTCGTTGCGGACAAGGCCTATGAATTGGGCCGCGCGATGGCCGCAGTTGGCCTCAAGGCACTGCTTGGCCAGGAAACTCCCGAGTTCGTCATCGCTCCGGCGCTGACCGTAACCAAGGAAAATGTAGCTGAGGGTTGGCAGGAATCATTGAACCGCGCCGCGCCGCAGTCGGTACTCGACGCCGCCAAATAAATCTTTGGGCGGGAGTTCGCTCCCGCCCGATCCATCGTCACGGAGGAAACCATGTCCGCACCCCAGACATCAGCTAATGCACCAGTGAGCCTGCGCAGCCACATCGGTCGCATCAACCTGCAACAATACGTGGTCTATGTCGGATTTCTGGCGATTTTTCTGTTCTTTGCCATCGTCCTTCCTGATGCCGGTTTCCTGACTACGCGCAATCTATCCAACATCGTGCTGCAAACGGCGCCTGCCACCATTATGGCTATCGGCCTGGTGTTTGTGCTGTCGGCCGGTGAAATCGATCTGTCGATCGGCTCCATTGTGGCTGTATCGGCGCTGTCCGCCGCGGTCACAATGAGCTCCTATGGTATGCTGGCGGGCATTGCCGCCGGGCTCGGTGCCGGCCTCCTGATCGGTCTTTTCAACGGCGTTTTGGTGGCTTACGGGCGACTGCCCTCTTTCCTTGTAACCCTGGCAACCATGGGATTGTTCGCGGGCGTGGCCCGATCGTTGACCGACTTACGCTCGATCCCGGTGACAGATAGTGCTTTCACTGGCTTTTTTGGCTCGGGCGGCTTTTGGGGCGTGCCCTCGCTGATCTGGTGGACCATTGGCGCCGTCATCATTGGCCACATTCTGTTTCGTGAAACCCGGTTCGGCGCCCATGTCCTGGCAACAGGCGACAATCCTCGCGCGGCCGCAGTTTCTGGCATCCAGGTTCCGCGTCTGCGTCTTACGGTTCTCATGATCAGCGGCGGTCTGGCGAGCCTGGCAGGGCTCCTCTACGCCGGTCGATTGCAGGCCGCCAAATACACCCTGGGCGAGACCGATCTTATGACGGTGATTGCGGCCGTGATCGTTGGCGGCACTCTGCTCAATGGCGGCAGGGGCTCCGTGGTCGGCGCTTTGGTTGGCTCCCTGATGATGGGGATGCTCAACAATGGCCTGATCCTGATGGGTCTTTCGGTTTCGGACCAAATGATTGTCCGGGGCCTGATCATTCTTGTCGCCGTGGCAGTATCGCTGCGCGAAAAAACCCGCTGAACGAGGTTCATCATGTTCCTTGACGTTCTTCGACGCCGCAACCCAAGCTTCATCGAAGCTGCCATGGCCTTGCACCAGTCAGGCAGCATCCCGGCCAATTCCTACGTTCTTGATCTGGACGCGGTCGAGGCCAACGCGCGTGTGCTCAAAACCGAGGCAGGTCGGCTCGGCCTCAAGATATTCGCCATGACCAAACAGGTCGGCCGCGCGTCCTCGTTTTCGCGTGCGGTGATGGCCGGTGGCATTGATCGCTCGGTGGCTGTGGACATGGCCTGCGCCCGCGCCACTCATAATGCCGGCCTACGCGTTGGTCATCTTGGTCATTTGGCACAGGTGCCGCGCCACGAAGCCCGCGCTGCCGCTGCTCGCTTCCAACCCGATTACTGGACCGTATTCAACGACGCCAAGGCCGCCGAAGCCGCGGCAGGAGCGGCGGCGGCCGGATATGTTCAAAACCTTTTGGCGCGCATCAATGCCGAGGGCGATACCTTTTATCGTGGTCACGAAGGCGGCTTTGCCGCCGATGATATTGTTGCCGTTTCCGCGCTGCTTGACAGCGTTGAGGGGGGGCGATTTGCCGGCATCACCACTTTTCCGGCGCTCCTGTTCGATCAGACGACACGCAAGGTCAAACCGACCCAAAATCTGCGCACCCTGACCCGCGCTGCGGAAGCATTGGCGCGAGCCGGACGATCCGGCATTGAAATCAACGCGCCGGGCACCACCTCCTCGGTGCTGTTGGCGGCACTCGCAGAGGCTGGCGCCACCCAATGTGAACCCGGCAACGGCCTACATGGCACCACGGCCCTGCACGCGGTGGAAGATTTGCCCGAATTGCCCGCAGTGCTTTACCTCACCGAGGTTTCCCATTTGTCCGGTGGTAAGGCCTATTGCTTTGGCGGTGGCTTTTACATTGATCCAATTTTTCCAGACTATGACGTCCGGGCCATCGTTTCGGACGCCCCCACGACAAACGCCACATCGTTGCTCAGCGTCGAAATCCCACCCCCTGCCGCCATTGACTATTATGCCATGATTGACGCGACCAGGCCACGCCCTCCCAAGCCGGGCGATACGGCAGTGTTCGGCTTTCGCGGGCAGGCCTTTGTCACCCGCGCCTACGTCGTTGGCGTCTCGGGGATCCGCAAGGGTCAACCAAAAGTGGAATCCATTGAGAATGCCTTTGGCCAACCAGAACATTGGCCGGTTTAGGAAACAGCACCATGACCCTGCAAAATTCGACGCCGGTCCTGCAACTTCGCGACATCCGCAAGAGCTTTGGCGGCATCACTGCCATTGAGAACTTCACGCTGGACGTCCAGGCCGGAGAAGTTGTCGCGCTGGTAGGGGATAATGGCGCTGGCAAATCCACTTTGATCAAGATCATCTCTGGGGTTCATGCACCCAGTTCGGGCACCATCACCATTGATGGTGAGGCCGTGACCATGGCCAATTCCAGTATGGCGCGTAGCCACGGCGTCGAGGTGGTTTACCAGGACTTGGCGTTGGCCGATCAACAGAGTGTTTACATGAACATGTTTCTGGGTCGCGAGCTGATCACCCGGTTCGGGACTTTGGACCGCGCGACGATGATCAACGAGACCCAAAAGCTTGTCGACGAACTCGACGTGCGCATCCCCTCCCCACATGCAATAATACGAGACCTATCGGGCGGCCAGCGTCAAGGCGTCGCCATCGCCCGCGCCACCCGCTGGGCCAAGCGGCTGATCCTGCTCGATGAGCCGACGGCCGCGCTTGGGGTCGCCGAAACAGCAAAGGTCGAACAGATCGTTCAATCGCTCAAGGCCCGCAACATCGGTGTGCTCATCATTAGCCACAGCCTGGACCAGGTCTTTCGCCTGGCTGACCGGATCTGTGTGCTGCGCCGCGGCAATCAGATTGGTGTTCGCGAAACCCGCAACACCGATAAAAACGAGATTATCGGGATGATTACCGGGCTTCAGTCGATCGATTCTCACCCAAATTAGTGCCGCCTATAGCCTGCCCGACAAAAGTGGATGCTGGTTTTGCGAAAGACCGGCGGGAAACCAAGGCGTTAGCACTTCGGGCATCTAACGACGCAAAAAGCGGTCAGTACTCCGTTTTGGTCGACGTGAACGTAACACCGCCCCACCTTGCGTCATTTGTTGTTTAGCCAGGGGACGACAAGGCGCCACTGCCGCTTCTAGAGCGCGCGTGTGCAAGGAATGACGGTAGTTATTGAAAACCGGGCGGGCGGCCGAGCGTTGTTAGACCATAAAGCATGGGTAAAACAACAGGTCGGGAAATCACTTGGTCATGACCCTCCACTACCCGTTTCTCTACCGTCCTTCTCCTTCAACCTGGGCGAAGGGCCGCTTCGATTGGTCGTGTCAGGCTCAATCTAAGCCGCGCCCGACAATTTGGCCTTCGCGGTACTGTCATGAAAATCGGCTAGCGCCAGTTACTGCCAGAAATTGGGTCCTCGATGCGCTGCGCCATCTGTTTTATTCCACCAGCGGATAACCCCCTGAGCATCGCCGCTGCGCGGTGGCTGCGGCGCGATCCCTATACCGGCACCAAAATAGCCTGGCCGATTGATGGCCTGGCGGAACCGGACCACGCGTTTTTGACGGCGGCACCACGCCGGGTTGGTTTCCATGGCTCCTTCAAGGCCTCGTTTCGACTTGATTCTGCCCGCACGATCGATCAGCTGGCCACAGCCTTGGACAAGTTTTGTCGACGGGTTTCGCCTTTGCAGGTTCCGGTTCAGATTGGGTGGGTGCAGAATTCTTTTGCGTTTATCCCCCGCGACCAGGCAGACGGACTAAGCGAGCTGGCTGCTGATCTGGTGACTGTGTTTGATCACTTCCGGGCTCCGCTCACTGATCTCGATATGGCTCGTGGCGACATTGGGCGCCTCAATACCCGTCAATTCGCCAATCTGATGGCCTGGGGCCATCCGCACGTGCTCGACGAGTTCCGCTTTCATATGGCGCTGACCGGTCCCATCGATGAGCTGGAACGAGACTACGTCTCGTTCGTATTGCACCGGCATTTTGGCGAGTTGGCAGCCTTGCCACTCGAAGTCGGGCAGGTGGCGGTGTTCGTTGAACCTGAACCCAGCGCCCCGTTCTTGATCCACTCCACTCACCAATTCACTGCTCATCACCAGCGCAAAACGGCCTGAACCATGAACCAATCTGACGCTTTCGAGACTGTTCTGACCAACGCGCGCATCGTTCTGGGCAACGAGACCATTTTTGGCTCGGTGGCGTTGCGCGATGGTGTCATCGTTGACATTGCCGGGCCGACCGCCAAAGGCGACGACATGGACGGGGACTTTGTTCTTCCGGGCCTTGTCGAACTGCACACCGATCATCTGGAAAACCATTATGCGCCGCGCCCCAAGGTGCGCTGGAACGCAATCGCCGCCGTGCAGGCCCATGATGCTCAAGTCGCTGCATCGGGAATAACCACAGTGTTTGACGCGCTGCGCGTCGGCACAGACGAACAGGCTGACATGGGCAGCGCTGAAATGCTGGTCCTTGCGGAGGCGATTGACGCGGCGAAATCATCAGGTCGCCTACGCGCCGACCACTTTATTCATTTGCGTTGCGAAGTGTCCGCGCCGGACTGCGGTGTCAGCTTTGAGCGGCTGCAAGACCATGGCTTGGTGCGGTTGGCGTCCTTGATGGACCATGCGCCGGGCCAGCGTCAATTTGCCAATTTCGACGCTTATCGGACCTATTATCAAGGCAAGTTGAAAATGAGCGACGCGGCGCTGGACGCGTTTTCAGCGCGGCGTACCCATGAGAGTCAAACTTACGCACCGCCACACCGGCAGGCGATTGCTCAATACTGCAGGGATCACGGCATTGTCCTGGCCAGCCATGATGATGCCACGCTCGCTCATGTCGATGAAGCAATTGTGCAGGGCATCAATGTCGCCGAGTTTCCGACCACAATGGAAGCCGCGCAGGCGTCCCATGACGCTGGTCTTGCCGTGCTGATGGGGGCCCCCAATGTGGTTCGCGGGGGATCCCATTCCGGCAATGTGTCCGCTCGGTCGCTGGCCGAGGCTGGATTGCTGGACATCATGTCGTCCGACTATATCCCCTTCAGCCTGCTGCAGGCGGTGTTTTCCCTGGCTGACAGTGTTGATGCAATCACGTTGCCCCATGCTGTGCGCCTCGTGTCCAAGCACCCTGCTGATGCAGCGGGACTGACGGATCGCGGCGAGATCGCCTTGGGAAAGCGTGGTGATCTGGTCCGCGTTCGTGTCAGTGACGGCATTCCAATCGTGCGCACTGTCTGGCGTCAGGCTCAGCGGGTCATCTAAACCACGAGTTCGAGAAAGTCCGCTGGAAATCGGCTGAGCCCGTACAAGATCGGTCTGCCGGCAGGATCGACGTCAATTGCCTCCGAGACCAGAAGGATAGCGCCGGGCGCCAACCGCAACAGGGATGTCTCCTCCGCGTTGGCATGGCGTGCCGATATCCTGGTATTGGCACGGGAATAGTCGGCGACTCCAAGGGCAACAAACGTTGCGGTAATCGAATTGTGTGTTGCAAACTGTTCGGCAAAGCTGGGAAAATCGCGATAGGGCACCCAGGCGGTCGCCCGCGATACTGGCCTGCCGTCAGCCGTCGACAGGCTCTCGATCCGAATAACCTTGGCGCCAAGCTTGATCCCCAGGGCTCGCGAACACGCGGCAGAGGCATTCTCCAATTGATGAGACAGCAAGTCGCTGCGTAAGTCTTCAGCTTGGTCGGCTAGGCCTTCGGAAAATCGAGTGCGCCTGCCAATGGGATAGCTTAGGCGCCTTGCCTGATCGACAAAGCTTCCTCGACCCTGTTCCGTGCGGATAACACCTTCACCCTGTAGCGCCGCCAAAGCGCGGCGGACAGTGTTGCGATTTGCTTTGAAACGCACGGCGAGCTCGGTTTCAGGGGGCAGTTTGTCGCCCCGAGCCAGCTTGCCGCCGACGATGTCGAGACGGATTGCATCGACAATGCGGCGCCAGATGGCGACCCCGTTGAGGTAGGTTTCCGGGTTTGCCAATTTTTTTGTCATTGCAAATTCATACCGCAGGCCTAAGACGGAAATCAGGTTGATAGTTGTCTATTTTATTAGACAAGAGGAAGCAAGGCGATGGTTGCGCACACGATAATTTCCCACGAGCCGAGGCGCTTGGCGTTAAACGCACTGGCAGGCGCCGAACCGGACGCCCTGGCGCAAGCCTGGGCAGCGTGGGCCGACAAGCCACAGTTCAAAGCTGTTCGTGGCCCTGAAACTGGGCTGGTGATGGTCAGGGGCCGCGCCGGCGGCGGCGGCGCACCGTTCAATTTGGGAGAGGCAACGGTCACCCGCGCCACGATCCGGCTTGATAGCGGCGAGGTTGGTCATGGCTATTGCCTGGGTCGCGATATCGTCAAGGCACGACTGATCGCCGTGTTCGATGCGTTGTTTCAGCGCGATCCAATGCGGGTCGAAACGCAGGTTCTGCAGGCATTGCGCGCTGTTTCGGCGGCCAAAGACTTGAAACAAAAAGAGGAAACTGCGGCCACCAAGGTCGATTTCTTTACCATGGTGCGGGGAGACGCGTGATGGAACAGATGCATCTTGATGGCGGTTTTTCCGACCCGGTCTTCCAGTCGCAGCACGCGTTCCGCACGCTGATGAATGCCCTGGCCAATCCGGGGACAATCCAGCCCTTCGATCTCAGCTTGAGCCCGCCCGCACCACTGCCGCCGGCTCTGGCGGCAGTCGCATTGACCCTTTGTGACCATGAAACACAGCTTTGGCTCGATCGCGACTTTGCAAATGATGCCGTCGTGGGTTGGCTCAGATTTCACGCCGGCCTGCACATCACCAGCGATCCGAAACAGGCCCATTTCGCGCTGGTGCAAAGCGGGCGCGACTTGCAATTGGACCATTTCTCCCAGGGCACCGATATCTATCCTGATCGCTCCACAACCATCGTGGTGGCCGTGGACGCGCTCTCCGGGGGACCGGCGCTAACTCTGGCAGGCCCCGGGATCAACGGTTTGGCGAGCATCGCGCCTGTCGGCTTGCCCGACGACTTCTTGGCGCAATGGCAACAAAACCAAGCCCAGTTTCCGCGCGGGGTCGACCTTGTCCTGGTTGCCGGCGCCGGCCTGCTGGGCCTGCCCAGAACCAGCCGAATTTCACGGAAGGATGCGTAATGTACGTTGCGGTCAAAGGCGGCGAAGCCGCCATCGCCAATGCTCATGCCTTGCTGGCCGATCGGCGCCGGGGCGACCGTTCGGTTCCGGCGCTGGCGATCGAGCAGATTGTCAACCAGCTGGCGCTGGCGGTGGACCGGTGCATGGCCGAAGGATCGCTCTATGATCCGGAACTGGCAGCGCTGGCGATCATCCAGTCACGGGGCGATCTGATCGAGGCCATTTTCCTGGTTCGGGCGTTTCGAACGACGTTGCCGCGGTTTGGGTATTCTCGGCCCATCGACACCGCCAACATGTTGATTGAGCGGCGGGTGTCCGCCACGTTCAAGGACCTCCCAGGCGGCCAATTGCTTGGCCCCACATTTGACTATACCCATCGCTTGCTCGACCCCGCCATCGCCGAAGGCGCGGACGTAGCCTCCGCCACGACCAAACCGGCGGACCTTTGCAAGGCCCCGCGCGTTACCGATTTGTTGAATCATCAGGGGCTCATCGAGCCGGATTTTATTGGCGATGCCGCATCGCGCGATGATGAGCCAATCGGCGATCTTACCCGCGAGCCCCTGCAATATCCGCTTGGCCGGGATTTGCGCCTGCAGGCGCTGGCCCGTGGCGATGAAGGCTTTCTGTTGGCGCTCGGCTATTCCACCCAACGCGGTTACGCCCGATCGCATCCGTTTGTTGGCGAAATCCGCATCGGCGACGTGGAAGTCGAATTGGACATTCCCGAGCTTGGCTTTGCCGTCAGCCTCGGGCGGGTCAAGGTCACCGAATGTCAGATGGTCAACCAATTCCAGGGTTCGGCGCAGACACCGCCCCAATTCACCCGCGGCTATGGACTGGTCTTCGGGCAATCGGAGCGCAAGGCCATGTCAATGTCCCTATGCGACCGGGCCTTGCGGGCGCGCGAGTTTGGCGAAGACATCGTCGCACCGGCCCAGGACGAGGAATTTGTCGTTAGCCACCTCGATAACGTGCAGGCGACTGGCTTTGTTGAGCACCTGAAGCTGCCCCATTATGTGGACTTTCAGGCCGAGCTCGATCTGGTCCGCAGGCTGCGCGCCGACCACAAAACAGTTCAAGAGGCAGCCGAATGAGCCTGATCCCAAATTATAGCTTTGCCTATCTGGACGAGCAAACCAAGCGGATGATCCGTCGGGCAATCCTGAAGGCCATCGCCATCCCTGGCTATCAGGTGCCCTTTGCCAGCCGAGAGATGCCGATGCCCTATGGCTGGGGCACGGGTGGCGTGCAAGTGACCGCCTCCATCATCGGGCCGCACGACGTGCTCAAGGTCATCGATCAGGGTGCGGACGATACCACCAACGCGGTGTCGATCCGTGCCTTCTTTGCCAAAGTCGCCAATGTCGCGACCACCACCAGCACGGCGGATGCCACCATTATCCAAACCCGTCACCGCATCCCGGAAAAGCCGCTGCAGGCGGGCCAGGTGCTGGTCTATCAAGTGCCGATCCCCGAACCGCTGCGCTTTTTGGAACCGCGTGAAACTGAAACGCGCAAGATGCACGCGCTGGAGGAATACGGGCTGATGCACGTCAAACTCTATGAGGACATTGCCAAGCACGGCGAGATCGCCACCAGCTTTGCCTATCCGGTCAAGGTTGAGGGGCGTTACGTGATGGACCCATCCCCGACGCCCAAATTTGATAACCCAAAAATGCATATGTCGCCGGCTCTGCAATTGTTCGGCGCCGGGCGCGAAATGCGGATTTACGCGGTACCCCCGTTTACCGAGGTGGTCAGCTTGGATTTTGACGATCACCCGTTTGAAATCCAACAGTTTAGCCAGCCCTGTGCCTTGTGTGCGGCAACAGGTGTGTATCTGGACGAGGTCATTCTGGATGACCATGGGGGGCACATGTTCGTGTGTTCGGACACCGATAATTGCGAAGAACGCCGTGACGCCGGTCACCGTGGACACCTGAGCGGCCATGCATTGGAGGCGGCAGAATGACCGACCAAGCGCTGTTAAGGGTCAAGGGCCTGACCAAATACTATGGCACCCGTTTGGGCTGCGCTGACGTTTCGTTTGAGCTGTGGCCCGGTGAGGTCTTGGCCGTTGTTGGCGAAAGTGGATCGGGAAAGACCACGCTGCTCAATTGCCTGTCGACCCAGCTGGAGCCAAGCACGGGCAGCGCCGAATACTTTATGCGCGATGGGGTTATGCGCGACATCTACCAGCTCAGCGAAGCCGAGCGTCGGTTCCTCATGCGAACGGATTGGGGTTTTGTCCATCAGAACCCAGCCGATGGACTGCGAATGACGGTGTCAGCCGGCGCCAATGTCGGGGAACGGTTGATGGCGGTGGGGGAGCGCCATTACGGCAATATCCGCGCCACCGCGCTTGACTGGCTCGACCGGGTGGAAATCGCCGCTGATCGAATTGACGACCAGCCGCGGTCGTTTTCGGGCGGTATGCGTCAGCGGTTGCAAATTGCCCGCAATCTGGTGACCGCGCCGCGCCTGGTATTCATGGACGAGCCCACAGGTGGTTTGGACGTTTCGGTGCAAGCGCGCCTGCTCGATCTATTGCGGGGCCTGGTCGGTGAACTTGGCCTGGCCGCCGTCATCGTTACCCACGATCTCGCCGTGGCTCGGCTGCTCAGTCATCGCATCATGGTGATGAAGGATGGACGGGTAATTGAGGCCGGTTTGACCGACCGCGTGCTTGATGATCCGCGTGAGCCTTATACGCAGCTTCTGGTTTCTTCGATTTTGCAGGTGTGACAATGGCTCCGCTTCAAGTTCAACAGGTCGCCAAGACCTTCAAGATGCATTTGCGTGATGGCGTAGTTCTCCCCGTCGTTTCCGGGGTCAGCTTTGCGGTCGAGGCCGGGGAATGTGTTGTGCTCGGCGGCCCGTCTGGCGCCGGCAAAAGCTCAATACTCAAGATGGTCTATGGCAATTACGGCGTCGACGCCGGCCAAATCCTGTTGACCCACGAAGGTGCCCAGGTCGATCTGGCCATCGCCGATCCGCGGCTGGTGCTCAATCTGCGTCGCCACACGATTGCCTATGTCAGCCAGTTTTTGCGCACTGTGCCGCGCGTTTCAACGCTGGATGTGGTGGCCGAGCCATTGGTGGTCCGCGGTGTCGATAAGGGCGTCGCCCATGCTAGGGCCAAAGCCCTTTTGACCCAATTGAACCTGCCCGAGCGTTTATGGTCACTGCCTCCCGCGACTTTTTCCGGCGGCGAGCAACAGCGTGTCAACGTCGCCCGCGGCTTTATCACCGACCATGCGGTGCTACTGCTCGATGAGCCGACCGCATCTTTGGACGCGACCAATAGCGCGGTCGTGGTGGCATTGATTGCACAAAAAAAGGCTGCGGGCGTCGCGCTTTTGGGCATTTTCCATGATCAAGAGGTGCGCGCTGCGGTGGCAGATAGGATCGTCGACGTGACCGGCTTTGCCGCGAAGGCTGCCGCATGACCCGCTTGTCCAACGCGCCCCTCGTGCACCCCACGGCACAGATCGATGATTCAATTCTGGGTCGCTATACCGAAATTGGCGCAAGGAGCCACGTCGCCCATTCAAGCATTGGCGATTATTCCTACGCGGTTGAAAACACCCAGATTTCCTATGCGAGTATTGGAAAATTCGCCAATATCGCCAGCCACGTCCGCATCTATGCCAGCCTGCATCCGATGCACCGGGCGTCCCTCCATCATTTTACCTATCGCTCGGCCTGGTATTTTGAAGGCGAGACCGACGACCAGGAATTTTTTGATTGGCGGGCGAACCAGCGGATCACCATCGGCCACGATGTCTGGATAGGCCACGGCGCGGTCGTGATGCCAGGCATCACCATCGGCAATGGCGCGATCATTGGCTCCAACGCGGTCGTCACCAAGGATGTTGCTGCCTTCGCCATCGCGGTTGGCGTGCCCGCCCGCACCATCCGACAGAGATTTTCTGACCCGGTGGCGAGTCGGCTGGATGGGCTTGCCTGGTGGGATTGGAGCCACGAGCAGTTACAGTCTGGCTTGCGGGATTTTCGCGATTTGTCGATCGAAGCGTTTTTGGAAAAGCATGGCGGCTGAACGACCTATGCGGGTTTGTGAATTGTCACATGACATTCACTAATCCGACATCGGAGGTTTAAGTGCCCGGACTATGCCTCTGCCGAGTGAGCTGGAGAGGCATGAGATGCTAAAACTGGACAATGTGTCGCGACGCTTCGGCCAGACCATGGCGGTCAAGGGCGTCACCATCGAGATACCCGCCGGACAAATGGTGGGTATCATCGGAAGTTCCGGCGCTGGCAAATCGACGCTGCTGCGCATGATCAACCGGCTCGTTGATCCCTCCGATGGTGACATCATCCATGACGGGGTCGCGGTTAGCCGGCTAAAAGGGGCCCAATTGCGCGCCTGGCAGGCCGATTGCGCCATGATTTTTCAGCAGTTCAATCTTGTGCCCCGGATTGACGTATTGACCAATGTCTTACTTGGCCGCCTCAATTCCCGCTCCACCGTGACCTCGCTGTTCAACATGTTCACCCGTTCCGAGCGCGCCGAGGCCATTATGGCGCTGGAGCGCCTCGATATCGTGCAAACAGCGCTCCAGCGCGCGGGCACCCTTTCTGGCGGCCAACAGCAGCGGGTCGCTATCGCCCGGGCCCTGATGCAGGCGCCAAAGATCATCCTCGCCGACGAGCCGATTGCCTCGCTCGACCCGCGCAATGCCCAGATCGTCATGAACGCATTGCGGGACATCAACCAGGCTGAAGGCATCACCGTCATTGTAAACCTGCACACGCTGGATACGGCCCGCGCCTATAGCGACCGCATCATCGGCATGGCTGCAGGCAAAGTAGTGTTTGACGGTACCCCGGACGAATTGACCGAGGACAAAGCGCGCCAGATCTATGGCGCTGAGGGCGCCGAAGACGCATTCACCGAGAGCATGACTTCAACCACCCTCGGGCCGCGTCGGCGCGTTCGCCAATTGGCACCAGCTTCCCTTGAAATCAACCAATCTGCCTTCGCCACTGCGTAAAGGCACCGCCAATTCGGCTGCACATGCAAGGCGGCCGGAAACCGACGCAACATAACAGGAGACGACAATGCTCAAGAAGATTCTACTTGGCACAGTGGCCGTGCTGGCCCTTTCCGCCCACGCTATCCCTGCAGCCTATGCCGAAGACCTGAAGGACTTCCGCGTCGGTCTGCTCGGCGGTGAAAACGAAGCTGACCGTCTGCGCAATGTGCAGTGCTTGGCCGAACAACTGCCAGCAGCACTCGGCGTCGAAAAGGTCTCGTTCTTTCCAGCCGCTGATTATGATGGTGTGATTCAGGGTCTGCTCGGCGGTACGCTTGATTATGCTGAGCTGGGCGCTTCCGGCTTTGCCAAGATTTACCTGGCCAATCCCGATGCGGTTGAGCCAATCCTGACCACGGTGCAAACCGACGGGGCTAAAGGCTATTACTCCCTGATGGTCGCCACCAAGGCCTCCGGCATTACCTCGCTGGCCGACCTCAAAGGCAAAAAACTCGGCTTTGCTGATCCTGATTCCACATCGGGCTATCTGGTGCCGTTGACTGCCCTTCCTGCCGACCTTGGTGGCGTCGCTGTTGCCGACTATTTCTCCGAAACTGGCTTTGGCGGTGGTCACGAGCAGTTGGTGCTGGAAGTGCTCAAGGGTACTTTTGACGCCGGCACGACCTTCGGATCGGGCGTTGGTTCGTGGGATGAGGGCTACACCTCCGGCAATCTTCGCAAGATGGTCGACAAGGGCATCCTCGACATGGCCGACCTGGTGGAGATCTGGAAATCCCCATTGATCCCAAATGGCCCGATCGTTGTTCGCTCGACGCTCGATGCCGGTATCAAGCAGAAGTTCAAGGACTTCATGCTGGCGCTGCCAGCGTCCGACCCGGCCTGCTTTGCTGCCGTACAGGGTGGCGACTTCCAGGGCCTGACCGAAGTCACCGTTGATTTCTACCAGCCCATCATCGAAGCGCGCAAATCCACCATCGGCAAGTGAGTTTGAGCGGCCCCCGGAATTTTCCGGGGGCCGCTTTTTATTGGAGGCGCCACCATGCCGATCGAAACGCAACCTGGTCCATCCCGGGTCGATATCGTCGAAGGCCACTGGCGTAAGTTGGTCGACCGTCGCAGGTTTTATACCGCTCTTGCGATCGGCCTTCTCAGCGCTGCGTTGATTGGCTCGCTGTGGTTTGCCAATGAATCCAACGCTGGCAAATTTTTTGATCGCCTGCCGCACGTCGCCGATTTTATTGGCGATTTGACGCCTGATGAAGGTGCCGAAGTCTGGCGCGCTCTGTTTGATTTGCCCTCACCTTATGCGGATGGCTCGTTCAAATACGACTATCCCGAGGGGCGGGTCGAACTTGGCTCGGGATTTTATCTCCCTGAGTATTTCTTTCGAATGATCGAGACCCTGAACGTAGCGCTGGTCTCGACCATGATCGGCTTCGCCCTCGGTTTCGTGCTTTGCTTTTTGGCCGCTTCCAATCTGACGACGCACCGAGTGCTGCGATTTTCGGTGCGCCGCGTGCTGGAAATCCTGCGGGCCTTCCCCGAAATCGTCATTGCCGGGTTTTTTGTGGCTGTGCTCTCGCTAGGGCCAATCCCGGCCATTATCGCCATCGCCTTCCACACTGTTGGCTCGCTCGGCAAGATGTTCTTTGAAGTGGTCGAAAATGCCGACATGAAGCCCGATGAGGGGCTGCGCGCCGTTGGCGCCAGTTGGATCGAGCGCGTTTGGTTCGCGATTGTCCCGCAAGTCATGCCAAATTTCATCTCCTATGCCTTGCTGCGGTTCGAGATCAACGTGCGCGCCTCCACGATCATTGGGGCCGTTGGCGGCGGCGGCATCGGGGAAGTCCTGCGCCTTTCCATCAGCCGTGGCCACGAAGCCAAGACACTGGCCATCATCTCGCTGCTGTTGATCACCGTCATTGCGGTGGACCAGGCCTCGGCCTATTTGCGCAAGCGCATGGTCGGCGCCCAGGCATTTTCCTCCGCTGGGGTGGTGATGGCATGACCAGTTTGGCCCAAGCCCAGATCAAAGACATTGTCGCCCGTCATCCCGAAGTGTTCCGCCGCCGCATCCTGGCGCGGTCAGTGCCACTGCTCGGCCTGATATTTTGCCTGCTGTATTGCATCTATGTCTGGAACTTTTTTGCCATTGGCCGTGTGATGCGCGAGGCAAATTGGGCCATTGCGGGTAGTTATTTGGCCGATTGGGTCAGCTATGAGATCCGCCCGGATATCGAGTTTGACGATGGTAAGGTCGTTGCCAAGTTCCCCCGGTTTTCTTCCTATAATGACGAGCGCCACCCTGAATGGCTGACGACAGAGGCCGCGGTCGCCAAGGTTCAGATTGGCGATATTGAATTGGTCGCCAACGCGACCTCGGTCACGCTCAAACGTGGCGAAGACTTGCTGCAGGTTCAGCTCGCTTTTGGCCAATCGGTGACGCCTATTGGCGTGTTGCCGAACTGGGCGGTTCAGAAGGAGCCGGGCAAGAAAATCGTTGCCAATCTTGGCTTTGCCGGTCGCATCGAGATTGAAGATGATGAGGTCAAGGTCCGGTTACGCTTTTTGGGCTGGGAGAATTTTCTATTCGACTACGACTCGATGTTCTGGGGGAAAACGCCCTTGGAAGTTTGGGGATTGCTGTGGAGCAATGACCAATTGAAGCCGGGAATATCGAACCTGTCCCTGGCTGCAAGCAACATCTGGAACAATGCCGAATGGCAGCATGGGGACGTGTGGACGAAGTTGCTCCAGACTATTGTCATGGCATTTGTCGGCACGCTGCTGGCGACCGTGGTGGCCTTTCCCTTGGCGTTTTTTGCCGCCCGAAACATCACGCCAAATCGCGTCGCCAACTTTGCTTTCAAACGGTTGTTTGACTTCCTGCGGTCGGTCGACATGCTGATTTGGGCGCTATTTTTTACCCGCGCCTTCGGACCAGGGCCGCTGGCCGGAATATCCGCCATCTTTGTCACCGACACTGGCACGCTGGGGAAGACCTTTTCGGAAGCGCTGGAAAACATTGACGACAAACAGCGCGAGGGCATTCAGTCTGTTGGTGCCGCGCCAATTTTGGTTCAACGTTATGGCGTCTTGCCACAGGTCCTTCCCGTTCTTGTCAGCCAGTCACTGTATTTTTGGGAGAGCAACACACGGTCCGCCACCATTATTGGTGCCGTCGGCGCTGGTGGGATCGGACTAAAACTCTGGGAGGCAATGCGCACCAATGCCGATTGGGAGAATGTGGCCTACATGGTGGTGTTGATCCTGATCGTGGTGTTCGTTTTCGACGCGATTTCCAATGCCTTGCGGACGCGGCTGATTGGCGGGCGCATCTAGTGGTGCTGGATTGTGACAACGGAGTGTGGTCTCTCGGCCTCAGCAAGGAGACGATCATGCCCGAACTCGATAAAACACCCAGTGTTGAAGCCACATTGCTGGCGCTGGTGACGCCCAATGGTTCTCCCAAGGAACTGCTGCGCGCGACCAGGAAGCTCCATCCGAAAGCTTCCAAAAAAGAGATCATCCGGGCAGCTTTTTCGTCGCTGATCAGCTTGGCTGACAAAGACGCCGAAAAGAGCCGCGCGCTACAAAATTTCGCCATCGTCGAGCGTGGACCTGAAGCATTGTGAAGTGCGCCGTCATTGATTGACGCCGCCAGGACGACGCAATGGCGCGGCCCATTCCACAGTTTGCGCGATGCTTCGATTGACCAATGCATTTGACCTGGCGCAAAGACCGCGCCTCCTTAGGCTCCTATGGTTTAAGTCAACCTATGGAGGAAAAAGATGGGCGAACTCGTTCTAGCAGCAAAAATCACTCACGTGCCGTCGATGTTCATTTCAGAATTGCCGGGCAAGGATCACGGCTGCCGTCAGGCAGCGATCGATGGCCTGCATGAGATCAGCCGACGATGCCGCGACCTGGATGTCGATACTCTGGTGGTTTTTGATACGCACTGGCTCGTCAACAGCGGCTTTCACATCAACGCCACCCAGCGCTACAAAGGCATCTATACCAGCAACGAGTTTCCGCAGTTCATCCAGAACCTTGACTATGATTATGAGGGCGCGCCCGAGCTTGGTGATGCGATTGCCGCCATTGCTGCCGCCGACGGCGTCCGCATCCAGGCCCATCATGTTGAAACGTTGGAACTCGAATACGGCACATTGGTGCCAATGAAGTACATGAATGCCGACCACCGTTTCAAAGTGCTCTCGATTGCCGCGTGGTGCCCCTGGCACGAGCTGGATGACAGCCGAAAAATTGGGGCTGCCGTACGCAAGGCCGTCGAAGCGGGCAATGAGCGCGTGGCGATCCTCGCCAGCGGGTCGCTTTCACACCGCATCCACGACACCAACGTCGCCCAGGAGGGCCTGCATACGATTTCCGACGAGTTCTACCGTCAGGTGGATCAGCGTGTCATTCAGTTGTGGACCGAGGGGAAGATGGCTGACTTTGTCGACATGCTGCCGAGTTATGCCGAAACCTGCCATGGCGAGGGCAACATGCACGATACCGCCATGCTGTTTGGCGCGCTTGGCTGGGACAGATACCAAGGTCACGCCGAGATTGTCACCGACTATTTCACCAGCTCTGGAACCGGCCAGATCAACGCCGTATTTCCGCTCAACACCTAGGAGACGGCCTGGAAACGCCCAAAACAGCGGCAGGCGGCCGCCAGAGTAGTGTTTCCAAACAGGTCCAAGGCTTGCCAAAGCGGGCCAACCTGGCTCGATCGCCACAGCGATCGGGCCAGGTTTCTTGTGTCCACACTGCGCCATCTCCCAAACCGATGGCCCAGCAGCTCGGCTCAGTCTCGATCATTTCGCCCGCCGGCAATTGCAGAGCCCATTGTCGACAAACTGAATACGTTATAGCGTCCTGGCCAGGACCGCTATCGGCGTCGGACAGGTCGCTCGCGTTGCATCTGCCCATTGAGCCAACAACACCACCATGTGTTGCAAATGCACGTGGAACTGGGCTTGGTGCGACGACGAGAGAATCAGGAGTATTATCATGGCCACAGCCCCGATCCGAAAGCCAAAGCCCACTCGGTCCAAGTCAGTGGATGCGACGACTTCGGCACGGGTGCGCGGCTCCGGTGCCCAGACGATTTACGACCGACTGCGCCTGTCAATTCTAGAGTTGGAACTGGAACCGGGCAGCCCGCTCGACGAAGTCAGCCTGTCCAGCCGCTTTCAAATGTCGCGCACGCCGGTCCGGGAAGCTTTGGTTCGCCTGTCTTCGGAGGGGTTGGTCACCACATTGCCCAACCGCAACACCATTGTTTCCAACATCGATTTTGTGCGGCTACCGGTCTATTTTGAGGCACTGACCCTGATGTACCGGGCCACCACCCGTTCCGCCGCCGTGCATCACCGGCCGCAGGACTTGATCCCGATTCGCGCCCTTGCCGCCGATTACGCCACAGCGGTAGACAAGCAGGACGCACTGGCGATGATCCAGTCAAACCGGGATTTCCACGTCGCCATCGCCCAGGCTGGCGGCAACCCATATTTCACCGCCCTGTTCACCCGCCTTTTGGACGAAGGGCGGCGCATCCTGCGGCTGTACTATTCGTCCTTTGATGACAAGCTTCCGCGCCAATATGCCGATGAGCATGGCGCCATCGTCGACGCCATCGAGGCCCGCGACGCCAACCTTTGCGATCGGCTTGCCGCCGAGCACGCCACCCAGATAGTACGCCAGATTCAAAGCTACATCGTGCGCGACACCGCCGCCGCCATCACCCTGGATTGATCAGCATGAAACCATCGTTATGGCCAAAATAGCAGTCATTGGAGCCGGCATTATTGGCGCGGCGACCGCCACCTGGCTGATCGGGCAAGGTCACGCGGTCACTATTTTTGAGCCTGATCCCGATGGGTTACCCACCTCATCGGGCAATGCCGCCCTGATCGCACTGCCCGAGGTGGCCCCGCTTGCCAGTCCCGGCATTCTCATGTCCGCCCCGTTCTGGCTGCTCGACCCGCTCGGTCCCTTGACCCTGCGGTGGGCAGATCTTCCCGCTTTGACGCCTTGGTTACTGGCGTTTGTGGCCTCGGCCAGCCCCTCGCGCGGTGCCAAGGCCCGGCAAGCCCTGATCGGCTTGATGCGCACGGCCCTTGCCGACCATTTTGCCCTGGCGTCTATTGCTGGCCTGTCGGATCATCTCCGCCAAACCGGATTTCTGTCGGTTTATGACAGCGAGCCCAGCATAACAGCAGCCGTGCGTGAAGCCGAACTGGTCAGGTCGGAATTGGGGTTTGAGTTCGAGCGGGTCTCCCCCGGCAAGGCCCGCCAATTGGTGCCACAGCTCGAAGGGCGTGTCGTGGCAGCGTTGCATCAGCCCTCTTATTGGATAGCCAAAGATCCACTGGCCATGCTGCGCCATTTTCAGGGCTTTGCTGCAGCCAAAGGCCAGGCGGTAACCGCCCGCGTAATTGGCCTCGACCAAAAGAGCGACGGCATTGGTGTGCGTTTGGCCAATGGCACGTCTGAACTCTTTGCCAAGGTCGTTGTCGCAGCCGGGGTCTGGTCGCGAGATCTGGTGCGTGCGACCGGCGTCAAAGTGCTGTTGGAAAACGAGCGCGGCTATAACACCACCTTTACCGATCTGGGTTGGAACCTGCCGATGCCCATTGGATTTGCCGATCACGGGTTCATCGCGACGCCCCTTATCAATGGCCTTCGGGTTGGTGGGGCCGTTGAGTTGTCCAAGCCCGACACGCCTCCCAATTTCGCCCGCGCCAAGGCGATGCGGGCCAAAATGCGGCACTATGTTCCGGCGCTGCCGGAGGGCGGCGTCGAATGGATGGGCCGCCGGCCCTCAACCCCTGATTCGCTTCCCGTCATCAGTCGACACCCCACCGATCCGCGCATCGTCTTCGCCTTTGGCCATGGTCACCTCGGCCTCACTCTGAGCGCAGTCACCGCGCGGATGGTGGCCGATTTGGTCGTTGACGGTGCGTCTTCTCCGGCGGTTTCTCCATTTGATATCAAACGTTTCCAATAGGTTGGCCATGAAGAAGAGCTTTTTTTGCATTGACGCCCATACCTGCGGCAACCCGGTTCGGGTCGTGGCGGGCGGCGGCCCCGATCTGAAGGGCGACACCATGAATGCCCGTCGCGAGCACTTCCTGGCTGAATATGACTGGATTCGCACCGGTCTGATGTTTGAGCCGCGTGGCCATGATGTGATGAGTGGCTCGATCCTTTATCCAGCGCTGCGCGACGATGTCGATGCGTCGATCCTGTTTATCGAAACCTCCGGTTGCCTGCCCATGTGCGGCCACGGCACCATCGGCACCGTGACAGTTATGGTGGAGGAGGGGCTCGTTACCCCCAAAGTGCCGGGTCGGCTCCGGCTTGAGGTCCCCGCCGGCATTATCGAGGCGAGCTACACCCTGGACGCTGCCAACCACGTCACCGATGTGCGCATCACCAATGTGCCCTCATTTTTGTATGCGACCGGGCTCCAGATCGACCTGCCGGGTGTGGGAGCGCTAAAATTTGACGTGGCCTATGGCGGCAATTTTTACGCGATCTTTGAACCGCAACCCGGCTACCAGGATATGTCCCATTTCACCGCGTTTCAAATCCAGCAATTGTCCCCGATTGCCCGGCGGCTGATCAACGAGGCCTACAGTTTCCAACATCCCGAATTTCCCACCATCAATGGGCTGCGCCATATCATGTGGACGGGCGCCCCCCGCCACCCTCTGGCTGACGCGCGCAATGCGGTCTTTTATGGCGAAAAGGCCATCGACCGCTCGCCATGCGGCACCGGCACCTCGGCGCGCCTGGCCCAGAAGGCGGCGCGGGGCGAACTCAAAACTGGGGACAGTTTTGTGCATGAAAGCATTATCGGCAGCCTGTTTCACGCGCGTGTCGAAGCGGAAACCAAAGTCGGCCCCTATGCTGCTATCATCCCGTCGGTCGCTGGCCAGGCCTGGGTCACGGGCTACAATACGATTTTCCTTGATGACCGCGACCCCTTCGTCAAGGGATTCACTGTCACCTAGGCCTCAAATTCCGCAAGTTCAGACAAAAAAGGACGGGCAAACCCCGTCCTTTCGATTCAACATTGCGTGGGTTTCAGAAGCCGTATTTGGCCAGGTCTGGACGGGTCTTGAGCCCAGTCTCAACCACGGCGCGCACCGCCGCTTCGTCGGCACCGGTCAATTGCAACCGTGGCTGGCGCACCACAGGTGATGTGCCCCGCACGATGTGTTCTGCCAGCTTGATATTGTGGACAAACTTGGCACCGATATCGAGGTGCAACAGCGGCAGGAACCAGCGGTAGATTTCCAGGGCTTCGTTGATCCGGCCTTGCTGCACCAGTTTGTAGATCGCCACGGTTTCGCGCGGAAAGGCCACGACGAGCCCCGCAATCCAGCCGACGCAGCCCAGGATCAGGCTCTCAAGCGCCAAATCGTCGACCCCGGTCAACAATTGATAGCGATCACCCAACGCGTTCAACGTCTCATTGATGCGCCTGGTGTCCCCGGTTGATTCCTTGATCGCCACAAACTTGGGCTCATCGGCCATCGCCTTGAACATGGCCGTGCTGATGTCGATGCCGTAAGCGAGCGGATTATTATACAAAATGATCGGCAGGTTCGACGCCGCCGCTATGGCGCGATAATGGGTCATGACCTCCCGGTCGTCGGCCAGATAACGCATGGCTGGCAGCACCATCAAACCCTTGATGCCGATCTTTTCGGCCTCCCTGGCCAGCGCCGCGCCCGCCCGAGTTGAATCCTCGGCAATGGTCATGATCACCGGAACCCGGCCCGCCGCCTCTTCAATTGCCGCCTGGCCGATCGTCAGCTTTTCCGCTGCAACCAGGCTTGATGCTTCGCCCAGCGAGCCGCACACGATGATGCCGTCAACGCCCGCTGCAATCTGGAAGGCGACGTCGGCTTTGACGCCAGCCAGATCCACCTCCTGGTCGGGGGTCATCTTGGTGGTGATGGCGGGCAATACGCCCCGGAAGTCGCTCTTGTTCATCTGATGATCCCATCGCATTGGCAGCGCCACAGCGCGTTTGGCATTGTATTTAGGCTATTGCATCCAATTTGTCGACAGCAATTTTGTCCAGTCAGAACGCCCCGTGAGGGCCCACCGCCCGCTAGGGGCTTTGCTTCGGCGGTGCCAGCAATGTGCCCCCAATGGCAAAGTCCTCATGGGCCAGATCGACAAATGCCACCCACACGCTTTCGCGTTTGGCATCAGCATGTTGAACCATTGCGTCGGTGATTGCCTGGGCCAGTGCCGCCTTCTGGTCCTTGGTCCGCCCAGCCAGCATTTCAATCTTAATATAGGGCATTTGGGTTCCTAAAAACGCCCCTCCATGGGCCAGGTGTCGGATAGGCGATAGCCGGTCGGCCAGGGATCGGTGGGGTCGACCATGTGTTGATGCGTACCGGTGATCCAGGCCCTGCCGGCAATAATTGGCACAATGGCCGGTCGCCCGCCAACACTGGTCTCGCTGTCGATATGGCAATCAAAGCGCGAGCCAATGATCGAGCGGCCGATAAAGGCCTCGCCGAGGCGCAATTGCCCCTTGGCATACAACACCGCCATCCGGGCAGAACAGCCGGTGCCGCATGGGGATCGGTCAATCTTGCCCGGGCGAATCGCCACTGCATTGGCACCCGTCAAAACCCCAGCCTCATCCCGGCTCACCGGGGCGGCGACCTGGCAGAAGGAAAAATGGTTCCATTCGGCATTGGTCGGGTGGGAAAACCCCAATTGCTCGTTGGCCGCCTGGGTGATCTTCATGCCCACCAGGGCAATATCGCGGGCTTCGTCCGGGGTAATGGCAAAGCCCAGCGCCTTGGCATCAGCAATCACAAAACTGTCCCCGCCATAGGCGGTGTCCACGGTCAGGGTGCCGACGCCGGCAACCTCAAGCCTTGCGTCCAGCCGATCGGCAAAGGACGGATGGTTTTTGATGGCAACGCGCTCGGCCTTGCCATTGCGACATTGCGCCGTGACCTCGATCAGCCCGCCCGGCGCTTCCAGCACCATGCGGGTTTCGGGTTCGGTCATCGAAATAATGCCAGAATCCAGCAGAACCGTGGCCACGCACATCGAATTGGAGCCCGACATTGGTGGCGTGTCCTGTGGCTCCATGATGATCCAACCCATCTGGGCCTTGGGGTTTTTCGGTGGCACCAGCAGATTGACGTGCCGGAACACCCCGCCGCGCGGTTCCTGCAACATGAAGTTGCGCAGAGTTTCGTCCTTGGCAATAAAGCTGCGTTGCTCCCAGATGGTGTCACCCGGTGGGGGCAGCACACCGCCGACGATGACATCGCCAACCTCACCTTCCGCATGGCAGGAGATGGTGTGGATGATCTTGCTGGTGCGCATCAGGCAGCCTTGCCAATGACGAATTCGGGCTCTCCGAGCACGGAAAATATCGGGGTCACGCCCAGCCCCGGCGCATCAGAGGCAGTCATCTTGCCGTTCACCCGTTGTGGCGCGCCCTCGGCGATCTTGACCGTGCCGTAGGAGTTGAAATCGGTGGCCGAAAAACAGAATTTTTCCGGCGTCGAACGGGCGAGGTGGGCGATGGTTGCGGTGACGATATCGCCACCCCAGGTGTCTTCTATGGTCATCGGAATGCCTGACGCCACGCAGAGATCTCGCAGAAGTTTAGCTTTGGTCAGCCCGCCGACCTTGGAGATCTTCAGATTGATGGCATCCATGCCATCCTCGGCAATTGCGCGCAGCAGCGTATCGACCCCGCCAATGACCTCATCAAGAATGAACGGCAGCGTGGTCCGGCGCCGGATCGAGACGCTTTCCTCGTAACTCATGCAAGGTTGTTCGATATACACATCCAGGTCTTTAACAGCGTTGACGACGCGGGCTGCGTCCGCCTTGGTCCAACCGGTATTGGCGTCACACACCAAAATGTCGGTGGGAGCCAGAATGGCTCGGCAGGCCCGGATACGGGCAATATCATCATTGGCGTCGCCGCCGACCTTGAGTTGAAACTTGGTGTAGCCCTCGGCCCGGTAGCCGGCGATCTTGGCGGCCATCACGCCAGAGTCTTCTTGGGATATGGCGCGGTACAGCGCGATATCGTCCTGCTCGGCCCCGCCCAGCAATTTGTAAACCGGCAGACCCGCCACTTTGCCCAAAATGTCCCAACAGGCGATATCAATCGGGGCTTTGACATAGGGGTGGCCGCGCAAAACTGCATCCATATGCCGGTTGAGCGGGCCAAGATCGGTCGGGTCCATGCCGATCAGCTTGGGTCCAATTTCGGCAATGCCGGCCCGCACACCCTTGGCATAACTGGGCAGATAGGCTGACCCCAGCGGACAGCATTCGGCATAGCCGGTGATCCCGGCATCGGTCTCGACCGCCACGATTGTTGCGTCGAACACGTCGACAAAATTGCCGCCTGACCAGCGATAGCGACCCTCCTTTAACGGTAGGTCGACCTGCCAGGCTTTGATCGCGGTGATTTTCATGCTGTTGCCTTGTGAAAGTGTTGGCCGGAGGGGAACCTCGCCCTCAACTGTCCTGGGTTTAGCCAGGCCCGTGAGCAGTTAATTCCTTGCCGCCGTTGTGGAGTCGGCGCGGGCGCCCTTAGTGTGTTGCGCTTAAGAACTGCTGCAGTTCGGGCGTTTGTGGCGTTCCAAAAATCTGCTCAGGCGGTCCGATCTCATGGATCTTGCCGGACTTGAAAAAGGCCACTCGGTCCGAAACCTCGCGGGCAAATTTCATTTCATGGGTGACCAGGATCATGGTCATCCCCTCTTCGGCCAGCAGCCGCATGGTGTCGAGAACTTCGCCGACCAATTGCGGATCAAGCGCCGACGTCACTTCGTCAAACAGCATGTATTTCGGGCTCATCGCCAGCGCCCGGGCAATCGCCATGCGTTGTTGTTGCCCACCCGATAACTTGCCGGGAAACGCTTTGAGCTTGTCGCCCAGCCCGACATGCTCGAGCTGTGTAACCGCGATCGCCTCAGCTTCCTCGCGGGTCTTGCCCAAAACTTTGCGCGGCGCCAGGGTCACATTCTCCATCACCGTCAGGTGCGGAAACGCGTTCCATTGCTGGAAAACAATGCCAATATTGGTGCGCAATTTATTGAGGTTTGTCGCCTTGGCATGAACTTCAACGCCATCGACAAGAATCTTGCCACCCTGGATTGGTTCAAGCCCGTTGATGCACATCAAAAGCGTTGATTTGCCTGACCCCGAGCCACCCACGATCGAGACCACCTCGCCCTTTTGCACGGTCATGCTCACATCGGAGAGCACTTCCAGCTGACCGAAGGATTTGCGCACATGTTCGATCTCAATCATCTTCACGCCACCTTTTTTCGAGCCAGGCCCCGAGCCGCGCGATCGGAAAACTCATGGCAAAATAGATGAGCCCGACAATCGCCAACACGAACAAGGGTTCGTTGGGCAGGCGCGTCACTATGATCTGCGAGGATCGCAGCAGTTCGATAATCCCAATCCAGGTCACCAGCGCCGTGTCTTTCATCACCCCCAGCGTCAACCCGATCCAACTGGGCAGCATGACGCGCAACGCGATCGGGAACACGATCTGGGTCATGTCCTGGCCGTAGGTCAGGCCCAGAGAGCGGGCAGCGCGACGGGTGGTCTGCGGCACCGCCAAAATGCCACCATGCACCAGCTCAGAACAATATGAGGAGGTATAAAGCGCCAAAACCAGGCACCCGACATAAAACGGCGGGGCGTTGATGCCGGCGATGGATTGAAACGAATTGATCAATACCAGCTGGATCAAAAGGGGGACGGAGCGGAAAATATCGAGCACAAAGCCGAGTGGCCAATTGACCCAGACAGGTGCAATCGCCCGGATGATGCCAAACACCAGGCCCAGAATGGTGCCCCCCAAAATGGCCCAAAAGGTAATCACCAGGGTAACGCCAGCCCCCTGCAACAGGAACACAATGTCATTGAAGGTGAGCGCGGTATTAAACATCTCGCCCCCCTAATACCGGAACAGGCGCCAGGAAATCAGCCGCGCCCCCAGCGTGATGATTTTGGCGATCAGATAGTAGATGATGGCGGCGAGTGCGAAGAACTCGAACGTGCGGAATGTTCTGACATTCAGCTCCTGCGTGACCCCGGTCAGATCGCTGTTGAGCCCGACCACCACGCCCAGCGAGGTCATCAGGATCGCCCATACCATCTGGTTGGTCATCGGATGGAACACTGCCCGGAACATCTGCGGCAAAACGATCAGCCGGAACGCTGCTACCGGTCCAAACCCAAGCGAGCGCGCGGCACGGACCTGAGTATGGGGCACAGCCCGCAGACCACCGCGAAAGGTTTCGGCCAGATAGCCCGCATTGTTGAAGGCAATGCCGCCGAGCAACGCGACATAACTATCGAGGTGAATGCCCAATTGGCCCAGGCCAAAATAGGCCATGTAAATCTGGAACAGGGCCGGGGTGTTACGCGCGCCCTCCACCCAGATGGTGGCAAAGCCGCTCAATATCTTGCTTTTGGACTGCCGCGCTAACGCCAGCACAACGCCAAAGACAATGCCGATCAGCATCGACAAGACTGCGATCTGGAGGGTAACCAGGGCGCCGCCAAGCATCTCCGGTACCGCCAAAAAAGCCGGTCGCCAATGGAAGGTGTAATTGAACATTATGCCGGCACCCCTCGGAACCTCTGCATCGGCACGGGGATGGTCGCAGCCACACGAGCCGCAGCACGCATCCGGTTTGGTTCCTGTCCCCACAGCGCCACCCGATCGATCGGGTCAGGCCGTCCGGCCAGAAGTGGGAGCGCCCAACCGGACGCTCCCGTTTTTATGGCTTAGCGATAGACACCCGAAATCGTCAGGTCTGGCAATGTGCCCTGCCCAACCCACTTGTCGTACAATTCCTTGTAGCGACCCGTGCGAACCTGCTGGTTCACGAACAGGTCCAGATAATTGATGAACCCCTGTTCGTTGCGCAGCGTGATCAGGGATACATAATCCACCAGATAGGGGGCATCGCCACCGATCTTGAGGCCAGGGAACTTACCTGAAGCAATGGTTGCGGCAGCAACAGTGGAGGTCACCACCGTGGCATCGATCTGACCCTGGCTGAGCGCCAGGAACACGTCGGCCTGGCTCTGGTAGGAGCGGAAGGAACCAGCAGCATCAGCCCATTCGGTGACGCTGGCTTCAAGCTTGATGCCTTCAAACACGCCAGCAACGGAGCCGACCTTTTTGCCCTTCAGGCTGTCATAAGTATCGATGCCAGCGTCTTCGCGGGTCAGCACCACATTGGTGAACGCAAAATAGGGTATTGAAAAGCCGATGGTCTTGGCGCGTTCCAGCGTGTCGGAGGTCGATGCCACACCGACGTCGGCGCGGTTCGAGATCAACGCAGGAATACGATCTGGAAATGGCGTCTCGACGATTTCAGCCTCGACACCCAAAACCGCGGCCAGGTCCATGCAGGTATCGACGTCAAACCCGACTGGGTTGTTGTCTGCGTCGCGTGAGCCCATTGGCGGGAAGTCGAGCACAACGGCGCAGCGCAATTTCCCCGAGGCAATGATGTCGTCGAGCTTGTCGGCATAGGTGGGCAAAGCGGTCGCAAGCGACACCAATGCCACGGCGGCGGTGAGCAAGAGTTTCATGATTTTCCTCTCTGTACAGTCGAGCCCCTCGCCCGACTTTTTCTCTTAGAGACCCAAACCGTATACCAATCGCAAGAGCCGTCAACACCTCAAAGTAAAATTGTGTGCAATCTGTCGACAAAAAGTGCCAATATGGCCTATCACGACCAAAACCGGACGCGATTGGAGACGAAAGTGGCCTCCTCTACCAATGAAATTCCCCTGACTCTGGACCAGATTTCGGAGCTGACCCACCATGTCCTGGTCCGAAATAATGTCTCGGAGGCCCAGGCCGGGGCTATTACCCGCACCATTGTTGCGGCCGAGGCGGACGAGTGTCGCTCCCATGGCGTGTACCGATTGCTGGGCTATGTGCGTGCCTGTAAATCCGGCAAGGCCAATGGCATGGCCATCCCAACGGTCAGCCGCACTACGCCTTCAATCATCCGCGTCGATGCCGCGCGCGGGTTCGCACCATTGGCCAATGATTTGGGCCGCCCGGCCTTGATTGAAGCGGCACGCCAACAGGGCATCGCCGTCATGGCCATCAACCACTGCTACCACAATTCAGCACTGTGGGCTGATCTTGAACCCATTGTTGACGCCGGCCTGGTCTGCATTGGGCTGACCGCAGGTCAGCGCAGCGTTGCTCCCCAAGGCGGCCATATTCCCGTTTTTGGCACCAACCCCTTTGCCTTTGGCTGGCCCCGTCCAGATCAGCCGCCTTTCGTGTTTGATTTTGCCACCAGCGCCATTGCCCGTGGCGAAATCGAGTTGCACCGACGGGCAGGTCAACCCATCCCCCTGGGCTGGGCCGTTGACATCAACGGCACGCCGACCACCGATCCGGCTCTCGGTTTGGCGGGCGCCATGCTGCCGTTTGGCGGCCACAAAGGCACGGCGCTGGCGCTCATGATTGAACTGCTGGCGGGACCGTTGATTGGGGATATGACCAGCCAGGAAGCCTTCGACGAAGACGAAGGCCAAGGCAGTCCGCCGCTGGGTGGTCAGCTGATTATCGCCCTTGACCCCGCCCGCTTTCTTGGCGCAGACGCAGAGCAGCATTTTGGACGCGCTGAAACCCTGTTTTCCAGCCTGACGTCCCAAGAGGGGGTGCGCCTTCCCGGTGATCGGCGACTCGCGGCTCGCCAAAAGTCGCGGCTGTCCGGGGTCTTGGTTCCGGCCCCGCTGCTGGCAGAACTGCAACAGCTTCGTGACCGCGAGCCGGATCCAACTGTCAGGCCAAACCACGCCTGACACATGGGCACACGAACGGTCAAAATTGCGCAGTGATTTAGCCACAGGATTGCTATAGGGATTTGCCAAATCCGGTGCCCGCGGTCCAAACCCCGGTCGTGGCGCAATCGGGGGTACCCGAAGTCGGCCCGACGCCCCGCGCGCATTGATGCAATGAGGTCTCTTTTGTCTAGAAGTGAACAGATTGACGCAGAACTGGTGTCGGCTGCGCTGCGATCAGTGCAAACGCTAGGCACGCCAGTCTGGATCTACGATGCCGCTGCCATTCGCCATCGGGTGGCCCAGCTCACTGGATTTGATACTATCCGCTTTGCCCAAAAGGCCAATAGCAACACCCATATCCTGGCGCTGCTCCGCCAGGAGGACGTCTTGGTCGATGCCGTCTCGCTTGGCGAAATCGAACGCGCCCTGGTTGCCGGCTACACACCCGGCACCGCCGACAGTGAAATCGTCTTCACCGCTGATATCTTCGATGAGCCAACGCTGGCCCGTGTCGTCGCACTAAAGATACCCGTCAATTGCGGCTCACCCGACATGATCGCACAGATTGGCGCTGTCAGCCCCGGCCATCCGGTCTGGCTGCGGATCAATCCAGGGTTCGGGCATGGCCACAGCCGCAAGACCAATACCGGTGGCCCCTCATCCAAGCATGGCATCTGGCATGAAGAGCTCGCCGAAGCACTGGCGCTGGTCGACAAGCATGGCCTGCATTTGGTTGGACTGCATATGCATATCGGCTCCGGGGTCGACTATTCTCATCTGCGCCAGGTTTGCGGGAAAATGGTTGAGCTGATCCGGCTCGGTGGTCAGCCGGTCGAGGCAATTTCCACGGGCGGCGGCCTGTCCACCCCTTACCGATCTGGCGACAGCGAAGTCGACACCGCCGAATATTTTGCCATCTGGGACGCCGCTAGGCGCGAAATCGAGACCCTGTCTGGCCACCCGGTCAAGCTTGAAATCGAACCCGGCCGCTACCTGGTCGCCAATGCCGGCATCCTGGTGGCCGAGGTGCGTGCGGTCAAGCGCGTCGCCGACAAGCACTTCGTGCTGCTCGACGCTGGCTTTAGTGATCTGGCGCGTCCGGCGCTCTACGGCGCCTACCACGAAATCGTCTTTGTCACGCGCAAGGGTGAGCCAGTAATTGGCCCGCTCGCGCAAATTGCCATTGGCGGCCCGCTTTGCGAGTCGGGCGATGTGTTCACCCAACTCGATGGCGGCGTTGTTGAGTTCCGCCAACTGGCTCTGCCCCAAGTTGGCGATTTGGCCATCTTTCGCGACGCCGGCGCCTATGGGGCGAGCATGTCCTCCAATTACAACAGCCGTCCGCTGGCTGCCGAAGTGCTGCTCGACAACGGCGAATTGTCCGTCATCCGCAACCGTCAAACCATCAGCGACCTGCTGGACCTCGAAGTGCGCAGCCAACTCGGGCGGCTCTAACCGCCTCAATTTTTGAGCTCGGCATAAGCGCCCCGACCCGCGCCCGGGCCGATTTGGAAAACTTTGTCCGCCCGGTGGACAGACCACGCCTGATCGGGTCATGGTGCCATCAAAATTGCGCAGGAAAACCCGATGCCACTGTCCGCCACCACCCTTGAGGCCGTCCTGGCCAATGTCGACGCTACCCTGGATCAAAGTCTTGAGCGGCTGTTCGCCCTGTTGGCCATCAAGTCGATTTCGACCGATCCGGCCTTTGCCAGCGATTGCCAGAAGGCTGCCGAATGGCTGGTGGCAGATTTGCAAGACCTGGGCTTTGCGGCATCGGCGCGGCCGACACCCGGCCATCCGGTCGTGGTCGCCCATGACCTGTCGGCCACCGGCGCCCATGTGCTGTTTTATGGTCATTACGATGTGCAGCCGGTCGACCCGCTCAACCTTTGGCACACTGACCCGTTTGACGCCCAGCTCAAGGACGGCGCCCATGGCAAGATGATCGTGGCGCGCGGCGCGTCCGACGATAAGGGGCAATTGCTGACTTTTGTTGAAGCCTGCCGCGCCTGGAAAGCCGTGCATGGTGCTTTGCCAGTCAAAGTATCACTGATGCTGGAAGGCGAAGAAGAGAGCGGCGGCAAGAACCTGCCACCCTTCATGGCCGCCAATGCCAGCGAACTCACTGCCGATATCGCTCTGGTGTGTGATACCGACATGTGGGATCGACAGACACCGTCGGTCACCACCATGCTGCGCGGACTGGTCGGCCAGGAAATCGAAATCACCTGTGCCAGCAAGGATTTGCATTCGGGTATGTTTGGCAACGCCGCCCGTAACCCAATCCAGCTTCTGGCCGAAATCATTGCCAGCCTGCGCCGCCCCGACGGCAGCGTCACGCTCCCTGGATTTTACGATGATGTCGCCGAAGTGTCCGATGCGGTCAAAGCGGGCTGGGCCAAGCTTGGGTTTGACCAAACGGCATTTTTGGCTGAAGCCGGTCTGTCGCTGCCTGCTGGCGAAACCAATCGCAGCGTGCTCGAACAGATATGGGCGCGCCCAACTTGCGAGATCAACGGCATTATCGGTGGCTATACCGGCGATGGCTTCAAAACCGTGATCCCGGCCAAGGCCAGTGCCAAGATTTCGTTCCGCCTGGTTTCGGGCATGGACCCGCAAAAGATCCGAGCCGCTTTCCAGGCCCATGTTCGCTCCATGATCCCCCCCGACTGTTCGGTGAGCTTCAAAGACCATGGCGCGGCTCCGGCAATCACCGTTCCCAGTGATGGCGTTTACCTGAAAAAGGCGCTGGCAGCGTTGAGCGATGAATGGCCCAAGCCCGCAACAATCACCGGTTCGGGCGGCTCAATCCCGGTCGCCGGAGATTTCAAGAAAATCCTCGGCATGGACACGCTGCTGATCGGTTTTGCCCATGTCGATGACGCCATCCATAGCCCCAATGAGAAATACGACCTTGCCAGCTTTCATGGCGGCATCCGCTCATGGGTGCGGATCTTGGCCGCCTTTGCCCAATAGTTGGGCATAAGCCAGCCCGGGGCCGTGGTGCTTTATGCAAGCACCACGGCAATCATCGCCAAAACCGCGGGCACGGTCTGGATGAACAGGATTTTGCGCATCGCGGTGGCCGCACCATAAAGGCCGGCAACCGCCACACACGCCAAAAAGAACAATTGGATCTGCCAGGCAAATTCCTGCACCGGGTGCAGCAGGCCCCAGATCAGTCCAGCGGCAAGAAACCCATTATAAAGCCCTTGATTGGCTGCCAGGACTTTGCTGGCCTCGGCCTCCTCGAGGGTGCGACCAAACACTTTGCGGCCACGCGGCGAGGTCCACAAGAACATCTCCAGCACCATAATATAAAGATGCAACACCGCAACAATAGCGATCAGGACCTGAGCAACAATTGCCATCATAGCCTCCAGATAAAGCCCATAAGCTTTGTCACGGCCGCTGCCGCAAGTCGAGCCTAGGCGGGCTGCCCGCCGACCGTCTGTACCGCTTTGCTACCGGCCGCAACACCGGCCTGCAACGCCTCGTCCAGCACGGCTCCGGCCAAATGCGCCGCCAGAAAGCCGGCTGCAAAGGCATCCCCGGCCCCTGTCGTATCAATGGCAATGACCGCTGGGGCGGCCCGGGTCAGCATGACCCCGTCGCGCCCGCCAATTGCGGCCCCAATTGCCCCCTGCTTGATCACCACCAACGCGTAATGCTCGCCGAGCGCCCGCATTTGTGCGTCCAGGCTCTGCGCTCCGCACAGCGCCTCGGCCTCGCTTTGGTTGGCAAACAGCCAATTGGCGCCCGCCGTCCACCCCAGGAACGCCTCAACGCCGACCTCCTGCAGGAACCCCACCGAAGCGGGATCAACCGCAATTGGAATGCCGCGAGCCTTGGCGGCAGCGAATAGGCCCATGACGGCCTGCCGCGGTCCCTCTGCAAAAAAACTATAGCCCGAAACCAGCACCAACCCCACGCCCTCAAGCAAGGCATCAGGAATATCGGCGGCGCATAGGTTCAGATTGGCCCCACGATCGGTTAGGAAGCTGCGCTCCCCGTCCGGATCAACAATCGTGACCAAAACGCCTGATGGCAGCGCCGGGTCCGCAACCAGATGCGCCGCAACCCCAAGCCCCGAAAAATACCGCTGGTAACCTTCAAGGTCTGCGGCCCCGACCCGCGCTACAAACCGCACGTCAGCGTGCATCGCTCCCAGCCACACGGCCTGATTGGCCCCCGAGCCGCCCGGTCGGTGGCGTATTTTGGCCCGCCGGTCCGACCCTTTGACCAGCGGCCCCTCTGGCAACACGATGATGTCGGTCATCACGTCGCCAACGACCAGTATTGGACGGATCATGTGCGGCGCGCGCTGGGCTTGGCAGGTGTCATTGCCGCTAGGGCCACCGCGATTTTGGCGCCGACCATGGCGTTGTTCTCGACCAGGGCAATATTGGCTTTAAGCGACTGACCATCGGTCAACTCGAAAATTCGCTTGAGCAAGAAAGGCGTCAGCTCCTTGCGGGCCACCCCGGCGGCTTCTGCGGCTTTGATGGCCTGGTCAATTCGCGCTTCAATACTGGCCGCATCCAAGGCATCGGCTTCAGGGATGGGGTTGGCAATCAAGACCCCGCCCATGCCCAAATCGGCTTGCAGCGCCACCACGCGCGCGATCTCTTCGGCAGTGTCGAAACGATGGTCGACCTTAAAGCCACTCTGCCGGGCCCAAAAAGCTGGAAAATCGCTGGTCTGGTAACCGATCACCGGCACACCATTGGTCTCCAAAACCTCCAGCGTCTTGGCGATATCCAGAATCGACTTGGCCCCCGCACAAACCACCGCGACGGGGCTGCGCGCGAACTCATTGAGATCGGCCGAGATATCAAAAGTCTCTTCGGCGCCGCGATGAACCCCGCCAATACCGCCGGTCGCGAACACCTTGATCCCCGCGAGCGCAGCAATTTGCATGGTGGTTGCAACAGTGGTGCCCGCCAGTCCACCCTGGACCAAAAGAGCCGCGACGTCGCGGCGCGACGCTTTAGCGGCTTTTGCGCCCTCAAGCGCCAACCGTTCCAAATCCTCGCCGGACACACCGACGGCAAATCGGCCATCCATGATCGCTATGGTGGCGGGCACCGCACCATGCTTGCGCACGACAGCCTCCACATTGTTGGCCATGGCCAAATTCTGCGGATAGGGCATTCCATGGGTGATAATGGTGGATTCAAGCGCCACCAGCGCCTGCCCGGAGGCTAGGGCCTCTTTGACTTCGGGCGAAATTGACAGATATGATTTTGCGATCATGTGCGCACTCCTTTGGTGTCAAGTCTGGTCCACCATGGAGCCGAGTTGAAATCTATCTCAACCCGCCGGGCTCATCGCGTCAAGCCCAAAAAAACTATCGGTTCGATCCCTTGTCCGCCTCAAATTTTCGCACTAGTTTGTCGCTGCAATCGAGCATGAAGGGTTCACTTCGCTGACCAAGGTAATCGTTGATCGCGCCCCCAGGGCAGATCGATATGCGCCCGGCCCAGGGCCAATCGGCAATCAATGTTCCGGCGCAGCTTTGCGCCTCCGCCCAGTCGCGTCGTTTGCACTATCCCCATTGAATTCGACCAAAACCCGGCAATGAGACCGGCCCCAGCAGTGGCTTCTGCCTGGCAGCGGGACCACCAAGCGACATTTGGTAAACAGGAGCCTTTCCGATGAAAAAATCTTTAGCCCTTGCTCTTGCTATTCCGTTGCTGGCCGGGCCGGCGCTGGCGCAGGAAGAAGCCGTGGTCAACGTCTACAATTGGTCCGACTATATCGCCGAGGACACTGTTGCCAAATTCGAGGCCGAGACCGGCATCCACGTCAATTATGACGTGTTCGATAGCAACGAGCTGGTCGAGGCAAAACTTCTTGCGGGCAATTCAGGCTATGACGTGGTGGTTCCATCCGGCTTTTTCCTGGAACGCCAGATCACAGCAGGCCTGTTTCAGGCGCTG
>CALRYQ010000010.1:0-51440 GCA_943372435.1 Devosia equisanguinis
GCGGATCTGGCCAACAATGTCGCCCAGTTTTTCGGCCACCGCATTGGTATCGTCCTTGAGCCGGGCAAAGGCGCCTTCATAGTCACCCTTGACGCGCATGGTCAGATTGGTATCGGCCAGGGCGGCCAGAACCTCGCCGGTTTCGGCCAGGCCCCGATCCACCGTCTGCACCAGCGTATTGACCCCATTGGCCAGCCCGTTGAGTTCGGGATCGGGAAATTCGGCCGAAACGCGTTTGCTAAAATCCCCGACAATGGCGGCATCGACCACTTCACCAAATGAGCGCTCCAGCGAATGCATCATCTGCGTGCGCTCGGCCTGGGTGGCAATGATCTGGGCCGCCTCCGCCTCGGTCATCCGCGCTACTTTAAGGCCGTTCTCGCGAAACACTTCAACCGCACGCGCCATGGCGCCAATTTCGCTGCGCAGGGTGCTGAACGGCACCTCAACACCGAAATCGCCTTTCGCGACCTGGTTCATGGTACCAACCAGACGTGGAATTGGGCTCGTTGCCCACAATGATAGCAGGTAGCCGATCACACCAAGTACCGCCGTCACGATCAGAGCGACCGTCAGCACCACAACCATGGTGCCCATCAACGCGCCAGACACATCGCTGGATGGCAATGCAACAAGCATGGCTCCCACCAGGTCTGCGTCCTTCATAATGGGGTGATACGCAACGAAGGAGCTGACGCCATTGATCGTCTGCTCACCGACATAGGTGCCGCCGGCGGCAATGGTGGCGTAGACCGCGCTGTCCACCGCAAGGACATCACCCATCACACCTGTCCCAATTGAGGCCGCAATTGTGCTGGTGCTGACTGTCAGCGTGCCAGTAGCCCGATCTCGGACGTAGATGCTCGTGTCCGCATGTGTGACTTCGGAAATGCGCTCGACAATCTCATTGTCGTGGTACGGCAGCAGGCCCCAGACCGAAATCTGACCAATAGCGCCATTTTCGGTCCAGCTCAGCTCGTAGCCGTCGGTGGCGCTCACAAATATTGCGGCCGCAGTCCGCAGCTGCGACTGGGCGATTTCGCGACCTTGGGCGATGACCCCCTCACTGAGGTTGACGTAGATGCCAGCAGACAATGCCGCGCTACACACCACGGTCACGAGGACGATCAAGGTCGAAATCAAATTCCGCAGACTGATGTCGCGAAGTATCTTGTTCAATTTGTGCACGGGGCCCTCCGAGACAGATTCGCAATCAACCCGTCAAAGATGCAGCTTGATTTGCGTACGCCAATATACGCGATAATGCTTAGCGTTAGGTTAACTATCGGAACATATTGGCGATACTGACGTGCGCACTTCAATTGCTTCCGGAGACCGGCCAACGCGCAAAATATCTGACAAGCGCCTGAATTATGGCGAAGCTACGGGACACGCAAGGCGCCATGCCGCCATCACCAAGCATCGCGCTCTTGCGCCGCCGAGAAGAATGCTTTGGTTTTTCCAACCCCACATAGCCTAGGCATTCTCAGACCAGCGCAAACGACCAGCGCCGCGCCGGAACTTTCGCAATTGGTGACCCAGACGGATCGCAAGCGCCGCCGGCCTTTGGGCGCGGCAAACACCCGCCGCACCGACCCATCCAACCCGGCAAGAGCCGTGTTTTGGTCTAGGCTGCCTTCTCGAGCCAAATCGCTAGGTGCTCGAATAGGCGCGCAACGGCCTCTGCACCGGGATCCACATGCCCCGCCAATTGCTTGGCATTGATATAGGATGCACGCCCCGCATTGGCCTTGGTCATGCTGGCAGTGCGTTGCGCGCCCGCTCTGGCCGCCGCCGCCGCGGCCGCCGTTCCCTGCTCGATAACATCAAGCGCAGGTGCAAGAGCATCAACCATGGTACGATCGCCCAGTCGTGCGCCGCCAATTTCCTGCATACGCGCCAAACCGGATTTGAGGGCCTCGCCCATCGGCAATCCGCTTGACGCCGCGTCACCGGTTGCCGCAAAAAAGATCGCCAGCAGCACGCCAGACGACCCGCCCATGGTCTGGCTAAGCTCCAAGCCAATGGCACGGAACAGCTGCGTGTGGTCTGCCAGTGGCAGTTGCCGCATGGCGCCAATCAGCGCTCTTGCCGCTCCTGCCAGGGTGCTGCCGGTGTCCCCATCGCCAGATTTTGCGTCCAGTGCATTGAGGTCATCCTCCGCCGCTATCAGAATTTCGCAGCATTTTGCCAGAAAATCCTGCGTCTGCTTGTGGGGTGACGGCATGGGCTTTACCGGCGTTAAACCATCCGGCAGCGCGAGCTTGCTTACCCGTCCCATGCGAGACATCCTCGGCCAAGCGGCCACCGACGTGCGCTGCTTGAGCAGCGATATCTCTGCAGCATCGGCCGGAAAGATCGAGATTGAAAAGCCATGCATGTCCAGCGACGTCATCATGCTTGCAGGGCCGACAACATGGGCAATTTGGCTGCCAATGCTCGATTGGCGGATTTCATTCAGAATGATCGACATCTCGAGACTGGACGTACCGCCAAGATTGTTGACGAGAGCGACGTAGGGCCCAGCGTCCATTTCAGAGCCAAGCCTTTCAATCATCGCGGAAACGGCGGCGTGAGCACCCCGGAAATCGACCTGTTCAACGCCAGCTTCGCCATGGATGCCAAGTCCCAATTCGGCCATCCCGGCAGGGATACGGTCTTCCCGTGGCGAGCCAGGAATCGTACACGTGTTCAACGACATGCCGATGCTTTTGGTTTTGGACACAACTTGGCGCGCCGCTTCGGCAACAGCCTGCAGGTCAGCGCCGTTTTCGGCCAGCGCCCCCGCGATCTTGTGGACCAGAAGCGTTCCCGCCAGGCCACGCGCTTGCGGCAGATCGGGCAGAGCGACGTCATCGTCGACGATGACCATTTCCACACCGAGGCCGAACTGGCGCGCCCGTTCAGCGGCCAGGCCGAAGTTGAGCCGATCGCCAGTATAGTTCTTGACGATGAGCAGGCATCCGGCCCGCCCAGTCACTGAAAGGATGCCGGCAAGGACGGCGTCAACACTTGGCGACGCGAATATGTCCCCACAGACAGCAGCTGTGAGCATCCCTTCCCCAACAAATCCGGCGTGGGCTGGTTCATGGCCAGAGCCACCACCAGAAATCAACGCGACCTTGGATTTGTCCCAGTCATTGCGCACCACCACGCGGATATGGGGATAACCATCCAACCGCGCCAGCTTTCCACCCGAGGCAGCAACGATACTATCGACCGCTTCGGTAACAATATCTTCTTTGGTATTGATAAACTGAGCCAATCCGGCCTCCCTATGCGATGCGTTGGCCGTTAGCGTCAAAAAAGAACGGCTTGTAAGGTTCGATTTTCACAGTGTCCCCATTGTTGAGGGTGGTATGGGTACTCGTCACCGTTGTGATCGTGTGGTTTTTGAACAACAGGTGGACGCGGGTCTGGTCGCCCAAGTGCTCGACACGCGTCACCACACTGTCCTCCCCTGCCCCCTGCTTGAGCTGCTCCGGTCGCAAGCCGATAAATTTTGCGTTTGAAGGCGCAGCACCAAACAGGTCGGCGGGCAAAATATTGATTTTGGGTTGGCCCAGCCGACTTGCGACATAAACACTCGCCGGGTTTTCGTAGATTTCCCGGGGCGAACCAAATTGGACGAGCTTGCCGTGATCAAGCACGCCGACATGGGACGCCATGGTCATTGCTTCGATTTGATCGTGGGTGACGTAAAGCAGCGTGGCACCGGACTTTGCCTGGATACTCTTGAGTTCGATGCGCAAATCGGTTCGTAACTTGGCATCCAAAGAGCTGAGCGGCTCATCCATCAGGTAGATCTCGGGGTTGCGGACCAGAGCTCTGCCAATGGAAACCCGTTGCATTTCGCCGCCGGACAGGGCTGTCGCCTTGTTGTCCAGTTTGTGGGCGATCTGCAACACGTTGGCGACGGACTGGACCGTGCTGTCGATCACCGCCCTCGGGGTTTTGAGCAGCGGCGACTTCAGCGGAAACTCCAAATTCTGCCGCACCGTCAGGTGCGGGTAGAGTGAGTATTGCTGAAACACCATCGCCACGTTCCGCTCGGCGGGCGTCAGGCCGTTCATGGGCTGTCCGCCGATCAGAACATCGCCGGAGTCGGGCAGATCCAGGCCGGAGACTATGCGCAAGGTTGTCGTCTTGCCTGCACCAGTTGGTCCAAGCAACACCACAAATGAACCGTCGGGAATGGTCATGGAGACGTTGTCGAGCGCGACAGTGTTTCCGAACCTTTTGGTGACGCGATCCAGAACTACCTCAGCCACGGGCCAACACTCCTTTATTTGCTTCCGAAAGGAGGGCACGACCCTTGACGGATTCGAAAATGGTCAAGTTGCGGGAATCGAACTCGAGACCGAGCAGTTCGCCGTTGCGAACAGTATCGACAGCAGACGTGCGCACTTTGGTTTCACCATTCCGGGTCGCCAAAGTGACGATCTGCGTCGTCCCGAGGTATTCGGATGCAATGACTTCCGCTCGATAGGTCGAGCTATCGGAAAATTTGATATGTTCGGGCCTCACGCCCAAAGTCAGCTTGCCCGTGGCACCCTGCAGGCTTTTCGGTACCGACACTTCGTGGTCATTCAGCTTTATACTGGTGCCCCCCAAAGCAATCGCGCCTTCGAAGTCGAGGAAATTCATTGCCGGTGAGCCGATGAATTTTGCCACGAACTTGGTCGCCGGCCAGTCATAGATCTCCTGGGGCACACCAAACTGCTCAACGACGCCGTGGTTCATGACCACGATCTTGTCGCCCATCTGCATGGCTTCGAGCTGATCGTGGGTAACATAGACGGTGGTGGCGCCCATCCGATCATGCAGCGCGCGCAGCTCTTCAGCCATATGCTCGCGGAACTCCGCATCAAGTGCGCCGAGGGGCTCATCCATGAAGAATGCCTTGGGCCGCCGAACAATAGCGCGTCCCAGCGCAACCCTTTGCCGGTCACCGCCTGAAAGGCCGCCAACCGGACGATCCAGAATGTTCTTGATTCCCAAGATTTCAGCGACTTCATCGACCCGCCGACGGACCTCTTCCTTCGCGACGCCTTGGCTGAAGAGGGGGTAGGAAATATTCTTGCGGACGTTGAAGTGCGGATAAAGCGCAAACATTTGGAAAACAAAAGCAATATCGCGTTTGGAGGCGGGCTTCATGCCCACTTCCTCGCCGTCGATATAAATCTGGCCACTGGTTGGCAGTTCAAGACCCGCCATCATGCGCAGCGTGGTGGTTTTGCCACAGCCAGAAGGCCCGAGCAGCATGAAGAACTCGCCGTCCTCGACAGTAAACGATGACGACTGGACAGCGGTGAAGCTACCGAATTCCTTGCGCAGACTTTCAATTCGTATCTGGGCCATGGACTTACTCTGGAAAGTGGCTGGTTACGATAAACATTACCGTACCGGTCAGGGTGACTATGAAGGAGTAGGTGAAAAGCCAGAGGGCAAATGGCTGCATGAGCATGACCACGCCAAGCGCGATCAGGATAGAAGCCAGCATTTCCCACGAGCCGCGCCTAAAGCGCAGGATACCGCTGATAAACCGCATCATTTGCGTACCGCTCCGAAGGTAATACCGCGAAGAAGATGCTTGCGCAGTAGAATGGTGAAGACCATTACGGGCAACAGAAACAGTGTCGCGCCGGCCGCAATGGCGGGCCAATCCTTGCCCCCTTCACCAATGATGGTGGGGATAAAGGGTGGGGATGTTTGAGCGTTTCCTGAGGTGAGGAGGACGGCAAAAGCGTACTCGTTCCAGGCAAAAATCAGGCAGAAGATAGCCGTTGAGGCAATGCCGGTCGCCGCTTGTGGCAGCACGATTTTGTAGAAAGCCTGAAAGCGGGTGTAACCATCAATCAGCGCTGCTTCCTCATACTCAATCGGAATTTCGTCCATGAACCCTTTGAGCAGCCATACGGACAATGACAAATTCACGGCGGTATAGAGCAAGATCATGCCCAAATGCGTGTCGCTCAGACCAAGCGCCCGATACATCAGGAAAACCGGAATGGCGACCGCAATCGGCGGCATCATTCGGGTAGACAGAATGAAGAACAGCAAGTCGTCCTTCAGCGGCACCTTGAAGCGCGAGAATGCGTAGGCGGCCGCCGTTCCCAAGATCATGCACAGCAAGGTCGAGCCGAACCCGATAATGACCGAGTTCATGAACCTTTCGCCGTAACGCGATTGGCCGGTGATGATACGGCCCTTTTCATGGGCAATATTCTCGTACCAATTGGTTGGCGGCGGCGAGTCCGCCATTTCTCTGGTCTGGGTCGTGAACAGGTTCACATAGCCTTCCAGGGACGGCTGGAACAGGACCTTGGGCGGATAGGCGATTGAATCGGTCGAAGACTTAAAGCCGGTGGCAATGATCCAAAGCAGCGGCAACAGCGTGATGACCGCATAAAGAACCACCAGAATGCCGGCGACCCATTTTTGCCGTACGGAGGGTTCGGTAATTGAATAGCTCATCGTTCCTTGACCTTATTCAAAGCTTTTACGTAGATCGAAGCCATTCCGAATACCGTTACGAACAGGATCACGGCGTAAGCTGACGCGTAGCCGGTGCGCCATTTTTCGAAGGCTTCGCGCTTGAGATTGATCGAGGTGACTTCGGTTGTAGAGCCAGGTCCACCACCGGTCAGTTGGACGACGAGATCGAACATCTTGAAGTTTTCAATGCCACGGAACAGCACCGCGAGCATCAAGAACGGCAAGATCATTGGGATCGTGATCGTCCAAAACTGGCGCCACTTGCTGGCCCGGTCGCATTCCGCGGCCTCGTAAATACTGCCTGGTATCGAGCGCAACCCTGCCAGACAGATCAGCATGACGAACGGCGTCCACATCCATGTATCCACAATGACAATCGCCCAGGGCGCCAGGGGCACCTCCGCAATCATCGAAAAGCTGGCTGGATCTCGCATCGTAAAGAAGGCGATGACGTAGTTGAACAGGCCAATCTGCGGCTCATAGAGAAAGGTCCAGAAATTTCCAATGACTGCTGGTGACAGCATCATTGGCAACACGAGCAACGTCGTCCAAAGATCATTGCCGCGGAATTTTTTATTGATAAGATAGGCCAGTGTAAAGCCAATCAACACCTGCAATACAATAGTCCAAATAAGGAAATGTGCAGTAACCTGCATCGTATTCCATATATTTTCGTCAGTGAGAATTTTTTGATAGTTTGCCAGTCCAACAAATTCTACGATATTATTCGGCCTATTTACCCGATAATTTGTGAAACTGAGCCGTATTGTCCACAGCAATGGAAATATATTAATTGCTAACAACAATATTATTGTTGGTGTAACAAATATCCACGCTATAGTTCGATCCGAAAGACTTCTGATCTTTCGACGAATCCGTGGCGGTGTTGCGTTCGCCACACCCTCAATCGCTGTTTTCGACATATTGTTCTCTTTTCGTTTGGCGGAACGATTGCGGAGCCAGAACTGCTGCCTCCGCAATCACCGCCGGGAGAAGCGGTATGCCCACTCGTTTGAATTGCGCGACAGACCTGTCAAACGCGGATCCACATGCGATCAAATCATCAGTGCGACTGAGTGCGGGGAACAAGGCTAACCCCGCACTCTCCGCCGGGACAAGCGGTATTCTGGCTACATCTTGCCTTCTTCTACGAAGACTTCTTCCCAGTCGGCGGCCAGCCCATCAAGAGCTTCCTTCGCCGTACCTTCACCAGCCACCACATAGTTGTGTACGCGGCTCTGCATTGGCAGCAGCAGCGAGGCATAGGACGGTTCGGCCCAGAAGTCCTTCACGATAGCCATCGAGTCGAGGAAAGTCTGCGCATATGGCTGGCTGGTTGCGAAACCTGGGTCCTGAACAACGGCGTTCAAGGCCGAGTATCCGCCGGCAGCCCACCAATTTTTCTGGACCGCCGGATCGGCGAACCATTTGATGTATGCAAGGGCCGCGTCCATGTGATCCGTATTGGCGACCACCGAGATACCCTGCCCGCCAAGCTGGGCAAACTGACCAGCAGGACCTGCCGGGTTGGCAAAATAGCCAGACTTGCCGCCACCGACATTGGGGTCAGCCTCAACACCAGGCCAGATGAACGCGAAGTTCATCTGCATTGCGACCTGGCCGGACTTATAGGCGTCGATGTTCTGACCCATATACCAGTCCGAAGCGCCGGGAGGCGTAGCGGTATCGTAGAGTTCCTTGTAGAATTCCAGGCCGGCGATGGCGCCCTCAGAGTTGACGAAACCCTGAACGTCATATGGCTTTGCTGGGTTCTGATACTCAAAACCATAATTGTAGAGCGCGTTGGTCACGCCCATGGTGATCCCTTCGGACCCGCGTTCGGTATAGATGGCGGCGCCATATACGGTCTTGCCATCGATATCGCGGTTCTGGAAAAACTGAGCAATATCTTTGAGTTCGGCCAAGCTGGCGGGAACACCCAGGTCACGGCCGTATTTGGTCTTAAACTCAGCCTGTAGCTCGGGGCGCTCGAACCAATCCTTGCGATAGGTCCAGCCGACGACGTCGCCAAATGCTGGCAGCGCCCAATAGTTAGGGGTACCCTTTGGCCATTCGGAATAGCCGGTAACCGTTGCCGGGATGAAGTCAGACATCTTGATGCCATTGGCATCAAAGAAGTCATTCAGCTTGAGATACTGCCCGTTTTCTGCCGCGCCGCCGATCCATTGGCTATCGCCAATGAGCAGATCGCACAGCTTACCGCCAGAGTTGAGTTCGTTCAGCATACGGTCAGCGAAATTTGGCCAAGGAACGAATTCGAACTTCATGGTGTTGCCGGACTGGGCTTCGAAGTCCTTCGAAAGCTCGATTAGGGCATTTGCCGGATCCCACGCCGCCCAGCACAGGGTCAGGTCTTCGGCCTGGGCGGCGGTCGCTGCGACCGCGCTAATGGCCGAAACCATGCTCAGCATGGCGACGGAACTAAGAAGATAAGACTTCACGATTGTTTCCTCCCAAAGGATGCCCCGCACGTGCGGCGGAAGCGGTTTAGCTCAATCAGGGACAACTCCAGGCAGTTTGAGGTGCGACACTCACATTTTCCATGGAAGCCCTGCAAAAACAGATGAATCGGACAAATTCTCCTAAAGTTGTCCAACTTTCTCCGTAACGCTATGTAACTGAGGTGCGGACCTCAATGCAAGACATTTTTGGACAATTCTGCCAAATGCCTTGCGGCTCGACATTTTGAAACCTAGAAATGAGGCTCAGGGAGAGCGCTTAATCGATGAGACCGACAGCAAAAGACTTGGCCAAAGCTGCCGGAGTTAGCCTGGCTACGGTCGACCGGATCCTGAATGATCGCCCAAATTTCAGCAAGAAATCTGCAGCCAAGGTGAACCGCGCTATCGAGCTTATTGGCTTCGAACGCAATCCGGCGGCTGTGAACCTTGCCCGCAATACGACCTATAGGTTTCGTTTCATTCTGCCTCAAGCCGACGATCAATATCTGGAGGAGATCATTGGGGAAATTCGGGCAGTCAACAAAACCCTTAAGTCAGAAATGGTGACTGCGGAGTTCACTCAGGTTCCGACTTCGGATGCCCATCTGGTGGCCAATTTGCTAGCTTCTTTTGACAAGTCCAAGATTGACGGCGTGGCAATTATGTCGCCCGAGTACCCGGAAGTTCGCGACGCTATTCTCCGCTTGAAAGAGCGTGGCATACCAGTTGTCCGGCTGTTTTCGGGCAAGGCGCAAAGCGAGACATTCGATTTTGTTGGCATTGACAACTACGCAGCAGGAAAAACAGCGGCACGGATCGTCGGCCGCTTCGTACATGAGCCAGCTGGAAGCGTAATGGTCATCGCCGAAACCATGCGCGCACAAGATAGCATCGAGCGGCGCCTTGGCTTCGACTCGGTCATAAACGAATCGTTCCCTCACCTAAGGGTGCTCCCATCAATCGAAACCCACTCGGACAACCCCAGAACGCGACGAATTGTGTCTCAAATGCTCGAGTACAACAAAGATATCGTGGCGATCTATGTATTAGGTTCCGAAGCGATGGCACCAATTAAATGCATTTCAGAGTTTTCAGATTTGGACGACGTGGTCCTTGTCGCCCATGAGCGGACACCATTTAACGTTTCCGCCCTTGAGTCTGGGCGAGTGGACGCGATTATCGAGCAGAACCCCGGTCACGGGGTGCGGAGCGCCGTACGTGTCCTAAAGGCACGAGTTGAAAACAGAGAGCCGACGATGTCACTGAACAAGTTGAGAATAGAGATACTGATCAAGGACAATTTGTAAATTCCAACGGCTGTTTGCAGATCATCAGCACCTCTTGCAGCATGAGTTGGCGGAGTACCTGGGCCCGTCTCCCAGGGGGTGTCATGCTGTGGCCGAGCGGAGCCGCAAGCGGCGGGGTTGGACGGCCTATCAGTTGAGCCCTCGCGCGGTTTAGTGGTGGTATCGAGCCTCGCGCATTGCGGGCGGGCGGTATGACGATAGCGAGGCTGTTCTTTCCAGCCCATCGTTGTCGTCCCCAACGGTGGCACCGACCGAGGCTTTCGCTCACCAAGCTGAAACCCGGTTTTGGCTTTGTGCTCTGGCAGGTCTACTGCCGGCCTTCGATTTTTGCCTTGCGCGCTGGGGTTCACTTGCGCGCCGCTGGTTGATCTGGCTCGATGGCGCTGCCAATCACACGCCCTTTTGACCTGCATCAAATCAATGCGCGGGCGCCAGGTGCAGGAATACGGAGCTTCATGCCGCCTGGAGACGCTCAATGCTTGAAAGCCGAATCCGCCTCTTCCCCCTTATGGAGCGTATCGTGACAGCCGACGCGGCGGCATCGCTGATCAAGGATGGCATGGTTGTCGGCATGAGCGGCTTTACCGGCGCCGGTGATGCCAAGGCCGTTCCCCTGGCAATGGCTCGTCGCGCCCGAACCGATCCATTCCAGATTACCCTGATAACCGGCGCCTCCCTGGGCAAGGGAGTAGATGGGGCGTTGGCGGAAGCGGGCATTCTCAAACGGCGAATGCCATTTCAATCCGATCCGGCTTTGCGGACTGCGATCAACCGCGGCGAGGTCATGTTCGTTGACCAGCATTTGTCGGAAACGGTGGAGCATCTGCGGGGCGGTCAACTTGGCCCAATGGACTACGCCATCATCGAGGCGGCAGCGATAACCGAGGATGGTGGTATCGTGCCGACAACCTCGGTTGGTAATTCGGCCAGCTTTGCCGCTCTGGCCTCCAAGCTGATCATCGAGATCAATCTCAGCCAGCCCCTCGCCCTGGAAGGGCTGCACGACATCTACATCCCCACAACGCGGCCAAGTCGCGAACCCATTCCAGTCACCGATTGCGACAGCCGGATCGGCTTGACCTATCTGCGGGTCGATCTCGCCAAGATCGCCGCAATCGTGATCACCGACCAGCCCGACAGCCACGCCACACTGGACCCGCAGAGCCCGGAAACCAGCGCCATCGCCGACCACCTCGTCGCCTTCTTTCAAGCAGAGGTGACAGGGGGGCGTTTAAACCTCTCGCTCAATCCATTGCAGGTCGGCATCGGCAACATTGCCAATGCGGTTCTGGCGCGGCTGGAGGCTGGCCCGTTTCAACACATGAAAATGTATAGTGAGGTCTTGCAGGACAGCACGTTCGATTTGATGGATGCCGGCAAGCTCGATTTTGCCTCGTGCTCGTCGATTGCCCTCAGCAAGGAATGCGCCGACCGCGTGTTGACAAACCTGGCCCAATACCGGGATCGCATCGTTCTGCGCCCGCAGGAAATCAGCAATCATCCTGAGGTAATCCGGCGGCTCGGCCTCATCGCCATCAATACCGCGCTCGAATTCGACATCTATGGCAACGTCAACTCTACCCACATCAACGGCACGCAAATGGTGAACGGCATCGGCGGCTCGGGCGATTTCGCCCGCAACGCTTCCATCTCGATCTTTGTTGCGCGATCACTGGCCAAGAGCGGCGCAATTTCCTCAGTCGTACCAATGGTCTCCCATGTCGACCACAACGAGCACGACGTCGATATCGTCGTCACCGAAATTGGTCTGGCGGACCTGCGGGAACTGGCCCCTCGCGAGCGGGCCGCTGCAATCATCGCAAACTGTGTTCATCCAAGCTATCGGGATCAGCTGAGCGACTATTTCGAGCGGGCGCGGGCGCTCGGCGGACACACTCCGCACATTTTGGAGGAAGCGCTGTCCTGGCACGTGCGAAGCCGACAAAATGGCACGATGGCTGTGGATGTCAGCCATCGATAGCTTTGCGCCCACCGCGGCTATTGCGCGGTATAGCCCCCGTCGACGAGGTGATAGCTGCCCGTGATAAAGGAGGCTTCGTCCGACAAAAGAAACGCTGTCAGCGCTGCCACTTCGTTTGCAGTGCCAAGCCTGCCGACCGGGTGCATCCCGGCAATGGCCGTCAGCATGGCGGCATCCAAATTGTTCGACAACATTGGCGTATCGATAAAGGCCGGACCAATCGCATTGATCCGAACACCCAACCGCCCATATTCGATCGCCGCCGATTTGGTGATGCCCACGACGCCATGCTTGGCCGCCACATAGGCGGGGGCATTGGCAAAGCCAACCACGCCAAGGATCGACGCCATATTGACAATTGCGCCCCCACCCGAAGCCAGGATTGCTGGTATCTGATAGCGCATACCGTAAAACACGCTGTCTAGATTGGTCGCGATGACCTTGTGCCAGCTGTCCAGAGGATAGTCGCCTGTCGGCCCAGCAGCACCCCCGATCCCGGCATTGTTGACGGCCAGATGAAGCCCGCCATAGGTCCTGCGGGCCGCATCCACCATGGCCTCGACTTCGGCGGCGTTGCTAACGTCGACCGTTATCGCCATTGCCGTGCCGCCTGCAACGCTAATGGAATCGACCACTTTGCGTGCCCCCTCGGCGTCGAGATCAGCCACAATCACCTTGGCTCCGGACGCTGCGAGCGTATGAGCAATCGCCGCTCCGATGCCCGAGGCCGCCCCGGTTACAATCGCTACTTTGTGCTTAAAGTCGTGGGCCATCGGCATCTTTCCTTGATCGTGGCGACTGTTACCCCAGGATTGGGGCGAGATGGGCTCCGATAAAATATGGCCAGACAAAAAGGCCCAATACCCCCATCCAGAAATCCAGATGCAGATATCCAATGCTGAAAAGCCACCCGGCAAACCAAAAGGCGCCAAGCGATGTGTGCTGGGTAATTTTGATGCGTTCCATGATCCCTCCAACCACGCGGACAGCAACACAGCTGCCCACTAGGCTCCATTCAAAGCATGGGCGTTGGCGCGGTGTCTTGATCTAGCGCAAATTGGCCGCAGCGCACCGCTGCGGCACAAATCGCCGGGCTTTTGTCATTGGCGCGTACGCGCCCGCTGCCGAATGTCTGACCCTGAATTGGTCGTAATCTGGAACTGCCCAACCAGCCCTTGCAAATCCTCAGCCAGCCGCAGCAGCGGATTGCTCAACTCGACAGTCTTTTCCACCATCGCCGCGTTCTGTTGGGTGACCGTGTCGATGTGCCCCAGGACACCGTTAACCGCATCGACTTCCAGCGCCTGCACTTTTGTTGACGCTGCGACGTCAGCGACCAAAGCATTGACCTCGGTGATTTGCTTGGCAACTTTGCTCAGCGCATTTCCCGCTTCGTTGACGTATTTCACACCGGTTTCGACCTGTTCGCCTGCGCTGCCAATCAATCCCTTGATGCTGCGTGCAGCATCGGTGGCGCGCTGTGCCAAGCGGCGAACTTCGGCCGCCACAACCGCAAACCCGTGCCCGGCATCGCCTGCTCGCGCCGCCTCTACGGCAGCGTTAAGCGCCAATAGATTGGTCTGAAAGGCGATATCATCGATAACACCGACGATTTTTGCAACCTCTGCCGACGACGAGCGGATTTCCTCCATCGAGGCGATCGCTTGCTTGACGACAACGCCGCCTGCTTCGGCGTCCGAGCTGGCGCTGGCGGTAACAAAGTGGACCCGTTCGGTTCGCTCGGCGGTCTTGCTGACGCTCACCGACAGGGTCTCGAGCGCTGCTGCCGTCTCCTCTACGCTGGCGGCCTGTTTTTCAGTTCGCTGCGCCAGCTCACCAGTCGCCATGCTGATGTCGCGCAAACCGTTGGAAATCTTGGTCGCCGAACTGATAACCCGCGCCAACACGCTGCGCAGCCTGCCAACCGCCGTGTTGAAGTTGACCTGCATCGCCTGAAAGGCCGGCGGGAAGGGATGCTGGAGTTCAAAACTCAGATTGCCGCCAGCAAGCGCATCGAGCGCGGTGCCCATGTCAGCGACAACGTCTGAGAGCACCTGCGCCGCTTTGGCCTGTTCGCGTTGCAAGGCTTTTTCAGTTTGTCGCGCTGTGACCAGTTCGCCAATATCCTGCCACATGCTGATCATGACGCTGCGCCCGCCAATATTGGCGTCAATCAACGTCACCAACACTGGCAACGGGGTGCCATCCAGTCTTTGGTGGGTCCATTCGAACCGTGCGGAGCCGTCTCGCGCCACCAGTGCATCCATCTTTGCCCCCAGCTCATCGGTGGACACGCCACCTTCCTGGGTCGGCGGCGAGAGCTGTTCCGGCGTCAAGCCGATGATGTCGGCGCGCGAGCAATCCAGAAAACGCTCCATTGCCCCGTTACATTCGACAATTCGCCCCTCATCGATAACGCAATATGCGTCAGGGGATCGATCAAAAATAATGCGGGCCGCAGCGTCATGCACGCTCGGGGCGACAACGGCTTTGGTTCGACCGAACATTATGCGCCTCTTTGCGATTGGTGGCTTGCATCGACACTTCACTTCAATTCAAGAGGGGTGGCCAGCTTGCCGGCCACCCCATCCATACGATGGTCGTCGTCTTGACTAGAACTGCGAATTGCCGAGGTTGTCGAACCCCTTTTGATCACGGGACCGCAACGCGACTGCCAAGCCTGCACCCACTGCCGCAGAGATCAGGACAATCGATGGCAAGAACCAGCCCAGCACCCCCGCCGCACCCGAAAGCGCGCCGAAGTTGATGACAATCAGATAAATCAAGCCGAACAAGGCGACTGCGGCGATCGCGGGAAATACCATCGCCTTGAGCTGGTTGGATTCCAGTTTTGGATTGGCCCTGAAAAACACCACCACCGCTATTGAGGTAAACGCCATCAGCACAATGATGCCCAGCGTGGCCACATTGGTGAGCCAGGAGAACATCGCCAGGACCGGATCCTGCCCGGTGACCGCAAACAGCGTCACCACCGCCACCGCGATCACAGTCTGAATGACCGAGGCGACGTGCGGGCTTTGGAAGCGCGGATGGGTGACGCCAATTGCAGCGGGCAAAAGCTTTTCGCGACCCGCAACATACATGTATCGCGCCACACCATTGTGGAACGCGATCACGCCGGCAAACAGGCTGGTCACAAACAGCACACTCATGATCTGGCTCAGTGGCCCGCCAACATATCGATCGGCAAGGCCGAACAGGAAGGTTGTTGGATCAGCAAGCCCACCCAGTTCAGGCACCAACTTGTCCACACCAGCGCCGTTGACCATCAGCCATGAGGTAAACGTATAAAACAGCCCGATAACGATGACCGAGATATAGGTGGCGCGTGGCACGGTCTTTGCGGGCTCAATTGCCTCTTCGCTATAGATCGTGGTGGCTTCAAAACCAATGAAAGCGGCAAAGCAGAACAGCACGCCAATGGCTGGTGTGCCACCCAGAATGGCCTGCATACTGAACGGCGCCAGGCTCAGTCCACTGTCCCCACCCTTGGCCATGATGGCAAAATCGATAACGAAGACAATAAGATACTCAAGCACGACCAGGACGGTCAGAACTTTCGCCGAAAAGTCGACGCGCCGGTAGCCAAACACAGCAACAACGGCAATGCCGACATAGCACCAGACCCACCACGGCATAGTGATGCCCCAACTGGCAAACAGGCCCGAGGTGACCGCGCCAAACATGCCGAATACGCCGATCTGCATGCAGTTATAGCTGACGATGGCGATGATCGCGGCGGCGCCACCAAATACGCCGCCAAGTCCGCGCGAGGTATAGGCATAAAAGGCGCCGGCATTTTTGACATGGCGTGACATCGCCACATATCCCACCGCAAACAGCAGGAGCAGCGCGGTCACCAGCGCAAATGTGCCAGGAATACCCGCGCCATTACCAAGCAACATGCTCAGGGGCACGCCGCCCGCGACCGCGGTCAGCGGGGCCGCCGCGGAAACCACCAAAAAAGTAATTGCACCCACGCCCAGACTATTTTTGCGCAGTTGATTGGCCTGCCCAGCGCCGACGTCCTGTGTCAATTTTCTCTCCCTGACTAGTCGACACAAAACGTTGGGTTCGTTTGAGTTTATTTCATTATTTGAACCAACAGTGCCGATTATCAGACTGAGGGGATTATGAAGGCTTGTCAATATGCTACACACGTTAAGCGATACGAGTGCTAAGCTGGCGGGAACAATCGCTTAGTGCGCCGCCCTCCGGTTGGGCTGCGTGCACGCCAAATCGGGTGCTGAAGTCGCTGACCCGATTGTGAGAAATACAAAGACAAAGGGGGGCTGCGGCCATTCCTTTCGACGACCGCAACAATAGCGTTGGAGACCGTGCGCGAACGCTGGCTATCCAAGCTTGCGGATGACACCTTCAAGCATGTCCAGCAACCGATCCAGCTCTGCCTGGCCGATCTTGTCTTCCAGCGCCTGGTATATCGCCTGCCGCTCGGGGCTCACCTCCTCGATGAGTGTCAGTCCAGCCGGCGCGATTGCAAGTTGCACGCGGCGACCATCGTCTTCGAATTTGCCGCGGGTGATGAGTTTTCGATCTTCAAGGGCTTTGATGATGCGCGTGAGACTTGGCGCCAGTATTGAGGCGCGCTCGGCGACCTCGGTGGCATCAAGCGGGCTGTCTTCACCCAATACGCGAATAACGCGCCACTGTTGTTCGGTGACGTCGTGCCGGGCCAGCATTGGACGAAATCTGGACATCACGACTTCGCGGGTGCGCAATAGTGACATTGTCAGCGAACGGCGCGTCATGCGGGGCAGCATAAGGTCCTCCAATTGCCGGGAAGACAGCGCGGCGCGATCGGTCCCCAATCGCCTATACCGCCAATCATCCCCCTTAGGCAACGACCGGGTGCCGAACAATGCCACACAGGATTCTGCCCTTACGTCCAATCCAGCCCTTGACCTAGCCCGATATTTTATTTAACACGTTAAGTACATTCCGCCCAGCGGTTTCTGCAAGGAGCAAGCAGTGCCCCATTTCAGCATCGAATATTCGGCTAATCTGGACGCAATTGTTGACATTCAAGCGGTTTGCAACCTGGTTGGCACCACGATTTTGTCAACCGGCCTGTTTGAGATTGGCGCAATTCGGGTTCGTGCCTTTCGCGCTGAATACTATGTGGTCGCCGATGCGCTCCCGCAAAACGGCTTCATCGATATGTCATTTCGCATCGGCAGGGGTCGCACCGAAGCTGAAAAGCAGCGCATCGGCGAAGCAATATTTGCGGCGGTTAGCCAACACTTGGCGCAGCTGTTTTTGACCGCCCATTTTGCTCTTTCACTCGAAATCCGCGAGATAGACGCAGATTTGAGCTGGAAGAAGAACGCAATTCATCCGCGCCTGCGCGGCAACTAACGGAAAAGAATATGTCCGATTTTGAAGAGAATTTGAAAAAGGCGGAACGCTATCTGGGTCGGTTCAAGGCTGACGGTGTGCTCAATCACATCAACGGAGACGCTGTTCCGGCGCTGGACGGCACCACTTTCGAAATTCTCTCGCCGGTTGATTTGAAGCCTTTGGCCCGCGTCGCCCATGGCAAGAAGGCGGACATTGATCTTGCCGCCGCCGCCGCCAAGGCGGCCTTTCCGGCCTGGGCCGCCCTGGATGGCGTGGCTCGCAAAAAGCTGCTGCACAAGATTGCCGACGCCATTGAGGCGCGCGCTGAAGAGATCGCTTTCGTTGAGTGCATGGACACCGGCCAGGCGCTCCGTTTCATGGCCAAGGCCGCCTTGCGGGGCGCCGAAAACTTCCGGTTTTTTGCCGATCGCGCCCCTGAAGCACGCGATGGCGAGACCAAGCGCGCACCCAACCAGATCAATATGTCGTCTCGGGTTCCGGTCGGTCCGGTGGGGATCATCACCCCCTGGAATACACCATTCATGCTTTCGACCTGGAAGATCGCCCCGGCCCTGGCTGCCGGCTGCACCATTGTCCACAAGCCTGCCGAGTTTTCCCCATTGACCGCACGCTTGCTGGTCGAAATCGCTGAGGAAGCGGGCTTGCCCAAGGGCGTTTGGAACCTGGTCAACGGGCTGGGAGAAGATGCCGGAAAGTCACTGACCGAGCATAAGGACATTAAGGCAATTGGCTTCGTCGGTGAAAGTCGGACCGGCTCGATGATCATGAAGCAGGGGGCAGACACGCTCAAGCGGGTGCATTTTGAGCTGGGTGGCAAGAATCCGGTGATCGTTTTCGCCGACGCCGATCTGGACCGTGCCGCCGATGCCGCAGCGTTCATGATTTATTCGCTCAATGGGGAACGGTGCACCTCCTCCTCACGGTTGTTGGTCGAGGCGTCGATCTACGACGCCTTCACCGCCAAGGTCGCCGACCGGGCCAGCCGCATCAAAATTGGCCATCCGCTCGATCCAAAGACCGTGGTCGGGCCACTCATCCACCCGGTCCACGAGAAAAAAGTCATGGACTACATCGCTATCGGTCAGGCCGAGGGCGCAGTTATTGCCGCTGGTGGCACCAAGTTTGATGGTCCTGGCGGCGGTTGCTATGTCAGCCCGACCCTGTTCGTCGGCGCCAACAATGCCATGCGCATTGCGCAAGAAGAGATTTTCGGGCCCGTGCTGACAGCCATCCCATTTAAGGATGAGGCCGAGGCGTTGGCGATCGCCAATGACACGCAATACGGCCTAACCGGCTATTTGTGGACCAACGACGTGACCCGTGCCTTCCGCTTCACCGATCAAATGCAGGCCGGAATGATCTGGGTGAACTCGGAAAATATTCGCCACCTCCCTGCCCCGTTTGGCGGGGTCAAAAATTCCGGCATTGGCCGTGATGGCGGCGATTGGTCGTTTGATTTCTACATGGAAACCAAAAACATCGCTTTCGCGACTGCCCCTCACGCAATCCAAAAACTCGCTGACTAATCAGAGGAACTCGTATGCCTTTACCAAAACCAAACCTCTACCCTGAGTTCAACATCGTCCGCCTCAGCCATGTTGAGTTTGCGGTGACTGATCTGGCCAAGTCGCGGGCTTTTTATGTAGACACTTTGGGCCTGCAGGTCACCGACGAAACCGCTGACACCATCTATTTGCGGGCGCTCGAAGAACGCGGCCACCACTGTATCGTGCTAAAAAAGAGCACCACCGCCTACGCCCGCGATTTGGGTTTCAAGGTCTTCAGCGAAGCAGATCTGGACAAGGCCGCGCATTTCTTCGGCGCCAAGGAACTGCCGGTCGAGTGGGTTGAGCGGCCTTACCAGGCGCGCACATTCCGCACCCGTGATCCCCAAGGCATACCGCTGGAATTTTATGCCAGCATGGATCGGCTCCCCCCAATTCACCAGAAATATGCCCTCTACAAGGGCGTTAAGCCGCTCCGAATTGATCACTTCAACTGCTTCTCGCCCAACGTCGATGAATCCGTCGCCTTCTACAATGAGCTGGGCTTCCGGGTGACCGAGTACACCGAGGACGAAGTCACAAAAAAGCTCTGGGCCGCGTGGACCCATCGCAAGGGTGGGGTGCATGACATCGCCTTCACCAACGGCCGTGGCCCGCGGCTCCATCACGTCGCCTTCTGGGTGCCAACCCCACTGAACATCATCGACCTGCTTGATCTGATGGCGACGACTGGCTGGCTGGCCAATATTGAGCGGGGGCCCGGCCGCCATGGCATTTCCAACGCCTTCTTCCTTTATATCCGCGACCCTGATGGCAACCGTATCGAGATTTACTGCTCCGACTATCAAACGGTTGACCCTGATCTTGAGCCCATCAAATGGGACCTCAAGGACCCGCAGCGTCAGACCCTGTGGGGCGCACCAGCGCCGAGGTCCTGGTTTGAGGAAGGCAGCCAGTTTGAGGGCACCAGCCTTATCGAACCGCAAATGGCTGGCCAGCCCATCATCGCGCCATGATCGAATCCGCAAATATGGCCATGACAATCAGCAGCGGCGAGCCGGCTTTGGAAGTAAGGGTTTCACACAAGAGCGACTGGCTCTAAATCTGACCCAGACGGAGAGCGGATCGACATGGACGAGCATGAGTTCAGACACTGGTCGCGCAAGGCGGTGGATTGGGGCGTAGACTACCGCACCTCTTTGCGGGACCGTCCGGTCCGAGCGCAGACCCAACCCGGCGACATCGCCGGGTTGATTGCCTCGGTGGTGCCTGAAAACGGCGAGCCAATGGCCGACATTTTCGCAGATTTTGAGCGGATCATTCCCGATGGCATCACCCATTGGCAGCACCCACGGTTTTTCGCCTACTTTCCTGCGAATGCAGCGCCGGCCTCGGTGGTTGCCGATTACCTGGTCACAGCAATCGCTGCCCAATGCATGTTGTGGCAGACCTCCCCTGCTGCCACCGAATTGGAAACCTGCGTCGTCGATTGGTTGCGCCAGGCCCTGGGTCTTGATGCAGGCTTTTCTGGCGTCATCCAGGATTCGGCGTCCACTGCGACGCTGGCCGCAGTTTTGACCATGCGCGAGCGCGCCTTGTCCTGGCGAGGCAACGCCGACGGCCTTGCTGGCCAGCCCGCTGTTCGCGTTTACGCATCCGAGCAGGTCCACACCTCGATTGACCGTGCAATCTGGATTTCAGGCATCGGCGAAGCCAATCTCGTCCGCATTCCCACCAGCGGCCCACTGCGCGCGATGGACGTCGACATCCTGGCTGCCCGCATCAAGGCCGACCGTGAGGCCGGCTTCATTCCGGCCGGCATTATCGCCTGCACCGGCGGCACCTCAATTGGCGCTTGCGATTCGATCGCTGCAGTCGCTGAGGTCGCAAGGGCCAACGGGCTCTATTTGCATGTCGATGCCGCCTGGGCGGGCTCAGCGATGATCTGTGAAGAATTCCGCCCGCTCTGGGATGGTGTCAACGCCGCTGATTCCATCGTCTTCAACCCCCATAAGTGGCTGGGGGCGCAATTTGACTGCTCGGTCCAGTTCCTCAGGCGGCCAGAAGATCAGGTTCGCACGCTGGCGATCCAACCAGAATATTTGAAAACCCATGGCCATGATGGGATCGTCAACTATTCCGAATGGTCCGTGCCGCTCGGCCGTCGCTTCCGCGCGCTCAAGGTGTGGTTCCTGCTCCGTCACCATGGGCTCGAAGGTCTTCGGACCATGATCCGCAACCACGTCGCCTGGGCGGTCGAGCTGTGTGAACGACTACGGGCAGAACCCGATTTCGACATCGTCACCGACCCAATTCTGTCGCTGTTTACCTTTCGCCACCGCGCAGGTGCGGATGCTGACGCTCACAATCTGGCGCTGGTCCAAGCCATCAATGATGACGGGCGGATCTACCTGACCCAGACCCGCGTCGAGGGCAAAATCGCCATCCGATTTCAAGCCGGCCAATTTGAGATGACGCGCGACGATGCCGACATGGCTTTTGCTGTCATCCTGGACGTCGCGCGAAAATTATCAGCGGCAGCCGCGCCCTAGGGGCGGTTCCGCTCGACGCGAGAATGCCTATACTCGTTTAGACCCGCAATTGGTTCCACCTCAAGAACAACCAGCGCCAACCACCAACGCCAGGAAAGCAATGCCATGATCCTCAAAGATCCTTCGCTGTTCAAACAGGCCGCTCTCGTTGGCGGCGCCTGGATAGAAGCAGGTTCAGGTCCGTCGATTGCCGTTCGCAATCCGGCGACCGGCGACATCATTGGCAAACTGCCTAAGCTTGGCGCCGCCGAAACGCGCACCGCCATTGCAGCCGCGCAAATTGCCCAGCGGGACTGGGCCGCGCGAACCGCCAAGGAGCGCTCGGGCGTCCTGCGGCGATGGTTTGAGCTGATGATGGAAAACCAGGATGATCTCGGGCGTATCCTTACCTCTGAGCAGGGCAAGCCACTGGCCGAGGCCAAGGGCGAAATCGCCTATGGCGCCAGCTTTATCGAGTGGTTTGCTGAAGAAGCCCGTCGGGTTTACGGCGATATTGTCCCTGGTCATCAGCGCGACAAACGCATTTTGATTATGAAGCAGCCAATCGGCGTGGTCGCGGCCATCACGCCCTGGAACTTCCCAAATGCCATGATCACCCGCAAAGCCGGCCCAGCGTTGGCGGCAGGTTGCGCCATGGTCCTTAAGCCCGCCAGCCAGACCCCGTTCTCCGCCATCGCTTTAGCCGTTCTAGCCGAACGGGCTGGCCTTCCATCGGGCCTGTTCAGCGTTTTGACCGGCTCCGCCGCCGAGATCGGCGCCGAAATGACTGCCAATCCGGTGGTGCGAAAAGTCACGTTCACCGGTTCCACCGAGATTGGTTCGCAGCTGATGGTCCAGAGCGCACCCACCGTCAAAAAGCTGGCCCTGGAGCTTGGGGGCAACGCGCCCTTTATCGTGTTTGACGACGCCGATCTTGATGCGGCGGTCGAAGGCGCCCTGATTGCAAAGTTCCGCAACAATGGTCAGACCTGCGTCTGCGCCAACCGGCTCTATGTGCAGGCCAAGGTTTACGATGCCTTCGCCGAAAAACTGAGCGCTGCGGTCGCCAAACTGAAGACCGGCAATGGCTTTGATGATGGAGTGGCGCTCGGGCCGTTGATCGATGCCAATGCGGTGGCAAAGGTCGAGGAACACATAGCTGACGCGGTCGGCAAAGGCGCAAAAATCACGCTCGGAGGCAAGCGTCACGCCCTGGGCGGCACCTTCTTTGAAGCCACGGTCTTGACCGGGGTAACCAAAGACATGGCTGTCGCCCGTGAAGAAACATTCGGTCCCGTAGCGCCGCTGTTCAAATTCGTTGATGAGGCCGACGTCATCGCCATGGCCAATGATACAGAATTCGGTTTGGCCTCTTACTTTTATGCCAATGATTTGTCGCGCGTCTGGCGGGTGGCCGAGGCGTTGGAATACGGCATGGTCGGGGTCAACACTGGACTGATTTCGACGGCAGAGGCCCCCTTTGGCGGCATCAAATCCTCTGGCCTTGGGCGCGAAGGCTCCAAATACGGCATCGAGGAATTCTGCGAGATAAAATACGTGTGCCTCGGCGGCATCTCAGCGTAATAGGGTCAAATTTATGAGCAATTACGGACGATTGGCGACTGTTACCATCGATGGCTCCCAGCGCTACGGGGCCGTATTCGATACCGGCTTCGTCGACCTTTCGGCGCGTTACGCCGCCAAATGGCCGACTTTGCGCGCGGTGATTGAAGCCGGCGCCTTGCACAGTCTTGCCCAGGAGGCGGCAAGTCTGCCGATCGATTTCGCCTTGGGTGATCTGGTTTACGACATCCCAATCCCCAACCCCGAAAAGATCATCTGCGTCGGGGTCAATTTTCCGGACCGCAACGCTGAATACAAGGACGGCCAGGAAGCCCCGCCAAACCCGTCGCTATTCCCGCGTTTTGCCCGCTCGTTTGTCGGCCATGGCGTGCCATTGAATCGTCCACCGGAATCCCCGCAACTTGATTATGAAGGGGAAATCGTTCTGGTCATTGGCAAAGGCGGTCGCCGCATCCCCCAGGCACAGGCGCTGGATCACGTTGCGGCCCTATCGCTGTGCAATGAAGGCACCATTCGCGACTGGGTGCGCCATGCCAAATTCAACGTAACCCAGGGCAAGAACTTTGATGGCATCGGCTCGATTGGGCCGTGGCTGGTGCCTTATGTCGACGAGAGCCAACTCGCCGATATCGCCCTGACGACGCGCGTCAACGGGCAGGTCCGCCAGCAGGATCGCACCAGCCGGATGATTTTTGGCTTTCGCAAGCTGATCAATTACATTTCCACTTTCGCCACTCTGGTTCCCGGCGACATCATCGTGACGGGAACGCCAACCGGGGCCGGCGCCCGCTTTGACCCACCGATCTGGTTAAAGCCAGGCGATGTGGTCGAGGTCGAGGCCGACGGCATCGGCATCTTGCGCAATGGCGTCATTGATGAGGTGATCAAGCCATGATGAGCACTGACCAGATCGAGGATTGCGCCAACCGGCTGTTTCAAGCCGAACGCGACCGGACCCAGATCAGCATCCTCAGCCTTGAATTTCCAGACGCTGGCATGGACGACGCCTATGCCGTACAAGCGGCGCTGCTCCGCCTCAAGATCGCTTCCGGGCGCGTCGCCAAGGGTTGGAAAATCGGTTTGACCTCCAAGGCAATGCAATACGCGCTCAACATTAGTACCCCAGATTCAGGTGTACTCCTGGACGATATGTTCTTTTCAGATAACGCCACGATCCCGGCAGACCGCTTCATTCAACCCCGGGTCGAGGCTGAAATTGCTTTTGTCATGAAAGCCCCGCTCAAGGGTCCCGACATCAGCATTTTCGATGTGCTGAACGCCACCGATTTCATCACGCCGTCGCTCGAAATCCTGGACACGCGTGTCCAGCGCATTGACCCCGAGAGCCGGAAAACGCGGACCATCTTTGACACGATCTCCGACAACGCCGCCAATGGCGGCATCGTCATGGGGGGACGCCCAATGCGGCCCCTTGAAATTGATATGCGGTGGATGGGGGCCATTGTTTCGCGCAATGGCGAGGTGGAAGAAACCGGCCTCGGCGCAGGTGTATTGAACCAACCCGCGGCCGGCATCGCCTGGCTTGCCAACCGCCTGTCGCGCTATGGAGCTTCGATCTCGGCTGGCGATGTGGTTTTATCGGGCTCGTTCATTCGGCCCGTCGAGGCGCGCCACGGCGACACGATCGTTGCCGATTTCGGTCCCGCCGGCACCGTCAGTGTCTATTTCGCCTGAAAGGCCCACCATGCCCGCTCCGCACAATGACTTTAAAGCCGCTCTAGGCCGCAATGAACCCCAGATAGGCCTCTGGCTCGGCATGGCCAATGCCTATACCGCCGAAATATGTGCGGGGGCAGGCTTTGACTGGTTGGTGGTTGATGGGGAACATGCGCCCAACGACCTGCCGGTGATGGTCGCCCAATTGCAGGCCATAGCCGCTTCGGGGGCACACCCGGTGGTTCGCGCGCCGATCGGGGAAACCTGGATCCTCAAGCAATTGCTGGACATTGGCGCCCAAACCGTCCTGGTGCCAATGGTGGAGACTGCCGCGCAGGCACGCGAACTGGTTCGCGCCGTAAACTACCCTCCAACTGGCGTTCGGGGGGTTGGCGCCGCCCTGGCTCGCGCCTCGGCCTTCAATCGCATTCCAGACTACCTGGCCACGGCAAATGAGCAGGTGTGCCTGCTGGTCCAGATCGAAAGCATTGCCGGCCTCGCGGCGCTGGAGGCGATCGCCGCCATCGACGGCGTCCACGGCATCTTCATCGGGCCTGCTGATCTGGCGGCCGATATGGGCCGTCTTGGCAAGCCGGGCGATCCGGTAGTTCATGCCGCGGTGGAAGATGCAATTTTGCGCATTCTCAAGGCTGGGAAACCGGCCGGCATCCTTACCTCCGATCCAATCCTGGCCGCTCGCTATTTAGAATTGGGTGCCAGCTTTGTCGCGGTAGGGACGGATGTCACGCTTTTTTCGCAGGCGACCACGGCGCTGGCAAAAAAATTCAAACCCGGTTCCGCCGAGCCGCAAAAAACCACGAGCGGATACTGATCGAAACCGTCCAATCGGTCCGGGATTGACAGACCAGAGCCAAGTCTCTGTTTAAATTACCATTTTTCTGAGTCTTTGAACCCATCAAATCCGATGTGATCGACCGGGAGCGGCTCATACGACCAAAGTATTTAACGTGTGAAATATATTGACAGGCCACTTTTGGGAGTTCAATCTCCGCAAGTACGGGTTTTCTACGCCAGTAGCAAAAAATGAAAGCAGCCTTGATGACCACTGAAGTTGCAGACCTGATCCTGACCAATGGGCGGATTTATACCGTCGATGCGGCAGCGCCATGGGTCGAGGCCGTGGCGGTCGCGAATGGTCGCATCCTGGCAGTCGGCAGCAGCAGGGAAATCTCCGCCCACGTCGGTGACGCCACTCATGTGGTTGATCTGGATGGGCGCATGGCGATGCCCGGCATTGTCGACGTGCACAATCACGTGTTGATGGGCGGTCAATCTGATCTTTATGAGTTGCGGTTCCCCGGCAGCGCATCGCTTGACGACATTTTGCGACTCGTTCGCGAGGCAGCCGAAACGGCGGCCCCGGGCCAATGGATCCTTGGCGCGCAATGGGGCGCCGACGCCATCGCAGAACTCAGCACCTCCGCTGCCCTGGCGGCGCTTGATGCTGCCAGCCTTGGTCATCCAGTGTGCCTCCGGGATGAAACCGCCCACAATCGCTGGGTCAATAGCGTCGCGATGACCCTGTCAGGAATTACCGAAACAACACCCGAGCCAGATATGGGCTCCTTTGGCCGCGATGCCGTCAGCGGCAAGCTGACCGGGATGATGATCGAAGCCGCCGCGGGCATCGTGGAGCGCGTCGCCAGCGCCCACTTTACCGACGACATGGCCCGTGCCGCAACGGCGCAGGCGATCAAAACCCTAAATTCCTATGGCGTTACCGGGTTCCTCGAAGCCGCGTCGATGCAGCCGGTGATGGCAGCGTTGCACGCTCTGGACCAGCGCCGCGAACTCTCCGCCTGGGCAGTGATGGCCATGCCAGCGATGGAACCCAATTTTCTGTTTGGGCTGGCCGGCGATGATTTGTTTGCCCTGCGGGAGAACTACCGCAGCACCCACGTCAAACCCGACTATGTGAAGATTTTTCTGGATGGGGTTCCAGGCGCCAAGACAGCCGCCTTTCACGAGGCCTATGTCGACGACACAATTCATGGCTGCTGTTTCCGCGGCTCAACCATGGTCACCTATCCTGAACTGGTGCGGTGGCTCGGCAAATGTGAAGCGCAGGGCCTGGCGGTCAAGATCCATTGCGCCGGTGACGCCGCGGTCTCTCAGGCTTTGGACGCAGTGGATGTGGTCCGCAGCTTTAATGGCCCGACCCATTTGATCCACCACATCGCCCACGCCTCTTACATTCACCCCAACGACATCGGGCGCTTTGCCGAATTGGGCGTCGCCGCCGATCTGTCGCCGATGATTTGGTACCCAACGACATTCCTTGAGGGACACAAGGCGGTCATGGGCGCTGAACGGGCCGAGCGTTTCTGGCCAAATGCCGATCTGAAAAAGGCTGGTGCTTTGCTGGCTGGCGGCTCGGACTGGCCGGTCATTCCCAATCCTGACCCCTGGAATGGCATCGAAGGCCTGGTGACCAGAGAAAACCCATCGGGAGCATTCCCAGGGCAATCCCTATGGAAAGAGCAGGCCGTTGACCTGGCGACCGCCGTCGAAATTTTTACCATCAATTCGGCCAAGGCGATTGGCATCGACACAGTCACCGGCTCCATCGTTGTGGGCAAGTCCGCCGACATCATCGTTCTCAGCCAGAATATTTTTGCGGTTCCCGCCGATACCATTGCCGACACCAATGTGCTGACGACCTATTTTGAAGGTCGCGCCGTCTACCGGCGCCAATGACCATGAGCACTTTGATCCCCGTCACTCTGATCACTGGCTTTCTGGGGAGCGGTAAGACCACGCTGCTCAATCGCCTGCTGTCCGAGCCCGCCCTTTCGGGCACCGTGGCGATCATCAATGAATTTGGCGAAATCGGCCTCGACCACCTGCTGGTCGAGTTTACACAGGAGCGGATGGTCCTGCTCGACAATGGATGCGTGTGCTGCACAGTGCGCGACGATCTGGTCGAGACGCTGACCCAATTGCCCGCGCGCCACCGCGCCGCTGGTCTGCCAGAAATCACCCGGGTCATCATTGAGACCACAGGGCTTGCCGACCCTGCCCCCATTCTGCACGCTCTGATGGCAGTGCCCGAGCTGATTGCAACCTATCGCATCGATGGTGTGGTCACGACAGTCGATGCGGTCAACGGTGTGCACACGCTGGCCCACCACGCAGAGGCACGCAAACAGGCCGCCGTCGCCGATCTATTGTTGGTGACCAAGGCCGACATCGCGCCGCCAGGAATTCTGGCTGAGTTAGAGACCGACTTGGCGCAGCTCAATGCTGCGGCCGTGCGCCGGCTGTGTGACCATGGCGCTGCACGTCTAGCTGACATTCTTGGGGCCGGCCTTTACGCCCTGCGTGACGATAGCGCCGGTTTGGCGACATGGTCCGAAGCGACAATTGCCGGTGCCACCGATACGTGCTCCGAGCCCGACTGCACCCACGCTCACCACAGTCATCACCACTCCGATATCACCAGCCACACTTTCATCATTGATCAGCCGGTTGAGTGGGCCCAACTGCGTCAATGGCTGGACTATTTTGCCTCGCTCCGCGGCGTCGATCTGCTGCGGATGAAGGGTATCGTTGCCGTCGCCGATCACCCAGATCAGCCACTGGTCCTGCACGGGGTGCAGCATATTTTCCATCCGCCACACAAGCTTGCGGCCTGGCCGTCGGCCGACCGTCGGACGCTGTTGGTATTCATCGTCAGAAATATTCCGCGTGAGACCATTGAACGGACTTTGAAAAAGTTCGTCGGGGCCACACCGGCAAGGATCAGAAGCGCGGCCTAGGGAGGGGCGCTGACTGAGGCATAAGGGAAAGGGAACACACCATGAAACGACTACTTACCATCTCCGCGTTCGCTGGGATGACTCTATTGGGCCTAGCGGCCATGACTGGCTCTGCTGCAGCCGCCGGTCCAACGTGCGAAAACGGCTCGATTCCGCTCGGCGCCGTCTCGACCGTCACCGGTCCAGCCGACTTCTCCGAAGTGCCAAAAGCCACCGCCGCGACGTTCAACCAGATCAACGCTGCTGGTGGCATCAATGGCTGTATGCTCGACTTCACCATTGCTGACGACAAGGCTGATCCACAGGTGGCCGCTCAGGCTGCGCGTGATCTGATCGACAATAAGGGCGTCGTCGCCTTTGTCGGCGGTGCCAGCCTGCTCGACTGCGCCGTCAACGCTCAAACCTATGCTGACAACAACGTCTTGGCGGTTCAGGGTCTGGGCGTCGATGCGCAGTGCTTTAACGCCCCAAGCGTATCGCCGGTCAACGTTGGCCCCTTCGTGTTGAGCACAGCCGTCCTTTACTACGCCAGCGAAGAGCTCAAGAACGAAAAGCTCTGCGCCTTCTTCATGATCCTTGGCGGTACGCCAGAAGCCTATATCAATGCCGTCAAACGTTGGGAAACGCTGACCGGCAAGACCATCTTCCTGGTTGATCTCACCCTGCCATTCCAGGGCGACCTCACCCCATATGTGATCAAGGCCCGCGACGCTGGTTGCGATGCCGTGCTGACCAACCAGGTTGAACCTGGCGTGGTGCAGTTGATCAACACTGCCGATGCTCAAAAGATCGAGGGCATCAACTGGCTGTTCCTGGCTCCTGGCTATACCGATGGTGTCGCCAAGGCCCTCGCTGCCAGCCCACAGCCGATCTTTGTCGGCACCGAGTGGGAACCAAACACTGAAGTCAACGAAGCCAATGCCGAGTGGATCGCCGCCATGGACGCGGCTGGTTTGCCTAAGACTGCCTTCTCGCAGGGTGGTTATCTGGCGGCCCGTGTCATGGCAGACGTTATTGCCGGTATCGAAGGTCCAGTGACCCGCGAAACCGTGACTGCCGCGCTCAAAGTTGGCACCCCGATGGAATATAAGATCATCGGCACGCCTTATGTGTTCGGCGACGCACCGACCCACTCGTCGATGCAGGCAACCAAAATGATGCAGCTGTCCAACGGCGCTTGGGCTGTCAAGACCAAGGACTGGGTCGTGCTTCCGGCCAACTAAACGGTTAATCTCGCCGGGCGACCATTGGCCGCCCGGCCCCCTTTCGATCGGAGACGTTATGAATTCGCTCCTTCCCGCCGCTGTAGCCGGGCTTTCGGCCGGCGGCGCTTACGCAATCCTGGGTGTTTGCGCCATCTTCACTTACCGGCTCGTCGCCGTTGTCAACTTCACTGGCGCCGCCGTCGGCGCTGCAGGCACCTTCGTCATGGTCGCCCTGACTGAAGCCGGTATGCCGGTTTTCCCCGCAATCATTGCCGGCGTACTGGCAGGGGCCCTGATGGGCGTTCTGGTCGGTGGCGTCATGGCGACGTGGTTTGCCGGCACCAGCGCTTCCACCAAGGCGGCGGTGACGGCCGCCCTGCTGGTTGGCATCATCGCGGTTGGGTTGCGAGTAACCGGAGGACAACATCCGCACCATTTTCCGGACTTGGTCCCCGGCTCGGCTTTCCGCTTTGCCGGCGTAGAAGTCACCATTGCTGCGGTGCTAACGGTCGCAATGGCGGTGGCATTCACCATCGCCGCCGAACTATTCCTGGCCAAGACCCGGACCGGTCTGCAATTGCGGGCCCTTTCAGAACGGCCAATGGCCGCCGAACTCATCGGCATCCGCGTCCGCCTGCTGGCCCTGGCTGTCTGGGCCATCATGGGCGCGGTCACGTCCTTTGCCATGATGATCATCGCGCCGATGCGTTCGCCTGATTTCATGTCCTTGAGTCTGTTGGTGGTGCCGGCGCTCGCCGCCGCGCTGATCGGGGCATTCAAGAGCTTTCGGGCAGCACTGATCGGAGGCCTGACGATTGGCATCGTTGAGGGCCTGGTGAGCGCCCTTGACGCATTCGCTCGCTATCGGGGCACCTTACCGTTCCTGGTTATCCTTGCCGTTCTATTATGGTCGCAACGTGGAGCCCGCTGGGATGAAGCCCGCTAGTTTGAAGGCGGCCGTCCGGACCGCTCTATCCATCGCCCTGGTTGGCATACTGGTCTATTTCCTGTTGCCCAAATATTGGGTCTACATCATCACCCCAGTGTTTATCGTCGGCATCGCCTTGCAAAGCCTTGGCCTTGTGGCTGGCCGCACCGGCATGATCTCGCTGTGTCAAATGTCTTTTGCCGGCGTTGGCGCCTGGGTTACCGGCTATCTCAATGTCATGAACTTCCCGGGTGGCCTGATCGTCTGGATGATCATTGGTGGGCTCTGCGCCGTTCCGGTTGGCATTGCCGTCGGTCTGCCCGCGCTGCGCCTGCGTGGCATCAACCTGGCCATCGTTACTCTTGGCTTTGCCGCCGCATTCGATACCGTGCTCAGCACCATCACATTTCCCGGGCAAACTAGCTTCACCCGAGTGGCACAGCCCTTGTTCTTCAAGGGTGACTACGGCTATTTTGTCCTGGCGGTATTGGTCTATCTGATCATTGCGGTTGTGCTCGAATTTGTGACGCGCTCACGCCTTGGTGCCTCCTGGCTTGCCGTGCGCCACTCCGAACGCGCCGCCGCGGCGCTTGGCGTATCGGTGCCGCGGGCCAAATTGTCAGCCTTTGCCATTTCAGCGTTCATCTCCGGCATTTCGGGTGGGCTGTTGGCTGGCTATTTGGGTACGTTGCTCTCTGATAACTTCAACATGATGTCCTCGCTGGCTCTGTTCGCCGTTGCCACCATGGCCGGCGCACAATTCACGCAGGGGGCAATCATCGGCGGCATCCTGATCACTTTGTTCCCAGAACTGTTACGGCGGCTCAATCTGCCACAGGACGTTGGTGCGGTGTTTTTTGCTCTTGGTGCAGTCCAGGCCCTCTCCACCGGCGAAACCATTGGCGAAACCTGGGCCCGACTGGCCCGAAAACTCGCGCCCAAACGGCCGCCAACCGCCATGACTGGAGCCGCCGAGCGGTTGGCGCCAGCATCGTCGCACCAGCAAGGCACAACACTTGAGATCTCGGGTCTGACGGTGCGCTACGGCAATGTCGTCGCCCTGGACAACGTCAACCTGTCGGTTCCCGCCGGCACCGTCATTGGCCTTATCGGACCCAATGGCGCCGGCAAGTCGACGATGATCGATGCCATAACCGGATTTTTGCCCCGCTATCAGGGCGCGACCAAACTCAACGGCAAGCCGCTCGAGACAATGTCGGCCACCAACCGCGCGGTCGCCGGCGTGCGTCGGACCTGGCAGACGACGCGGATTGCGCCGGAATTGACCGTTGGCGAATATGTTTTGCTGGCCGCTGGCCCAATCAGCCAAACCGAATTGCTGGCGGTGCTTGACTGGATCGGATGCCCATCGCCCGACGTGCGCATTGCCTCGGTTGATTCCGGAACACGCCGCCTGCTCGATGTGGCCGGCGTTGTCGCCGCCCGCCCACCGGTAATTCTTCTTGATGAACCGGCCGCCGGGCAATCCTATGCTGAAGCGATCAAGCTGGGTGATCGCATTGCCGAGATCCCGAAAAAGTTCGGCTCAGCCGTGCTGTTGATCGAACACGATATGGACCTGGTCCGTCGCGCCTGTTCCTCGATCACCGTGCTGGATTTCGGGCGGGTCATCGCGTCTGGGCCACCGCAAACGGTGCTGGCACTCCCCATCGTTCAGAAGGCTTATATGGGCATCGATATTGAAGGAGCCGCAGCATGAGCGCCCTCGCGGTCGAGAATCTCGTCGTCAATCGCTCTGGCGCGCCGATGGTGCGTGGTGTCGATCTGATCGCCGAAAGTGGCCAAATCAGCGTGCTGCTTGGCTCCAACGGCGCCGGCAAGACCACGCTGCTGGAGGGCATATCCGGGATCATTCCTTCATCGGGTCGGATCACGCTCAATGCTGAGGACCTGTCGCGCACCTATGCCGGTCATCGCGCCCGGGCGGGGCTCAGCCATGTTGAGCAGGGTCGGACGGTTTTTGGCGAGATGACCACCGAAGAAAATCTGCGTGTTGCCCTGCATCCCGACGCCAAAATCGATCAGGCCTTCGACCTGTTCCCCGAACTCGTGCAGCGCCGCACTATTGCCGCGGGTATGCTGTCGGGCGGTGAACAGCAGATGCTGGTCATCGCTCGAGCCTTGGTCGGGCTGCCCAAGGTCGTGATGATCGACGAAATGTCGGCGGGGCTGGCCCCGGTCGTCGTCAGCCGCCTGATGGGAGCGGTCCGCAAACTGGCCGATACCGGGGTCGCGGTGGTTCTGGTCGAACAATTTGCCGCTCTGGCTCTGGCCATCGGCAATCGCGCCTATGTGCTCCGTCGTGGCAAAATGGTGTTTGAAGGCGCCTGCGCCGACCTCGCCAAGGACCCCGCCCGCCTGCATCATCTCTACCTTGGCGACGCGGGGGAAACCGCCGCCTAAGCCATCATCCAATTCGTCACAAAGCCAAACTCCGGCTGGAACACCAGTCGGAGTTTGTTTTTTGAAATCCGTCAGTGGCGGTTCCTCACACGGATGCGAGGGCGAAATCCAGCGCTGCAATAGTGGTTTGCACGTCTGCGGCCGTAATGATGAGGGGTGGCGACAGAATGATGTTGGAGCCCGATACCCGCACCATCACCCCTGCCTCGTATGCCGCAGCCGCGACACGCGCCATCACGCCCTTGTCCGCCGCCTTTTTTGTTGCGCGGTCCGAGACCAGCTCAAGCGCCGCCATGAGCCCTTGCGAGCGCACATCGCCCAGTATCTGGTGCTTGCCAAATAGCATCTGCAAACCAGCAGCCAGTTCAACACCACGCGCCGCCGCGTTTTCATCCAGCTTTAGCCGCTTGGTTTCCCCAAGGGCCGCTAGCGCCGCCGCACAGCCAACCGGATGTCCCGAATAGGTATAGCCATGGCCAATCGAGCCGAAGCTGGTCTTGTCGTTCTCGAAGACGTCGGCGATCTTCTGCCCGATCAATGTGGCTCCGAGCGGGAAATATCCCGAGGTAATGGCCTTGGCGATGCACATCATATCCGGCTTGACGTCCCACAAACGTGAGCCGGACCAGGACCCGGTGCGCCCAAAGCCGGTGACTACCTCGTCGGCAATCAATAAGATCTCGTGCTTGTCGCAAAGCGCGCGGATCAGGGGCATGAAGCTCTGGTGCGGCACAATCACGCCACCTGCGCCAAGCACGGGCTCCATGATGAACGCAGCGATGGTATCACCACCCTGAAAGGCGATTTCGTCTTCCACGGCGGCCGCAATCAACTGTGCCAGCCTGGCCGGATCGGTCTCGTTGAACGGGTTGCGATAGGGGTATGGAGCCGGGGCATGGAAAAACCCGGGCATCAACGGCTCATAATTCCGGCGAAAATTGGCATTGCCATTGGCTGAAGCGCCGCCAAAATGCGTCCCGTGATAGCCCTTTTTGAGGGCCAAAAACTTGGTGCGGTCGCCTTGCCCGCGGATCTTCCAGTACTGGCGGGCCAGACGGAGCGCCGATTCAACCGAGTCCGAACCACCAGAGGTGAAAAACGACCGAACCATGCCCTCGGGTTCAAAAAATTGGCCCAATTCATAGGCCAATTCAATCGAGGGCCCCGTCGATGTTCCCCGAAAGCCCGAATAATAGGGCAGCGCCGTCAATTGTTCGGCTATGGCGGCTTTGATCGGATCGCAACTATAGCCAAGGTTGACGTTCCATAGGCCACCGACTGCATCGAGCACAGTCCTGCCATCGATATCAGTCACGCTGACCCCATTTCCGCCCATGATGATCTTTGGGGGGTTGGCATGCATGTCGGCCGGATGGGCCATCGGGTGCCAGATGGAGCGGGCATTTTGTTCAATCAGGAAGTTTTCATCGCGCATTGCAAAATCGCCTTTAGTTAGAGGTAAGGCCCAGATAGCCGAGCGCCTCGACATAGGACTTGGACGGGTTGGTCACGTCAAAATGCACGCTGCGCATCCCGGCGCGCTGCGCGCCAACGACATTGCGCAGCTGATCGTCGACAAACACACAGGCCGAAAGGGGCAGGTTCAGTGCCTCTCCCACTAGGGCATAGGCCCGTGGATCGGGCTTCAGTATTTTGGTGTACGTGGCATCAATCACCACCTCGAAGTGCTTCAATAATGGCAATTTGGTCCGAAAGTCGGCGCCGTAGAACAAATCCAGCTCATTTGACAGGATCGCCAGGCGGTAGCCGGCAGCATGTGCGGCCTTGATCGCCTTCCGCGCTTCGGGCCGGATCACTGCATCGGGATCGGCGCCGCGCGCGCGTTTGACAAAGGTCTGCATATCCGGCCAGTCCTCGCCGACAAGGCCCGCGACCTCCGCCGTCCGCAGGTGCCAATAGTCCCGCTCACTGATCTCGTCGCGTTGCATCTTCTGCCAGAGTGGATCGGTCTGTGGCTCGAACGGTCCGCGCCAGGCAAGTGTTCCCCGCGCCAGCCCCAGGCTGTCCTCGGTTAGTGCGTGGGTTTCAAACATGGTCTTGGAGACCACCCCGCCAAAATCCAGCACCAGCGCCTTGGCTCCAAACGCGCTCATGCCGATACCGCCAAATCGGGGCGACCCGCCGGCACAATCCCCAGCTCAACCCAACGATCAAAAATTGCCAACGCGGTCTGCACAAACAATGCACTGTTGATATGGGCGTCAATCACATGCAGTTCCGCCGGCGCGGCGACACTGCGTTTCATTTCATCGACAAACACGGCAAGTCCTTCCGGATCGTGAAAAGGTTCGTTCACCTGGTCCCATTGCTCGATCCCCCGTTCGGGCAGGATAAAGGCCACTGGCGCGGTCGCCATCGACAGTTTGGCGCCGATCTTGCGGGCTACCGCCCGACGGGTTTCCTGGTCCGAAATAACCATGCCGATCAACCGGTTGTGGGCGTAATAGGTGTGGTTCTTGAATTGCTCAGGTGGGTCCAGCCAGGCGGGCATGTCCACCATGTCGACTGCACCCGGCGCGACAATCTGGGGAATGCCGACCCGCCCGGCGTTCTCCAGGCGGTCGGCGCCTGAATTCACCACCGAGCCGCTGTGGAAATTGGCCAGTTCCTGCAGGGAAAAGTCCATGACCGCCACGAAGCCCTTTTGAGCCGCAATCGCCTCCAGCGCCCGTCCACCCATGCCAGTGGTGTGGAACACCACAAGTTCATACCCGCGCTTCTCCAGTTCGGGCTTTAGCCCAACCATATAGGTGAGACAGGATTTGCCGAGCGAACTCATGCCAATGACCGGGCGCGACATTTGCGGCCTGATCGCCGATCGCGCTGCACCCACCACGGCCCCAGAGGCCTGGGACAGCACCGCCTTGCAGACGCTGTTGAGGCCATAAAGCCCCCCCGCCCACAGGATCATCATCATATCAGTGGCGATGCGATCGGGGGGCAGCAGGTGCGAATAGGCAATGGTTGAAACCACAAACTTTGGCACGCCCAACGGCAGCGCCAATGCGACATCGAGCGCCAAATCTGTGCCCATAGTGCCGCCAAGCGCGATGAACCCGTCGATCTTTCCGGCACTGCACAGAGCCTTGGCCAGCGCGGCAGCCCCATCAGCCATGGCGATCATGGCCGACATTTCGTCGCCACCGGCAACGGCGTCTGCCAGTGTGCTGCCCGCCGCAGCCAAAACCGTGTGTTTGTCATAGTCGGGCTGATAGGGCGGATCGCCTAAAATACTGACATCCATCGAGATCGGTACGCCGCCGGCCGCGCGAATTTGGTCTTCGATAAAGCGCAGTTCATCGGCCTTGGTGTCGCCGGTGCCAATCACCAGGATTTTTGGATGGGGGATCATGACGGGCCTTTGCTAGGAGCGGGTCGGGGGGAACTCTTGCCAAACAGCCCCAAGGAAATCTGCCTGGCGGTGGCGAACACAGCCAGACCATAGCGCTGGGGCACCCCATCATGAACGCGCACTGACGGACTGGCGATCGCAACGGCCCCAATTGGGTGCCCATTGCGATCAACAATTGCGGCGGCCACGCTGAACACGCCGTCGGCAAGCCCCTGATCTCCGATGGAGTATCCACGCGCACGCGTCTCAACCAGCATGTGGCGCAAGGCGTCTGGGTCGGCCAGGGTCTTGCTCGTGAATTTTTTCAGCTGCGTCCGCAAATAGGTCTCGACATAATCCATCGAAGACGCTGCCAGATAAGCCAGCCCGGAGGCGGTTGCATGCAGTGGCAGCCGATCGCCGATCCCAACGCTGACCCGGTTGGCTTGGCTGGATTCCACAACATAGGTGGAATTCAAGAAGTGCGAATCAAACTCCGACAAATGCACCGTCTCGTCCACTTCGGCGGCCAATGCGGAGACATATTTTCTGGCCCCTTCGATGAAGGGGAAATGAGAATTGCGAATGGCTGCAAACCGGACCAAGGCCGGACCAAGCCGATAGCGTCGACTGGAGTTGTCCTGCTCGATCAAGCCATTTTCGAGCAGAGACACCAATAAACGCCGCGTTGTCGCCTTATCGAAATCGGTGAGGCGCGCCAGTTCGGTCAGCCCCATTTCGGGGTGCTCGATATCAAACGCCTCCAGCAGCCGGACAGCCTTGCCAACGGTACTCATCCCGAAACCCCAACCAATCGCCGCCCCAGCGGCCCGCCCATCGCCAAGCGTGCCGCAAAACCAACCAATGTCATCTACTTAACGTGTGAAATATCTTGACACCAGCCCCGGATGATTGCAAGCTATTTCTGAAATACTGGTTCAACTATAGAACCGACTTGCAGTTTGTATAATTCACCCTGACGCCCCGTTTACGGAGGGATCCAGATGCTGAACCAAGGCGCGATCGATATTGAGGCCGCCAAGCCCCTTGGTGCGCGTGGTCACATCATTGGTGGGCAAACTTACGCCGGTGCCGAGGCGCTGGCAGTGATAAGCCCGATAGATGGCAAGCAGATCACAACCATTGGCGATGCCTCTGAGGCCGAAATTGATAGCGCCGTGCGCTCCGCTCGTGCCGCGTTCGATAAAGGCAGCTGGTCCCGTTCGGCCCCCACCTATCGCAAGAAGGTGCTCCTGAAATTTGCCGACCTTATCGAAGCCCATGCGCTCGAGCTCGCAGTCTTGGGCGTCCGTGACAACGGCACAGAACTCAAAATGGCCTATAAGGCCGAGCCGCTGTCCGCAGCCAATTCGTTTCGCTATTACGGCGAAGCCATAGACAAGATCTATGACGAAATCGCGCCAACCGGGCCTGATCAATTGGCGTTGATTCAGCGCGAACCCCTTGGTGTGATTGGCGCCATTGTTCCATGGAACTTCCCCCAGATGATCGGCGCCTGGAAGGTCGCTCCGGCACTGGCTGCGGGCAATAGCGTGGTGCTCAAACCCGCCGAAATTGCCTCGCTGGCTCTGCTGCGCCTCGGCGAGCTGGCGCTGGAAGCAGGCCTTCCCGAAGGTGTATTTAATGTGGTCACCGGGCGCGGCACGGTCGCTGGCAGGGCCTTGGCCCTGCATATGGATGTCGACGCGTTGGCCTTCACCGGCTCCGGGCCGGTGGGCCGCAAGCTTTTGGAATACTCCGCACAATCCAATCTGAAGCGGGTCTATCTGGAGCTGGGGGGCAAATCGCCCAATATCGTCTTCAACGACGTCGCTGATCTGGACAAGGCAGTTGAACTCAGCGCCGCAGGCATCTTCCGCAATTCCGGTCAGGTCTGCGTCGCCGGCTCGCGGCTGATTGTCCAGGACGGCATCTATGATGCCTTTGTCGACCGACTGATTGCGGTCACCGAGAAATATGTCATCGGCAATCCACTCAGCCTGAGCAGCGACATTGGCGCAATTTCGAGTGCCGACCAGCTCACCAAGAACCTGGCCTTCGTCAAAACTGCAAAAGACGAGGGCGGACACATCCGCACCGGTGGTCACCAGCTGCACCAACAGACCGGCGGCTATTACATGGCTCCCACGATTGTCGAAAACGTCACGCCGGCGATGACCCTGTCGCGCGAAGAAGTGTTTGGTCCCGTGTTGGCGGTAACCCGTTTCAGCACCATGGATGAGGCCATCAGCCTGGCCAATTCCACGGTCTATGGGCTGGCCTCGGCAGTTTGGACCTCCAATCTGGTGACCGCCCACACCATGATCCGGTCGATCCGGGCGGGCATGGTTCATGTCAATACCTATGGCGGTTCGGACATGACCGTGCCCCTGGGTGGTTTCAAACAATCTGGCTTCGGGCGCGACAAATCCCTGCACGCCCTCGACAAATACACGGACCTGAAAACCGCATGGATCGATTTGAAATGAGTCAGGACGCCGCTCAAACCATTGATCGGTTGATCGATCTGGAACAACAGCGTTTCAGTGATACCCACCCCAAATCCAAGAGCCATTGGGCTCGCGGGCAGCAGCATTTTCTCTATGGTGGCCCGTCCCACTGGATGCGCCGCTGGGCCGGTGGTTTCCCGGTCTATGTCGATCACGCTCAGGGCGCCCACCTGACGGATGTGGACGGCAAGAACTACATCGACTTTTGCCTTGGCGACACCGGCGGCATGTGCGGCCACGCGCCGGAGGCGGTCACCGAGGCTGCGATCAAACAATTGCGTCGTGGCACCACCACCATGCTGCCCACCGAAGACAGCCTGTGGGTCGGCGAAGAGCTATCGCGCCGCTTTGGTCTGCCCTATTGGACGTTGACGACGTCGGCCACCGATGCCAATCGCGGCGCCATTCGCCTGGCACGCATGATCACCGGTCGCGACAAAATTCTGGTCTTTTCCGGCTGCTATCACGGTGGCGTCGAGGAAGCCCATGTCGAGCTGCGGGACGGCAAAGTTGGCCTGCGCAATATGATCCATCCAAATGGGGTTGATCACGCAAGGGTGTCCAAGGTCATTGAGTTCAACGATCGCGAAGCACTCAAGGCCGCACTGGCCGACCAGGATGTTGCCGCGGTGCTGATGGAACCGCTGATGACCAATTTTGGCATGATCCCGGTTGCCGATGGGTTCCATGACCTGGTGCGGGAACAGACCCGTCAGACCGGCACTTTGCTCATCATTGACGAGACCCATACTATTTCCAGCGGTCCAGGCGGTTTCACCAAGAGCCACGGTCTCGATCCGGATTTCTTTGTGGCCGGCAAGGCCATTGCTGGCGGCATTCCCGCTGGCATTTTCGGGGTCAGTCAGGCCACTGCCGAGCGCATCTGGGCGGCAGTTCCCTATGTCAATCCGCGCCAGCGCCAATCGGCCCATTTGGGTATCGGTGGCACTCTGGCGGGCAACGCCCTGACCATCGCGACCATGCGGGCTGTGTTGGAGAGCATCCTGACGCCTGCCAATTTCGACAACATGATTGCCAATGCCAAGCGCCTGGCCGATGGCGCCCGCGCCATCATTGCGCGAAACAAGCTGCCCTGGCATGTCACTCAGATCGGCGCCCGCGCTGAAATCATGTTTTTTCCCAATGTCCCGCGCAGCGGCGCTGATGTCGTTGCGTCCCGGCGCGGCAATCTCGAAACGCTGCTGCACGCCTATTATATGAACGAAGGCATCCTGGTGACGCCATTCCACACCATGTTCCTGATGTGCCCGGCAACAACCGAAGCCGATGTCGACCGCCACACCGAAGTGCTGGAACGCTTCGTCACAATGCTGACTGCGGCGGGCATCAAATGACCCCCTTCAGTCTTGCTGGCAAGGTGGCCCTGATCACCGGCGGCGGCCGAGGCATAGGTGCGGCCATCGTCACCCGGTTTGCCGAGGCAGGAGCGACCGTCGTCGCCTGCAACCGCACCATTGACCATGCCCAGGTGTTGGCAGACGCGCTGGTTGCCAGGGGTCTGTCGGTCGCACCGAGCCTGTTCCCCGGCACCGGACGGGCCGACCTTAAAGCCCTGGTCGATGGTGTTGCCGCAACCCATGGCAGTATCGACATCATCGTCCACAATGCTGGAGGCTGCCCATGGGCCAGCCTCGAAAATCTTGATGAGGCCAAGCTGGATGCGGCCCTCGATATCAATCTGAAAGCCGCATTCTGGCTGGCCCAAGCCGCGCTGCCGCACATGAAACAGCGTGGTTGGGGTCGAATTTTGGTGACATCGTCGGTGTCGGCGCGCGTGGCCATGGGTGGTGGCGCGCACTACTCCGCAGCAAAAGCAGGCGTCAACGCATTCATTCGCGGGGCCGGCCTGGAGCTGGCGCGCACCGGCATCACCGTCAACGGCGTTGAGCCAGGGTTCATCGCCAAACCCGGTCGGGGCAGTATGGGCAGCCCTGAAATGATCGAAAAACTCGGCGCCGCCATTCCGATGGGGACAATGGGCATCCCCGACGATATCGCTTACGCCATGCTGTATCTGGCGTCGCCCCAGGCCGGCTATCTGACTGGCCAGACTATTGTCGTCGACGGCGGTTCGACCCTGCCTGAAACCGGATATGCCGTAGAAGCCTTGTGGGGAAAATCATCATGAGCCGAGCCTTACTGGGCAAGCGCGCCCTCATTACCGGGGCGGCGACCGGCATGGGCCGTGCGGTGGCCGAGCGCTTCGCTGCCGAAGGGGCCGACCTGGTGCTGTTTGGCCTGGGGGGTGATGCGCTCGACGCGGTCGCCGGTGCCACCCGCGCCAGGGCGGTTCATGGCGACATCACAATTGCCGCCGACGTCGCCACGGCCATCGCTGCCTGCGGCGATGGGCTCGACATCCTGGTCAATGCCGCCGGTATCATGATTGCCGACACGCCCGAAACCATGACCGATGCCAGCTGGGACAAAACCTTTGCGGTCAACACCACTGGCTCGATGGCGGTCTGTCGGGCCGCCCTGCCCTTGCTCAAAGCCCGTTCTGGCAACGTCGTCAATATCGCTTCCGTCGCTGCCTTTAATAGCGGACCCGGCATGGCGAGCTATGCCGCCAGCAAGGCAGCCTTAGTCGCCTATACCCGCTCCATCGCCGTCGCCCATGGCAGCGACGGCATCAGGGCCAACGTGGTAGCCCCCGGCTGGGTGCGCACACCCATGAGCGACATGGAAATGGACGATCTGGCCCGAGCCAACGGCACCACCCGCGAGATTGAATTCGAAATCGTACGCCAGCGCATTGGACTCAAACGCATCGCCTCAGCCGCCGAAATCGCGGCCTGCTGTCTGTTTCTGGCCAGCGGGGAAGCCTCCTTCGTCACCGGCATCGTCATGGTCGCCGATGGCGGTGGTCGGGTACCGGTCAGCAATCGCGCCGTCTGAAATTAAACTTCACGCGTTAATGACTTGACCCAACCTCGTGAGATGCGTCCATACTGATAGGACGTCGCCGCGCAAGCGTGCAAAGGCCTATGGCGCGGGCTGGAGGAGCTGTTGGATCTGTTACACAGTCGGGATCTGGTTCATTCGAGCCAGCAAACCATCGCATTTGATCGCTGGACGGACGATCTCCAGTCGATCTGCGGACGCTTCAATCCGGTTGGAACCACGCCTGGCGCTGCCGTGTTCGGAGCGGCTCGAGGCATTGACGTTGGCGGCATGAGCTTTGCACATGTCTCCAATAATCTGGACCGCATCCACCGCTCGACCGAAGACATCAAGCGCGACAACAACGAACATCTGTTCCTGATTGTCCAGATCGAAGGGGTCTGTGGTGTCGAGCAACTGGGACGCCAAAGCCTGCTCGATGTTGGGGATTGCATCCTTGTTGATTCGACCAAGCCAACGACGTTCCATTTTGGCGGCCAGTTCAGCAACCACTTGTCGATGCACCTACCCCGGCAGTTGATGTTCGCGGACGCCAAGGTGGACTTTGACATTGCCCACAAGCTGGCCTGCTTTGATCCGATGGCGATTATGCTGCGGGCATTAATGGCCAAAGTCATGTCGGTCCGTCAGTCCGATGGCGCCTCCACCCAATTACAGGAATTGGTGTTCAATGCCACGCGGCAGGCCTTTGTTTCTGACCGTCAGCGCACCCTTTACGCAGGGGCCGACACCGCAACAAAGCGCCTCGAAATGGTTGAGATCCTGATTGACCGCCATTTGACCGAAAGCGAGCTGGGTGCCAAATGGCTGGCGACCCAGATCGGGGTCTCGATCCGCACGCTGCAAGAGGATTTTCAAGGGCTAGGGGTGACCTGCACCACCGTCATTCGCGACAAACGATTGCGGCTGGCCCGTGAAAAAATCGGCCTTATCAAAGGCCAGCGCTCCAGCCAAACCATAGCGGACGTCGCTTTTTCGACAGGGTTCAACGACATTTCCTATTTCAATCGCAGTTTCAAGGACCTGTTCGATTGCTCGCCTCGGGATTTGCTCCGCCACTAGCTGACCCTGCCGCGTTTTTGTCCAATTGACGCCGCGCCCCTCCCCAAGACGCCGAGCCTGCACTGATGCAGGGTGTGGCAAAAGTTCTGGGAGGAGCCAGTCATGAACCCTTATACCCTGCTCATCAACGGCCAGCGCGTCGCCACCACCCACCACGCAGAAATCAAAAGCCCATCGACCGGGCAGGTCGTCGGTTTGATGCCTCTGGCCACTCCGGCCCAGCTCGATGCCGCGGTCAGCGCCGCGGCAGAGGCGTTCATATCCTGGAGTAAAACCACGAACGAACACCGCCAACAGGCCTGCCGGGACGTGGCCACCGCCATCGCCGCCCACAGCGAAGAACTGGCCTTGTTGCTGACCCTTGAACAGGGCAAACCGCTGAATGGCCTGGGCTCACGCTTTGAAATAGGCGGGGCGCTCGCTTGGACGCGGCACACCGCCGAACTGGTCCTGCCGGTCGAAGTGTTACAGGACACGCCCGAAGGTCGGGTCGAGATGCACCGCAAACCCATCGGGGTGGTCGGCTCGATCACGCCATGGAACTGGCCGGTCATGATCGCCTGCTGGCACATCATTCCAGCCATTCGCGCCGGCAATACCGTGGTCATCAAACCGTCCCCGCTTACCCCGTTGGCGACAATCCGGCTGGTTGAAATCATCAACACCGTCCTGCCACCCGGCGTCGTCAACATTGTCACCGGTGACAATTCTATCGGGGCGGCGCTGTCGGCTCACCCAGGTGTCACCAAAATGACCTTCACCGGCTCAACCGAAACCGGCAAAAAAATCATGGCTTCGGCGGTGAGCACACTGAAACGGCTGACGCTGGAGCTTGGCGGCAATGATGCCGGCATTGTGCTGCCTGATGTCGATCCGGAACTGATCGCCGAAGGCTTGTTCTGGGGCGCCTTCATCAATAACGGCCAAACCTGTGCCGCCCTCAAGCGACTATACGTGCATGACAGCATTTATGAGCAGGTCTGCACCGCTTTGACCGCATACACCAAGACTGTGGTCGTTGGCGATGGGATGGATGAAGCCAGCATGTTGGGACCGGTCCAGAACGAAATGCAGTTCAACAAGATCAGCGATCTGGTTGAGGACGCGCGCGCCCGCGGCGGTCGCATCTTGACCGGTGGCCAACGCCTTGACCGTTCGGGATACTTCTATCCAATTACTCTGGTGGCCGACGTTGATCACGGCGTCCGCCTGGTCGATGAAGAGCAGTTCGGACCAGTCCTGCCCATTATCCGCTATTCCGACATCGATGAAGTCATCGCCCGGGCCAATTCCAACCCGGCTGGACTGGGCGGATCAGTCTGGTCCGGCAATGCGGATACAGCCAAGCACTACGCCATGCAGCTCGAATGCGGCTCGGTGTGGATCAACAAGCATGGCGCTATCCAACCGAACGCTCCGTTTGGCGGCGTCAAGCAATCGGGCATGGGATCCGAATTTGGCGCCGAAGGGCTCAAGGAATTCACAACCATCCAGACTGTGTTGAGCTAACCATGGCCCAATACGACTACATCATCGTCGGCGCAGGCTCTGCCGGCTGCGTTCTGGCCAATCGATTGTCTGAAAACCCCGATCACTCGGTATTGCTCATTGAGTCGGGCAAGCGCGACAGCGACCCCTGGATCCACATCCCGGCCACTTTCTTCAAAGTGCTCCAGAAGGGCGAAGCGGTGCACCCTTATGTCTCCGAGCCCGAGCCGGGCCTGAACGGGCGCCCTAGCATTGTTCCCCAGGGCAATGTTATCGGCGGGGGCAGCTCGCTCAACGCCATGGTTTACATCCGCGGCCACGCCAATGACTACAACACCTGGGCCCAACGCGGCTGCACCGGATGGTCTTACGAGGAGGTGCTACCCGTCTTCAAAGCACTGGAAAACAACGAAACCCTCAGCGACGAATATCATGGCCGCTCAGGCGCTCTGCATGTCTCGGTTACGCGCTATCAACACCCCCTCAGCCAGGCGTTCGTGACCGCCGCAAACGAGGTGGGCCTCAAGCTCAATCCTGATTTTAACGGCAAGGTGCAGGACGGGGTCGGCTTCTACCAGACGACCACGCATAATGGCCGCCGCTGGAGTTCGGCTATGGCCTTTTTGCGCGATGCCGAAAAGCGCCCCAATTTGACGATCATGACCCAGACCAGGGTCGCCCGGATCACCATCGAAAACCGGCGGGCCACCGGTGTCGAACTGCTCGACGGCACCAGGATCAGCGCCAGTCGCGAAGTCGCATTGACCGCTGGGGCCATCGCCTCACCCAAGATCCTGCTGTTGTCAGGGATTGGAGATGGTGCCCATTTGCGCAGCCATGGCATAGAGGTCGTCGCCGATCTGCCCGGTGTCGGTCAAAATTATCAGGACCATCTGGAGGTCCCGGTTCAGGGGGAAACCCGCGATCCCATTTCCATTCTCGGCCAGGACCAGGGACTGAAGGCCGTCGGCCACATGTTGCAGTTCCTGTTGGCCCGCCGCGGCCTTTTGACCTCCAATGTCGTGGAAAGCGGTGGTTTTGCCGATACCCGCGGCACCGGCCAGCCTGATGTGCAGTTCCATGTCTTGCCCAGTCTGGTGGGGTTCGCAGACCGCGATCCCGAACCCGGCCACGGCATCAGTATCGGCCCGTGTTTCTTGCGGCCGCGCTCGCGTGGCTTTGTCAAGCTGCGCTCAAGCCAGCCGGGTGACAGCGCCCATTTTGTCGCCAATTCATTCTCGGATCCGGAGGATCTCGAAACCTTGGTGCGTGGCGTGGAACTCAGCATCCGGATCTTGGAAGCCCCTGCCTTAGCCAGATTGATAAAGCGGCGAGTGCTGCCAAAGCCCGGGGTAGAGCAAGACCCCAAAGCGCTGCGGGACTATATAAGGCAGACCGCCAAGACGGTGTTTCATCCATCCGGCACTGCCGCCATGGGTCGCCCCGATGATCGGCAAGCGGTCGTCGGCCCGGATCTGAAAGTGTTTGGAATCGAGGGGCTGCGCGTTTGCGACGCCTCAGTGATGCCGACCTTGACCTCCGGCAATACCAACGCGCCAGTGATGATGATCGCCGCCCGCGCCGCCTCCTTCATGACCGGCAAGCCCATTCCGGCTTGAGTGACCCAGGGATTGGCTAGCGCGCCTGTCCCAACGGCTTTGGGGGGCCAAGTCCAATCCGTGTGGCCATCCGCTTCCCGCTCCGTCGCTGCTTCCTGTGCGTCGCGGCGGATCGGGCGAGACCGCAGCAACCGGCGCACTCCCCGCCGGCTGCTGCGTGGCTCATTTGATGCATCAAGGGGCTGTCGGTGCGGTTTTGCTCGCAGTCCTGGGTTTTCGATCACGAAAGCGGCATCGTTGATGTTGGACTTGTGTATCAATTGCTTTTATTTAACATGTGTATTATATTTGGGTAATTCGGGTGGGTAGGTAAGCCATGTCCAATCTGATCGTGCTGACGATTGTCTTGCCCTTGATGCTGGGACTGATCGCCGGTGGAATCGGCATGAGCCTGAGACGATTCTCCTGGGTCTCGTGGCTGCTCGCTGCAAGCCTGGTCGGCGTGCTCTACGTCTTGTTGGAGGGTATCCCGCCTCTGCCGCCGATCTCATCCAAGCATAAGCTGGGCTGGCTGCTCATCGCAATCATCGTGCTGACGCCGTTCGCGCAACGTCTGGCGCGCACCCAGCTTGCATTGCTGAGCGTGATCGTGCTCGGGGGCGGTCTGGCCTGGATGGGCAGTAACAAACTCCTTGCCGCCGCCGCCTGGCCGGGCTCGCTCTGGCTTGTGCCGCTGGCACTGCTGCTGGCCGTCAGCGTCGCCCTTCCTGATCCATCGCGTTCCGCGCCAGACCGGGTCTTTGCCAATCGTCTTGGCTTGCTGCTCAGCGCCATCGCTGGTGCGGCCGTAGCGCTCATCGGTGGCTTTGTCGGCCTCGGCCAACTCCTTGGCAGCCTGGCCGCGGCAATGGGCGGCTTCCTCATTATCGCTTATGGGTTCGTGCTCTCGGGTCGAACCCAATGGTTGGACCAAGACCTGCGCGCCGCCCACTGGTTGCTGGGCTCAGCGCTCGCATCCATGGTGCTGATCACCGCCTGCTTTGCGCCATCACCCGATCCAGTTGCGCTTTATCTGGTGGCCTTGCCCCCATTGGCGACCCGGCTCGTGCCGACCCTTGGCGGTGTCAGGGCCACTTTGAAACCGTTCATTTTTGGATTTGCGGCCGCTGTCCCGGCTCTTGCAGCGATCGCCCTGGCTTATTCCAACAGCCTAACCGGCCTACCGAGCTAATGTCGTCACCCCAACAGAAAGACCTGACATGAACCATCTCAAAACCGCCATCGCAGCCCTCCTGCTCACCAGCGGCTTCGCCGCCACTGCCCTTGCGGCCGACACCTATGAAATTGACCCCCAACACGCTTGGGTCAGCTTTGCGCTCAATCATGCTGGCTGGTCGACAGCCAATGGCAGCTTCGACACGGTCTCGGGCTCAATTGCCTTTGACAAGGAAGACGTGACCAAGAGCACGGTCACCGTCGAAATCGCCGCGGCGAGCATTCACACCGGCTTTGCCGACCGCGACCGTGATTTGCAAAGTCCGGATTTCTTCAACGCCCAGGAATTTCCAACCATCACCTTCGTCTCCACCGCGATTGAAAAGACCGGCGACAACACCGCCAATCTGACCGGCGACCTGACTATTGTGGGCATCACCAAATCGGTCACGCTAGCGGCCGTTTTCAACGCTGAGGCCCCCCTGCCATGGGATGCTACCGCGCTCAAAGCCGGCTTCAGCGCCACCGGCACAATTCTGCCAGCGGATTTCGGCATGGCCAAAGTGGCCGAATATGGTTTGGGGCCGGACGTTGCCTTGACCATCAATGTTGAAGCCTTCAAGAAATAGCAACGCCTGCGTTCACCGCGACAGGCTCATTTTGGGTGAACGCGCGATGATCGGCCGATGCGAGCTGCCAGGCCCAGGTCCGGCAGCTCGCGACGCCAACCAGATGGAGAGGCAGAATGCCAGCATCGCCGGGCGCCCAAATCGATCGCGCCACTGGCGCGGAGTTTCCCGATCTGGCGCGCAGTCTGTTCGGCAATGTTAAACTTGAGTTCCCCGAGCCTGGTTCGAGCAATCAGCTCGCCTCAGCCCTTTTAGGGGACTGTCGGATTTCCCAGCTCCAGGCCAGTGCCCATACGGTGGTCGGGCAACAGGTCGTCGCCCGTTCCTACGACCCCGATGCGATCAAGCTGATTATCCAGACGGATGGGACGTCGGAGCTGCATCAGTCGGGCCATCGCGTTTCTGTCGAAGCCCGCACCGCCTTGGTCTATGACCCAACGCGGCCCTATGTTCTGGTCAATCCTGGCCCGGTTAAACTGCTGATGTTGCAAATGCCACGGATGATGTTCTCTCAGGCCGATCTGGCCAGCCTGTGCGAACCGATGGCCGCCCGCGCTGATCAGACCGGTCTGCAGCCAATCCTTTTGTCGCTGCTGGCTTCGGCCATGGCGGAGGCGGCGCGGCTTGACGCGCGGGCCCGTTCCGCTTTGGGCCTGACCCTGGTGGAATTGGTGTCGGCCGCTCTGGCGGGACGGCCCGAACGGCACGGTCAACTTCAACCACTCGATATGCTCTGCCATCGGGCGAAACTTTCCATCGATGCACATTTGGATCAACCCGACTTCAGCGTCGCTGATCTCGCGCAGCGCATGGGGTGTTCGCCACGCTATGTTTACCGTGCATTCCAGGCCGAGGGCACAAGCCCTTCGGAATATTTGTGGCAACGACGGCTTGAACGAGCGCGCGAATGCCTGCGGCAAGCCAGTGACTGGCGCTCGATTTCGGAAATAGCGTTCTCGCTCGGGTTTTCGTCAAGCGCGCATTTTTCGCGCGCTTTCCGTTTGCGCTATGATGTGTCGCCCAGCACCTACCGGTCTCTGGCTAGCGCATCGACTCCGCCACTTTGAGCGTGTCGGTGAACTGCTCAAAGAAACGCACTTTGCCCTCCCTGACCCCCCAAACATGCACCACACGCGCGGTGAATGATTTGCCAGTCTGTTTATGGGTGGCGGTATAGCTGCCAATGCCAACAGCGTCATCGCCGGCGTCCAGCAACCGATCGAGCACAAAGGCGTAATTGTCGAACTGGGCACCCAGCACTTTGAAGACGTTTTCGACCACAGCTTCGGGCCCGATATAGGTTCCTGCGCAGGGGAAGCCAGCCATTTCGGTCCACTGACAATCAGGGGCAATGTCGGCGATCATTCCGGCTAGGTCATGCCGATCATTGGCATCATAGTGAGCTTTGACAACTTGGTAAGCGCTGCGCATGGCAGGGAGTCCTCGCGTTACACCGGCTCCTGGCCGGGAAGATAATAGGTCATCGACGCTTTGCGGATGAATGCACCCGCCGGATTGTTCTGAATTTGACCGTCCCCGGCAATGCCCAAGAACTTGCCGGTTGAGCGCATGTCCTTGAAATTGTAAAAGAAAGTCGATGCGACTGCGATTTTGAACTCGCGGAAGGTGAACACATACATGTCGTCGTCGAACTTGAAAGTGGTGGTTAAATCCACATCCCCATGACCCCGCTGCACCCCCACCAGGCATTGCCAGGCGTAACGTTTGGAGGACAGGTAAGTGTGCTCGTAAACATGGTTCGGGCTGTAGGTAAAATGGGCGCGGAGTCCGACCAGGTCACGCGTTTCGACCGGGACCGGCCCCTCAGGTGCCTGGTCCGGATCGCCAATGCTGCCGGTGCGGAAGACCTGCGCGACCTGGGGCTCGCCAACCGCGTCTTCTGGCTCCCGAACGATCGAGTATATCGATAGAACCTGCCGTGTCCGGCGGTTGATAATCAGGGTTTCAGCATCCCGTGGCCGCGCCGCAAACACGATTTCGACGAAAAATGTGTCCGGCGCGACCTCAATCACTTCACATTCATCGACGCCCGACTCTTTGCCGTCGGTCCAGCTGAGCGTCTCGTCTCCAAACTGCAAGGCGAGGGCGCGGCCATCGGCAAACCGCGCCACATCACTCCAACCCAGCAGCGCTTTGGTTGGGGGCAGCCGGTTTGTGGCGATGCCAAGAGCAAACTCATCATAGGTTTTCCAGTCCTTGGGATTTTCGATAGCCATGGTGGCGTCCTCTTGTTTGATCGGCTCAGGAAACGAAGGCCAAAGTCGGCAGGTCAACCGTGCCAGCACCGCCATCGACGGTCACAATCGCGCCATTGACCATTGCCGCTTCCGCTGAGGCTAAAAAGCACACCACGTTGGCGACCTCTTCGGGGGTCGCTGCACGCGCCAGGGGAACATCCTTGGTGACCAAGGCATAGGCCGCTTCAATGCTGGCCAAGCCATTCTTTTCCAACAGGAATTGCATCTGCTCATCGGCCATCGCCGTGGTCACCCAACCGGGGCAAACGGAATTGGTGCGCACGCCAAATCGGCCGTAGTCGCGCGCCAGCGATTTCGCCAGGCCGATACAGGCATGTTTCATGGTCACATAACCCGCAGCATCAGGCCCCGCGAACAGGCCGGCAATCGAGGCCAACATGACGATATTGCCTTTGCGCTCGATCAGCTGGGGCAAGCAGGCCCGGGCGCTGACAAAGGCGGTGTTGAGATTGCTTTGGACGGCCATCGCCCAGGTCTCGTCTGTCATTGAAATGGTCGGCCCCAGACCATGCCCCCCGGCATTGGCGATGAGGATATCCAGGCCACCAAATTTTTCCACGATGCCCTTGAGAGCATCCTCGAAGCCGAGTTTGTCGGAGGCATCAGCAGCGAACACACCGGCACCAATCTCGGCCGCGATCGCTGCCAGTGGCTCCGGCCGACGCCCGACCAAAGCCACATTGCCACCCTCGGAACGGATCCGTCGGGCCACAGCCGCTCCAATCCCGGTGCCTCCCCCGGTAATAACTGCCGTCTTGCCAGAAAAGCGCATAAACACCACCCACATTGATAGGGGCAGTCTGCCTTAGGACGCGGTGGCCGTCGCGTCTGGTTGCGAACGCAGGTTTGACTGCGAGTGAACAGATTGGCCCTTGGTGACCATCAGGCCCTGTGGCTGTTGCCGCTTTCCGTCCTGGCCACCCAAAAGCCGAGCAGGGGAAACAACACGATCTCAAACAGCAGCGATGGCGCAATTGAAGCGCTCAGCAGCAGGCCAGTGTCCAGCACACTCAATCGCGCCAGGCCGCCGACAAACACCATCGCCGTCAGCACGATCAACGCCTGCCGCAACCGATCAAGCGCGAAGGCTCCTGCCACCAGCAGCAGCCCCGCGCCAAGCCAAAGCCCGCCGATGAACCG
>CALRYQ010000011.1:0-49089 GCA_943372435.1 Devosia equisanguinis
CAGGCGCTGGACAAAGCCAAGCTTCCAAATTTGAGCAATATGGACCCCGAGATCATGGCCTCAACTGCGGCCCATGACCCGGATAATGTTTTCGCCATTGACTATATGTGGGGAACCACGGGCATTGGCTACAATCCGGCCAAGGTCAAGGCGGCGTTGGGCGACGCCCCCCTCGACAGCTGGGATGCGGTATTCAAGCCAGAAATCGTCTCCAAACTGGCCGATTGCGGCGTCACCCTGCTTGATGCTCCTTCCGAGATCATGGCGTCGGCCCTGAATTATCTTGGCCTTGATCCCAATTCGGAGAGCGAAGACGATCTGGCCAAGGGCGAAGCCCTGTTGATGTCGATCCGCCCCTTTGTTCGCTATTTCAACTCGTCTCAGTACATTGATGATCTGGGCAATGGTGAAGTGTGCCTGTCGGTCGGTTACTCCGGCGACGTGTTTATCGCCAAGGCCGCCGCCGAAGAGGCCGCTTCAGGGGTCGAAGTGAATTACTTCATCCCCAAGGAAGGCGCGCTGAAATGGTTCGATCTGTTCTCGGTTCCCTCCGACGCGCCCCACCCCGATAATGCCCACAAATTCATCGACTTCATGCTGCGACCCGACATTGCAGCCGCCAATACCAATTACGTCTTCTATGCCTCAGGCAACAAAGCGGCTGTACCGTTGATTGACCCTGCCATCACCGGCGATCCGGCGATCTACCCGCCCGCCGAAGTTGCGGCCAAACTGTTTCCACTCAAGGCCCATTCGGCCAAATATGATCGTCTCTTGACCCGCGCCTGGACGCGCATCAAGACCGGCCAATAGCAGAGAATTATCGGCCGACGGGGTTTTTGCACAACCCCGTCGGCAATTGATCAGGCTAGGCGGTGTCCCGTTTGACCCAGCCAACCACCCAAACGGGCGAAAACCGCCGGAATAGAGTTCACTGACGCCATGGCTAAAAAACAACAGATTGCCGCCGATACCCGCCCTTGGCGCGATCCGTCTGCCAAGCCGTTTGTGCGCATCCGCAACGTCATCAAGAAATTCGGAGACGTTGCAGCCGTTGCCGATGTGTCACTCGACATCTTCAAGGGGGAGTTGTTTTGCCTGCTTGGCGGCTCAGGGTCGGGCAAATCCACCCTGCTTCGCATGTTGGCTGGATTTGAAGATTTAACAGCTGGCACCATCGAGATCGACGGTCAGGATATGGCAGGCGTGCCGCCCTACAAACGACCGGTCAACATGATGTTCCAATCCTATGCCCTGTTTCCGCATATGAGCGTCGAACAGAATATCGCCTATGGTCTCAAACGCGATCACCTGCCCAAAGCCGAGATCGCCGAGCGGGTTGCCGAACTGCTCAAGCTGGTCAAGCTGGAGACCTATGGCGCCCGCAGGCCGCATCAATTATCGGGCGGTCAGCGCCAACGGGTCGCGCTGGCCCGTGCCTTGGCCAAGCGCCCAAAACTATTGCTGCTCGACGAACCCCTGGGGGCGCTCGACAAGAAGCTGCGCGAGGAAACCCAGTTCGAATTGGTCAAAATTCAGGAAACCCTGGGCGTGACCTTTATCGTGGTCACCCATGACCAGGAAGAGGCGATGTCGCTGGCCACCCGCATCGGGGTGATGAATCAGGGCGAAATTGCCATGATCGGGGAACCGACCGACATCTACGAATACCCAAATTCGCGCTTCGTTGCTGGCTTCATCGGCTCGGTCAACACCTTTGAAGGCGTGGTGACCGAGGATGAGCCCGACCACATTCGCATCAAGTCCGCCGATCTGGGCGCCGACATTTATGTCAACCACGGCGTCGACTGCGCTCCGGACCAGACCTTGTGGTGGGCCATTCGCCCCGAAAAAATCGTGCTGACCCGTCAAAAACCCAGTTTTGACGCGGCCCTTGGCGCGGTGAACATGACCCGTGGCTTTGTCGAGGATATCGCCTATCTGGGCGATATGACCGTTTATCAGGTGCTGCTGCCGGACGGAAAGTACATGCGCGTCACCAAGGCCAATGCGCTGCGCGGTGATCCCGATGCGATTTCCTGGGACGAAGAAGTCTGGGCCAGTTGGGGTGCCTCGGCCGGCTCGGTCCTGGTATCATGAGCGCCGCCAGCCTGCCCCAATCCGCCCGCCGCCCCTGGGGCTTTATCCGTCGCTGGCTGGCCGCTGTCGGCATTTCTGGCCGTGGCCTGGTGATTCTGGCCCCTGCTGCCTGGCTGACCATTTTCTTTCTGATCCCGCTCGCCATCGTCTTGCAGGTGTCGCTGTCGGAGTCGGCGCTGTCGCGCCCGCCCTATTTGCCACTGGTTACCGCCGACGAGGATGGCACCGTGCAGATGACCCTGCACCTGTCCAACTTTTTGCGTCTGTTCGAGGATAGCCTCTATATCAAGGCCTATCTCAATTCGATCATGACAGCGGGTGTGGCGACCATCTGCACGCTGCTGATCGGTTACCCGATGGCCTATTTTATCGCCCGCTCGTCCGATCGTTGGCGCAACATCTTTCTGATGTTGGTGATCCTGCCGTTCTGGAGCTCGTTCCTTTTGCGCGTCTATGCCTGGATCGGGTTCCTGAAGGGCAATGGCGTCATCAATAATTTCTTGATGTGGACCGGCATTATTCAAGACCCCTTGGTCATGATGCAGACCGACTTCGCCGTCTATATCGGCATCGTCTACACCTATTTGCCATTCATGATCCTGCCGCTCTATACCAATCTGGTCAAACTCGACGGCACCTTGCTGGAGGCGTCCGCCGATCTCGGGGGCCGTCCATTCCGCACTTTTTTGTCGGTGACCCTGCCGCTGTCGCGCCCTGGCATCATCGCCGGGTCAATGCTGGTGTTCATCCCGGCCATCGGTGAATTCGTCATCCCGTCCCTGCTCGGTGGGCCGGGCACCTTGATGATCGGCCGGGTGCTCTACGACGAATTCCTGCTCAACCGCGATTGGCCGATGGCCTCGGCACTGGCAATTGCCATGCTGTTTGTCGTGGTGGTGCCCATCATGTTCATGCAAAGCGTGCAAAGCGCCGTGGTGGCCAGCAAATGAAGCGCGGTATCTTCATTCCCTTCGTCGCCACAATCGGCTTCATCTTCCTTTATGCCCCCATCATTTCGCTGGTGGTGTTCTCGTTTAACGAGAACCGCCTGGTGACGGTATGGAGCGGGTTTTCGCTCAAATGGTATAGCGCGCTCTTCGCCGATCCAAAACTTTTGGGCGCTGCCGTGCGTTCCCTCCAAATTGCCACCATTGCCGCCTCCATCGCTTTGGTCCTTGGCACCCTGACGGCGGTAGCGCTGGTGCGGTTCCGGCGCTTCCGCGGCAAGACCCTGATGGCCGTCACTGTTTCAGCGCCATTGGTCATGCCCGACGTCATTACCGGGCTGGCGCTTCTGTTGCTGTTTGTGACCATGCGCTCATTGATCGGCTGGCCCGCCGATCAGGGCATGACCACGATTATCATCGCCCACTCGATCGCCTGCATGGCCTATGTCACCGTGGTGGTGCAGTCCCGGCTCAGCGAATTGGATCTGAGCCTTGAAGAGGCGGCAATGGATCTGGGCGCCACCCCGGTTGGCGTGTTTATTGACATCACCCTGCCCATCATCGCTCCGGCCCTGGTTTCGGGCTGGCTTTTGGCTTTTACCATCTCGCTGGACGACGTGGTGATCGCCCAATTCGTCTCCGGGCCCGGTTCGACCACCCTGCCGATGGAGATATTTTCAAAGGTCCGCCTTGGGATATCTCCGGATATCAATGCTCTGGCCACGATCATTATATCGGTTGTCGCGCTGGGCGTCCTTGCTGCAACCATCATCCAGTTACGCTCGCGACCCAAACGCATCCGAGGGTAACGCCGTGACGGACACCAGCCAGAATCTCGCGCCTCTTTCGGGGTTGAAATCCTTTTTTGGCCGCTTTGCCCTGGGGCTCGCTTTGGTGGCGGGTGCTGGGATCGTCGGCGCGGTCAATGGCGATGCACCGTCGGTGATCATGATCAAGGCCTTTATCGGCGTCCTGTTTGCTACTGCGGCTTTTTCCGTCCCGAAATTGTTTGATCAAGAGCAATCCCAAAGGCCGTTTACGTCCAGCTTCTTAGGCCGCCGCGCACTGGGGGCAACCTGCCTGGCAATTTACATCACCAGTTTTGGTTGGTCGCCGGAGGTTCAAATTGTCCACTCCGCCGTGATCTTTGCCGCTACGGCGCTTGTGATGTTTGCCGGGGACATGACGATTGCCTGGTTCGAGCGGCACCGTCTCTAGACGCCACCCCGCTCCGCAGCTTTTGAGCCGACTTTACAGATGCGGCAAACCAGCGCATCATTTGGTCATGTTCAACCAAACTGAAGGAGGTGATCCAATGACATATGAGATTACGGCGCTCGAAGCGGGTCTTGGATATGTGGTGCTAATGGCGGGAGTGATCCCGGCCTGACACCAGTCTTCCTTCAGGCTGCTCTGTGCAGCCAAGCTCCTGAGGCCGAAACTCATGGGAAGGGCCGCTGCAAAGCGGCCCTTTTTCTATCTCATCCCCCGTCGGCCTCGCCCGGCGGATATAGGCGCCAACGCCGCGGCCGGAAGGCAACCCGCGTCTGCTGAGCGGCTGGGTGATCAAACGGAAGATCAATTTCAACCGGCGCCTTGATGCCCTCGATCTTAAGCTCAATCCGCCTGCTGCCGCCGATCCTTCGGCTGGCAGTCACCAGTCCGACAATCCCCGCATCGCCCTCAACCAGTTCGACATCATGGGGGCGAAACATCAACCGGGCTGCGCCCTCCTTCGCCTCTGGGCCAACGCCTCCGATATTGCGCCCCCCCACCAGGACCTCGCCTTGAGCGACGACGGCAGGCATCTGGCTGGCCGGTCCAACAAAACTGAACACAAACGGCGCGCTTGGGGTGTCGTAGACCGCTTCGGGGGTACCAATTTGTTCAATCCGGCCCTGCCGCATAACGCAAACCCGGTCGGCCAGTTCCAGCGCCTCGGCCTGGTCATGGGTAACCAGCACCGTGGTGTGGCCGGTGCGGTCATGAAGGTCGCGCAACCAGGTCCGCAGTTCGCGCCGCACCTGCGTATCGAGCGCTCCAAACGGTTCGTCCAGCAACAACACCGCCGGCTCTATCGCCAGCGCCCGCGCCAGGGCGACCCGCTGTCGTTGCCCACCCGATAGCTGGCCAGGGTAGCGCGTTTCCAGCCCGGCCAATTGCACCAAGTCGAGCAGTTCCAGCGCCCGGCGACGAATTTCGTTGCGCGGCGGACGGCTCGATCGCGGCCGCACATTGAGCCCAAACGCCACGTTTTGCAGAATTGTCAGGTGTTTGAACAGGGCATAATGCTGAAACACCAATCCAACTTTGCGCGCCTGCACCGGTAAATTGGCGGCGTCCAAATCCCCAAAGAACACCTGGCCCTTGGTCGGCAAGTCCAGCCCGGCAATCAGCCGCAACAATGTCGATTTGCCCGAACCAGACGGGCCCAGAATAGCGATCAGCTCGCCCGCAACAATGTCGAGCGAAACATCATTGAGCGCCGCAAACCGATCAAACTCTTTACTCACATTGACGAGGCGAACATCCATCAGCCGTTGATCAACCCTTGGGCTCGGGAATAACGGGCGGGACAACACTCGGCGCCTCGGGAGCGGGCGCAGCTTCCGACGGCTCCGTCACCGCGTCAGTGCTGGCCACCGCCTCCTCTGCCGCCGCCTGGTCAGCTGCCGGTTGGGTGGGCTCGACATCCTTTGCCGGCGTTAAAACCTCAGCTGAGTCAATTGCCGCTTCTGGGATTGGTTCAGGCTCTGGTGTCGCCATGATCGTCTCAGCTGGCAAAATCGTCGCCGCTTCGACAGCGATTGGCGCGGCTTCGCTGTCCGTTTCTACCAGGACAGCATATTCAGCCAGAGGCACCTGCGCTTCAGGCGCGCTCGCCGCCGCAGCATCGCGCTCACCCTTGAGCCAAGCCACCATGCCCAGCCCAATTTCGCGTTCCCCTACGATCACGGTGTCGGCGCCTTGCTGGTGCAGATATTCCTCCTCTTCGTCCGAATGGGCCCGCGCAATAATGCGCAGTTTCGGATTGAGTTTGCGCCCCTGTTGGCTCACCTGCCCCGCCTCAAAGGCGTTGGGGATGGCAATCAGCAGGCTTTTGGCTTGCGCAATATTGGCCAGTTCCAGAACCTTTGTGGCCGCCGCAGTTCCCATCACCGTTTCAATGCCCAAGCGCCGGGCCAGTGCGACGCTGCTGTCCGCGTCCTCGATCACCACCAAGCCGGCGCCAGTTTTGTGCAATCCCTCGCCGACCACGCGCCCAACCCTGCCAAAACCCACAAGCACGGTGTGGCCGGTTTGCTTGCTAGGGCTCTCCTCATCAGGCCCCTTCGGCGCCGCCGCCCCATCCTCACTTGCCGCCCCTTCAATTTGTCCTGCGTCGGGTTCGACCCGGTCCATATCTGGCTCTAGCGCTGTCTTGGCGACCCCGCCCCGCGCTTCCAGAATTGGCTTTAACCGCTCCATCGCCCAGAACATCAAGGGATTGAGCAGGACCGATATCAGCGTCCCTGCCAGGATCAGATTGCGCCCGTCCTCGGGCAGCAGTGTCAAGCCAACCGCAAGACTTGCCAGCACAAATGCGAATTCGCCAATTTGCGCGACGCTGGCGGACACAGTCAGCGCTGTCGAGATCGGTCGTCCCGCCAGCCGCAGGATAAAGAACGCGGCGACCGCCTTGCCGCCAATAATGATCAAGACGGTGGCCAAAACCGATATGGGGTGGGCAACAACAATTTGCGGCTCAAACACCATGCCCACGGCCACAAAAAACAACACCGCGAATGCGTCACGCAGTGGCAATGTCTCCAGTGCGGCGCGATGGCTCAATTCGCTTTCTGACAGGATCATGCCGGCAAAAAACGCTCCAACCGCCAGCGACACCCCAAACAGCACCGAGGATGCCAAAGCCATGCCCAAGGCAATCGCGAGCACGGCCAGCCGGAACAGCTCACGCGATCCGGCATGGGCGGTTGTATGCAACGTCCAGGGCACAATTCGCCGGCCGGCAATCACCATAAAGCCGACAAAGGCTACCAGTTTGACCACAGTCAACCCGAGCACCCCCCACAGGCCGACCGGAGCCCCAATCATGCGCTCAACTAGGGCGACCAGCGGGTCATGCACCCCCGTTTCGGGGCCGGCAAGCTGGGCAAATGCCGGCACCAGCACCAGCGCCAGGACCATCGCCGCGTTCCCCACAATCAGCCAGGAATTGATCAGGCGCCCACGCTCGGTCTCGATCAGGCGCCGATCTTCCATCGCCTTGAGCAATACAACCGAGGAGGTGCCTGACAGCGCCAACCCAAAGATCAGTGCGCCCCCACTCCCCCAGCCAAGAATAAGACCGAGAGCCATCCCCAGCATTGTGATCAGGGCCAATTGTCCCAGACTGGCCGGGATGACCAGCCCACGCACGCTCAAAAGGTCTTTGAGCGAAAAATTGAGCCCGACCCCAAACATCAGCAGCACGGCGCCAATTTCGACCAGCTGATTGGCCAATTCGTGGCCACCGGCGACCTCGGGTGCAAACTGACCAACCACGACACCGGCAACAAGATAGCCCACCAAAGGTGGCACCTTTACCCGGTTGGCAATCATGCCAAAAATATAGGCCAGCACCAGGCCTGCGACGATCATGGCAATCAATGAAGTGTCGAGCAGCATACTGGCCTCCGCCTGTGGCAATCAAAAATCAAGGCGCACCCGGGCGAGGATGCGGCCAGTTTCACCGCGAAGCAAGCCTGCATCCATCTTGATTATTGCAATCAAGGCTCCGAAAAGCCTCAGCTATTCTGTCGGGGCGATCACGCTTGCCCTTTAGCCATCAATCGCGCCAAGTTTGACTTTGTTGTGTCACAACGCGTCTGAGCAGACGATCAAATCCCCACGGGATGTTCCGCTTCCATCATTGACCCGCCAGGACCACGCTCAAGCGCGAGTTTGTGCCCTTGCCCAACCCCGATGTGACGATTTCTGGCCATTATCCCGCATTTTCAGGCCAAGTTGGCGCGCTGGCGTCATCATAAAAGTGCGCACTCGGCCAGCTATGCTATGGCTTGGCCCGATGAACGGGCTTGGCCAGTTCAAACTCCGGCGCTGCCGTGTGTTGGCCAACTGACCCCGTCACCTTCTGGAGGCCGTCCTTGCGATTTCATCTGGGCTGCGAAATTGGCTATGAGGTGGTTGAACAATCAACGCTGATTTTCAACATCGAGGTCATGGGCAGCGCACGCCAACAATTGATCAACGAAAGCCTGGTCATCTCCCCGTTCATTCAGGCCGAGTACAGTGTCTCCGAACCGGAAGGCAATCGCTACCGGCGCCTGACCGCCAACCCAGGCCAATTGTTTCTGTCTTACCAGGCCGAAATTGAGTTGAGCCCGCTCGAGGCGACGCCCGACCGGGTCGATGAGGTCCCGGTGGGTCAGTTGCCGCTGGCCATTCTGCCCTATCTCAATCCCTCGCGGTATTGTCCCTCCGACCAATTGGCTCGTTTTGCTGCCCGTCAGTTCGGACAGCTCACGACCGGGCACAATCGGGTCACCGAGATTTGCAACTGGATCCATGCCGAAATTGACTACATCGTCGGCGCCAGCGACACCTCAACCAGCGCCGCCGACACCTTTTCGACCCGCACCGGCGTGTGCCGGGATTTCGCCCATCTTGGCATCACGCTTTGCCGCGCGCTGGGCATCCCCGCCCGCTTTGCGTCCTGTTATGCTTGGCAATTGCAGCCGCAGGATTTCCACGCGGTGTTCGAAGCCTATCTGGGCGATCGCTGGTATTATTTCGATGCCACAAGGATGGCCGCTCTTGACGGCCTGGTGCGCATCGGCACCGGTCGGGATGCCGCCGACGCCGCCTTCGCCACCATTTTCGGGATGGTCAATCCGCTCCCAATCCGGGTTTGGATAAATGCCCATGCAGCAGCTCTACCCTAAAGCCTGTCTGGCAGGCGCGGGATTCGACCTTCGCCAAAAACGGTTAAAAACCAACACGTTATTGTCTGGCTGACGCTCTTTCGCCCAGACAGACCCTAACCCATGCCGTCCTGGGGCGAACGCTCCTTTTCCACCAGCACATCCACCTCCATGCCAATGAAGTCATTCAGATTGCCCAGAAAACTGCCGGCAATCGGTACGGCCTGGCTTGGCAGGCGTGACACCCCGACCCGGATCAGGTCTTTGCTGCCGACAATGCCGTTGGTCGGGTCGAACTCAACCCAACCGGCCCCCGGCAAATACACTTGGCACCAGGCATGGGTGGCCCCACCACCACGATGGTCACCATCGCGTGCCGGTGAGTAAATATAGCCCGTGACAAACCGGGCCGCAAAGCCGAGCGCCCGCACCGCCTCCATCATCAGCAGGGCAAAATCACGGCAGGTGCCCTGCGACGAACGAAGGGTGACCGCCGGGCTCTGCGTGCCCGGATCGCTCCGGCGTGCATAGGTGAATTCGGCCTTGATCGCCTGGGTCATTGTCATCAGCAGCGTTCCCGTGTCGATGCCACCCGAGCCGATGCTGAACCGTCCAGCCCAGTGGTCAACCTCGACTTGCTCGGGAAACTGACGCCGCACATTCATTTCCAGGTCGATGGCGTCCTCGGGGCCATAGACAAACGGGTAGTGGCGGACCCGATCGTCGATTTCAAACACCGGCGCTGCGTCCGGGGCGTGGTCGAGCACCATATTGGCTTGGATGCGCAATTGAGTTGCGGCCGTCTCAAACCGCGCCACGGCTATACAATTGCCGAACACATCGTGGATCCAGCGCACCTGCGCCGGCTGCGGCCAGATGCGCAAATTGAACGCCTCGAGCCGCTGCTCGATGCTGTCGCGCGGCCGCGCCAGAATCCGGTGCTCGCCAAACCGGACGGACGCCCCATAGGTGTAGGTTGTGCAATGGCTTACCCGCAGTAACGTCACCTGCGCGCCCTCAACTGACGACGGTAATGCGTTCGGCGGCGCGGGTTATGCCGGTATAAAGCCAGCGCGCCCGTTCCTCGCGAAACACAAAGCTCTCGTCAAACAAATAGACATTGTCCCATTGGCTGCCCTGCGCCTTGTGCACCGTCAGGCAATAGCCAAAAGTGAACTCGTCGAATTGTCGGCGTTCCGGCCAGGCCATCTGGTCTTCTTCGCCAGCAAAAAAGGCCTTATGGGTCAAAACCTTGGCCTCCCCTGCGCCTTCATCGGCGCCAAGCAGCAATTGATATTTTCCATTGGCCTTGCGGTTGACTTCGGTCACGATCCAGATCTGGCCATTGAGCAGCTTCTTGCGCGGATTGTTGCGCAGGCACACCATGCGGTCCCCGGTCACCGGCTCGTGGTAAGGCAGACCCTTCAATTCGCGCAAGCGATCATTGTATTGCAGCCGCGTCTTGTTGCGCCCGACCAGGACTTGATCGGCTTCCAGCACAGCGCCCCGATCAACATCTTCCTTGGCAATGACCAGGCTTTCGCCATAGCGCCCGCGTTCCAGATAGCCGCCCTCGCGAATATCCATCGACAGGCGAATGATCGGATTATCCGAGGCCTGCCGGTGAATTTCAGTCAGCATGATATTGGGCTCTTCGCTGGTGAAATAGCCCGCGCCCTGCACGGGGGGCAATTGGAACGGATCCCCCAGCACCAGCACTTTGGTGCCAAAACTCAGCAGATCCTGCCCGAGTTGTTCATCCACCATTGACACTTCATCGATCACGATCAAGTCCGCATCAGCCGCCGGTGACTCTGGGTCGAGCACGAAGCGCGGTTCACCTTCCTTTTCTGAAACCAGTGAATAGATCAGCGAATGGATGGTCTGCGCGCCTTTGCAGCCCCGCTTGCGCATCACCAATGCCGCCTTGCCGGTGAAGGCTGCAAATTTGACACTTTTGACATCCTGGGCCAAATGCACCGCCAAAGTCGACTTGCCAGTTCCAGCCCAGCCGAACAGCCGGAACACTTGAGGGCCATTCTTGTCCTTGAGCCATTTGGCGACAGCGACCAGCGCCTCGTCCTGCTGGGGCGACCATTCCACCATCAGACGATCTTGGCCCGCACCAGGCCGCGACCACCCACAATCACCGCGGGGACACTGAGGGCAGCCTGCAAGGACAACAAGAAGTCAAGCATGCTTGGCCCTCACCATGGCGACCGAGATAGCAATTGTCATGGCAACACCTTCCGAGGCGAACAGGGTTGTAGGGCTAGAGTGCAAACAGAGTCGGGTCAATGTAAGCGCGGTGCGATGCTGGCCAAACCCCGCCAAACCTGCTTAAAGCCGACCATGACCACTGCTCGCATCGACGTTTCCGATCCGTCTTCGTTCGATTGCCAGCGCTGCGGCGCCTGCTGTTCCTATTCCGCTGATTGGCCACGGTTTTCTACCGAAGCCGAAGCCGATCTGGATCTGATTCCCGAGGCTCTGGTGGCGGCGGATTTGAGCGGTATGCGGTGCGACGGTGTCCGCTGCGCGGCGTTGACCGGAATTGTTGGTCAACATACTGCCTGTTCCATCCACAAGATGCGGCCCGAAGTGTGTCGCACCTGCATGCCCGGTGACGTTGAATGCCTTACGGCACGGGCATCTTTCGGGTTATAGCTTTGTTGAAATTGGAGAATCTTTGTGAGCCGAGCCAACACCGATGCCGCCCGTGAGCGCCGCCTGCGTCGTATCGCCCTCCGCAAGGGCTTGACCATCATGATCGTGCAAAAGCCGACCCCCAAGACGCGGGTGCATGGCGGCTATATGGTCCGCGAGACCGAGAGTTTTACCGTGGTCTTTGGCAATGCGAGCTATGAGTACAGCGCTAGCCTCGACGAAATCGATGATTTCTTGACGGCCGATGGGACCGAAGACGAGGAATAGCGCCGGGAAGACTGCTCCCCCCAGCGCTGGAACAGTCTAGAGCAGCTGCAGGTTCGCGGCCGAAACCTTGCCGTCGCGGCCATTTTCAAGGTCGTACGAAACCTTCTGACCTTCATCGAGGCCCGACAGGCCAGCGCGCTCGACCGCCGAGATGTGGACAAACGCGTCCTTTGAGCCATCAGTTGGCGAGATAAAGCCGAAGCCTTTGGTAGAATTGAAGAATTTTACAGTACCGGTGATTGCCATAGTGGAAACCTTCTGTCTTTGAAGCCCGCTGCCGAGGGCGAGCGCGCGTGTTCCCCCAGGCGCAATACGCGCATGGGGTCTAAAACGTTCGCAAAATCAGGGGGTAACCAAGCAAACCTGGCGAACCGGGGTCACAGATAGCCGATGAGGCCTGAAAACGTGGTGCAGTAATGAGCGTTTATTGCCGCGTTAGCAAGGCGCTCGACACCAACTTCAATCCAGCGTCTGGCGGTAGCGCAACATGGCGATGCCCGCAATGATTGCCAGCGTCAGCACCAATGCCCCCATTTCCCCGCCCACATCACCAAGGTCGGCACCCTTGAGCATGACCATGCGGGTGATGCGCAAGAAATGGGTGGCGGGCACACCGGTCCCTAAGAACTGTGCCCAGCCGGGCATCCCTGCGAATGGAAACATAAACCCCGAGAGCAGAATCGACGGCAATATCGTAAAAAATGACAATTGCATTGCCTGCATCTGGCTGCGGGCCAACGTCGAAATCAAAAATCCAAGTGCCAGATTGACCACGATGAACAGATTGAAGCCCAGAAAAAACGCCAGCCACGACCCTTCAAACGGCACCTGAAACACCAGCCGCGCGGCGCCCAGGAACACAAATGTCTGGACATAACCGACAAATATATAGGGCAGGATCTTTCCCGCCATCACCTCCAGCGGGCGCACTGGCGTCGCGATCAACATTTCCATGGTGCCACGCTCAGTTTCCTTGACGATGGCAACCGCGGTGATCATCACCATGGTCATCGACAAGATGATCGACAACAATCCCGGGACGATATTGGTCGACGTCTTGCCTTCTGGATTGTACTGGCGATGCACAATGATCGAAAATGGCGGGGGCGGGCCGACAATCTGAGCCAGGGGGCCAATGAGGGTTTCGCTGATCGCCACCTGAACAATACCAGATATAGCGCCCGCGGCGCCGCCCACTGCAGACGGATCTGACGCATCGGCGTCCATCAGCACTTGCGGGCGCAAGCCGCGCACCACGTCGTGTTCAAAATTTTGCGGAATCACCACCACGAAATTGACGGTGCCGCGCCGCAGTGCGTCTTCACCTTCGGCAACGCCCGCCACCGTTCCCCGGAAGTCAAAATAGTCCGAGTTCTGCATCCCAGCGATGATGGAGCGCGTTATGGGGCCATTGTCTCCCAACTCGATCAGGGTCGGCAAATGCCGCGGGTCAGCGTTAATGGCAAAGCCAAACAACACCAATTGCACGATTGGCAGGCCAATCATCATCGCAAATGTGACGCGGTCGCGCCGCATTTGGATGAATTCCTTGACCAGGACCGCGGTGAACCGCGCCAAAGAAAAGGCAAGGCTCATGACGGCTTGCTCGCGTCGCCGGAGAAATTGTCGCGCGACCCCGCCATCAGATAAATGAACGCCTCTTCAAGGCCCGCGATCTGCTCCGTCCAGCGATGTGTCCCCTCGCCTGCAAGCAGCGCCACTGTTGCGCCAAGGGTCGACCCGTCCGTCCCTGACACATGCAGTGAGGCGCCGAAGCGGGCAATTTGGGCCACGCCAGGCATGGCTTTGAGCCGCGCCTCTAAAGGCCCAAGGTCTGGCCCCTCGACGCGCCAGGTGACGAGCCCCACCTGTTTTGGAATTTCGGCGGACGGCCCGTCGATCAGTTTTTTGCCATAAGCAATGTAGGCAATGCGATCGCATTGCACGGCTTCATCCATATAATGGGTCGATACCAATACGGTCACGCCCCTGGCTGAAAGGCGCCGAATTTCGTCCCAAAAATCACGACGGGCCTTAGGATCCACGCCCGCCGTGGGCTCGTCAAGCAGCAGCAATTGCGGATCATGAAGCAGACAAGCGGCCAGTGCCAGGCGCTGCTTCCAGCCACCAGACAACGTGCCGGCAAGTTGGCGGGCGCGATCAGCTAGGCCCAGATCCAGCAGAGCCTGTGTCACCCGCTGCTGGCGATTGGGGATGCGATACATCCTGCCGATAAAATCCAGATTCTCGCGGATCGACAGATCCTCATAGAGCGAGAACTTCTGGGTCATATACCCAACCTGTTCTTTGATCTTGTCGGGTTCGGTCAAGATGTCGAACCCAAGACAACTGCCCTGACCGGAATCGGGGGTCAAAAGGCCGCACAGCATCCGGATCGTGGTGGTCTTGCCCGACCCATTGGGGCCTAAAAAACCATAGATCGCGCCGCGTGGCACACTGATATCAAAATCGTCGACCACCTTTTTGGAGCCAAAACTCTTGGTCAGGCCGGTGACCGCGATGACTTCGGTCATGGCGATTTCTCAATGCTGACCGGCTGGCCTGGGTGCAATTTTGCCAGGGGATCAATCATTGCCTCGACCAAAAACACCAACCGGCTCCGCTCCTGCCGACTATAAATCACCGGCGGGGTAAACTGCGGATCGGCGGCAAAAAAGCTGACTTTGGCGGTTATTCCGGCGACGCAGCCGTCGCAGGACACCAGCAATCCATCTCCCAATTGCAGGCCGGAGCGGCTGGTCTCATCAACATAAAATTTGACCTTGATCGCCCCCGGCGGCAGTAACGCCACAACGGGCGCACCAGCCGGCGCAAATTCGCCCTGGCTATAAAACAAGCGGTCAACGACCCCATCCTGGGGGGCCAGAATAGTGCGATCGGCCAGATCGGCTCTGGCCTTGTTTACATCGGCTTGCGCTGCCAGCAAGCTTGCCTCGGCCGCCGATTGTTGCTCCGAGCGCGCGGGCAGTTCTGCCACCGCCAACTGGGCCATGAGCTGGTCGACTTGGGCCTGGGCACTGGCAAGGCTCGCCCGCTCTTGGTCGAGTTTTGCCAATGGCGTCAGTCCCAGCGCTTCAAGCTTTTCGCCGCGCTCGAGATTGGTTTTGGCCAGCGCCAAATCCGCCTGGGCTTTGTTCAAAGTCGCCCTGATCACATCGACCTCGGCGCTGCGACTGCCAGTAGCAAGGTTTTTGGCCGTGGCCTCGGCGACCGTGGCGCGGGCCAGCGCCCCCGCCAACAGCGCATCCTGCTGACCGTGGCTGAGCCTAAACAACACATCGCCAGTTTCGACCACCTGCCCTTGTTCAACGGCGAACTGCTCGATCAGGCCGCTACCAGGAGAGGCCGCATAAACATAGTCCGCCTCCACATAGCCTGCATAAATGGGCGCTGGCGTGGACCCGAACCCCGGCGCAAACACACCGATCACCCCGATGAAGAACCCAAAGATGTCATTCATGATGTTTGCTCCGCGACCGGCACGCTCAACCCATCGAACAGGATGCTGATGTGGTTTTCTATCAAGCGATCCAAGGCGATCCCATCGGCGGGCATGACCCCGAATATATCGGCCAGCAACAGGTGCAGCAGCACCGGCCCGATCAGGCTGCGGATGGTCAATTCCGCGTCAAGTGGACGGAAATAGCCCTCATCAATGCCGGTTTGCACCAATTTGATCAGCGCCGGTTGCACCCGGCTCATCACCTCGCGCCGATAGATCTGTGCCAATTCCGGGAACTGCACGGCTTCGCGCGCGATCATCTTGGGGATAGCCAAAACTCTGGGGTCGAGCAGGCCCTGACCAATCAGGCGAAGCGTCGATGTAATGCCAATACGCGGATCACCCCCAAAGCCCAAGGCATTGGCCAGTGCCCGCTCAGCCACCGGCACCACGGCGCGGCGCACCAGCGCCTCGATAATCGCCTGCTTGGAGGGGAAATAGAGATAGACCGCGCCTTTTGAGAGCCCCGCTTTTCGGGCGATCTGCTCAACCGTGGTATTGGCAAACCCCTGCTGGATAAACAAATCCAGTGCCGAATCGAGCACTTCATCTGGCCGGGCTTCGGCCCTTCGGCGGAATTTGGGTTCGGCAGTTTGGATGCGGCTGGCCATAGCGCTGCTCCCAGGCAACAACTAACCACTCGGTCATTAGTGGTTTATAACTGACCAATTGGTCATTTACAAGCACGAAATGCCCCGATGTTTTTGCGTCCCGCGTCATGGGCCAGATTGAAAACATCAATGCAATGAACCCATTAAGTTCTACACACAGTCTTAACTTAATGGGCTAAGGACGATTCCGGGGCCATTAATGAATAGAATCATCGTTGCAGAAAATTTGTCAAAAGTGTTTCGCCAGCAGCGGCGCTTTGCTGGGTTTGGCGGTGCCATAAAGGGCCTGCTCACACGAGAATTCACCGAAGTGCGCGCCGTCCAGGATTTGTCGTTCACGATCAATGCCGGTGAAGCGGTCGGTTATTTGGGCCCCAACGGGGCTGGCAAATCGACAATGATCAAGATGATGACGGGCATCACGGTTCCCAGCGCCGGCTCGCTCTCGGTGTTGGGCCGAACCCCCCACCGGGAGCGGATGGTAAACGCGCGGCAGATCGGGGTCCTGTTCGGTCAGCGCAGCCAATTGTGGTGGGACTTGCCGGTGCGCGACAGTTTTGAACTGCATCAGGCCATCTACGATATTCCTGCCGCGCGCTACCGGGACAACCTTGGCCATCTAACAGAGATTTTGGGGCTGACGCCATTTCTCGATCGCCCTGTTCGGCAGCTCAGCCTTGGGCAACGTATGCGCGCCGAAATCGTCATGGCGCTTTTGCATGACCCCAAGATTTTGTTTTTGGACGAGCCGACTATCGGTTTGGATGTTGTCGCCAAGGACGCGGTGCGCAAGTTCCTGGCAGAGATCAACCGCGAGCGCGGCGTCACCATTATTTTGACCACCCATGATTTGCAGGATATCGAACAGCTCTGTCCGCGCCTGATCATGGTCGATGACGGCAAATTATTGTTCGATGGCGAACTCGGCCGCCTGCGCACAGCCCTCGGTTCCCGACGCCGCCTGGTTCTGAGTTTTGGCACCGACCCCGGCCCCATTCAACTCGCTTCGGCAAGCTTGACCCGCGATGAGGGCACCACAAAGCACTTCTTGTAAAACAAGGATGACACCTCGTTGATCGAGGTGCTGAACGAACTCGGCAACGCCCACAATTTGCTCGATATTGCGATCGAAACCCCCGACATCGAGGAAATCGTGCGCACCTTTTATCAGCAGCGCTCCAGTTTGGTTGCACCATGAGATTGGCAATGTATGCCGCGTTCGCCGGCAGCGCATTTCAAACGCGGCTGGCCTATCGCAACCAGGTCTGGACCAGTTTTTTGGGAGAGGCCGTTACGGTTCTGGCAAAAATTGCCATCTGGACTGCCGCCTATGCCGGCGCCACAAGCGTCGACGGCATCTCCCTGGCTGAAATGGTGACCTATGCCATTCTGTCCGGCACGGTGTTGGCAGCATGGGACTATTCAGACATGATCAATGATCTGGGCCATGCCATCAAAACCGGCGACATTGCGGTCTATCTGCTCAAACCCTTGCACTATCCGCTCTATCTGTTTGCCAAAGAGTGCGGCAATCTGTGTTTTTGGCTGCTTGCTATCGTGCTGCCGGTCGTCGCAATACTGGGGCTAACCAATGGCATTCAGCCGCCTGCCAGCCTGTTTCACGGGCTTTGGTTTATCCCGTTTTGGCTGTTGTCGTTTGGCCTGTTGTTCTTGTTGGCGATGACATGCGGGTTGTTGGCGTTTTGGCTGATGACCACAAATTCGCTGGAGTTTTTCCTGACCGGCATCATCTTGTTCCTGTCGGGAAGCGTGGTGCCACTATGGTTTTTTCCGACCTGGATGGCTGAGACCGTCCGGTTTTTGCCCTTTGCCTGGATTGGCTATTATCCCACGGCCGTTTATCTCGGTAAACTCGACGTCGCCCAGACGTTGACCATGTTCGCTATCGGTCTGTTCTGGGTGGCGCTGCTGGCGACAGGGGTTGCCTTGCTGTGGTCCAAGGCCCGAAACCGCATCACTGTCCAGGGAGGATGAGCATGCTAACTATGTTGCGGGTCCTACCGCTTTTGGTTCGCTTACAGGTTCGAACCCGGCTCCAATATCGCGGCGCTATGGTGCTGATGTGGGTATCAGAAGGCTTTGCTATGGCCAGCGCCTTTGGTGGCATCTGGTTGATTGCCACCCGCTTTAGCGCCATTGGCGGTTGGGCATGGCCCGAGCTGGCGCTGATGCTGAGTTTTCACCTTCTGGCCTATGCGCTCGGCGCTGCTTTCAGTTTCGTGCAGCTTCGCGATCTGGAAGACCAGGTTCGTCTCGGCACCTTTGATACGCTGTTGGTAAAACCGTTCAGCCCGTGGGCCTATCTGGTCTTTGGTGGCCTTAACATCGGCTATGCCGGCCATATTGGTGTGGGGATCGGCCTGTTGGTCTGGGCGCTCGGCAATATCGACGTCGTCTGGTCGCCGCTGAACTTCCTCTATATTATTGGCGCCCTGCTCAGCGCAGCCGCGCTTATCGCCGCCATCATCACCATGATCGGTGCAAACAGCTTGATCTGGGTGCGGTCACGCCATCTCTATTCAATCTTTTTCGGCTTCTGGGAACTGGCGCGCTACCCACTTGGCATCTTCCCGGCCCTGATCCAGGGGGTATTGCTAACCGTGATCCCGCTGGGGTTCATGGCCTATGTGCCTGTGGCCGTGCTCCTCGGTAAACCCGTGGCGTTGCTCGGGCACTGGGCTGGCCCGGCCTCGCTCATCATCGGGCCGCTTGCCGTTGTGACCGCCATGGGCCATTGGCGCTACGCTATCGGGCGCTATCGCGGCGCCGGAGGCTAATCCGCCGCTATTGACCGGCGCGCTCCAGCATCGCATTGGCATCTTGGTCGGGGTTGGGCTGACATGTCCTAGCGCGCACGGCGACACAAACTGCGCCATAGCAACCAATTTCTGTGTACCGACTGGCAATGATCGGCCAATCCCGGCCAGATTGGACCAACACATTGTACGCAGGCTCCAGCGTCAAGGCATCTGCCTGTTGGTCCAGCAGATAGATCGGCACGCCTTGCCCCAAGCCGGAATTTCCGGTTCCCTCAAACCAAGCCATGCCAGCCATCCCCAACCCGCAAATGCCCTCAACTTCACCAGCAAGTTTGAACGCTGCGATGGGCGCAGAGGTCGAGAACAACCTGTCCCGGAATCCCGTTTGGGTCGCCAGGCCGATGGATGTTCCCAGCCAGCAGAAACCCAGCACCACCAGGCCGATCTGCCGGAGCCGTGGAAACAGCCTGTTGGCGAGCATCCCATAAATCTCGTAGGCGCCAATGCTTGCCAAGGTCAGCAAAAACGGCAACGCCGGGTAAACGAAACGGTATTCCTTATGTTCGATCAGCGAGTGCGCAACAACGATCACTAAAGGAACGGTCAGAAGCAGCGGTGCTCGCCGCATTCCGGCTTCCAACAGAAACGGCATTGCAATGATAAATACTGGCCAGGCAGCGAGGTAGAACTGCAGGAAGCCAAAAACTGGCGACGTGCCATAGAGCGCAGCCCGCCCCTGCACGGCGTTGATGACGAAGTTCAACCACACCGACTGGAACGAAGACCCGAGGGTGACCCAGTCGAGCAGCCCGCCGCCCAATATGACCAACGCCATCGCCGAAAATTGCAGGACCCAGCTGTGGCGCGGAGACCGCAAAATGGTGGCCAAGCACACCAAAAGGATTGCCGGCGCCAATTGAAAGCGAAGAACGAACGTCAGGCCCAACAGCGCTCCACCCACCACCTGCTTCCAGGGCTGGAAAGGCAGCGCCGCGCACAGCAAGTACGCGGCGGGTAACAACGTGGCAGCAGCCAAAACTTCGGGCATCGGCTTGCTGGAAAAGTACACCAGTTCGAACCAGGTACTGGCCATCAACGCTGCCAGCAGACCAGCTTCTCGCCCCGACACTCGACGAGCCCAGAAATACGCCGTCCCGACAATCGACAGGGAGCAGGCCGAGAGCAGTATCTGAATTGCTACGCGCCATGCATCGGTGCCGCCACCGGTTCCATGCACAACTGCCATGACCCCGGCAAGAAATCCCGGCACGACGTAAGACCGTATGCCAACGCGGTATTCCCAGGGAACGATTCCGCCCCCAAAGGCGAAGCGATACCCTTGCTCCCAATACTGAAAAGTCTCGTCAGGGTGATAGATCGAGGGAAACAGCACGGCCACTGCGATGCGAGCGACCAACCCAATGGCCAGCAGACCGGCCAACCAACCCAACTCACCTCGATCCGGCGCTGGCCTTTGTTGCTGGACCAAATCCGAACCGACACCCGCCATGGACCCCCTGATAAATTGGTGGGCCTTGGCAACAACAGATGCCAGCCACAGTCCCGGCGCCGAGTCTGTCATCGGTATAAGAACATCATTTGGATATTTTGGGCTCGTCAGCTGGTTTGACTGTCGACACTTTCGCAGAGACAGCCTGGTTGAACAAGGCCACACCAAAGTCGCCCGCATGTTCACAAATAGTGATAGACAGCTTGACCAAACAGGGCTGAGCTGGCACGGCCACGTCACGAGTTCTATCGTATTATCAACGAGATGGCATGACCGACATCGTCCAATTTACCCTCTCTGGCCTAGGGTTACTCATAATCCCTGGGCCGACCAATACGCTGATGGCGGCATCTGCAGCGGTTGTTGGCGTGCGGCTTTCACTCCATTTGATTCTTGCGGCGTTGGCTGGATATCTCATTGCTGTCACCGCCTGGATCGAGCTGGTGGGGGTCGCTGCGACCACGCAGCCTTGGATTGGCGTTGCCGCCCAATTGACCGCCGCTGCATTTCTCTTTTTGTCAGCCTGGAAGCTCTGGACCAACGCAGACCGCAGCAATGGCAAAAGCGCGTCAGTCTCGTTAGGCCAAGTGTTTCTGACCACATTGATCAACCCGAAGAGCATCGTATTGGCGTTTGCGATTTTTCCGCAGAACGGCTTCTTTGATCGTCTGCCACATCTGGGCATCTTGGGCGGTTTGGTGGTCATCACGGCCTTTGGCTGGCAGGTTTTTGGCGCCGTGGCGGCACGGTCTTCCCGCGGGCTTTTGAGCGTTGTCCGGGTTGAGCGTGCCAGTGCATTGGCACTTGCGGCGTTTGCGACGCTGCTTCTGGTGCACGCCGCATAGCACTTTTTGGCGAGCCCGGCCCCAACCGGCAACAACCCGATGCAGAACGCACCGAAATTGTTGCCCATCAGGGAGAAATTCAGGCGACCTCAACAGTCCTGCGGCCACGCGCCCATTCCGGCAACCAGGTGCCGTGCGCTTCGGTCAAGTCATCGACCAGGTGCCAGATTTGCTCGAGATCGAGTTCGGCGGCGGTATGTGGATCCATCATTGCCGCGTGATAGATATGGTCGCGGTTTTCCGTCATCAATGCGGCGACGGTCAACTCCTGCACATTGATGTTGGTGCGGATCAGGGCGGTCAGTTGTGGCGGCAGGTCGCCGATAAAAGTGGGCTGCAACCCATTGTCGTCAACCAGGCATGGCACTTCAACAGCCGCATTATCGGGCAATGAGGTAATGACGCCGTTGTTGCGCAGATTGCCGTAGATCACCGACGGTTCGCCGGTCCACACCGAGTTGACGATGGAGGAGGCATATTCCTTGGATTGCTTGACCTCAATTCGGTCAGCGTTGCGGTAATCCTGCGAGGTTTTCTTCCAGCTCGCGATTTGTTCAACGCAGCGCTTGGGGTATTCGTCCAGCGGGATACCAAATTTCTCGATCAAGTCCTCGCGTCCCGCCTTGATGAAATAGGGGGTGTATTCGGCGAAGTGCTCGGAGCTTTCGGTCACAAAATAACCCAAGCGGGTCAACATTTCATACCGCACTTTATTAGGGCAACGCGGGTTCCAGGTCGGCTTGGGGGCGCGGCCAGCCGCATAGGCCGCCAGCAAATCTGGGTAGAGGTCCCGATATGAGCCGTCGGCCTGGCGGTGCTCAAACGTTAAGAAGAACGCCATGTGATTAATGCCCGCGGAGCGATACCGGATCTGCTCATAAGGCAGGTCCAAATCATGCGCTAATTCCATCGCCGTGCCCTGCACCGAATGGCAAAGGCCCACTTGCTTGATCTTTGGGTATTTTTGCGCGATCGCCCAGGTGTTGATCGCCATCGGGTTCACATATTGCAGCATGATCGCATCCGGGCAGACCTGCAGCATGTCTTCGCAGATGCTCCACAGATGCGGCACGGTCCGCAGGCCCCGCATGATGCCGCCAACCCCCAGAGTATCGGCAATGGTCTGGCGCAGATTGTACTTTTTCGGCACGTCGAAATCGATCACCGTCGATGGCTCATAGCCACCGATCTGGAAGCAGACGACGACAAAATTTGCGCGGTCCAGCGCCTGGCGCTGATTTGAGAAAGTTTCGACTGCGGCCGGGACGCCGAGCGTTGAAATCAGCTTTTTGGCAATGATTTCGCTTTCTTCCAGCCGGGTCGGGTTGATGTCCATCAGGCGGATCGTGGCGCCGACCAGCGCCGGGCGCTGCAAAATATCGCCAACAATGTTCTTCATGAAAACGGCGGAGCCGGCGCCGATAAAGGTGATTATTGGCTGGGACATCGGGAATTCTCCAAAATATGCGGCGGCGGTCTAGGAAGCGGTCCGAACCAGCCATTTGACATAGTTGGCCCGGGGATTGGCCAGAACCTAGATGTTGAGCCCTGCCACGCGACCGTGCCAGTCCTCGCCAATCACTATCCATTGCATGAATGGGAACAATCCGGTTTTCTAGCAACTTATTCCGGATTACTAAGAATCGGATACTGCCATGGACGGGCCAAACCCCGTGGTCGACCCAGAAAAAACAAACAGCAAGCTTGCCACGCGGCCAAGGTCCCGACCAGAGCGAAGTTTTTATGCGTCGGGCCGGGCCTTTGGACGATTCGGGATGCGCTCCTTTGCACCCCAGATTATGCCGGCGCCCCATAGTCACGGACATATCGAGATGAACTGGTTGACCAAAGGGAGCATGGACTACCTCTTTGATGGACGGGCGGTGGCGATTGGTGCAACGCGCCTCGTGGCATTCTGGGCCGGTATTCCCCACCAGACGGTTGGGCTCAGCGACACCGCCAACGGACGTCAACTCAATATCTATTTGCCGATGGACGCGTTCCTGCACATGCCTCAGCTCGGCGCCATAACGGAAACGCTGATGGGTGGTGGAGTTATCCAACTTAGGGGAGACACCATTGGGCTGGACAGTCTGGACCGCTGGCACCAGGACTATCGCAGCGGCAATTCCCAGCGTGCCGACCTCGTCCGGATCGAGATCGGCAGCATGTTTCGTCGTGCTGCCATAACCGGTTGGGATCTGCTTTTGCCGGCCTGGATCGAGCACCCGAGCACACGAAACCGCAACAGCTTCCCGGTCCGCTATGTCGTGCAAATGGTCCGCCACATCGTAGAAAACTTGGGTGAACCGCTAACGACCCAAACCATCGCCGAAGTCGTTGGTCTGCATCCAAATTATGCGACCAACCTGTTCACCAAGGTCATGCACATTTCGATTCAGAAATTTGTTGTCCGAATGCGATTGATCAAGGCCCGCTCATTGTTGTTCGAGGGAAATCTGTCCATCGCCAACATCGCGTTTCAGTCTGGGTTCGCCTCCCAGACCCAATTTTACGATCATTTCCGCAAAGCCTACGGAACCACGCCGCGCGAAATGCGTCAGGAGGTTGTGTCAATCTAGCACCGCAAAGCGGACCTTTTATCGCTAGTGGATATTGAGCCCGCTCTCCGGGTCAAAATAGGATGCGTGTGTGGTGTCCGCGATCAGATGAACACGACTGTGTGGCTCGACCCGCACGCGACCCGGCAGGCGGGCGACGACGGTCTTGCCGCCGAGCTCGGCGTTGAGGAAGGTGTCGGAACCCGAATTCTCCACCAGGTCCGCCGTTACGGCGAGCCCATTGGTTGCAGTGCTCAGGGAAAACGCTTCTGGCCTCAGGCCGATAACGATGTCACCACCCTTGCGCATGACAAGCGAGGATGGCGGCTTTGGCACCGATAAGGTGTTTCCATCCGACAGCAACAGCTCGGCACCCTCTGCCCCCAGCGCCACCTTGGCGGGGACGAGATTCATCGGCGGCGACCCCATGAAGTCGGCGACGAACATGTTGGCGGGGTGTTCAAAAACTTCTTCGGGCGTGCCGATCTGTTGGACCAAGCCCTGATTGAGCACGACGATGCGCGTCCCAAGCGTCATCGCCTCGATCTGGTCATGGGTGACATAGACGATAGACGCTCCGAGCCGTTCATGCAGGCGTTTGATTTCTCCACGCAGCTCAACGCGCAGCTTGGCATCAAGATTGGACAATGGTTCGTCGAACAGAAACAGCACGGGATCGCGGACCAGTGCGCGGCCCATCGCAACACGCTGGCGTTGGCCGCCAGAGAGTGCGCCCGGCTTGCGGTCGAGCAGGTGCGAAATATGCAGCAGCGCGCTGACATCCCGGACCTTTTCGGACTGCGTTGGCTTGGGCACATTTCGCACCTTCATGCCGAAGGCAATGTTTTCGGCAACGGTCATGGTGGGATAGAGCGCGTAACTCTGGAACACCATGGCAATGTCGCGATCGCGCGGCGGCACCTCGGTCACATCGCGCCCGCCGATTGCTATTGTTCCGCCCGAAGTGGTGTCGAGCCCGGCAATGCAATTGAGTAAGGTCGACTTACCGCAGCCCGAAGGACCGACGAGGACCAGGAATTCGCCTTTTGCCATCGAAATGCTGATGTCTTTAAGCACCTCGACGGCGCCAAATTGTTTGACGAGGTGGTTGACCTCAAGAACCGGGCCTACCAGTGCGGGTTTTTCTGCTAATGCGGCCATCCATCCCTCCCAGAGATTGGCGCTGCGCCGGTTGAGGCGCGAACGATCAAATCGGCTTTCACCATGCGCTGCAGCTTTAACGGATCGGCGCCGGAAATCCGGGCAACCATCATTTCGGCCAGCGCCGCGCCGGCCATGCGGATCGGCGAGCGCGTTACAGTCAGCGGCGGGTTGTAGTGCTCGGGTCGTAGATGCGGCAGCACGTCGTCATGAGCGATAATACTAAGATCTGTGCCAACTGCGAGGCCTGCCGCTGCCGCCGCGCGGATTACGCCCAGGGCTTGCAGCGTCGACGAGCACACAAACGCCGTCGGCGCCAGACCATGCCGACCAGACAGCATTTCAGTTGCATGGGCAAAGCCCTGCTCCTCGCTCATCAAATCGTGGCTGACAAAGCGCGCTGGAATATGGATACCGCGGCCGGCAGTGGTCTGCCGGAACGCCGTTTCGCGCTGAATGACAAAGGCAAGGTCGGCCTCGCCATTGAGCAAAGCGATGCGGCGATGGCCTAGCTCAACAAGCAGTGTCGTCGCCGCTGCAAACGCGGCGCTGTTGTCAATGTCGAAATAGGCATAACCAACATCCTCGCCGGTCCGACCATGGACCACGAAGGGGAATTTCCGCTTGGTCAGGGTAGCAATCCGGGCGTCGTTCAATTCGGGCGCCGACACGATCATGCCGTCCACTGACCCAGAGGAGACAAAGCGTTCGTAATGGGCGAGCAGTTCGCGCTGTGGCGCCGTGTGGATGACAAGGTCGACTTCACAATCGGCAAGGCCGGTCGACAGGCCCGCAAGAAAATCGACAAAATGTGGGTCCACCAGCAAATTGCGGCTCGACCGAAAAATCATACCAACCATCCCGGACTTGCCTGTGGCCAGTCGCTTGGCATTGGAATTGGCTTTGTAGTGAAGGCGTTCGGATGCCTCCATGACGCGGACACGGGTTTTATGGCTGACTTCTGGAAAGCCGTTGAGCGCGCGACTGACCGTTGCCGGGCTTAACCCCAGATGTTGCGCAAGCTCCCGAAGCGTCGTCACACTGGGTCCCTCAATAGACTTAAACCGGTTAGAAATTTGCATACAGACCGCTCAAGCGCAATGCAAAAATTAGGAAAAAAATCTACTTAAACCGGTTTGAAAACCGAAATTGACTGGCTATGGTGTAATCAGCAGATGCTGCCACCAGTCAGAGGAACTGGGGCGAAAAAGCACGGCAAGGGTTTGGCGCAATGGCGATATAAACGCGCTCCTCCTAGCCGAGCAACACTCGAGGGCATTTGCGGGAACTCGCAAAAACCGAGACCGCACGACTGGCCCGCGAGACATGAATGGTCCTGCCGTTTCCGACCAGGGGCGGATCGGGCCAGCATGCCGGATAGCCCGGCGTGACCACTCACAAACCGTCTGGGAGGACAAATATGACCAAGACTACGCTTAAGACTCTGGGGTTGGGGCTGGGGCTATTGCTCGCTTCGACTTCGCTGAGCGCCGCCTTTGAAGAAGGCAAACTGGTAATCTGGATCAACGGCGACAAGGGCTTTACCGGCCTGCAAGCGCTTGCAGACAAGTTCACAGCCGAACTCGGTGTGGAGGTGGTTGTCGAGCACCCCGAAGCTGTCACCGACAAATTCCAGCAGGCGGCCGCAACGGGTGCCGGTCCAGATATCTTTATCTGGGCTCACGACCGTTTCGGTGAATGGGCTGCGGGTGGATTGATCCAGGCGGTTGAGCCAAGCCAAGCCGTCCGGGACGGCATTTTTGGTTTTGCTTGGGACGCTGTGACCTTTGATGGCAAGACTTGGGGCTATCCGCTCGCCGTGGAAGCCATTGGCCTGATCTACAACAAGGATTTGGTGCCAACCCCGCCCGCGACAATGGAAGAGATCGCGAGCATGGTGCTGCCGGAAGGCGTCAAGCCGATCCTATGGGACTATAACAACACCTACTTCACGTTCCCGCTGCTGATGGCCAATGGCGGTTACGCCTTCCAGAAGGACGCGACCACTGGTAGTTTCAACCCAAGTGACACAGGCGTTGCCAATGCCGGTGCCAAGATGGGCGCGGCTGCGCTGCGCAAGTTGATCGATGATGGCGTGATGCCTTCTGGCGTTGACTATGGCGTCATGGATGCGGCGATCAACAAGGGCGAAGTTGCCATGGTTATCAACGGCCCCTGGGCCTGGTCGAACCTTGCAACCTCCAAAATCAACTTTGGTGTCGCCCCGATCCCGTCTGTCGGCGGACAACCGAGTAAATCCTTCGTTGGCGTACTCGCAGCCAACATTAATGCCGCCACGCCCAACAAGGACCTCGCGATCGAGTTCATTGAGAGCTATCTCACGACCGATGAGGGCTTGAAGATGATCAACGACGACGTGCCACTTGGCGCGGTTGCCGACATCAGCTTTGCTGAAACGCTATCGGGCGATGCCAATGTTGCGGCGACCCTCGCCAATGCCGAGGCTGGTGTCGCCATGCCATCAACCCCAGCGATGGGCAAATTCTGGGCCGCTATGGGCCCGGCACTCGCCTCGATCACCGACAAGTCATCCACTGTCGATAAGGCACTCGATGACGCAGCCGCCCGTATCCTGGCCCCATAAGCCATTTGAACTTGAGTTTCGGGGCACCAGCCCCGAAACTCAACTCGCCATACGTGCCGTTAGCCTTTTTGGGGAGAGGTAATGACCGCGCCAGCTTTGTCCGAACCGACACCTAGGGCTCCGTTGAACCTTCCCATTCGCGTCGGCGATGTGATCCGCTATTTTGTTATCGGCATCATGGCCGTGGGCCTGATGTATATCATCTGGGGGCTCTATCTCGCTGGCGAGCCGCTGTTTGCCGCCGTGGTCATGGCGTTGCTGGTCGGCATCACTATCGTTTTCGGCGCCAAGCGGTTTTATACGGCGCGGTTCGTTTTCCCCGGCATTGCGGCGGTACTGATTTTTATCGTGCTGCCGGTCGCCTACACCACCTATGTGGGGTTCACCAATTACGGTGCGCGAAACCTTTTAACCTTTGACCGCGTCACAGAGCTATTTTTAGCCCAAAAGGCCGTCGACAAGGCCACCGAACGCCCCTTCGGGCTTGTGGCCGACGGCGCCAATCATCGGGTGTTCCTGCCGGAGGGCACGGGGGGACTGCTCTCCGAGCCTTTCATTCTCGACGGAACCCCTGTCAATACCATTATGAACCCCGTCGCAGCGGCGCCGGAGACGTTGGCGATGAAGGACGTGGTCAAGCTTCGCTCAGCATTGGGCGGGGTCACCGCGAAATTGCCCGACGGCAGCGAAATCACCTCCTCGGGTCTACGCACCTTTGCCAAGGTGACACCTGTTTATGAGCGCCAATCCGATGGTTCATTGCTCAACCGCGCCGATGGCGCCAGTCTCGTGCCCGATGAGACCGTTGGCTTTTACCGCGACACCGCCGGTCAGACGGTGGCGCCGGGTTGGCGGGTAACCGTCGGACTTGCCAATTTCCAGCGCGTTTTGTTCAGCGAGGGCATTCGGCAGCCCATGCTGCAGATATTCTTCTGGACCGTGAGCTTCGCGCTGCTCTCGGTATTTTTCAGTTTTGCGCTCGGGATATTACTCGCATCCGTGCTGCAGTGGCCGCATTTGCGGGCCAAGGCTCTGTACCGGATCCTGCTGATCCTGCCTTATGCGGTGCCTGCCTTCATCTCCATCCTGGTCTTCCGCGGCCTGTTCAACCAGAATTTCGGTGAGATCAATTTAATCCTGAAAAGCCTGTTTGGCACCCAGCCCCAATGGTTTACCGATCCGACCCTGGCACGGACCATGCTGGTTTTCGTCAATGTCTGGCTCGGCTATCCCTATATGATGCTGCTCTCTATGGGATATCTGCAGGCGATCCCGCAGGACCACTACAAGGCTGCGGCGCTCGAAGGGTCCGGCGCGCTGCGAAATTTTTTCACCATCACGCTGCCGCAAATTCTACCACCTTTTGTACCGCTGCTGATCTCCAGCTTTGCCTTCAATTTCAACAACGTCGTCCTGATCCTGCTGCTGACGCGCGGCGCGCCCGATATTGCCGGAACCATTGTCCCTGCCGGGCAAACTGACATTTTGGGCTCGTTTACCTTTCGCGTCTCGTTCCAGGATGCCGGGCAGAATTTTGGTATTGCCGGTGCGATTTCGACGATGATCTTCTTGCTTGTCGGGCTGCTGGCCTATGCCAATTTCTTCGCGCTGAGACGCGCTGCCGAAGCGCGCGGGAGGGGTTGAGAGTGATTGTCGAACGACCCCATGAACTGTTTTGGAAAAAGCTCGCCGCCCATACTTTCCTCATCGGCTTCATCGCGCTGATCTTGTTTCCCTTCCTGATCGTATTGTCGATCTCGCTTCGGCCAGGCAATTTCTCGACCGGTAGCTTGATCCCCAATCCGATCAGCCTTGAGCATTGGACCCTGGCCCTCGGCATTCCTTTTACGGCGCCCGACGGCACGGTCACGCAGCCGCCGTTCCCGGTGCTGTTATGGTTGTTCAACTCGATCAAGATCGGCGCAATTGCCTCGACGGGAATCCTGGTCCTTTCGATGACCGCAGCCTATGCTTTCTCGCGTCTGCAGTTTCGCGGTCGCGGCGCCATTCTCGACATGCTGTTGATCGTTCAGATGTTTCCCGCAGCCCTGACCGTGATCGCGCTCTACACGATTTTCGATGCGCTTGGGAACGTCACCCCGGTGTTTGGTGTCGACAGCCATTGGTCGCTGGTTATCGCCTATCTCAGTGGCATTACCCTGCACATCTGGACCATCAAGGGCTATTTCGACTCCATCGACCCCGCAATGGATAAAGCCGCGCAAATTGATGGGGCAACGCCCTGGCAGACGTTTCGCTTTGTATTTTTGCCCATGTCAGTGCCGATTCTGGCTGTGGTGTTCGTTTTGAGTTTCATCGGCATGGTCACCGAATATCCGGTCGCCTCGGTGCTGCTGCGCGAAACCAACAACATGACCCTGGCGGTCGGCGCGCGATCCTACCTTTACGAACAGCGCTATTTGTGGGGCGACTTCGCGGCCGCGGCAATCCTTTCAGGCCTGCCGATCACCGCGGTATTCCTCCTCGCCCAGCGCTTCCTCGTCAGCGGGCTCAGCGATGGCGGCGTCAAAGGGTAAAAGTCCAAGGGCTGGACTTGCTTCGAAAAAGACGTTTCCCAGTAAAGCGCGCCGAGCTCAGCGATGCCGCGGCGACGATTTAGGAACGAGTCTGCGGTCGAAACCGTTCGGCAAATGCTGAGCTGCGAACGCACCCAGCGCTAGGTGGCTGACGACCCAGCGGCTCGACTGAAGATGCAAACGCAGCGATCAATGCCCTCAATGGGCCGAACGGCGAACACCAGGAGGGCCAATCACCCTTTGGGCCAGCCTAACATGGCACCCGAGTGCCTGAGCTATCCATAGCTGATGGAAAAAGTGGCGGAGAGGGGGTCTGCCATTTATATGTCTCAGACAGTCTAGTCCCGTTGCAAGCTTCATCGTATTAGACAGTATTTTCAATGGCATATTGGAGTTGCCCATCGTATCCTGCTGCAATCCGTCGCAATCAATCGCAGACCTTGCGATGGGCTGAATGATGGGCTGGAGACATTATGCTTACTGATGCAAAGGCTCGTAAGATCGGTTCGGCCAGCAAGCCACTGTCAGACTCTCAGACGCGAGGCCTCTACCTCTTCCCGTCAGCCAGCCCCGGAATTGGCAAGTGGATCATGCGATACGTCTCGCCAGTGACTGGAAAGCGCAGAGACATGGGGCTCGGGCGATATCCAGAAGTCTCCATTCGCGATGCTCGCACTGCCGCTCAAGACGCCCGTCGCATACTCGAGAGCGGTGGAGATCCACTTGAGATCAAACGGATGCAAGAGGAGGAGCGTCATCACACACTGACGATGCCGACATTTGGCGAGGCTGCTCGCAAGGTGCATGCCGAAATCGGCCTCGGTTTTAAGAACTCAAAACACCGGGCCCAATGGATCAATACGATCGAGCAGAACGTGATACCTGAAATCGGCTCTATCCCCGTCAATGATCTCAGAGCTGCCGACTTTGCCCGCTGCCTCAAGCCAATTTGGCTGGCAAAGCCAGAGACAGCGTCGCGCATTCGTCAGCGCTGCGACACCATCATGAATTGGTGCGCAGCCCAAGGCTACATCGTTGCTAGCCCTGTGGGTGTCGTGGACAAATTGCTCGCCAGGCAGCCAGGCAAGCGGGAGCGGACCAACCACCATCCGGCCCTTCCCTGGCGGGACTTGCCAAAATTCTTCGCTGAAGTTCTGAACAATGGGCCTCAGACATCCAGCAAATTGATGTTGAAACTGCTCATACTGACCACCGCCCGTTCCGGCGAGATACGCGGCATGCAATGGGGCGAGATCAACTTTGACAATGCTGTATGGACGGTTCCGGCCGATCGCATGAAGGCGAAGACCGCACATCGCGTGCCCCTTTCAGCTCTGGCGCTCGACTTGCTGGAGATGCAGCGACAAGCAACCACGGGGGATGGACTGGTTTTTGCCTCCCGAAATGACACCCCGTTGAGCGACATGGCCCTCACAAAGCTGCTCCGCTACCATCAGGTTCCCAGCGACGCCCCCGGCCGGCTAGCGACTGCGCATGGTTTTCGGTCAAGCTTCCGAGACTGGGCGTCTGAAAATGGCTACCCTCGGGAACTAGCTGAACGCGCATTGGCTCATACAATCAAGAGCTCGACAGAGGCCGCATACCACCGCACGGATCTGCTTGAGCAGCGCAGGGCTATGATAGAGGCATGGTCGGACTATGCTGGGCAAGTGAAGCAACGCGTTCAGTGACGGAGTGAAGTTGTTACGTGGCCCCGTGATTCATTTTTCTGGCCCATCCACTGCCTGAATCCTACGGGTCACGGTTGGCGCAACTCGCGAAGGTAGGATTGAGCCGAAGGGACGTTGGCTGACTTGATCCTGTTCCAAGCTAGGCCTGTTTTGTCGTCTTCGGAACATGGTGACCGGGAGCGATCCGGTTGAACTCCGTGTCGACGACGACGGCCCAGTCCCGGAGCAATTCTTGAAAACCGTGGGAAGTCCCTGCCGCACGCCGCGCGAGGGCACCAAGCAGGCCACGCCGATGGCCATGCTTCGCGCGCCGGGTGGCGCGACCATCGGCGAGATCACCGGCGCGACTGGCTGCCAATCGCACACTGTCTAGGGCGCAATGGCCGAAGCCGGGATCGAGCCATCGGTTGGTGGTATCCTTGACAGCTACGACAATGCCTTGGCGGACCGTCGAAGCTGTCGAGTTCGCCACCCTCGAATGGGTCGACTGGTGCAATCACCGGCGCCTCCTCGAGCCCATCGGCGCTGCCACGAGAGCCTCGACAATGTCACACGGGCCGACGCCTACTTCGGCCGACCCGAAGCCATCATCAAACAGCTCGAAAGCACCAAACGACAAACCATCGAACATCGACGCTTGAAGCACCGAAAGATCGCGGCAGAACATCAACCCCAGGACGAGCCAGACACTCCGCTAACCCACGGCCCAACTTGAGCCAAAAGTTCTGACGACGGACAGTTTTCGATGAGATGTTTTTTTGTTCTTGCGTGAAAATGATGTCGAGGCTGCGGGGTTCGGGCACGCTTACCACTAGGGTCCGTTCAGATTTATTCATATTGATGGCACTCCCCACCTTAAGCCAAACTGATGATCGTCTTTTGGATATAGATTGATCTATTTTTTTGTTGTGTCCGGCATAGCGGACAAGGCAGTGCGAAACGCCGCAAGCCAAGTTAGCCCGATTTCGGTGTTTCGCGATCGTGGTTTGTATTCAGCGCCAACTATCCCGGTGTATCCTAGTCTGCGTAGCGACATCATCAGATCCAGGAAGGCTACCTCGCCTTGGTCAGGTTCTCCTCTGCCTGGAACTGCGGCAATCTGGACATGGCCGATCAATGGAAAGAAGTCCCGTAGACGACGGGTCAGGTCACCTTGGCCAACTTGCACATGATAGCAGTCAAACATCAGCTTTAGATTCGGCCTCTGTAATGAATTGATGATTTCTGCGGCATGTTCGATGGTGGACAAGTGGTAATTTGGACAGTCCCGCTGATTGATGGGTTCGATGAGGATCGTCATGCCGTATTGATCGGCCAGATCAGTGGCAAATCGCAGGTTGTCGCGAAACGTCTTCTCAGCCTCATGGCCTCCTCCTGTCCTGCCGGCCATCACATGTAGGTTTGCAGCCCCCATTTCTGCTCCGTATTTAAGGCCAACGCGAATGTCGTTTCGGGCCTCGACGCGACGATCCGGCATTGCTGCAATGCCGAACTCACCCGACGTTAGATCACCCGGTTTGGTATTCAGTCCAAGCATCGGCAGGTTGACTTCCAAGAGGACCTCTCGCACCTCACTGGCCGGTATGTCATAGGGCCAGTGGCACTCGACCGCGTCAAATCCATCTCGTGCGGCTGCCTTGATACGGTCCAGCAGGCCAAGTTCGCCATAAAGAAACCCTATGTTGGCGGAAAATCGCATCAACTTATGATCCCGCGCTCGCCATCACGCCGCTCTGCCGACAATGCGCGCGACTGCGACCATGCCTGGATCTGCGAGGCCAACTGATTTTTCGGCGAACATCCGGGCGCGTCCAATCAGGTTCGGCCGCATTCTGAAATCTTCGATGGCGCGTTCAGCGGCAGCAGAGCAAAGCAGCTGCAAGTCTTCTGCATCCTGCAGATTAGACACAGCAAGTCGGATCGCCTCAAGGGAATCCAGGGCGGTCTTGTCACCAAGCTTGCTGCGGCCCCTGAGCATCAGGGCGGCGATAATCTTCTCAAGCAACGGTGCCATGTCTTGCACCAGAAGGGTTGGCTTTCCGGCAGTTTCCTGCGCCAACACCAAGAGGGCGACCGCGAGAAGCGTGCCAAAGCTGGACCCCGAAGCCCGCGCACATGCGCCCGCTGCCGTCTTGAACGTATCCGACGGAAGCGCGGCAGTCCCCGAAAGACCTGCCTTCATCAACGCAGCGCATTTTTGCAAAGTCGCACCCAGATCGCCGTCGCCAAGTTGGCCGTCGAGCGTGTTCAACTCGGGCGCCGATTGCGTCATGCGATCAGCACAATTTCCGAGCCAGGTTTCGATGTCGTCTGCGGTCCAACTCATGCAACGCTCCAGAACGCACAACGCGCGGGCGCTTTCAGATGCTGCTCCAGTTCCGCGTCAAGTTTGATCAGCGATAGAGAGGCGCCCGTCATCTCCATTGATGTGGCGTAACGACCGACCAGCGGCATGATGATTGAAACATTTTTCGCAGCCAGGGCGTTGGCGATGTGCCGATAAAGAATAAACAGCTCTTCATGCGGGGTGGCTCCCAGCGAGTTCACCAGCACCGAGACCCGATCACCCTTAACCAGATCCAGCTCGTCAGACACCCGCTGCAACATCTCGGCTGCCAGCTCATCTGCGGGCCGAAGCTTGCCGCGCCAGATGCCAGGCTCACCGTGAATGCCCATGCCCATTTCCAGCTCATCTTCTGCAATCTCGAAGGTGGGTTTGCCTGCTTCAGGGACGGTGCAGGGCCTGAGGGCGACCCCGATTGAGCGACAGGCGTTAGCGGCTTTCTGGGCAATAGCGGTCACAGTTGCAAGATCGCCGCCCGCCGCCGCTGCCGCCCCGGCAATCTTGAACGGATAGATCATTCCCGCCACACCGCGGCGTTTGTCCCTTTCGGCACTTGGCGCACTGGCCACATCATCTGCGACCAGAACGGTTGTGGAGGCGAGGCCCTCCATCGCCAGCATCTCACCGGCCATGTCGAAATTCATCCGGTCGCCGCCGTAATTGCCGTACAGGCACAAAACCCCAGCGCCGCCATCGGCAATCTTCATCGCGTCCATGCAATCCGCGACACTGGGCCCGGCAAATACATTTCCAACCGAACAGGCGTCCAGAAGGCCCGGCCCGACATATCCGGCAAAGACCGGCAGATGGCCCGAGCCGCCGCCGGAAACGATGCCCACCCGGCCTTTGATCGGCCCACCGGTTCGGTGGATGATCCTGCCCGTATCCCCCGACCGTTGGTAAAACTCGGGATGTGCCAGGCACATTCCTTCCAGCGCCTCGTCGGCATAGTGATCGGGGTTATTCAGCAGCTTCTTCATCGCCAATCCTCTCAGGACTGAAGAATGCCCATCAGCCGCGGCCGATAAAGGGCATCTTGGTTGCCATTATGGTTATGAACTGGACATTGGCTGCTAGCGGCAGCGAGGCCATGTGCCGGACGGCATCGGCAACGATGGCCACGTCGATGACAGGTTCCGGCGCAATCGTGCCATTGGCCTGCGGCATGCCGGTCACCATCGCATCGGTCATCGCCGAGGCCGCATTGCCGATGTCGATCTGACCAACGGCAATGTTGTACTTCCGGCCATCCAAAGCGGCGGATTTTGTAAGGCCCGTCATTGCGTGTTTGGTGGCGGTATAGGGTGCGGAATTCGGGCGCGGAACATGGGCCGAGATCGAGCCGTTGTTGATGATCCGGCCCCCCATCGGGCTTTGCGCTTTCATCATGCGAAACGCGCCCTGAGTGCAAAAGAACGCCCCGGAAAGGTTCGTGCCCACCACTGTTTGCCAGTCCGAGGCCTGCACATCCTCCAGCAAAACGCTCCCCGGCACGCCTGTGCCTGCGTTGTTGAACAAAAGGTCTAACCGCCCCCATCGCTGTTCGATCCGGGAAAACAGGGCCCTGACGGACGTAGCGTCAGATATGTCAACCGAGACGGGCAGGCAGTCTGTCCCGATGAGGGCTGCGGTCTCTTCCAGCTTGTCCATTCGCCGCCCGGCAAGGACCATGCTGAATCCATCGGCGCCAAGCGCGGATGCGACGGCCCGGCCAATGCCGGAGCCCGCGCCGGTGACAAGCGCAACCTTCATGGCTGCTGCCCTTGGCGGACGGTCTTTGCATAACCTTCCAGTTTTGCCATGAAGCCGGGCTGTCCGAGCACCGACGTGTTTAACAATCCTGCCGGGCGCTGCCCTGCTAACACCGACAGAACGGCAGCCACATCGGCAGCGCCAATGCCGGCAAAGCATTGGTCCGTCCAACACAAAGCATGCGGGGTTACGATCACGTTGTCGAGTTGCAGCAGGGGGTCGTCGGCATCGGGGGGTTCTTTTTCAAACACATCCAGCCCGGCGCCGGCGATGCGGTGATCTTGCAAGGCTGCGGTCAAGGCGGCCTGATCCACAATTGGGCCGCGGGCAGTATTGATCAGGTATGAGGTTGGTTTCATCAGGGCGAGCCGGTCGGCATTCACCAGATGGTGGGTGTCCGGGGTCAATGGGCAGTTGACGGCCAAAACATCAGATCGGCGAAACAGAGTTTCCAGATCGACCAGTTCGATGCCCAACTCTGCGGCGACCGCCGGGTCGGCAAAGGGGTCATGCGCGATGAATTTCATGCCCAAGGGCCGCACCAGCCGAAACATCTCGGCGCCGATATTGCCTATGCCGATGGAACCGAGAGTCCGCCCCACCACGCCCATGCCGATATGGGCGGTGCGTGCCTGGGCAAATCCGGCAGGTCCCTGCCGGGTCAAGCGGTCCTTGATGACCAACCGCCCCGTCAGCGCCAGGATCAGCGTCAGGATCGAGGCCGCGACCGGGCGGCGCACACCGTCCGGGGTAATGCAGACTGCGATGTCCTTCGCGGTGCAGGCGGCGACATCGACGGCATCGTAGCCGACGCCAAAACGGGCAACCACGCTGAGGCGGCCAGAGGTCGGAATGCTGTCGGCGGTGAACCGTGCCCCCAAGAGGATCAATGCGTCGACGTCTTCCAGCATATCCGCACGGATCGGGTCACTGTGCGGCAGAAAATCGATGGTGATTCCGGGAGTTGCGCGCAGCGCCTCGAGGTCAAACGAGGGGTATTTCAAAGATCCGTCTGCGTTGATGAAATCGCCCGTCAGGCCCACCCGAAAACCGTCACTTTGCATCGGCAGCACTCCGCAATTCGGAAATACCTTCGATCAGCGCGCGCTGATAGAGTCCGGTATCCGTGGCAAGACAGCAAAAGTCGAAGCCCTTTTGCAGATCCGTAAGGCCTTCGGCCGGTGATCCCACGAGCCGTCCGAGCGACAGACCACGGGTCTTGGCCGCCTGAATGATCTTTTCCAACGCTGCAAGATAATCGGGATGGTCGAACTGCCCTGCGATCCCCAGCGATGCGCTCAGATCGAAGTGCCCAACCCACAACGCATCCACCCCGGGGGTTGCCGCAATGGCATCGGCGTTCTCGGCTCCCTCGCGCGTTTCGATCAGGGCAAAGAACGTCGTCCGGGCATTGCCCTGCAAGAGCCGGTCCTGGACCGATACGCCCCCGGACAGATAGTTGTCATGGGCGGCCCCCAAAGCCACACCGCGCTTGCCCATTGGCGGGTATTTCATATGACTGACCACCGTGGCCGCTTCGGCGGCATCCTTCATCATCGGTGCCATCACGCCTTGGGCCCCGGCGTCACAGATACGCGCGACCATGTCATAGTCTTTTGACGGCGTGCGCACGATCATCGCCACGCCAGCGGCCTCGAAATACCGCACGGCCTGTTTCAGGGTTTCGATGCTGAACCCGGAATGTTCCATATCGAAGAAGACGAAATCGCACTGGGCCGAGGCCAGAATATGCCCGATGCCAGGCGTTGCGAACTCTCCAACATAATGGCCGAATTTCGGACGCCGATGTTGGGTCATTTCCTTTAGAACAGTGCGGCTCATCACATCATCCTTCCGATGGGGTCGTCTGGCTTGATCCTTCGCAAACCAGCGTGCAGGCGCGGATGGTTCTGCTTTCGATGAAAGCAGCCGAGGCCGCGTTGAATTCCAGGTAGTGCCGGGTTTTCAGATGGGCTTCGAAAGCCGCCTCATCGTCGTATATTTCATAAAGAATGATCTGGTCTTTCCGATCATTTGGCACCGCCACATCAAATCGCTGGCACCCGGGTTCCCGATTGACCGAAGCAATGGCATTTTCGTCCATCAGCCTGCGAAAATCGATCATTTGGTCGGCAGACCGAAGATTGAATTCAACAATGATCACAAAGGGATCAATCATCGCTCACTACCCCGCCCTTGTTCGAATTGCTGCATGACCTGCCGCAAATGCCGGTCCATCGCCTGCCATGCCTGTTCCGGCTGATGGTCGGCCACTGCCTGAAAAATTTCTTCATGGCTGCGATAGGCGCTGTTTTCGACGCCCGGCACCCGCAGGGCAATGTGGCGCTGCAGGGCGAGCCATTCGGCTATGGCCTTGTGCAACGCCGAAAACACCGGGTTTTCGCCGATTTCGGCCAGCGTAAGGTGAAAAGCCACATCGGTCCGCTCAAAGGATTCAAGATTGCCGATCGACTGGCGATTGGCCAACAATGCGGCCTCAAGCCGCTGGATATCGTCTTTGGTTGCGATTTCGGCGGCATTGCGGGCAATCGCGGCCTCGAACAGACGGCGGGCTTCCTGAAACGACCGCTCACCCTCTTCGGACGACAGCAGATGCCGCGCCGAACTGGACAGCTGATCCAGGAAATTGGCGGCCGTCGGGCGGGTCACAAGGGTGCGACCGCCGCTGGAAACCTTGATGAACCCGCTTCGTTGCAAGAGCAGAAGTGCTTCACGCACGGCTGGGCGGCCAACATTGAATGCCTCCATCAGGCTGCGCTCGGACGGCAGGCTGGCACCCTCCGGCAGGCCGCCCGACAGGATCTGGTTTTCGATCTGCTCGGCCACATCTTCGTGGACCTTGCGGCGTTTGATGCTGGTGAAATTCATCGCAGTGGCCCCAACCTGATCTGAACTAGCTTCCAATGGCATTGTCTTTGCTCTCCCGCACGGTTGTCGTCTGCGCAAGCGTGCGTATGCGAACCCGCTGCGCGTCGATGAACATGGCAAGCAAGATGATCAAGCCTTGTGTCACTTTCACCCAGAACACCGACAGATGCATGAGGTTCAGGCCGCGATCAATCACCGACAGCAACAGCACCCCGCCAAGCGCACCCAGCATGGTGCCGCGACCGCCCTGCAGGCTGATGCCGCCAATGACCGCAGCGGCCATCACGGTGAAGATATACCCCTCGCCAAGGTTGACCTGAATGGACACCACACGCCCGGCCAGCATCCACCCTGCCACCGCCGCAAGGACCCCGCTCAGGGCATAGACTTGACGGACGCGCCGGTTGGCATTGATCCCAGAGGCCACTGCGGCATCGCGGTTCCCGCCAATCGCATAAAGCTCGCGCCCGAAACGGTGGTGTTTCAGAATGATGTGGCCAACCAGAAACAACGCCCCTGTGGCCAGCACCGAATAGGAGACCTTGATGAAACCCGGAATGATGAACGCGTTCTGGTGGCCCAGCCAATAGAACGTATCTGCCTGCGGATTGTTCAACCCGTTGACCGCGCTGCCTTCGGTAAAGGCCAGCATCAGCCCACGGAGCACCAAAAGCAACGCCAGGGTCACAATGAAGTTGTTCATCTGCCCATAAGTGATCAGACAGCCAATCACATAGCCAATCACGGCACCCATCAGCAGGATGCTGATGATGGCGAGGTAAGGATTGAACAAGAAGTCACCGCCGAAATGCGGGGCGGCTGCCGGGACAATCAGCCATATCCCAAGTAGCGCCGCCATCCCAAGGGTGGATTCAGTTGAAAGATCAAAGTTACCGGTGATCAGAACAAATGTCTGCCCGACAACAAGCACGCCCATCACCGCAGCCGCCGAGAAGATGTTCGAGATGTTGTTTTCGGACAGAAAGTGCTCACTCTGAAAGACAAAGAAGATGAAAACTGCAGCAAGGATCACCCAGATCAGATGATCAATCAGTACGGAAAGGTTTTTATACATGTTCATGTTCTTCCTCCATGCTTACTCCCTCAATCGCGGCGATAAGCCCTTTTGGAGTGATTTCTTCTTGTCCCTTTACGAATTCCCGTGAGATCCTGCCGCGTGTGAAAACAACGATGCGGTCGCAGATATCAATGAGCTCGTTCAATTCGTCGGACACCACACAAATGGCCACGCCACGCTTGCTGAGGTCATCGACAATGCGCAGGATTTCGACCTTTGCCTCGACATCGACACCCTGTGTCGGCTCGTCGAGGATCAGCACCCTGGGTTCCGTGGCCGCAAACTTGGCCACGACGCATTTTTGTTGATTGCCGCCGCTCAGACTGCTGATCGGGGTGTCCATTGTCGGGGTCTTGATGCTGAGAGCGGCAATGTAGTCATTGACCAACGCGCGCTCTTTGGTGCGATTCACAAGGCCAAGTGCAGTCTTCAGCCGCTCCAGGACGGAGAGAGACACGTTGTCCCGAACGGACAATATCCCGACAATTCCAAGTCCATGGCGATCGCGGGGCAGATAGGCCAAGCCCTGATCCAGCGCTTTGGACGGGTTGCCGCCCTCGAAAGGTTTTCCATCTATGGTCACATGGCCCGTGCCCATTTCCTCAAGGCCAAACAGCCCGCGCGCCAGGGCGCCGGGGCCGCTTCCCTCCAAGCCCGTCAGGCCCACGACCTCGCCGGCGCGGACAGACAGATTGATGTCTTGGTAGGCCCTGTCGCGTGTCAGGTTCCTGATTCCCAACACTTCTTGCCCGATTGCGCCACCCGCCCGGCTGAATCGCTTTACAGAGGTGCCGCTGATCATATGCACCAGATCCCGCTGCGTCAGATCTGCAACTGCGGCGGCGCCTGCGACCTTGCCATTGCGCAGGACTGTGGCACGGTCTGCAATCTCGAAGATCTCATCCAGATAGTGCGAAATGTAGATGAACGACGCGCCTAGTTCCTTTTGCTTTCTCACAAAGCTGAACAATCGTTCGACTTCGCGTTTTGGCAGCGGGGCCGTGGGTTCATCAAGGATGATCACTGACGCATCCGCAAAGAGGGCGCGCGCAATTTCGATCATCTGGCGTTCGGCAACCGAGGTCATCTCCATGCGCTGACGTACATCAATGTCCAACCCGAACTTCGCTAGTTTCTCCTCCGCGCTGGAGTAAAGCCCGGCCCAGTCGACAAAACCGCGTTTGGTCGGAACCGCGCCAAGGCACAGGTTTTCGGCAATTGAAAGGCCCGGCACGAATTTGGCATGTTGCGCAACAAGGGCAATCCCTTCGCGCTTGGCACGGGCGGCGGTCAGCCCGGAAAACTCGATACCGCGAATACGGATCACACCTCGGTCAGGCAGGCAAAGCCCGTTCAAAATCTGCATCAGCGTGGATTTTCCAGCGCCATTCTTGCCAGCCAAAGCGTGAACCTCGCCCGACCTGACATCAAATGACACATGGTCCAGCGCCAGAACGCCAGGATAGGATTTAACGATATCCTGCAATTCGACCACGATCTGGCCGGGTTCGGGCGCCATATCATTCATCTCCAGAGTTCAGCATTTTGGCGAGAAAGGCGGCGCAGCGCGCACCGCCCTTCCCAATCAAAGGCGTAAGGTTGGCACTGGGGCCAGCTTACTTCGTATTGCCCCAAAGGCCGGGTTCATCCACGTTGGCCTTGGTGACCGAGGTCGTGCTGAGCAGCAGTTGCAGCCCAGTTTCGGTCATCTTCATCTGTGCCGGCGACCACAGAGCACCTTCCTGCACCACTTCACCCGGTGCAATCTCTTCGCCCTTCAGCTTTTTGTCGATGTAGGTGGCGACAAGAACGCCAAAGTCCGGGATCGGTTGAGCCGAGGTCTGGTCAGTTGACCCTTCACGGATCAAAGCAAGGTTCTCGGCACAGCCATCGATTGCCCCGATAAAGACGTGACCCTCTTCGCCCGCAGGTGCGAACTTGCCGATTTCCTTCAGGGTCTGCACGGTGCCGGTGGCGTAGACGCAATCAGAATGCATGTAGATGCCGTCCACCGCCTCGGTCGAAGCCACGTCACGGACGATTTCCACGCCCTTAGCGGCATCCCAGTCACCGGGTTTGGTGATCATTTTGATATCCGGGTACTGCTTGATCACGTCATCAAAGCCCGCGCCGCGCAGCTGGGCGACGTTTTGGGCAAGGTTGCCAGTGATATGAAGAATGGTGCCCTTGGCCGAGCCGTTCTTTGCAGTCAGATGGGCCACCATCGCCTCGCCCGCCTGTTTGCCGCCAAGGTAGTTGTCCGACAGAACCGTCAGATCGATCTCGCAACCGGTTGGTGCGCGATCGATGGTGTAGAAGGGAATCCCTGCCTCTTTGGCAGCAGCGACCGCAACGCAGATCCCCGCGCTATCGACCGGTACTGCAACGATTGCCTGAACGCCCTGCGCGATCAAGTCATTGATATCATTCAACTGCTTTTGGGCGTCGTTGCCTGCAGACACCGCCACGACATCCCAGCCGAAGGTTGCGGCGCCCTTGGCGAAACCCGCCTCAATCTGGGCCTGCCCACCCACAAGATCAGGGGCCGCGTAACCGATCACAACCTTGTCTTGAGCAAAAGCGACGGTTCCGATGGCAGTACCAAGCAGAACAGACAGCAAACCAAGTTTCATCCGCATCGTTCATCCTCCCATTTTTTAATAGGGTCGAGAAATGCTTTAGACTTCTCCCCATGGAATAGGAATAGCGACCTTGCTACAGCCTGTCAATATGATAGTATTATGGCATAACCTGTCATACCACTTTGGAGCTGCAGATGAATGTCAAGAAAAGTGCCAGGATCGGCATGATCGGATGCGGCTTTTACGCGCAGAACCACCTGCATGCCTGGGCGGATCTGCGCGAGGCAGGTGCCGATCTGGTTGCGGTTTGCGACATCGACAGGGGTCGCGCTGAGGCGGCAGCCAGCCAGTTCGGGGCGCGGGCCTATACGTCCGTTGACGCCATGTTTGACGCCGAAGCGCTTGACTTTGTTGACATTGCAACGCGCCTGGACAGCCACCGGGATTTGGCTGCCAAGGCCGCAGTGCAAGGAATCGGGGCAATCGTGCAAAAGCCACTTGCGCCAACACTTGCCGATTGTGTCGCCATCGTCGAGACGGCCCGCAACCACGGAAGCTGGCTGGCGGTTCACGAGAATTTCCGTTTTGGCACCGCCATGCGGCGCATCAAGGCCATGCTTGATGCGGGCGATATCGGTCAGGTAAATTGGGCGCGGCTCAGCTTCCGGACCGGCTTTGACGTCTATGATAACCAGCCTTACCTCGCCCGAGAGCCGCGTCTTTGCATCCTCGATTCGGGGATCCACATCCTGGATCTTGCCCGATTCTTTCTAGGCGAGGTGGAGCGGATTTCCTGTGAAACCCAAAAGCGCAATCCGGCCATCGTCGGTGAGGACACGGCTACAATGATGTTGCGGCACAAATCCGGGGCCGTGTCGTTGGTCGAGGCGACTTATGAGGCCAAACGGCTGCCTGATGTGTTCCCCGAAACCCTGCTGGAAATCGAAGGATCGGAAGGGTCCATGATCTTGCGGCCCGGCCAGAAGCTTACCCTCACTTCGCGCGGCATGAGCCAAGAGATGGACCTTGCCCCGCCGCCCTTGTCCTGGACCGATCCGCGCTGGCATGTCTCGCAAGAGGCGGTTCTGCACGCCAACGCCCATTTCCTTGCGAGGTTTCTGGAAGGGCGGGCGGCGGATACCTCGGGCGAGGACAACCTGCGTACCTTTGCGCTGGTCGAGGCGGCCTACCGCGCCGCCGAAACCCATGGCAGTGTGTGCCCTGAATATTCCTGAGTGCCGGATTAATCGAGCAAAGGCCACGTCATGAACAGGATGAAGGTTTTCGGCACTTCTGAAAAGCTAGCAAAATCAATCGCCTTGCGCGCGGGTGACCTGACTGCGATCTTTGAGGACGGCGGCATGCGGCAGATTTCCTATCGTGGGGTTGAGGTGCTGCGCGGCATAGCCTTTCTGTCGCGCGATGCCAGATGGCGCACCTATCGGCCACGCATCACGGCGCTCGCAACCGAACAACTGGACCGGACATTTTCTTTAAGGTTTGGCGCTGAGTTTGCCGATGACAGCCAGTCCATGACGCTGGACGCCAGAATCATCGGGCAGGCCGATGGCAGCCTTACGTTCTCGGTCAGTGCCACTGCCAACACCGACTTCATCACCAACAGGACCGGGTTTGTGATCTTGCACCCGATTATCGGCCTTGCAGGCCGGTCAGGGTCAATCGGACGTACCGACGGCACCAGAGAAGACTTCACCTTTCCAGACCTGATAAGTCCGGGCCAGCCCGCCTTGAATCTGGCGTCTGTCACGCATGAGGTGGCACCCGGGGTGATTGCCACTGTCGCCATGGAGGGAGCTTCTTTCGAAATGGAAGACCACCGCAACTGGATGGACGCGTCATACAAGACCTACTCCGGCAGTCTGTTCGAGCCATGGCCCTACAAGCTTCAGCTAGGCCGCGTTTTGACACAGAAGACGATATTGACCTTGCAAGGCAAACACGAAAAGCGACTCAACAAGCGCGCGGCGCCGGTCACGATTTTCCTCTCGGACAGCGATGATCGGTTGCCTCTAATAGGGACATCACTATCGAAGGACGATCTGGCCAAGGGGCCAGCGACCCGAGACTTGCTGAAACAGGCCAACCCCGGCCAGATTGCGTTTCGTCTTGACCTGCGCGCACCAGATTGGCGGATGGATATCCCTCGCCTGAAAGCCGTTCTGCCCGACGCGGGCAGCGCCCTGAAGCTGGAAGTGATCCTGACCCTAGTCAAAACTGCACAGGAAGAATTGTCACTTTTGGCGGACCACCTTGTCGAGACGGGCCTTTCGCCCGCCTTTGTTGCCGTCAGCCACCAGCATGACATGGCATCTTTTCAACCCGATGCGCCGCGTCTTGACGGCCCGTCCTATTCCGAAATGGCGCAGGCCGCCCGCGCAGCCTTTCCTTTGGCGCAGATTGGCGGCGGCATGTTCGCCTTTTTCGCCGAACTTAATCGCAAACCGTCCCCTGCAAATATGTTCGATTTCATCACCCATGCCGTCTGCCCGACAGTCCACGCGGCCGACGATCGCAGCGTGATGGAAAACCTTGAAGCGCTGCCGGCGATTTTTCGATCGGCCCGGTCACTGATTGGTTCTGCTGGGTATCATTTGGGCGCGTCGGGGATTTCCAGCCGCGATAATCCTTATGGCGAAGGTCCGTTCCCGAACACCGGCAATCATCGCATGTGCTTGGCGGACCGTGATCCGCGCGAAAGCGGTCTGTTCGGCGCAGTCTGGATGCTGGGATTGATCAGCGCTTCTGCGCAAGGCGGGCTGGCGGCTCTGAGCGTTGGTCCGACATTTGGTCACTTTGCGCGCGACCGTGGCATGGCAACAAACAAGGTCACCCCTGCCTTCCACCTTCTGGCCTCGCTTGGGCCTTTGGGTGGCACGAGACTTTTGAGGCCGGAGTGTGACCGGGCAGGCATCGCGGCACTGGCGGTGCGGTCCGATCGCGGGCTGACCCTCTGGCTCGCCAATATGACCGCAAAGCCTTTGGTAGCCCGGATTGGGGGTGGGGTTCTGCTATCTGAAAGATTTGTGGCACACCGGCTTGACGAGGCGAGCTTTGATGCCCTTGGATCGGCCAGTTACCTCGCCTCGGGCGGCACGGTTTTTCCTTCCGGGTCCGACATCTCGCTTGCCCCCTACAGCCTTGTCAGGTTGCTCAGCGTAGGCGATTGATCACTCCGCCGCGCCCGCCGTATCCTGGCAATCGTCTCCACTATCAACATCCCAAATCCGGCTCCCCGACAACTTCGGTGAGCACTGTGAACCCCAGCGTCTAAGGGGTCCCTTTTGGAAGCCGATTACCCCGAAAACGGGGGCCTTATTCCACGCCTAATGACAGTCTGCCCGTGATCTGCGTCGAGACCCGTCACATGAAGTCGCCGCTGAAGGCGCGACAGATCAACAAGTCCGACCGGCACGATGCGCGCGGTATTGCTCAGACGATGGGCGTCGGCCTGTTCAAGCCGGTGCATGTGAAGACACTGGCAAGTCAGGAGAAGCGGATGCTGCTGACTGCGCGCCAGTTGGTTCAACGCAAGATGCTCGACGTTGATGCCGATCTGCGTGGCACTTTGCGCAACTTCGGCCTGAAGGTCGGCGTCGTCGGGCAAGCTGGATTCGAGACGCGTATCCGCGAGCTGGTCGAAGGGTTGCCCAGGCTTGCCGCCATCGTCGAGCCGATGCTGACCATCCGCCGCGTCATGCGCCAGGAGTTCACCAGGCTGCACAAGATGCTGCTCGACGTCGTGCGGCATGATCCCGTGTGCCGGCGGCTAATGACGGCGCCGGGTGTCGGCGCTGTTGTTGCGTTGACCTACCGCGCGACGGTCGACCAGCCGCAGCGCTTTGTTCATTCCAGAGCGGTGGGTGCCCATGTCGGGTTGACGCCTCGCCGTCACCAGTCGGGTGAAATCGACTACGACGGCGACATCTCGAAGTGCGGCGACACCATGCTGCGCACGATGCTGTACGAGGCCGCCCAGGTCCTGCTCACCCAACGTGGTCACTGGTCGTGGCTGAAAGCCTGGGGTATGCGGGTCGCGCAGCGGCGAGGCCAGCGCCGTGTCATTGTCGCCGTGGCCCGGCGCCTGGCGGTAATCCTGCATCGGATGTGGACCGACGGGACCGACTTCCGCTGGGGCACCGAACCCGCTGCCGCGGCCGCCTGATTACCGATCTACAGGAGCTTTAACGGTTCTGCCTGATCGCCGAGATGAAATACGCCGCCTACTTCCTGACCGTCCAGGACATCGTGCGGTTCTCCCGGCAGGAGCGCTGCATCCTCTGCCAGGGGCGCGGCACCGCGCCCAAAAAATCTTGGGGCGCTATTCACCTCGCCATCGAGCCTCAGCTTGTTATCGGCATCGCCCTTGCCACCGAGATATCTCAAGTTGACCATCGTTGGCTCACCCGGGCCGTCGACGCCGCGATCTCTCATCGAGAAGCCGCTGGGCTTGTTCGAACTCCGGTGTGCCACGCGTCAGTTGGTGCTCATAATAGTCGAGCAGCAAGTCCTTCTCCGCCACCGTTTCGACATTGCCAGCCATCATGTTGTCAAAGAGCTCGTTTCGAAGCTGGTCGGTCATCTTGGCGTAGCTGGCGTCTGTGATACGTTCGTTTTCATGTCCCAAATTGTACGACCATGCCTTCCTCTCCTCGGCGGACCTGCAATGCACATCCCGTATCGATCGCAAGTGGTGCTTGGCGGAATGCGGATTGAAGTAGGGCAGCGCTGCGCTTTTGCACCCGCAACGGAAAGCTCTTCTAATGGCATCGTCCGTCTTCCAAGGCTCAACGATATTGCGGCCAGAAATGGCCAATGGGACCGTGAAGTCGAGTCCCGCGTTAGGTGGGAACAGCGCTTCTTGTGGCCCATAGCCGAGCCCTATCTGTTCCCCGACCCAACCAATAATGACTTGCTCGACTTGTTCGCCTAGCGGAAACCAGCGCGTTGTCTGGCTCTTGCCGTTCTTGATACGCATGACCTCTGCGTTCTGCCGAACTATCTTCTTTTTCACGTCGACGGATCCGAGCCGCAGTGACGCAGTAGCATCACTGCGCGTTCCGAACAGGAAGCTGGCCGCCACAATGGCGCGGTCTCGGCGATCAGCGCGCGTGGACGTCGACATTTTGGTCATGACTAATGCCAGATCCTCGGTCGTAGGAAAAGCGCGAGGCTCCGGCTGGATCGCATTTGCGAGATAGCCTTTGGGCAGTTTGAAATAATCGCGGATGGTCTTGTTCATACCTCGAAAGCCGTCCTGCTCGACGAGCCAGGCGAAGAAGACTCTCAGATATGCTGCGCCATGCCGGATTGTGGATCGGCTGAGCCCCCGATGTCGGCCGTTGATCAGATGGTCTCGGTAGCGGTCGGCGTCTGCCGGCGTGGTTTTGCGCAGGGCTTTGAACAGACTGAACGCTTCATAATCTCGGATCGCCGCGAGGTGCGCATCAAGGGTCTTGGCGTGATATCGACCAGCAAAGATTTGGTATTCGTTGATGATGCGCTCGTTCTCGGCGAGATAGCGCGGACGTTCCGACATCGGTTTTGTCCCAACACAAGCCTTCAGCGCGCCCTCTCCTTCGCCTAGTATATGCAGGCTAGTGTTGGATTCGAGACACTTTTGGAGCGTGTCGTATGTCGTCTCATTCAGTATTTTTTGGACAAGCCTGCCGCATTCAGGACAGACCGACCGGGCCCAATGAAGCCGACCCTTGCGGTAGTCCAGGGTGGTCAAGGCGGTCGCGGGGACAACGCGTGCCTTGCACCCGAGACACTTGAACTCACCCGCGTGAAGAGGCCGGCCACTGCCCAATGCGCGCTGGCTATGAAACCACTGGAGCTCGGTACCGCGAAACAGCTGAAGATACCCATCACCGGCAGGGCTAAGGCCCGCGTGTACCCAGTTGCTCAGCGTGTTCCTGCAGATTTTGTAAAGCTCGAGAACTTGCTGAGCGGAATAGACCCTGTTCGCCTTCGGTCGGACCGACCGGTACCCGCGGCTCACAGTTTATCCCCTTGAGCCAATCCACCTCGAGGACGACGGTGCCTGAGGTTAGAGCTGGTGCGTCTATGCGCCTCGAAGGCCATCAACTCAGAAAGAGCCCACCGCGTGGTGCCGGGAGATATCTGAATCGAATGGGGAAAGTGGTCGTTGGAAGAGCGCCAGCGCCACACGGTTGCTCGCGAAACTTCGAAACGCTTTGCCACCTCATGGTCGGAGAGATAGCGTTCTAGTGCGCCAGTGGCCGATGCGGTCGTGATGGCAGGCAATGCGCCTTTGCTCGGCGCCTTCTTGCCTGACCTCGGCGGTTTCTCCCGCAGATTGTGCGAACCAGGTTCCTGCTCTGCTGCTCCCCCCGTATCGGGCTCGGCTGTGCAAAAAAGATCGGACTGTGTGAGAGAGGCCTTGGGCGCCATCGACGTACCTCCCCGCTATTGCGGAGTTGCAGCACATCATGCGCTTCGGTTGTTGAATTCTCTGTTCTGCAGGATCGCGGAGTCGCGTCATGCGACAGATTACATCTAAAAGACCCCGATTCTTTACAAGTTGCAACGTCGGGAGCGCGTCAGCCCCGACCCAAGCCATCGCACACTACCCGCGTAGGCGCAAAGGACGTTGCTCGTGTGGGGCTAGATGATGGGCTGAATAGAGCTAGTCATAAAATAATGATACAAATCAATTACTTAAGAAAAAATG
>CALRYQ010000012.1:0-31125 GCA_943372435.1 Devosia equisanguinis
TTTGCTGATTGCCGCCACTCAAAGTCGCAACCGCCTGGTGGACGCTTGCACAGCGCAGGCCCAACCGAGTGCGCATGTCTTCGGCCTGGGCGGCCTCGGCTGCGGGACGTAACATGAAACCATGCGCAACTGCGCCAAGATCGAGCGCCGAGATGTTTTGGGCGATCGAAAGATCCAGAAACACTGACATGCCTTTGCGATCTTCGCTCATATAGACGATGCCGGCCTTGATCGATGCGGGATAGTCGGCCTGGGCAATCGCGACATCGTCAAGAGCAATGGTGCCTGCTAGTCGGGCGGTGAGCCCGCATATCGCCAGCGCCGTTTCAGTGCGCCCCGACCCGATCAACCCGCCAAGGCCGAGAACTTCGCCCGGGTGGATCGTCAGGCTGATGTCTTTGACCAAGTCACCATCCGACAACCCAGTCACAGTCAGACACCGGGGCCTTTTTGCTGCGTTGCGTCGCGGTGGGTATAGATCCAGAAGCGGGCGGCCAACCATTTTGGTCGCCACATCGCTTGGCGTGGTATCTGACGTGCTCATGGTTTCGACGAATGCGCCGTCCCGAAACACAGTTATCCGGTCCGACAGTTCAAAGATCTCCGCCATCCGGTGACTGATATAGATGATCCCCATGCCACGCGCCTTTAACCGGCGGATGATCGCAAACAGGGCGCTCGCTTCGGCCTCGGTCAGGGCAGCAGTCGGCTCGTCAAAAATCAGCACATCGCAATTCAGTGTCAGCGCCTTGGCAATTTCCACGATCTGCTGACTTGCGATCGATAAATCCCCGGCCAGGGCGGTGACGGGAACAGGGTGCAATCCGGCCAGCGCCGCTTCTGCCAGCGCGTTCAGCGACTTGCGTTCCATCCAAAATTGCCGCCGTGAATTGGTCTGCGACATGAAAATATTCTCGGCCACCGAGATTTCGGGACAAAGTGCGATTTCCTGATGAACCAAACCAATGCCACGTGCCTGCGCCATGGCGGGTCCATCAACTGCGTAAGGCGCGCCCTTCAGTGAGATATCGCCGGCATCGGGCTGAAGAATCCCACCGATGATGTTCATCAATGTCGATTTTCCAGCGCCATTTTCCCCCATCAAGGCATGGACTTCGCCGGCCCGCAGTTCAAAGTTCACCCCGGAAAGCGCCTGCACCGGGCCAAAGCTCTTCGAGACGTTGCGAATGGACAAAAGGGGGGCGGGCATGGGGTCCTCTGCTACCGAGCCCAAGGGCTCGGCGACGGCGTTTGGTATTTGGAAGCTGTCGACCGGGGCAAACCCCGGTCGACAAAACCGGGTTGATTATTCCTCAATCCCTTTGGTACCGCGACGCGCAAGATAGGCGTCCCAATAAAACGAGTCGGCATTCTCGGCAGTCACCACGGCGTAGCCGTTGTCGATATAGGGGATCTTCATCGGATTGCGGCCGGCTGCAATGTCACCATTCATCGGATCGATCAATTCGGGGTGCGCGGCAAGGAACAGTGTGATGAACCCGATATAGCCCTGCATCCCCTGGTTCGGGTTGATCGAACCAAACACTTCGCCCGCCTTGATCATGTCGAGGATCTTGGCGTTGACGTCTGCCGTCATCACCTTGATTTTGCCGCCCAGTTCAACACTGGCCTGTGCCGCGCCCAACGCCGAATTTGCTTCGGGCATGAACACTGCGCCTAAATTGGGGTTGGCCTGCGCCATCGCCAGAACGGCCTGATACGCCTTGTTGGGGTCCTGATTGGACGCAGCGCGGGCAACCAGTTGCATGTCCGGCCATTTCTCATTCATCCTGTCGATGAATGACGAAACGCGCAGGTCATGATTGTCCTGCCCGGGGTTTTCCAGCACGGCATACTCGCCCTTGCCACCCATTGCCTCGGCAACAGCATCGGCTGCGCCCGTGCCTTCGAGGGTGTTGTTGGACGTTATGAAAGCGCTGCGGTCAGAATTTGGGCTGTCAGCTGCAAAGGTCACGATCGCCGTGCCTTGCGAGATGGCGCGATTGATCGGCTCGATGAACGGGTCCGAGTTCATCGGATGGACCATGATCCCCTTCGGCTGACGCACCAGGATCTGATCAAAGCTGGCGATCTGCTTGGTCACATCATAATCAGGCGTTCCGGTATAGATCGTGTCGCAGCCCATCTGCTTGGCGGCCTGTTTGAACATTTCATAGACCGGGAACCAGTATTCCACCCCCGATACCATGACGTTCATGGCATAGAGCTCGCCCGGTTCGCAGCGAAATGGCTCTGCCGCCTGCGCCGACGCGCCAACAAAAGCGGTCGATGCAACAACCGCAACACTTGCCAACAAATTTCCGAACTTGACCTTCATCGTTCATTCCTCCCAATGATTGGGCCTGGGATGTTTCCAGCGCCCGCGTTAAGCTTGGAAGATATTTCAATCGCTGATTTATCTTCCATTTGAAAAACTGCATTCCGTACCGGATGTCAAGTTTTTTTTGATCCCCTGGCGTTGACGACGTAATGCGCATTGATAACTGGGGGCTGGGAGCGACCTCTACGTCGCTCTTGTCAGCGGATTGCTAAACCGAAACAGCAAGCAGCGGGATAACAACGGAACACCTAAGCTCCTGTTTTTGTAACTTTATTTTTGGTGCGTTACCTTTAGGCACGCGACGTCTGCGTGAACGGTCCAGCCAGAGAACGTTAGGCATAACTCCCAACTTTGGCTCATCTGGAGACAGGTGCCCTCTCAGGGCCAATTGCACGGCAAGGTCCGACTCGGACGCGGTCAGTTCAGCGAACGTCCGCTGCTCGGGGATATTGGCGGTGGCGCGGATTGACCGAGCCATACTCGGGTGAGGTTGTTTTCGAGATGGGTGCACCGGCCTATGCCGGCTCGCCCCAATTGGGATGGCTGGATTGGGGCACGACCATGCAGTCGACATTGCGGCAGGCGTAAACCCGATAGTGCGCTAGGCGGCGAAGGTTCTGTGTGTTGAGGCGCGGAAATGGGCCTCCAGATTGCTGATGGCGCCGACGACATCGCGCTGTTCCAGGCTGGCAATGACCCGCATATGTTCGTCGATTGAGTCCAACAGTTGACTGCGGTAGATCGACTTCTGGTGCACCCGGCGCGCCAAGCTGAGGTTCTCCTGCAGGCGGGCATGGGTCTCAAGAATAGCCCGGTTCTCCATCAGTTCGACGATATCTCGGTGCAGCTTTCGATCGAGCGCGACGACGTGCCCCAATGCTTCCTCAAATGATGCCGATTCCTGGAGCTCCCGACGGTAGTCTTCATGGCGTCCGCGCATATTGGCCAGCCATTCCTCGGTGACGGTATCGCCGAACATGCGCAATGCAGTCGTCTCGATCATGATTCGGAACTGGAAGTTTTCGCGAATGAACGCAACTTCTGGATAAACGATCCTGATCCCTGTCCGTGGCTTGATCTCGACCAGCCCGAATTCCTCCAGCAACACTAGGGTTTCGCGCAGTGGTGACAGCGACAGCCCGAGCAGATCGCAAAGTTCGTTCTGGGTGACGACCATTCCAGCCTGCAGGGTCCCCTTTTGCAGCGCCTCGCGAAAGCGACGATAGCCCTCATGGTTTTGCCGATTATCAAGCATCATTTTCCCAGGGAGTTCAGCGGAGGCATGAGTCTCTAACATATCAGTTTTGCTCCCGAAAGCCGCTTAGTTGGCTCTCAATCCCATCCTGTTGTCACCAAGGGGCCACCATTTCGGCGTATGAATGTACCAACGCGCACAAAATGGCACGGCAATCCCTTGACATGATATATCATAGTGCCGCATTGATATATCAACGGTGCGATTGGGGACTAGGAATGAAGATTACAGGCTTTACGTGCTGGCTGGTTGAGGCTGATCCCGGTCCGAAATTCATCTGGCGAAACGGCCTGCCGGGCTCACATAGCGACATTGCTCGCGGGACCAAGCCGCGCAAAGCGGTGCTGCGAATGGAGACCGATAGTGGTCTGTTCGGCGCGCTGGAGATTGGACGCGGCGATGCGGTCCTTGATCTGGTCAATCGCCGCTACAACTGGTTCATCGGCGAGAACCCTTTGCTGACCGAACGGATGTGGAACCTGATGTGGGAGATCGACCGCATCGAGGAAGTGCATATGCGCTCGCTGGGTTTGCTCGATCTATTGTGTTGGGACGTCAAATCGCAGCAGGCGAAAATGCCGATCCATCAGATGCTCGGCGGCTACGACACCAAGATTCCCGCCTATGCGTCAACCGTGACCTGGTCAACCTTGGGCGAGTATGAGCGGCATATCAAACTCAGCCGCGACGTTGGCTTTACCGCGTTCAAACTGCACGCTTGGGGAGACGTTAAGCGCGATATTGAGTTGTCGCGGGCGCTTCGCACCTGGGTTGGGCCCGACGCTGATTTGATGTTTGATGGTTCGGCTGGCTGGGACTATGTCGACGCCCTTGAGGTTGGGCTGGCTCTGCAGGGGGAGGGGTTCCTTTGGTACGAGGAGCCAATGCGAGAGTTCCACCTTGGCTCCTACACCAAGCTTTGCGAAAAGCTGACCATGCCTGTGCTCGCTGCCGAAACGTCGGATGGCGTGCACTGGAACATGGCCAGCTGGATCGAAGCGCGGGCGCTCGACATGACGCGGATTTCTACATTTTACAAAGGCGGCTTCACCGGCGCGATGAAGATCGCCCATCTATCCGAGAGTTTCGGTATGCGCGCCCAAGTCCACGGCATGGGGCTGGAAAATGCCCAACTCTGCGCCGCCATCTCCAACAATGACTATTACGAGCAATTGGTGATCAACGAGGAGCAGATCAAGGGCCTCGACAAGCTCGCAAGCCTCTCGATCGTGGATGGGGTTCTCACTGTCAGTACCGAACCGGGCCTGGGCTATCAGTTCGACTTCGACGAGCTCGATCGCACCGCCATCGCCAAGGTGCACATCACCGAACGCAATTCCTGAGGACCGAGCATGTCTAGTGTTGAATTGCGGGAGGTCACCAAATCGTTCGGTCCGGTCCAGGTGATCGAACGGATCAATCTGACCATCGAAAAGGGCGAATTTGTTGCATTTGTTGGGCCCTCAGGCTCAGGCAAGTCTACCCTTTTGAGAATGATCGCGGGCCTTGAGACTGTTACCGCCGGCGACGTTTTGATCGATGGTCAGGATGTTACTTTTGCCGAACCGTCCGAGCGCGGCATTGCGATGGTATTCCAGTCCTATGCGCTCTACCCGCACATGAACGTCTACGACAACATTGCCTTTAATCTCAAACTGGCCAAGTTCACCAAGGACCAGATCGACGCGCGGGTGAAAGAAGCCGCGCGAATTCTGCGCCTGGGCGACTTGCTTGCTCGTTCTCCGGCGCAATTGTCTGGTGGGCAACGCCAGCGCGTTGCTATCGGGCGCGCCATCGTCAGGCATCCCAAGGTGTTCCTGTTTGATGAGCCCTTGTCCAACCTCGACGCAGCACTGCGCGTGCAGATGCGGCTGGAGATTGAGCGGCTGCATCGCGAACTCGGCACCACGATGATTTACGTCACGCATGATCAGGTGGAGGCGATGACCCTGGCGGACCGGATCGTCGCTTTGGACGCCGGGGTGATCCAGCAGGTTGGGCCACCGCTCGAACTCTATGCCCGACCTGCGAACCGGTTCGTGGCGGGGTTTATCGGCTCGCCGAAGATGAATTTTCTGTCGGGCAAAGTGACTGCCACCGCAAAGGATCACTGCACGATACGCCTCGACGTCGGTGCTGATCTTGGTGTGGCCCTGGGCGGCCAAGCGATTGGCGAGGCCGTTACCGTCGGTATCCGGCCAGAGGCCATGCAGGTCTATGCCCACGATGGCACCATACCCGAGGGCGTGACCGCTTTGTCGGCCAAGGTCGAATCCGTGGAAAGGCTCGGCAACATCACCTTTGCCTACCTTGATGCCGGTGCCGCCGATGTCGTCACCGTGCAGGTGATCGGTCATTCCGACCTAGCTGGCGGGCAAACAGTCGTGGCCGGGCTAAAGGCCGACCGGGTTCAAGTCTTCAACAGCAATGGCGTCGCTATCGGTGCGGCGGCCAAAATTTAGAAATTCGGCGATGTGTCGGAGAAAAAGGGAGGAAATATCTATGCCTATTACTCGAAATGACCGCCTTGGGTCGGCGGCGATCGGCGCAAGTATGGCGTTTGGACTATTGGCGGGAGGCGCGATGGCAGAGGATGCCGTGACGCTCAACGTCTGGTCCGACGCGCCGCGGTTGACCATGTTTGACCTCTATGACACCACCCATGACAATGTGACACTGAACATGGTCACCGTGGCACCAGCCGATCTGGTCGCCAAAATCCAACTGGCCCTACAGGCGAAAAGCGAAATCCCCGACGTTATCTTCATGGGTGATATCGCTTTTACCGCCCAACTTTCCACACGTCGGTCAGACTACATGATGGACCTGACCGACAAAGTACCCCAAGCACTTCAGGACGAGTTCTACCCCAACGGCAACTCCCCGTGTGGCGTCAATGGCAAATTGATGTGTCTGCGCAATGATCTAGCCCACATGATTGTCTGGTACGACAAAGCGCTGATGGATGAACTTGGCAAGACCGTGCCGACCACCTGGGAAGAATTTGAAGCCCTTGGCGCCGAACTCGGTCCATTGGGCTATAACCTTGGCTCCGGTGTTGAACCCTGGCCGCTCTATAACTACCTCGTCTCGGACGGCTGCGACCTTGCCATGCCGGTCGAAGGCAAACCTGACACACTCAAAATCGATCTGACTACTGACAAATGCCTCAAGCCAGCAAGAATGGTCGACACCATGTTGGCCAACGGCAGCCTGACCAAGATCGGTCCGTTTGAACCTGACTTTGTCAATTTGGCCAAGACCGGCAAGGTTCCCCTGATTGTCGGGCCAACCTGGTTCGGTGAGTACGTGATCAAGCCGACCTACGAGCTACCAGCAGGCAAACTTGCTGCGGCATTGCCGTTGAAATGGGCCGACCAGGAGCAACCTTTGACCTGGAGCTGGGGTGGCGGCACCTATGGCGGTTGGAAGGACACAGCCCACCCTGCCGAAGTCGTTGATCTTATCACCTGGATGGCAACCGACGTTGCAAACCAGACCGTTGCTGTGACACTGCCGGCTCACCAGCCATCAGCGATCGCCTGGGGTGCCAAGCTCAAGGCGGACTCCTACTACGCCGATGCGAGCGTGTTTGATGTCGAGGTTGACGCCGCCAAGTATAGCCATCCGGGTTATGCCAGCCTGCGCTTTAACATATCCGAGGCCATCGCAAAAACCGTGGCTCAGGGCTTGAGCAGCGGTGGCACTGTCGAGGCGGCCCTACCTGCCTTGCAGACCGAACTGATTAACCTGGCCAAGCTCAACGGCTACACCGTCGAATAATGAATGCTGCCGCCGGGCGCGCTCAATAGCGGCGTGCCCGGCGGCTCCCAGCCCAGGATACCAGATATGCCCGCGACAGTTGCCACTGTGTCACCAAGGTCGGCCGAGGAGCGTCGCCATGCGCAAAAGCGCCAAGCGCGGCGCGACGTCCGCATGTCCTATTTTCTGTTGCTGCCCTATCTTTTGCTGCTGGGAATGTTTGGGGTTTTCCCGATTGCCTATGCGCTCGGACTCAGCTTTTTCGACACCATCGACATGGCTTATTACGGCTTGGCGAACTACCAGTTCGTCTTCAATGATTTCCGGGTTCCAGCCAGCGTTATCAACGTCCTTGGTTTTGTTGCCATCTGGGTGACAATGACGGTCGTTGGCGTCGGCGTTTTGTCGTTGATGCTCGACAGTTTGGGGCGCCGTTCTGCGACGACCTTGCGAACAATATTCTTTCTTCCCGGTGCGGTTACATCCTCGGCAATTGTGGTTCTGTGGCTATTCGTTCTCGACCCGTCGGTCAGTCCGTTTCAGTCCGCGCTACATATGCTGGGTTGGGTGAGCCGCTCTGACGTGATCTCGGGCATCGGGCTGGCTGGAGTATTTGCGATCATGGCCTATTTCTCTGCTTCGGGGGGCTGGATCGTGGTGTTTGGTGGCGCCTTGTCCAGCCTGCCAACCGAAGTCATGGAGGCCGCGAGAGTGGACGGGGCCAGTCGTTTTCAGCTGGCAACGCGGATCAAGCTGCCGATGATCTGGCGCTCAATACTGCTGATGGGGATATTGTCCTTCGCCGGCGGGTTGCAGCTCTTTGTGGAGCCACAACTGATGGGCATGGCCGGGGCCCAATTTGCGCAGAACGATTGGTCGCTCAATCAGATGGCGTTCCAATACGCATTCCGCATGGGCGATTTTGGCGCATCCGCTGCGCTCAGCACCATGCTGGTCAGTGCGTCGATCGCAATTGCACTGGTCATCGTCTTTGCGACCAATTTCTACAAACTCGATTGAGATCGTAAACACCATGGCACGAAAATCCACATTGGCGCGCTTCAGTCTCGGACGCTTCATTGTCTTTGCCGTACTGGCCTTCGCGGTCTGCTTTTATGGGATTCCACTGCTGTGGTTGTTCATCGCCGGAACGCGGTCGGAATCCTCGCTGTTTTCCGATCCACCGTTTGCGCTTGGGAGCTGGGAGGCGTTCAGCCACACTTGGTTGAACCTCACGACCTACAACAACTTTCAAATTGGAACCTGGGCCGCAAACTCGGTGATTTATTCCGTCGGCGGCGTGCTGCTGTCGCTCGTCGCCTCAATCCCGGGCGGTTATGTGTTGGCGCTTTCCGAGTTTCCAGGGCGAAAATTGATCCTGGTGTTGACCTTGATTGCCATGATTACGCCAAGCACCGCAGTCGTGTTGCCGATCTTTCTTGAGATGAACCTGCTGGGCTTGAACAATACCTATGCCGGATTGATCCTTGCCTCGGGTTTCTTCCCGTTTGGCGTCTACCTCAGCTATGTTTACTTTTCGTCATCTCTGCCGAAGGGGGTAATGGACTCAGCGCGCGTCGACGGCTGCAATCGCTTTCAGTTGTTTACCCATATCGCGCTGCCGCTGGCCCGCCCGATCGTGGCGCTGGTGGCTTTCTTCAGCTTTCTCGCCATCTGGAGCAATTACTTCCTCGCCTTCGTGCTGCTTTCCGACGACAAGCTCTACAATTTGCCCGTCGGGCTGACCGCCTTGGTGAGCAGTTCGGGAGCCCTGTCTAACTTGCCCGCCAACGATATCCCGATCAAAAAACCCGAAGTCATTCTGGCGGCGATCCTGGTTGTATTGCCCGTGTTTCTGATCTTCATCGTCGCACAGCGCTTCGTTCGCTCCGGGGTATTGTCGGGTGCCGAAAAGGGCTAGCGCGGCAAAGGTCGTCTGCCTTGCCGTTAGCGCCTCACGAATTTGGCACCTGCGGCGCTGTTCGCATCATTGCGCTTTCAATCAGGGCGTCCCGTTCCTGCGGCGAAAAATTGTCAACTGTCCTTAGACGTCCCGACGACAACAGGTCAGCCAGCCCGTGCGCCATTGCCCAGACGACCGTTTCTTCCGCCACGCTGCGGCCTCCCGCCGCATGCACGATGTCCACCAGATGCTTATAGGCCGCCACTGACACCTGCATTAGATCGGCGTTGAAGTAATCGGGTCGGGTCGATCCGAACAGCAGCCGAAATAAAGCCGGTCGCTCCAGCGCAAAATCGACATAGCCCAGGCCCGCTGCCACCAACTGCGCCTGCGGGTTTGGCGCGGCTATGGCCTCACGCGCCGCCTGTGCGTCCAGAAACAGCTGGTAGCCTTGCGCCGCCAGCGCGGTCAGCAACCCGCCCGTATCGCCAAAGTGGTGCGCCGGGGCGGCATGGCTCACCCCAGCCCGCTTGGCCACTGACCGCAGCGAAAACGCCTCGATCCCGCGTTCGGCTAGTTCTGCTTCGGCCGCACGCAGCAAAACGGCCCGCAGGTCGCCGTGGTGATAGGGTTTGATGTCACCGCTCATGTCGCCTCCATAAACGCTCGGGTGCCAGCTGTCAAAAGACATCTTGACAGTGGCTAGATTAGTTCACATAATCCTGACAGTGTAAAGATGGAAGCCCCCATGACCCCCGAATCGCTGTTTCAAATCGCCAGCCCAACCGTTCTGATCGGTTGGCTGGCCCTCGCTCTTGCCCCGCTTTCTCCCCGTTGGTCCGACCGTGTTGCCGGACTCGCGATCCCCGTCCTGCTGTCGGTCTGCTACACCGCCCTTATCCTGGTCCATTGGTCCTCCGCGCCAGGCGGCTTCGGCTCGCTGCCCGAGGTTATGGCCCTGTTCACTTCGCCAGGGGTCGCCCTTGCCGGATGGATCCACTACCTCGCCTTCGATCTGTTCGTTGGGGCCTGGATCACCCGTACTGCCCGAGCAGAGGGCATCCCCCATCTGTTCGTCCTGCTCTGCCTTGTGCCGACATTCCTGTTCGGCCCCGCAGGGTTTGCAGCCTTCACCGCCCTTCGCGCCATCTTTGCCGCCCGGGCCTCAGCCTCCAAGGTGTCAGCATGACCGTAGCCCTCGCCACCCCCCGTTCCGGCCTCAACCTCGCCCGCATGTGGCGTGACGCTCCCGCCCTCACAGGGGTTGCCGCCCTGCTGACCCTTGCCATGATCCCCCTTTTCGCCGCGTTGGTGCTGGATGGTCGGCTCTTTCAGGGCGAATCGGTTTGGATCAAACCACTGAAGTTCCACTCCGCCTTGGTGATCTACCTGATCACCCTCGCCTTTTTCGCCCGCTACGTGGCCCCGGCAACCCGTATGAGCCGCCTCTGGCGCGGGTATATCGCGGTGGTCTGCTTCACCGTTTTGGGCGAGATCGCCTGGGTCGGCGGCGCCGCCAGCTTTCAAACCGCATCGCATTTCAACATCGTGAACCCGGTGATGACAGCGCTATACGGCCTGATGGGGGCGTTCGCGGTCACTCTGACCTCGGCCAATCTGGTTATGGGGATAGCGATCTGGCGCAACAAGGACAGCCGCCTGCCCAGCGCCCTGCAATTGTCGATCGCCTTGGGGCTGATTGCGACCTTTGTCCTGACTCTCATCGTGGCCGGCTACATGTCCTCGACATTGGGCCACTTTGTTGGCACGTCCACCCGCAGCCTTGCAGTCCTCGGCTGGTCTCGTGACGCCGGCGACTTCCGCGTCCCCCATCTATTTGCAACCCATGCTCTGCATGCCGTGCCGCTCGTGGGGCTGGCCGTGGCCCGCCTTGCACCTGCCCAAGGTCGCATGGCTGTCATTGCCGCAACTGTCGCCTACAGCGGTTTCGTTCTCGCACTCTTCGCCCAGGCGCTCGCAGGCCAACCCTTCCTGCCCGCGCTTGGCTGATCCCACCAAGACAGCGGCGCTGCCGCGCGCCTGACTCAAGAACAGGCAGCACGCTACACCAAGTAGCCTGCATGCCGTCGCGCGGCCGCTTCTTCACTGCGACCGCGCGATCCCCTCAATTGGAAAATTTGATAAGCTGGCCGGCCAGGAGTCAGAAGTACGGCGAAATAGTTGAGTTTCAAAAATGGGGTTAGTGCCTGTGAACACCAGACAATTGAGCCTTTCAGCGGCATCGGCAAAGTACGTTCTCGCCGCTTTTGCTGCACTTTTATCGATGGCGATGGGCCTTTCTAACGCCTCCGCAGAAGGGGTGGCTGCTAAGCCTTTTCCGACAGCAGGTAACTATGCCGGTGACGTGATTTTCCCGTCGCATGTCAGCCGCGAAGACATGAACGCGGCTGTCCAACGGCACTTTGAAGTGTGGAAGAAAGCCTATGTCCGCGACGCCGGCGGACAAGGCGCCTGGATCAAGTATGACAACACGGAGTCAGGGGTTTCCGAAGGGCAAGGTTATGGGATGGTGATTTCGGCCTATATGGCCGATCAATCCTTGTTTGATGCGCTGATGCAGTTTTACCTTAATCATCCCAGCAGCGCGGGAACAAATCTGATGGCCTGGAAGCAGACGCTTCAGGATGGCAAGATGGTGGATGTTGAGGGCCCGGACTCGGCCACGGACGGCGATTTGGATATTGCCTACGGGCTTTTGCTGGCGGACATCCAATGGGGATCGACTCCAGAAAAGGATTACAAAGGTCAAGCCCTGAAAGTGCTGCACGACATTCTGGCCATGGATGTAAATTCAGCCTTCTGGAACCTGACCCCCGGTGATTGGGCGCACGGTGATGATGCCGAGCGCACGCGTCCCTCAGATTTCATGACGGGTCAACTGATTACATTTGCCAAGGCCGATCCGGAGAATGCTGATGAATGGAATGCTATTCTCGCCCGGATTAACCGGACCGTAAATCAAACGGCTTTGTCAAAAGCCAATGCCACAGGCCTTATGCCGGACTTCATGTATCAGGTTGACGGTACTTTCAAACCCGTGGTCGGAGCCTATCTGGAAACCGAATACGACGGCGATTACTATTACAATGCCTGCAGAACGCCGTGGCGTCTGGCGATGTCTTATATCTCTTTCGGGCAGCCAGATCTGCTGGAAAGCCAGCGTAAGACGACCGCGTGGGCCAAGGCAAAGGCAGGCGGTGAACCGACAAACTTTGTAGCCGGATATCGCATTTCAACGGGCGAAGCTTTCAGCAAAGAAACCGATCTTCCTTTCGTTGCGCCACTTGCTGTCGGCGCCATGTTGGGTGGGGCCGAAAACCAAGAGTGGTTGAACACACTTTGGGATTCGATCACCGGAAAGGATTTCCCTGAACAGGACTACTACTTTGGTGACTCGATCCGGCTGCAGGTGTTGATCACCGTCTCGGGCAATTGGTGGACCCCGTAATCCGGAGTTTGACGGCTTGGCCTAATCAGCCCCGCCTTTAACCGAATTTAGCAGGTGACGTGCGCCCCAAGTTCCCTCCGGATTTGAGGAGAACCCGCTTGCTGCTCCTCCACCTCACGGATTGAGGCAGAACCGATCCAAAGGCTAGGCTACACATGCGACACCTTCAGCTCGAAGCAACTTGTGCCAAGGTCCTGCCGGGCATGAAGCCGATGAAGGCTGCAATATGCCACTTGCCGTCGAGCTTGCGGCAAAAGTAGCTCGTTTCCCAAAACAGACGCTCGGTCGTGCCGTCGGAAAAGCTCACTGATCCGTTGAAGCTCTTGAGGCAAAAGGCAAAGGTGCCGTTGATTTCGATCTTGTTCAACCTCGATGCCTTGAAATGGGCCTCGCGCAGGACCTGCGGCGGGGAGCGACCAGCGCTGGCCTCGGCAAAGCCAACCCAGTTCGAACGGTAGGCATCGAGACTGGGAAAGGCGGCGCCCCATTGCGCCGGGTCGGCCGACGATCCGGCATTGATCCCGAAAAAACCGGAGGCCACGAAGTCGCGGGCATGGGCATCCCAGTCACAGCGGATAAAGGCCTCGATGTCGTCATGGACCAGCATCGTCCACAAGGCGGCATGGTCTTGGTTAATGCCGTCAAAGGGATTGGCGTCATAATTGGCCGTCATGGGTTCGATCCTGTTGCCCGCTTCGTCGAAGAGATGAATGTCCTCGGACGCTACCGACATCTTAAGGGTTGCGCCAGCACGGTGCTGCCGCTCCGTGGTCCTGACGCGGAAGGTATTCCCGTCGGCCAAAGCGAGCGAGAGGATTGTGTCGGCGCCGGTGAATTCGGTCTCGCGCAGCTGGCCCGAAAAGCTGTTCGGTCCTTCGCCCAGCCGGATGTCGGCGGGACGGATCCCAACGGTCACGGATTGACCGAGGGCCCGCGCTGCCAAAGGAGACGCAAGGTCTAGCTCTCCGATCCGAACCTGACCGGTCGCATCGACCTGGCCAGGAAAGAGGTTGATGCCGGGATGCCCGATAAAGGTCGCGACGAAAAGATTGGCGGGTGCGGCGTTCCTTTGTGCCGAATTGGGCATTAAGCTGGAGGTGTCGTTCATGCGCAGTATCTGGCCAATTGGTTGCAGGTCCTCAAGAACGATGATCGGGCCATTTTTACGGCTGCGGCGCGGGCTTCCGAAGCTATTCAGCATCTTAAGGAAAGATAGCCAAAAATAAAAATGTACCTTGTATGCACTAACCAGTGAGAAACTCGGCGTTCTCATATTGTTCTCGCCGACTTGTCTGTTAGAATCTAGGCATGTGTAAATACAATGCCTCAGTGTCCTTCAATAATGCCAAGTCCGGCGGTTTATTTTGGCTGATGTAGATTTCTCCCAGATCAAGGGCTTTAAGCGCGGCCAGCGTGACTCTTTCGAAGAGTTGGTATGCCAGCTTGCCCGGCGGGAGAAACATCCGGTGGCCGCGCATTTCAGACGTGTTGACGGCGCCGGCGGTGATGGTGGTGTCGAGGCTTATTGGATCGACCCGACCGGTGAGAAACACGGTTTTCAGGCGAAATATTTCCTGAGAACGGGTGATATCGACTGGGGTCAGGTCGACAAGTCGGTTCTGCAGGCGCTCGCCACTCATCCCGCGCTTACGAGCTACACGGTCGCCTTCCCATGTAATCTCACTGATCGCGCGGGTAAGAAGGGCAGAGGTAAAGCCGGCTGGGAGCATTGGGAAGACCATGTTGCGGCATGGCAGGAGCATGCCAAGTCGCTCGGCATGTCCGCAGTAGATTTTCGAGTTTGGACAGAGTCCGAGCTCATTGAGCGGCTGGCAAAGCCTGCCGCTGCCGGTCTCAGGCTCTATTGGTTCGGTGGCGCCGAATTCACCTCCGACTGGTTTGCACGACACGTCGATGGTGCTGTGGCCCTGCTAGATGAGCGGTTCCATCCCGAAGATCATGTGAATGTCAGCCTGCAGGAACTGTTCCTGACAGTAACGAGAGATCCCAAAGTCGTCGCAGAACTGGAAACGATGGTCGCCAAAATCGACGGCACGGTCGTACCAAGTCGGGCATTGTTGCCGTTGGAAATACCTCAAGAGCTGACCGACAAGATTGAGGCCGCCAAAGCTTCACTGGTCGAGATCGCGTCAGAATTTTCCTTTGAAGGAGAACGGTCTTGGAACAGCGAAGTTTGGGTCAAGAGGGCGAGTGAGCTGCAAGTCGCCGTTGCGGGTATGCAACGTTGGCAGTGGGCTCAGGAGCGGGATAATGAGGAGAAAAAACCCTATAGCGGGCGTGACCATCTGCGAAGTCTGCGCGACGACGTATCCGCGTTAAGCGACCTCGTAGACACCTTTCACTCTTGTGTTGGCCGCAAGTATTTCAAAGCTGAGCGGGACCGTTTCGCCGTAATTGAAGGGTCTGCCGGCAGTGGTAAATCACACCTGTTCGGTCATGAAGCCCAAGAGGCGGTCAAACGTGGACAGCCTGTTGTACTGATGCTTGGCCAGCAGTTCGCCGAGGGCGAACCTGGGGCGCAGGTATCAGCTCTGCTCGATATGGGTGGTTCGGCGGTTGATGCCATCCTGGGCGCGCTCGACGCGGCGGCCGAGGCAAATCGAACCAGGGGGCTTCTGCTCATCGACGGCGTAAACGAAGGCATCGGCAGTCATTTTTGGAAGAACCACCTGGCCGGCTTCCTCGCCCGAGTGAAGAATTATCCACACCTTGCTTGCGTTCTCTCATGCCGAAGTGAGTACGTCCCCCACGCATTCTCTGCCGAGTTGCTAGGTCGAGCGGCTCGATTCACCGTCGCCGGATTTGCAACTCCGGAAGAGCAGGCCAGTGCGGCGCGCGTCTATCTTGATCGGCGCGGCATCGCGCGGCCAAGCACACCGTGGCTCGCCCCGGAGTTCATAAATCCACTTTTTCTTCGTAGCACCTGTCTGGCATTAGCCAGGGATGGCACGAAGGAATTTCCAAAGGGCCTGCAAGGAACCAAAGCGATCCTGTCCTACTACCTAGATAGTGTGGGAAGAAACCTTAACGCAGGGCGCGACGGATCAGACGAGTTGGTGGGTCCAACCAAGAAGTCCGTCCTAGCAATAGCCAGGAAGATGGCGGAGCTGCGGACGGACTATTTATCGCGGGTGGATGCCCTTCGAATCGCCGAAGATTGCTTTTCCTCTTTTGCGTCGCCCGCGGGAAAGTCCTGGCTGGACGTACTCCGTCTGGCGGGGCTTTTCCGACTCGATCCGCCGCCGGCAAGGGAGGACGAAGATCCCATGGAACCGGAGCCGGATGCGGTGCGGTTCTGCTTCCAGCGCTTTCAAGACCACCTCATGGGTCAGGCACTTCTGGCGGATGTCGACGACATTGCGGCCGCGTTTGGGAACGGAGGGAAGCTAGCCTTCGTCTTGGCGGGTGACCAGATCGACTGGCGCTGGAGCGGCCTTTTCGAAGCCTTGGCGACACTGGTGCCCGAGAAGTTCGCCTTGGAGCTTATCGACGTCCTGCCTGGAAAGTTCGACCTATGGTGGTGGAGCTTCGCGTCCCATTTCGCTGAAAGCGCCAAATGGCGGGCCCATAGCGCTTTCAGTGACCGCAGTCTTGAGCTTCTCAACCTATTGGCAGGCACCAACGAGGATCGGACTGCGCTTCTGATTGAGCTCTCGGTGTCGGCCGGGCACCCGTGGAATGCTGATCTGCTTCACAAGAACCTTCTGCCAAAAAGCCTTCCCAAGCGGGATGCCTTTTGGACGGTCGACCTTAACCGTATGTCCGAAGAGGAGGACTCGCCGGCGGGACGGCTGATGGATTGGTGCCTGGTCGGTCAAACTGACATTACTGCACTTGAAAACCAGCGTTTGGCGGCGTTGATGCTTTGCTGGTTCTTAACCGCCTCGAACCGAGGCATTAGGGACAAGGCGACAAAGGCGCTTGCGTCGGTATTCGTCGCTCGTCAGGAATTGTTCGCCGAGTTGCTGACCACATTTGCCCAGGTGAACGACCTCTATGTTCTTGAGAGGCTTCTGGCAGCGGCTTTCGGAGCAAGTACGCTGGATCAGACGGAACAGAGGTGTAGTTCGTATGCGGCCTCGGTCTACGAGAATGTTTTCAAGGACGGGAATCCGCCACTTGGCACTCTGGTTCGGGACTATGCGCTAGGCATCATCGAGCTGGCGGAAAGCAGGACCCAGCTTCCTGCTCAGGTGGATATTTCCCGATGCAGGCCACCGTACGCGTCGCCACGTCCGGTCTTCCGAGCAACTGAGGAGCAGCTTAAAGCCCTCGCCAACAAAGCGGGCGACGACGAGATACTGCGCTCGACGACCGGTTTCATGGGAGACTTTGCCCAGTACGAGGTCAATTCACGGATCCGAAACTTTCTTGATGTCCCGCTCAACAAGCAGCTTCCGCTTACCTCTGCACAGAAGCTATCCAAATTCACCCAAGAAGTTGTCGACGGTGTCGGCGAGCGCCGGGCTGCCTTGGCGGCGCTGGAGAATATCGCCAACCCGTATCTCGCCGGGATGAAACCAACACCTTTTGAAACTCACCGCAAACCGTCGCAGCAGGAAGTGGATGCTTGGAGAGAGCGCGTCAAAACGACCGAACAGGCGTTCATCGCGCTGCTAAGTCCAGACGAAGTGCTGCGCTACCGCAGCGAGGTGCAGGACAAGGTTCTCCACCGCAAGGAGAAAGCGGACAAGAGGCCCGAGCCCATAGATCCTCGCAAGGCACAGCGTTGGGTTGCCAATCGTGCATACCAATTGGGTTGGACCAAGCGTCTTTTCGCCAACGATCAGGCATCCGGCATGCGCTACTCCCGGGACCGGCCGAGAACCGAGCGCATTGGAAAGAAGTATCAATGGCTTGCCCTCGACGAGCTGCTATGCCGCCTTGCCGACAATTTCTGGGTTGACCTGGATTATGGAAATTTGCCGCGGGCTTACAGGGACCCACACGACCTCGGCTTCCAACGCGACATCGATCCCACAATTCTCTCGCCTGTTTTAGCGGAACCCGCGCTAGAACGTACAGGAACAGAAAGCTGGGTTGGTTCCCCTTGGATTTCTCTTGAAAGCGTGACAGAGCCGCAACTACCCGGGTGGCCTTTCTCGGCTGATCCACATTCCGAATTCGCGACAATGCTCCAAAGGACCGACGGGGAAGGAAAAAAGTGGACGGTGCTCTACGAGCATCAGTCAGTCGAGAACAAGTATGGTGATGGCAAGCCCGCACTGCACGGACTGCGACAGCAGGAATTCCGCTTCATCTACTCTGTCCAGGTTCGAAAATCGCTCTTGAAGCGATTTGTCGACGACATAATTGACAAGCAATCCCTTGATGTGACCAGTTGGGAGCCAAGAAGCTTCACCGATGAGCAATTTCTGGGCGAGGCGCCATGGCGCTCGAATTGGCCCCAGAGCCGCTGGAGAATCGACACTCGGCATATTCCAGAGGAAGTCGACCTCTCGTTCCCGGTACTTCAGTATCAGTGGGAATCGCACTTGGATGTTGCGCTTCCAGAAGGAGCCGGCTGCCATCTTCCGGCACCTTGGCTTGCCAAGCAGCTTGGGCTTACTTCTGACGGTCCAGGCGTCTGGAACAACCGGACCGGAGAGCCAACTTTTGTCTCCTATGGTGGCAAGCGGCACAACCAGTGCGTTCTGCTCGACTCAGACGCAATGCCAGCAATTTCTGACGGTGGCGAAATCGTAATGCTATGGCTTCTTATTGCCGAGCGGAATGCTTGGCCGGGAGGGCATAACGAAAACGCTTCGTGGCGGCGGACGGAAGGTATCTGTTGGCCTCACGGAAACACGTTGCGGTCAAAGACCTGGCATCGGGACAGCGCCCATGGTTCATCAACTTCACTGCTTCCCACGGAAGAATAAAGAATTGGGGCGCCTGTCAGCAGCCTTGGCCAAGCCAACCACCTAAAAGTAAGTCGCCTAGTGGGCGGCTTTAACATGTCTTGTCGTATTGATCTGAGCCCACCAAACTGGACCGTGTTGCAGCGGCCAACCGCTTTTTCCGGCTTGGCCTACCCACCGCCGCCGTCAGTGACAGCTATCTTTTGCAGATGCGCGCCGCCACGCTTGGCCAGGACGACACGCTGCTGCTGTTTTCGGCCAGTGGCGAAACCGATGCCGTGGTCGCCGCCGCCAAGGTCGCCCGGGGCTACCGCGCTCGGCTTGGAGGGCACGCGAGAGCTCAAGACCCAGCTCGCTCGGGCCCAAGCCCTCGGCGGCGCCTTCATAGATTCCCAGAATCGAACCGTGGAACTTGGCAAGGCGCATTCGGTCGCAGCCGTGTGCGGCGGCATCGAAGCCATCGTCGCCGCGTTGCGCGAAACCGCCCGGGAGGAGGTTTTACTCGGCGCTGCACAGATGCTGTCGGGCGCGGGGCTGATCAATGTCTACGGCGTCGGTGGAATCTCATCCTGGATCGCCACGGAATTCCAGTTCCGCTTCTTTCGGCTGGGCCTAAAAGTGGTGGCCAATGCCGATGGGGCGACGCAACGGATGACCGCTGCCGTGGCCGATGCCTCCACTATTGCGGTCGGCCTTTCGATCTCAGGAGCGTCAAAATCGGTGGCGGACGCGCTGGCGATCACCAAGCGCTATGGTGGCAAGACCATTGCCATCGCGCCAGTCGGGTCGCCGCTGGCGGCCGTGGCCGATATCCTGATCCCGTTCGCCTACACCGAAGACGGCAATTATTACAAACCCTCGTCGTCTCGCTACAAGATGCTGGCCCTGGTGGACATGCTCGCGCTTCTAACCGCTGAGACCCTTGGTCCGCCGGCGCTCGAAAAAATGCGGCGCATCAAGATCAGTCTAGATAGCGGCGATGCGTATGACTTTCCGCTGCCGCTGGGCGACTAAACGCTTGAACAGCACCCGAGTTTTGAGAGTTTTTCTATGCGCATTCTTGTGACTGGCGCCACCGGCAAGGTCGGTCGCCACCTTCTTCCACGGCTCTTGACCGAGCCTCGCTTGTCGCACGCTCGCATCCGGGCGCTGTGTTTCTCGCGTCGGCTGGCAATCGATCATGACCGGCTTGACGTGGTCCAGGGGTCCATTGAACACTTGGAAGTGGTCGAAAAGGCGATGGTTGGAGTGACCCATGTCATTCACCTGGCCACCTGCAAAGATACGCCGAGCATCGTCATGGACGTGGCGGTCAAGGGCATGTTCTGGCTGCTCGAAGCTTTCCGGCAGACCGCCACGGCGGAGCAGTTCATCCTGATCGGGGGCGACGCCGCAGTCGGCCATTTCTATTATCCCCAGCCCGGGCCAGTGACGGAGGAAACGCCCTTTGCCGCAACCCCTGGCTGCTATGGCCTAGCCAAAGTGCTTGAAGAGGTCATGCTAGGCCAATACTACACGCAATATGGGATCAATGGTTGCTGTCTGCGCGCACCATGGTTGATGGCCGACGATGATTTTCGCGCCGCTTTGACATTCGGGCCGGACGTGTTTGGCGCTCCCCGTTGGCGCGACATTGTGGGGTCGACCGCCGATGACCTTGCGATACTGGGCGCAGTGCCCTCAGCACGCGACGTCACTGGCGCACCGCTCAGGCGCAATGTGTTGCAGGTGAATGATCTTGTCGAGGCCATCCTATGCGCGATCGACAACCCGGCAACGCGACAACAGACCTTCAACATCGCGATGGATGAACCCGTCAATTACGCCGAGGCAGCGCTTCTGGCCAGCGTCAAAACCGGTGGCCCGGTCGTGACAATTGAAACGCCGTTCCACAGTACCTGGCTTGACAATTGCAAGGCGAAAACGCTCATGGGTTGGTACCCGCAATACGACCTCGAACGCTTGATTGATGAAGCGTGGGATTTTGAGCGCACCGAGACCCGGACCCCTCCGCCATACCCGGGGTAAAGCTTGTCCTTGTCCATGGATCGCCGCTGGTACGCGAAGTCCCAGATAATCTGGCGACGGGCACGCGGCACGGTGGCCACTGTGGCAGCGCGTCAGTTGGTCCGTTTCCCCTTCTGGTCAAACAGATGCACAAGTGAGATATCGGGCCTGACCTTGAGTTTGCTGCCAGGCGGTACAGGCGATTGGTGAAGCATTGCACGGCGTCGATGGATAGAAAAATCAAACAAAATCAAGATATTAAAGACGTTTCAGGAATTCTCATCCACCATGTGGCCATCGCCGATGTCCCGCAATAGGGCGCGTTTCGGGGCCGCGCCTGTCTTGTGGATCGGGCTCGGTATCTCGCCGGCCAGACGCGGAACCCCCGCGCGGCGGTGTTGCGGGTCGGGCACCGGTACCGCTTCGATCAGGCGGCGGGTGTAGGGGTGCTGCGGGTTGCGGAAAATCTGGTCGCGAGTTCCCGTCTCCACGATCTGGCCCAAATACATCACTGCGACCCGGTCCGAGATGTTCTCGACCACGGCCATGTCGTGGCTGATGAAGAGCAACGCGATGCCGAATTCCTTTTGCAATTTGCCCAGCAGGTCGAGCACACGGGCCTGCACCGATACGTCCAGCGCCGACACGCTTTCATCGGCGATAATCAGGGCAGGGTTCAGCGCCAGGGCGCGCGCGATGCAGATGCGTTGACGCTGGCCGCCAGAAAACTCATGCGGATAGCGGGCCATCTGGTCGGCGGAAAGGCCCACCCGCTGTAAAAGGTCTGCTACGCGGACGCGGTGGTCGGCAGGGGTGCCCACGCCGTGGATAACCAACGGTTCGGCAATCGCATCGCCGATCCGCATCCGGGGGTCGAGCGACGCCATCGGGTCCTGAAACACAAACTGCACGCGGCGACGCATCGCTTGCCACTCGGCGGGGGTCAGATTGCCTAGCGGCTGACCAGAAATGTCTATCCTGCCCTGATGCGGTACGAGACCCACCAGGGCCTTGGCGACGGTGGATTTTCCGCAACCAGATTCACCCACAAGCGCGAAGGTCTCGCCACGGCGGATATCAAGGCTGACATGTTCCACGGCATGGACATTGTGGGTAATCCTGCCCAGAAGCCCGCCGCGCAGGGGAAACCGCACGACGACGTCCCTAAGGCTGGCGACGGGGTCCGATGTAACAAGGTCGCGGGCCGCCCCCATTCCTATGCGCGGCACAGCGGCCAGCAGGTCGCGGGTGTATTGCGCGGTGGGAGTGCGGAACAGATCGGCCGTGGCGGCCTGTTCCACCAAGCGCCCTTGTTTCATGACGATTACCCGGTCGGCCATTTCGGCCACCACACCCATGTCGTGGGTGATCAGGATGATCGCGGTACCCAGGTCGCGTTGCAGGTCGCGCAACAGGTCCAACACTTCGCGCTGCACGGTCACGTCGAGCGCGGTCGTGGGTTCGTCGGCGATCAGCACCTCGGGTCGCAGAGCCAGCGCCATGGCGATCATCACCCGTTGGCGCATGCCGCCGGACAGCTCATGCGGGAACTGGTCGAGACGGCGTTCGGGTTGCGACATCCGCACTGCGGTCAGCGCCTCCAGGGCCCTTTGACGGGCGGTGGCGCGGGACAAAGGCTCATGCGCGCGGATCGCCTCGGTCAGTTGGCTGCCAACGGTCATCACCGGGTTCAGGCTGCTCATCGGATCCTGAAAGATCATCGAAATGCGACTTCCGCGCAGACCACGCATTTGCGCCTCGGGCAAGGTCGCAAGGTCGGTGCCGCCAAACGTCAGCGCGCCCTTGGTGATGGCGACGTTCGGCGGCAAAAGGCCCATGATCGCCAGCGACGTGATGGATTTGCCCGAGCCGCTTTCCCCGGCGATCGCAAGCGTTTCGCCTCGCGAGAGCGTGAAGGACAGATCCTGCACCAGCGGCTTTCCCCCGACTGACACGGTCAGGCCCGACACCGTGAGGAGCTGGGGCTCGGTCAGGGCGGCGGGCCGAGCAACTGCGTTCATTCGAACACAACGCGCGGGAAGTAAAAGCTAACCACCCAATTGGGCATGTCCACGATCTCCGAGATGCGCAGGTCTCCGCAGGTGGAACACAGCATGTAGGCATCGACCGCCGCCATGTCGCGCGTTGCACACAAAAAGTCGATCATGTGCGACACGGCATCGCGCGCGGCCTGCATCAGGTCGGGGCCGATGCCGGTCGTGACCTCATACCCCTTGGCGTCCAGATGGCGCGTTACCGGACCCGGGGTAGTAAAGCGCGGGGTTTTAAGATGCGCGCCCTTCACCAGGTCCAGCGTCAGCACCACGTCCATCGGGGATTCGATGGCGGTGCCGCAAACCTCGCCGTCGCCTTGGGCCGCATGGGTGTCGCCGACGCTGAACAATGCGCCCTCCACCTCTACCGGCAGATACAGGATCACGCCCGCGGTCAGATCGCGGATGTCCAGATTGCCGCCCACCCGTCGGGGCGGGACGACGGAGTGCAGGCCTGGGGCGGCAGGCGCATTGCCGATGGTGCCCGCGAATGGTTTCAAGGGAACCATGCCCTGCGTGCCGAACATCGCCGGCGCCATCTGGCCTGCGTCATAAGACCAGATATGTAGGGCGGGGTCGGTGAACTGATCGGCCAGGAGGCCAAAGCCCGGAATGTTTGCCGTCCAGCCAAAGCCACGCCCGTCGTGGCGGACGGGGGTGAAGCTGTCGATGGTTACCTTGAGCACGTCGCCGGGCTGTGCACCTTCGACAAAGATCGGCCCCGATGTCGGGTTGATCTTGCCGAAATCCAGCGTCGAGACATCGGCAACTGTGGACGACGGGCCGAGCTGGCCCGCCGAGGAATCATGGCATTTGAACAGGATCGTCGATCCCGGCGCCACCCGTTCGGCCGGGACAAGGGCGTTGTCCCAGCCGAAATGATGTTGCGCTGCGTGGATTGTATAGTCGCAGACCTTGCACATGGTTACTTCACGAAAACGTAGTCATAGTTGACAGGGATCGACACCGGATCGACAAACAGCGCATCCGCGCCGCCTATGCGTTCAGACTTTATGGTATAGCGCTCCTCGTTGAACACCGGCACCCACGGAGCCTGCGCCATCACCGCGGAATAGACATCTGACCACATTGCGAGACGTTCGGCAGATTTGGCAGGATCGGACATGCTGTCGGCCGCGGTCGCCTTGGCATCAAGAGCTGCATCGCAGAACTTGGACCAGTTCCAGCCGCCATCGCCCGCGCCGGCACAGCCCAGGATCGGGCCGTAGAAGTTGGACGGATCGGGGAAATCGGCGATCCAACCCATGCCGCCTGACCAGATCATGGGCGCGGTGCCTGCGCCGCCCGCCTCGATCACGTTGGCCTGTGCCAGATTCTGGATGCTGGCCTTGATACCGATGGCGGCAAGGTCCTGCTGGATCGCCTGCGCGATGCGCGGGTTGGGGTCGGTATTCATCACAAACAGTTCCGTCTCGAACCCGTCTGCGAAACCTGCATCCGCCAGCAGTTTCTTCGCCCCTTCGACATCATAGGGATAGCCCACGAAGCCTTCGATATAGCCCGGCATTGAGGGCGGCAGCGGTTGATTGGCGGGCGTAGCGCGCCCGTTGATGATCTGCACGATGCGATCCTTGTTGATCGCCATGTTCACCGCCTGCCGCACTTCGACTTTGTCAAACGGAGGCATAGTGACATTCATAGTGATGTATCCGGTGTGCAACTGGCCGCCCACCACCACCCGCGCCGCCTGTGCGGGGTCTGCCATCACCTCGGTGAACTTTGCGGGCGGAATGCCGTCACCGGGAACGTCGACCTCACCGCTTTGCAGGCGCAGAAGGGCCACGATGGGTTCCTGGCCTACCTCGAACACCACCTGATCCAGATAAGGCACGCCTTCGCGCCAGTAATCGGCATTCTTCGCGAAGGTCAGGCTTTGGCCAAGCGTCCAGTCGGCCAGTTTGAACGCCCCCGTGCCAACCGGGTGCTTGCCGAAATCGTCGCCGGCGGCCTCGACGGCTTCCTTCGGCACCACTGAGGCAAAGTTCAGCGCCATGACGTGCAGAAACGTGGCATCGGGGCGCGACAGGGTGATCCTGACGGTCAGCGGATCTATGACCTCGACTCCCGACAACCCTGCGTCGCCAGCATTCTCAAAGCCCGCGATCGAGCCGAAGAAACCTGCGCCGGGCGACTGGGTCGCGGGGTTTGTCGCCCGGTCCAGCGAATACTTCACGTCGTCGGCTGTCATTTCGCGCCCGTTGTGGAACAGAACGCCGGAACGCAGCTTGAAGGTGTAGGTCATCAGGTCCGGCGAGATTTCATAGCTTTCGGCCAGACCCAGACGCAGGGTCGTAGTGCCCGGCACATAATCCATCAGCCCGTCGAACAGCGATTTGATCATCGACCAGTTCTGCCAGTCGTAGCCAATGGCGGGGTCAAGTGTGGCCACGTCGTCCTTGTAGGTAATCGTGATCGAGCCGCCCGCCTTGGCGGCCGGGTCGGGGACATAGTCCTGCGCCATGGCTGGCAGGGAAAGGATCAGCGCAATCGCGGTGGTGGTCAGAAACTTGGTCATTGTTCTCTCCTATTGGTTATGTGCCGGACTAACGCAGCCGGATTCTGGGATCGATGAGCGGGGTAATGATGTCGGCAAGCAGGTTGCCAAGCACGATGGCGAGCGCGGATACGAGGGTGACGCCCATGATGATGGGCGTGTCGACGCGTTGGATCGCCTGCCACGCCAATTGCCCGATGCCGGGCCAACCAAACACGGATTCCACCACCACGATGCCGCCCATGAAGACGCCGATGTCGATGCCGATCATCGCAACGATGGGCAGGATCGCATTTGGCAGGGCATGGCGCATGATGACGCGGGCGCGGGTCAGCCCTTTGGCGCGCGCGGTGCGGATGAAGTCGGCCCCCATCACCTCGATCATCGAGGATCGCATCATGCGCGAATACCAGCCGGATCCGAGGATGCCAAGCGTCAGTGCGGGCAGCACGAGATGCGCAAACGTGCCGTAGCCACCGATTGGAAACCAGCGCAACTCGACGGCGAAGACGTACAAAAGCAGCAGGCTGACCACGAATTGCGGAGCAGAGACTGTGATGAATGATGTGATCATCAGCGTCTGGTCCACAAGTCGACCGCGCCACAGAGCAGCTGCCACGCCCATCACGATGCCAAACACCAGTTCGGCCGCGATTCCCGCCGCCATCAGCAACAGTGTTGCAGGCAGCCGCGACCAGATCAGTGCGGCCACTTCGGTCTTCTGCAGATAGCTACGACCAAGATCGCCTTGCACAAGGCCGAGCAAAAACCGCCCGTATTGCACGAGGAACGGCTGGTCCAGGCCGAGTTGCAGGCGGATGTTTTCAACCGTTTCCGCAGTTGCGGACCGCCCGGCAATCTGGCGCACAGGGTCGGCGGGCAGAACGAAAAGCAGCAAAAATGTGATGAAACTGACGCCGAGCAGGATCAGCGCCGCCTGCACCAGCCGCCGGATCAAGTAGATTGCCATGTCAGGACCTTTCCCGCTGCAAGGGGTCCAGTACGTCGCGCAGCGCGTCGCCGACCAGGTTGAACGCTAGTGCCAGACCGATAATCGCCAGCGACGGGATAAAGACCAGCCAAGGCGCCGACTGGAAGTAGGTCTGGTTCTCGAAGATGATGTTGCCCCAGCTTGGCGTCGGGGGCTGCACGCCTACCCCTAGAAACGACAGCGTCGCCTCCAGCAGCACAGTGGTCGAAATCCCCAGCGTACCCCAGACGATGATTGTGGGAAGAAGATGCGGCAGGATGTGCAGGAACATGATGCGGGGCGTACTCGCACCCAGCGTGCGTTCGGCGGCGATGAAATCGCGTTCCGCCAGCGATGTCGTTTCCGTGTAGATCACCCGCGCCGTCTGCACCCAACTGACGAGTGCTATGACCATCGCCACAATCCATAACGAGGGCTGAAAGATCGCCGACAGGCAGATCGCCAGCAAAAGTGACGGAAACGCCATCATCAGATCGGTAAACCGCATCAGCACAGTGCCGATCCAACCGCGGAAATAGCCCGCGAGTAACCCAACCAGCACCCCGATGAAAAGCGCAATCCCGTTGGCCACCACTCCGATCACCAGCGAGGTGCGCGCCCCGTGCAAAAGGCGCGACAACAGATCGCGCCCCAGAAGGTCTGTGCCCAGCAGATACGCCCCGCCGGGCGGCAACGGCGCGCCTTCGATCGTCAGGCCATCGAAAAACTGCTCTTGCGGTGCGAAGGGCGCGATCCACGGCGCGGCCGATGCCGCACCTACCACCAACGCGATCAACACCAGCCCCAGCACCGCCATCGGGCGGCGCAACAAACGCACCAGCGCGCCTTGCGGTCGCGCGAGGTCAGTTTGGTTTATGCTGGTCATCGCCGCCCCTTTCTTCGCCGTATTGCGCGACGACCCGCCCCGCCGCTTCTTCAAAGCCGACGCGCCAAGCCATCGCCATCCTTCGCAACTGCGCATAGGCGTCGGTCTCGGAAGTTCCGCGTGCGGCAAGCAGCCCCACGGCGCGCACCACGGTCTGGCGTGCGTCCAGCCTTCGGCGCAGATCGGCGATGTTGGCCTGAAGCGCAGAGCGGGCATGAAACGCGTCGCGCGCGATCAGCAACGCGGAAAACGCCCCATTGTCGCCCACGGGTTTCAGAAGCTGGGCATGCGCGCCCGCCCGCAACGCCCATTCAACCCGCCCCGGAGCCTCGGACCCAATCAGGGCGATCATCGGCATAGGCGGCTCGCCTGCGCGCCAAGGGAATTGATCGTCGTGTCCCATGTCGGCGTCAAAGAAGATGAAGTTCGCGCCGATGGCCTCGGCGGCAAGCGTGGGCCAGCACTGCACGACGTCCAGCCCGATGGCAATCAGTTGTCGCGTCAGCAGCTGCACGTTGGGATGCGGGCGGTGCAGAATGACTGCCCGCGCGCCGCCAAGGTTCTGAAGATGGACGGTCTGGATCACGACACCACCCGCAATCCGGGGGGCTGCCATCCCGTGGGGCGCGTGTCCTGGGCAGAGGCCGGGTCGCGGCGACGGCTCAGATAGGGGTCGCCCGCCACGGCCTGTCGCGACTGAAGAACCTGAAACGCGCCGTTTCGCACCTGGGCGATCAGCACGGGCAGCACGGTATGGTGCGTTTCTGCGTCCACGATCCCGTTCGGCGCGCGGTCAGCCGCAAGGAGCTGCGCAAGGCTCGCCTCGCCGGGGGTCTGCAACAGCAGCCGTGCCAGTTCGCGGACCGCCACATAGGCCGCCGCCTCGTGCGACGATCCGAACGCGCCCGCCCATGGCCAGCCGGCCGCACCGCGGAAATACGGGCCCGCGGCGATCAGCCCTTCGGCGGCATCGCCCAGGACATCGAACTCGCACTCGGTCAGATTGCATGATAGCACCGGGCAAGTTTCGGGTCGGAAGTGCGGGTCATCCAGCCCCAGCACCCGGTATGCTGCCAGAAATTCGTAACTTGACGGCCCGATCAGCGAATTCAGGATGAAGTCCGGCCGTGTCGCCCCGATCTCTTCTATCATGCGGCCCACATCGGTCGATCCGATGGGAATGTAGCGTTCGCCCAGAACGTTTCCTCCCGCAGCCAGCACAGTTTCGCGTGCGAGGCGGTTCATCTCCCACCCCCATATGTAGTTCGATCCGGTCAGATAGGCGCGGCGTCCATAAGCGGGCATCGCCCAGTCAAGCAGCGGCAGCAGGTGCTGGTTCGGGCAGGCGTGGGTGTAAACCACGTGGTCGGACGCCTCGAACCCTTCATAGGGTACCGGATACCACAGCGTGCCGCCGTGCTTTTCCAGCGTCGGGATCACTTCCTTGCGGCTCCACGAGGTGACGCAGCCCACGACATGGCGCGCTGTCGACGTGCGGAATATGTCAGCACACAGTCGGCCGTACGCATCGACGTTGCCGCCGGGGTCGCGTTCGACCGGCACGAAGGTCACCGCACAGTCGGGCTCCGCATTCAAGGCAGCAATGGCCGCCAGCGCCCCGGTCCGGCAGGCTTGCGCAATTCGCGCATAGCTGCCCGAACGTGAGAACAAGATACCAAGCTCGATGGACGGTTTCACGACATTCCCCCAAAACAAAAAACCCCGACACAGGACCAGAGAGGTCTGCATTCGGGGCTTGTTTGCCGGTTGGCTCTGCGCCAGCTTTCACAAAACTTATCATTCCCGTTACGCTTGTCAACATCGCAGGGTCGACCCGCATGCCCGCTGGCGCACAGGCACGTCGCGCCACGATCTATGCCGGAGAAAGCCGCAGGTCCTGGTCGGACGCCTCAGTCTTTGAGCGCGCCAACAACGAGCATCGCTTGCCAACTGCCCGCCCTGTCGAAACGCGCCTCCGCCGCGCCGTCTCTGAGAAAGGCGTCCTGCAGATCAGGCTACGCGCATGATTGTCAGAGAAAGTTTGACTGCAGTCACGTTCCCACCATCGAGTGACCGCTTTCGTGGAAACCAGCGTGTAAAAGTGACCAGTTTAGGGGTGGAACAGCGTCCAAAACTGACCACCCCAGTCGTGCAACAATTGCGCTTTTGGGCGGGAGCAGATGGAGTGCTATGCATGGTAACAATTGGCAGATAGATGGGCAAAAACAGGCAGAAAATCGCTGCATAGGCCTCAAATTATGACAACAACTCCAAGTCTATATCCCGCATTGACGGCCTGACGCTTGGCGGCAATGATGTAGTAGAACTACGGAACCGGGGGGTAGTGGTTTGCTGTCAAAAATAAAGTCATTTGCCGATCCATTTTGTGCGCCACTCTGTGGCGTATTCGCCAGGTTTTGCGCGCTTTCTGCACGCGTCTGGGAGCCGCGCAATGGATGATGACGATCTCATGACTGCCAATCACGAAGAAACTGACCCGTCTCCGGTCGCGCCCGTTGGTGAGTCGCGGACCGAGAAAAGCGCGCTCAGGATTTTCCGGGCAATTGCGCAGGCGGACTTCTTGGTGCTGCGCGACATTGCAGGAGCTTGGTGCCGAAAGCCGCAACGCATATCCAGATATCAGAGTAAAAATTCGTCACGTACGGACAATTTAGCCTAGATTCGAAAATGTAAATAAATACTTATACGAACCAAATAGAAATTGGAGATACAATATCATTCGCAACAGAACTATTAAATCAAATGTTTCGTTCATCCTAGGAATATACGGTGTAATTCTGATAATTCTTGCCGCGTGTTCACTTATTTTTGGAAGCAAACTTTACGAGTTCACAATAGGATCTGGAATACCACAGTTTTTGCCGGAGTTGATCAGGAAATCTGCATACGGAAATTTTGATGTGCTGTCACGGGCCGAAAGTGTAGAATATGCGAAGGGATTTTTTGCATTGTGCTGCACTTCAGCGTATTTGTTGTTTGTATTTGTTTTTTTTATTGTGACAGCAGCGATACTAGAAAGAAATAATATCGAAAAGTTTCGCACAAAAATGTCAAACGAAATTGGATTGATGCTAATTTCTTTTGTATTTGGAGTATATTGTATTTATTGGACGCAATTTTCTGGAGATTTTTATTGGGCATACGATTTTGATTATTCTGGATCATTAAGACCTCCGTTTGGAAGTTTTCTGTTTGCGTCGATCTTATGGGCTGCTCCTCCCTTGATTGCGGGGCCAATACTAACGATTATTAATGAAATTCAAAAAATGTGGTTGAGGAGATAGGCAATGGCCGCTGTTGGATTTGGTTACAAGCCGCTGGAAAATAGTGACAGCTACGGTCTCGCGAATGACCTCATTGAGCGTGTGTTTGATGGGCAGGCAATTATTGTTGATACGTTTGCTCCAGCAGCATCTAGGGCACCTGCATGGGTACTTCGCGGTCAAATTCTGACGCCCCTGTTCGAGGCACCTGAAATTGTTCATGCGATAAAGTATGGTTCGCCGGCTGATGTAGACCGAGAGATTGGCGGCGCCATTGGTGCTTCTGCAGGGTCTTGGGCTGGGGCCATGGTGGGTGCCGAACTTGGGGTAGCGTTTTCGGGGCGCCTGGTTTTGACAGGGGGGGCAGGTCTGCTTTTTGCGGCGGTCATAACTGCGGGAGCCGCTGGGGTGGGGGCGTTGCTTGGCGAGGACGAGTTGGAAAAGCTGATTGATCGATCAGCAGAAAGAGCACGGCGTCTTCGGGAGCTTATTGAACTGGACAATTCCGTTGATCGAGTCGCCCTTTTCAATGCATTTTTGGACAATAGAATCGCAACCGGGCCATTTAACTGGAGCTCTTTAGCAGGGCGCCTCGATACGCCCGGCCAGACCTATGCTGGGCAGGATGTTTATAGGCCTTCGGTGCCGCAGACCTATGCCGGTCAAGACGGCTATTTGCAGAAGCCATTAGTGCCCGGTCAGACCTATGCTGGCCAGGATGGCAATTTGCAGAAGCCTCTGGTGCCAAGTCAGACCTATGCCGGGCAAGATACCTACAAGCCGACGCCCGGCACAAT
>CALRYQ010000013.1:0-28197 GCA_943372435.1 Devosia equisanguinis
TGGGCTGGCGCGACGCGCGCGATTTTGGAATTAGTAGCGGTATTCGGTCGACTTGAACGGGCCGTTGGGTGAAACCCCGATATAATCGGCCTGGGTTTTGGTGAGCTTGGTTAGCTTGGCGCCGAGCTTGGCCAAATGCAGTTCAGCGACCTTTTCATCAAGGTGCTTGGGCAGCACGTGGACCTTTTTTTCCAGGTTCTGCCCATTGGTCCACAACTCGATCTGCGCCAATGTCTGATTGGCAAACGAGGCGCTCATCACAAAGCTGGGGTGGCCGGTCGCATTGCCAAGATTGACCAGGCGCCCTTCTGACAGCAGGATCAGGCGGCGTCCATTGGGCTGTTCGATCAGATCAACCTGTGGCTTCACATTGGTCCATTTGAAATTGCGCAGGCCCAGAACGTCGATTTCATTGTCGAAATGGCCGATATTGCAGACGATCGCCATGTCCTTGAGCTTCCGCATGTCGTCAATCATCAGCACATCGCGATTGCCGGTCGCGGTGACAACGATATCGGCCCGGTGCGCGGCGTCGTCCAAAGTCACGACCTCGAAGCCTTCCATCGCCGCCTGCAGCGCACAGATCGGGTCAACTTCGGTGACCAAGACGCGGGCGCCAGCGCCACGCAAGGATTCAGCCGAGCCTTTGCCCACATCGCCAAAGCCGCAGACGATAGCAACCTTGCCGGCCAACATCACGTCGGTGCCGCGACGGATGGCGTCGACCAGGGATTCGCGGGTGCCATATTTGTTGTCGAATTTGGACTTGGTGACGCTGTCATTGACGTTGATCGCCGGGAACGGCAGTTCGCCCTTGGCGTGCAGCTGATAAAGCCGCATGACCCCTGTCGTGGTCTCCTCGGAGACGCCGCGAATATTGGCGCGGATCGCTGAGAAAAAGCCCGGCGTCTTGGCCAGGCGCTTCTTGATGGTGGCAAAAAAGATTTCTTCTTCCTCATTGCCCGGCTTGTCGAGGAACGAGGGGTCCTTTTCCGCCTTGGCGCCATTCAGGATCAGCATGGTGGCGTCCCCGCCATCATCCAGGATCATGTTGGGGGTGAGGCCATTGCCCCAGTCCATCATGCGGTCGGTAAAATCCCAATATTCCTGGAGCGTTTCGCCCTTATGGGCAAAGACGGGAATTCCGGCGGCGGCGATGGCCGCAGCGGCATGGTCCTGCGTCGAGAAGATATTGCAGCTCACCCAACGCACTTCGGCCCCCAGAGCCACCAGCGTTTCGATCAACACGGCCGTCTGGATGGTCATGTGCAGCGAGCCGGCAATGCGGGCGCCCCGGAGCGGCTGGGCGGCGGCATATTCCTCGCGAATGGACATCAGCCCAGGCATTTCGATTTCGGCGATGGTGATTTCTTTGCGACCGAACTCCGCGAGAGAGAGGTCTTTTACCGCGTAGTCGGTCGGGGTCTTGCTCATGGAAAAGCTCCGGGCTGGCAATGGGAAGTTGCTGCCTTATAACCGGAGCGGAGTTAAGGATCAATCTAGGATATAAAGATACGTTTATATCCCATGAACCAGCATTGGTCCTAGTCGGCGGCGCCGTCGCTGTCTTCGTCAAAACCGTTATTGACGAGCTCGGCCAAGGCCTCAAGGGCTTCGCGGGCCTGCTTGCCGCTGGCCTGTACCAGAATGGTTGAACCGGGACCGGCGCCCAGCATCATCAGCCCCATAATCGAGTTGCCGGCCACGGATGTGCCGTCCTTGATCACGGCGACGCTGGCGTCAAAACACTCCGCCGTGCGGACAAACCGTGCCGATGCCCGGGCGTGAAGGCCCTTTCGATTAACAATGGTCAACTGCTGGGCAACGGCCCGACCAGAGCCAGCGGCACTATCCATCAGCTTCCGCCCAGGATCGAATTGGCGACATTGATGTATTTGCGGCCCGCTTCCTGGGCCATGTTGACCGCATCCTTGATCGGCATATCGCCGCGAATGCGCGCCAGCTTGACCAACATTGGCAGATTGACCCCGGCGATCACCTCGACGGTTCGGTTCTGCATGACCGAAATTGCCAGGTTGGAGGGAGAGCCACCGAACATGTCGGTCAGGATGATGACGCCCATGCCGGTATCGGCCAAATCAATGGCAGCCAGAATGTCGTCGCGGCGGGTTTCCATATTGTCGTCAGGGCCGATCGCGATAGTCTCGCAAAACTCCTGCGGACCAACAACGTGCTCCAGTGCCGACTTAAACTCGACGGCGAGCGCACCATGCGTCACCAAAACCATACCAATCATGCACTGCCCCCAGAGCGCGCCAACGCGCCCGCATCATTCGGGCTGCCGAGCACCATTATATCCTGCACGGCGGTTCCGTCCAGAATTTGCATCAGTGTGGCCGGGGCCCGGTCGGTTCGATATTTTTGGTTCACGATGATTTCGACAATGCCCTTATGGCTTCGATCACCAGCAGCATCTGGTGTCCCAGCCCGATCAAACCGGCTTGGGGCACCGGGGCCCGCGCGATCTGGACACCCTGCAATTCGGTGAGCAAGGCATCTTCTTCAAGCATGCGAACCATGTCTTCGACCAGATCAATCACCAGATGCAACGGCGCCTGGGCCATAGTGGGGCGTTCCACGATGCCGCGCCCGCGCAGTTCGATCTTGCCCGCAATGGAATCGGGCGCCCGCATCACCAGACCAGAACCTTCGGCGGCCAAGTCGACCCGATCATCCGAAAGCAGCAGCGCGTCAAGCCCACGCCCTTCCCAACGATCCAGCAGCGTCAGCGCCAGCACCGACTTGCCAGCACCCGATTCGCCGCGCAACAGGACACCAACATTGCCGAGCACCAGGCCAGTTCCATGCACGCTTTTTGCTTTGCTCATCCAACCAATCTATTTGCGCGCGCGCGGTAAGACAACACTGAACACGGCGCCGGAACGGTCGGTGCGGTTCTGCGCCCTGATCGTGCCCTTGTGCGCTTCAACGATTTGCCGAGAGATCGACAGCCCCAGCCCCGAATGATCCCCAAACCCGTCAGTTTCAGGCCGGTCGGTGTAAAATCGCTGGAAAATCCGGCTGGTATCATTGATGCCGGGGCCTTCATCGGTCACGGTAATCAACAGCGTATCGGCGTCCGTCACCAGGCCAACCCGCACTGTGCTGCCAGGGGGCGAAAACGAAACGGCGTTATCGATCAGGTTCGAGAAGACTTGCGCCAGGCGGCTTTCGTGCCCCAACACCAGCGCCGCATTGCGACCGGAGCGTTTGTCCATCACCACGTTGACAGCACGCTCGGACGCCAGATCCTGCTGCATCGACACCATGGCCTCGGCGAGCTTTTCAACATCGACTTTCTCGGCGCTTTCACGGGCCAGTTCCGCATCAAGCCGACTGGCATTGGAGATGTCGGAAATCAATCGATCCAGGCGGCGCACATCGTGCTGGATGATGGCATTAAGTCGGGCCTGATCCTCGGGGCGCTTGGCACGAGGCAGGGTTTCGACCGCTGAGCGCAGCGATGTCAGTGGGTTCTTGAGCTCATGGGCGACGTCGGCCGCGAAACGCTCAATCGCCTCGATACGGTTGTAAAGCGCATCCGTCATCGAGCGCAAAGCGCCTGACAAATGCCCGATCTCGTCAGGCCGGTCCGTAAAATCGGGAATTTCGGTGCGGGCATTGCCGGCGGTTTGCACCCGCTCGGCTGCCTCCGACAAGCGTCGCATCGGCCCCGCGATGGTGCCGGCCAACAGCAAAGACAGCGATATGGTCACCGCCGCAGCGATCAGCGCGATGCGCAGAATGCCCCACCGCTCAGTGGTGACGATCGCATCGATGTCCCCCGGCGCGGTTGACAGCAACAGCACGCCAACAATGGCGCGCAGCCTTTGCACCGGGACGGCCACCGACACCACCAATTGGTTTTTGGCATCGACCCGGACAAAGTCAGCCGGCGCGCCCGCAAGGGCGGAGGCGACTTCAGGATATTTCCGGCCGTCACCGACCCCAAAATCCTCATAGATCGGGAAATTGTCGCCCGGCACCCACGCCAGGAACCTGTTCCACCAATCGGCAATAAAAAAAGGCCCCTCGGCCTTGCTGGCGCTAATTTGGCGGATGACGTCGCCCCGACCATAAATGGTATTGCTGTCCAGGATCATCAGCCCGTCCTGGTCGTAGATGCGGGCCCTTGTGCGGGTTGGGGTGACCAAATTGCGCAACAGCGGAGCCACCTGCTCGGGGCTGATCGGAAACTCCAGCGATGGATCAAAATAGCTCAGCGGCGACACCAGCTGGTCGCCGCGCAGATCCAATAACAGCTCAGGATCAATCGAAATCACATCGCTATCAACGGTGGCCGATGCAGCGATCGCTGCAGCGATGATTTCACCCTGCACGCGCAGCGATTGCACCCGCGCTTCAATCAAGCCGGCGCGCCACTGATTGAGGTACAAAATACCAACGACCAGAACCAGCAAGCCAGCCATGTTCAACACGACAATGCGCCGTGTCAGGCTTGAAAAGATGGTGAAATCCAAAAAGCGTTGGATCGCTCCCGCCAGTTTGTGCAGCGGGGTCAGCACCAGGCGGCGCCAAAGGCTGCGCCGACGCCCAGCATCGGCAGTGGCGCTAGGAGCGGCGCCACTGCCGGTCTTGCCGTCCAGCTCTGGACTAAGGATCGCCAATTGGTTCCCTTATTGCTCCTTGAAGCGGTAGCCGACGCCGTACAGTGTTTCGATCATTTCAAAATCGTCGTCGGTCGCTTTGAACTTCTTGCGCAACCGCTTGATGTGGCTGTCAATGGTACGGTCATCCACATAGACCTGATCGTCATAGGCCGCGTCCATCAAGGAATTGCGTGACTTGACCACTCCGGGACGCAGCGCCAGCGCCTGCAGGATCAAGAACTCGGTGACCGTCAGGGTGACGCGCTGGTTTTTCCAGGTGCAGGTGTGACGCTCTTCATCCATGACCAGCGAGCCGCGCTCGATCAGTGCCTTGTCGCCGGGTTCACCGGGCGCCGCCGGGGGAGCCGAGGGGTCGCGTGGGACAGCGCGGCGCAGGATGGCCTTGACCCGTTCGACCAGCAGACGCTGAGAGAATGGCTTGGTGATGAAATCATCGGCGCCCATTTTGAGGCCGAACAATTCGTCGATCTCTTCGTCCTTGGACGTCAAAAAAATCACCGGCACGTCCGATTTCTGGCGCAGGCGGCGCAGCAGCTCCATGCCGTCCATACGCGGCATCTTGATATCAAGAATGGCCAGATCCGGCTTGTCGGTGGTCAAGCCTTCGAGCCCGGACACACCATCAGTGTAGGTGGCGACCTGATATCCCTCAGCTTCCAGCGTGAGCGATACGGAGGTCAGAATATTGCGGTCGTCGTCGACCAGAGCGATCTTGGGCATAAAGTGCCTTTCTTGTTCGTCGGGACGCAGCAGAGCCGAATTACCAGCGGCACCACAATTGTGATGCCCGGTTGCATTGGACAATTACGCGTTAAATAAGGCGTGGCCAAGGGCATTGCCAGTGTTGGCGCAGCGGTCATGCCCATCAGACTTCCGTCTTACGACCGATTCCGGGATGGTTACGGCAAACCCATGGGCGGTAAATTGGTACATCAGCCCGCCGGATTTGACGCCGGTTGCGCCCCAGGAGTTTTTGATGAGCCAGTTCGACCATTCCATGTTGCGTGGCCACATCGAGCGCCAAAGTGCACATTGCCAAAGCAACGACATTGCCCCGGTTTTGGTTGCCAGCGCCATTGCGCAAGGGGGTGCCCAGTTTACCGCCCACGGCGCAATTTCGGTGCAGACCGGTGCCTTCACCGGCCGCTCGCCCAAGGATAAATACATCGTCCGGGACGCGCTGACGAGTGATCGCGTCTGGTGGGACAATAGCGGCGCCATGAGCCCGGCTCATTTTGACCTGTTGCTGGCGGACGCCATCGCATCCTTGGGCGATGCGCCAATGTTTCGCCAGGACCTGTTGGCTGGGGCAGACCCGCGCTACCAGTTTGCGGTCACGGTGTTAACGCCGTCCGCCTGGCACGCTCTGTTCATTCGCAATTTGCTGATCCGACCCGGCGACGTGGAAGCGGGGGCCAACCCCAGCCAAGTCAGCATTGTGCATGTGCCCGAGTTCAAGGCCGATCCGGCCCGCCATGGTTGTCGCACCCAGACGGTGATTGCGCTCGATATGAGCCGCAACATCGTCATTATTGCGGGCACGCTTTATGGCGGCGAAATCAAAAAAAGCGTGTTCTCGCTGTTCAATTTTCACGCGCCGCTCAACAATGTGTTGCCGATGCACTGCTCGGCCAACCTTGATGCCAATGGCGACACCGCGTTGTTTTTTGGCCTGTCGGGCACCGGAAAAACCACGCTGTCCAACGATCCGGCCCGTCCCCTGATTGGCGACGATGAACACGGCTGGAGCCAGGACGGTGTGTTTAACCTAGAAGGCGGGTGCTACGCCAAGACCATCAAACTCAGTGCCAGCGCCGAGCCGGAAATCTTTGCGGCAACCCGGACGTTTGGCACCGTGTTGGAAAATGTGGTGTTGGACAGCGCCCACGAGCCCGATTTCGACGATGTTTCGCTGACCGAAAATACCCGCGCCGCCTATCCGATCCACGTTCTGCCCTCCATTGCCAAGGGCAGTGTTGGTGGCACGCCGCGCACGGTGGTGTTTTTGACCGCCGACGCCTTTGGCGTCCTGCCCCCGTTATCGCGCCTGACGCCGGATCAGGCGGTCTACCACTTCCTGTCTGGCTATACGGCCAAGGTGGCAGGCACTGAACGCGGCGTCACCGAGCCGCAGGCGACGTTTTCGGCCTGCTTTGGTGCCCCGTTCATGCCGCTGCACCCCAGCGTCTATGGTGCCATGCTGGCAGAGCGCTTGCGCAGCAGTGGTGCTTCGGCCTGGCTGTTAAACACCGGCTGGACCGGTGGCGGCTATGGGGTCGGCAAGCGCATTGATTTGGCGTCGACCCGGCGTCTGCTCAATGGGGTGTTGAGCGGCGCACTTGAGGATGCCGAGATGCGGCACGATGAGCTGTTTGGCTTTGAAGTGCCGCTTGCGGTTGAGGGTGTGGAAACCCGCATTCTGACCCCACGCGATTGCTGGGCTGATGCCCAGGCCTATGATCGGCAGGCGGCCCACCTTGCCGGCCTGTTTCAGCAGAATTTTTTGAAATTTGGTCCTGACGCTGTTGCGACTGCAGGCCCGCGCCTGGCGATGGCAGCCGAGTAATCCAGCCCGCTCCCAAATCACCGGTAAGGTGCTATGGGAGCGGCATGAAGGTTTCATCGGCACTCAAAAGCATCGGTTTTGGCGCGGTTGCCGCGTTGACGCTATTGGCACAGGTCGGGCGCGTCGACGGGCGCTCCAATGTTTCGGCCTGGCTCGACCAGATTGGGCTTGATTATCCAGGCTTGCGGCCGCCCATGACCGACAATTGGGTCGGTGGCGCCGGCTTGGTAGTCCTGGCGGCGCTGGTGTTCTGGCACAGTTTTGGCCGCAAATCCGGCGCAGCGCCAAGCCGGGCGGCGCTCACCAATCCCGATACACCAGCCCAATTACCCGATCTGCCGCTGCGGACGCTGTTTTTGCGGCTGGCGCCCGAGCTCAGCCAATTGGCCGAGACCAAGGCAAGCGCCACCGCCATCGGGCAGATGGTTCGCCTGCAATTGGCCAGCGGGATGTTGCAGGCCTGGGGCAAGCCCAAGAGCGACAACCGGATGTTGGTCCCGATCGATCCAGAATTTTGGAACAGTGCGGAATGGACCTTCTGGTTCCTGCCCGCTGACCCGCGCAATCGTGATCTCGTTCACGTCGCCTCGCCCGACGGGCAGGTTCAGTTTCGCGACGTCACGCTGAATCTGGCTGCGGCGGCAGCAATCTGGCCCATTTGACGCTCGGGGGATGGTTCAGTTGGGCGCGTAAAAGATATGCGAGCCGATCTGGGCAATTTGGGTGTAGCTATTGGACCAGTTCGGGCGCACCGACGTGGTGTGGTAGAACAGGGCCGAGCGCGGCAAAGTGGGCATGTTGATGCCTTGGGCATATTCGGCGTAGACCTTGGCCGCAATGCCTGCCGAGCGGTTCCAGGCGGCGCGTTCGCGCGGCGCATCGGTTTTGCCATCGCAGGCAAAGGTGAACTGGCAGCGATGATAGCCCTTATTGGCATTCTGGTAGATCACGCCGCACAGCGTTGACGGAAACTTGCCCGACAGAGCGCGGTTGACGATGACATTGGCCACCGCCCATTGGCCATTGACGCTTTCGCCACGGGCCTCGTGGTAAATCGCCTGGGTCAGGCAGTCACGCTCGGTATTGGCCACTTCGACGCGCTTGAACGTCGGCAAAAAGCCAGTGCTGACATAAGCGGCCAGTGAATCAGGGTTGAGCGCCGGGACTGGTGCTGCCGAAGCCAGGCTGTCGATCGCCTGCAGGGCGCCATTGGCGGACGATGAGCGGGCGATATAGCCCAAAAGCATATCGGAGGTCAGCGCGCCTTCATCGGCCTCATCGAAGGCCGAAAAGGCCCGCAGGGCCTGCTGACGCTCAACGTAATTGGCCAATAGGGCAGGGGTGAGGGGCTGTTGGCCAGCGGCGACCGGCATGGCGGTAGCGCCGAAGGCTGGGCGCAGGCGCAACGCCGCGACCTCGGTTGGCACCGGCAGCGGCATCACCGCATTGGTGAGCAAGGTTTCAGCACGAACCGGGCTGAGCGTAATAGCCAGAACGAACGCCGCAGCGCCCAAGGCAAGCGCATGCGCCAAAGCGCGCGCAGCAATGGAAAGCCGTGTTGGCGTCAATCTGACCTGCCCCTTCCCCAAGGCATGAACGGCCCCGCCGTCACACCCGTTGTTCACGCGATTGGCCCCAAAGGGTTCAACCTTGCCCGAGCCGCACATTAGCCGAGCGCCGTCGATGAGGGAACCCAGAATTTACCGCTGGTTAACTATGCCCCTTAGGAACTTAAAACAGGGTTAACCCAGGCGATTGGTTCTGAAAACCCATTGATTTCAGGGACTTGGATTAGCAAAAATTTCCGCTAAAGCCAAAAGTGACAAATTTACGCTTTGCCCCGCAGGACGCGCGTTAACAGATCACTGTGACAATATTGAAACCGCCGAGGTTTTAGCGGGCGGGAAAAGCGGCCTCGTGGGCATGTTCCAGGCTGGCGATAATGGCGATGCCGAGGGCACGGATTTCGGCGCTCGGATGTACCAGGTCGGGCACCATCACCGTTTGCATACCAGCGGCATGGGCGGCGTGAACGCCCGAATGGCTATCTTCAAACGCCAGGCATAGCCCCGGCTCCACCCCCAGCCGTCGCGCCGCGGTCAAATAGGGCTCCGGGTGCGGCTTGGGATGGGTGACATCATCGCGCGTAACAATGGTCTGGAACAGCTCGATCAACCCGGCAGCGGCCAGATGGCGATGGGCATGGGGCGCCCGGGAGGAGGTGGCAATCGCCGTCGGGATGTTGCGGGCCGCCAGCTCCAGCAAGATTTCACGCGCACCCGCTTTGACCGGCACGCCCTGATGAGTGCGCTCATGCATACTGGCGCGGCACATCGCATCAAACTGGCTATAGGGAAAACTGACGCCATAGGCTTCAACCAGCAATTGATTGGTGCGCTCATGGCTGGAGCCCACCATGGAATGGTGGACCGCATCGGTCATTTCAAAGCCCAGATCGGTGCACACCTCAAACACGATGGTACGAAAAACGCTTTCCGTATCAAGGACAGTGCCGTCCATATCAAAGATGACGGCGCTAAAGGGTCGCAGCACCAGGGCGTTCAAATCGGTTTGCATCGGACCGATATAGGGCGATTTATCCCATTTGCCCAGATAGGGAAGCGCAGAGCAGTGTTGTGCGGGGTGGAGCCAGTTATTTGCAGGCTCTGGTCGCCCGAGATGACACGAGGGGATGACGCCGCTCCCGCATACCCTCTCTGTCGTCGGGCCGCCCCGCTTGGGTTACAGGCCATGCGACGATGGTTCGGAACCCCCTCAATGAGCCTCATCCCAATTATGCGCTGCGTGGGCATCGACATGGATCGGCACGGTGAGCCGCACGGCGGGTTCGGCGGCGGTTTCCATCACTGCCCGGATCGCCGGGATGGCCACGTCTTCGGTGCCCAGCGGCACTTCGAAGATCAGTTCGTCATGGACCTGTAACAGCATTTCGGCGTCGATTTTGGCGGCGTTGAGGGCCGGTTCCATGCGGATCATGGCGCGGCGGATGATGTCGGCGGCACTGCCCTGGATCGGGGCGTTGATCGAGGCGCGTTCGACAAAGCTGCGTTCGGCGGCGTGGGAGGAATTGGCGTTGGGGAAATTGATCTTGCGGCCAAAAATGGTGGTGACAAAGCCATCGGCTTTGACCCTTCGGCGCTGTTCGGCCATGTAATCCTGAATGCCGGGGAAGCGTTCAAAATAGGTTTTGATGTAATCGCCCGCTTCGCTGCGCGGGATACCGAGCTGGTTGGCCAGGCCAAAGGCCGAAATGCCATAGATAATGCCAAAATTGATGGCCTTGGCGCGGCGGCGCACATCCGACGGCATTCCCTCGATGGGAACGTGGAACATTTCCGAGGCGGTCATGGCGTGAATATCCAGACCTTCCTCGAACGCATCCTTGAGCGCTTCAATATCGGCAATATGGGCCAGGACCCGCAATTCGATCTGGGAATAATCGGCCGAGATCAGGATTTTGCCGGGGGCGGCGACGAAGGCGGTGCGGATCTTTCGCCCGTCCTCGGTGCGCACCGGAATGTTCTGCAAATTGGGCTCGTTGGAGCTGAGGCGCCCTGTGAGCACCGAATGCTGCGAATAGGTGGTGTGGACGCGGCCTGTGCGCTGGTTGATATATTCGGGCAGGCTATCGGTATAGGTGGATTTGAGCTTGGTCAGCTGGCGCCAATCGACAATGGTGCGCGCCAGGGGCACGCCCTTGAGGGCGAGGTCTTCCAGCACATCGGCTCCCGTGGCCCAGGCGCCGGTCTTGGTTTTGGTGCCACCCTCCAGCCCCATGCGATCAAACAGGATTTCGCCCAGCTGCTTGGGCGAGGCGAGATTGAAATTTGACCCGGCCAGCTCATAGGCCTCGGCCTCGAAGGCGGCAGCGCGTTGGGCGAAATCGCCCGATAGCCGCGCCAGGATTTGCCGGTCGATGGAAACGCCCCGCGCTTCCATGCGGGCCAAGACCGGCGCCAGGGGACGATCAATGGTTTCGTAAAGCGTCGTCATGTTTTCAGCCACGAGGCGCGGCTTTAACACCTGCCATAGGCGCATGGTGATGTCGGCGTCTTCGGCCGCATAGCTGGCGGCGGCAGCCAATGGCACCTGGGCAAAGGTGATCTGGGTCTTGCCCGAGCCAAGCAAATCCTTGATGGCAACGCCCGAAATCCCTAGCCAGTGACTGGCAAGTTCAGCCATTGAATTGAACTGGGGTCCATCCAGGCAATAGGACAGCAGCAGAGTATCGTCGCTGGCATTCACCACCACGCCGTAGCGATTGAGAATGCCCAGATCATATTTGCCATTGTGGAAAATCTTAAGAATGGAGGCATCGGCAAACATCGGTTTGAGCAGGTCAAGCGCCAGGCGCATGTCCATCTGCCCTTCGGCCATGCCGCCGCCGAAAATATCGCCTTCACCCACTGTGTGGCCGAGCGGCAGATAGGCGCCATTGCCGGGCGCGGTGGAAAAGGAGATGCCAACCAGATCGGCCACCTGATTGTCCAGCCCGGTGGTTTCGGTGTCGGTGGCAACCAGGCCCTTGGCGTAAATGGCCTCGATCCAGCGGGTCAATGCGGCCGCGTCGCGGATAATCTCGTAGTTTTCCGGCGCAAAGGGGACGGCGCGGGTTTTTTCGTGCATCGCCGCGGCGTGGGCCACAGCGGCAGCACCAGCGCGCCCGGATGCCTGCTGGCGCTCGGCGCGGGCCTCGGCCCGGGCTTCATTGTTAAAGCCAATGGCACCGCTCGATTTGACCGAGAGCTCCGGATCCGCCTCAAAGGCATCAGGATCGACATCAAGCAGGCCGGAGATGCGCTTGACGATGGTGTTAAATTCCATCGCCTTGAGGAACGGGATCAACTTGGAGCCAATGATTGGCTCGCGCACCAAGGCATCAAGCGCCAGCGGCACCGGCACGTTTTGCTCCAACGTCACTAGAACCTTGGAGATTCGGGCATTTTCAGCGTGTTCGATCAAGCTTTCGCGGCGCTTGTTCTGCTTGATCTCGCTGGCATGGGCCAACAGGTTTTCCAAATTGCCATAGGTGTTGATCAATTCGGCGGCGGTTTTGTAGCCAATGCCGGGAACGCCGGGAACATTGTCGACGCTGTCGCCCGCCAGCGATTGCACCTCGATGACTTTGTCGGGAGTGACGCCGAATTTTTCCAATACTTCGGGCACGCCCAGCCATTTGTTCTTGAGCGTGTCCAGCATTTTGATCGAGCCATCGGGCTCGATCAGCTGCATCAAATCCTTGTCGGTGGACACAATGGTGACCTTGCCGCCCGCTTCTTTCATCAGCCGGGCATAGGTGGCGATAATATCATCGGCCTCCCAGCCCTCCTGCTCGATACAGGCAATGTTGAAAGCCTTGGTCGCCGAACGGGTCAGCGGGAATTGGGGCACCAGATCTTCGGGCGCCGGCGGGCGCTGGGCTTTGTAAGCGGGATAGAGATCATCCCGGAAGGTCTTGCCCTTGTGATCAAAAATCACCGCCATATGAGTGGGCGTATCATCGCCCTTCATGTCCTCGGTCAGCTTGAACAGCATGTTGCAAAAGCCGGAAACGCAGCCAACCGGCAGCCCGTCGCTTTTGCGCGTCAGCGGCGGCAGGGCGTGATAGGCGCGGAAAATATAGGTCGAACCATCAACGAGCAGCAAATGCATGAAGGCGAATCCCGGTTGGCTTTCGCCCACTTTAGAGCATCGCGCCGTGCTTGCCTATTTGGCCGCAATGGGTGGCGGTTGCCGCCAAACCGGCTCAGATGTGGCCCTGGTGGACCATCAGCAGGCAGGGCTCGCCACCAAAACTGGTGCGGGTCCAGTCAATAAAGCCGCTTTTACGGGCAACCCGTACGGTGGGGGCATAATCGGGGTCCATCATGCACACCGGTTTGGTGGCGCCAAAACGGGGCAGGCCCCAGGCCAGCGCCGCTCCCATCGCCTCGGTGGCAAAGCCGCGCCCTTGGGCCCAAGGTGCAATGACCCAACCGGCCTCGGGCATTCCGGCAATCGAAGGCTCCAATTCGCGCTGGAAATCGGCAAAACCAACTTGCCCGGCAAACCGTCCGCTGGCCTTGTCAATGACCGCCCAATAGCCAAAACCCAAAAGAGGCCACGAGCCCAGCAAGCCCATCAGCCGGGACCAGCTCTGGGAGCGGGTAAAGACCGTGCCCGAGATATGTTCGACCACGCTGGGCTCGGCCCAAAGCTGGGCATAGGCGTCAAAATCCTCAAAGGCGAATTGGCGCAGCACCAGCCGGTCGCTTTCAAGAACGGGAACGCCAGAAAAATCGAGCCGCATAGATGCCTCCGGTCAGGGTTTGGTGGTACAAATTTTAGCCACACTAAATATTGCGCCCGGCGCTGTAAAGCACAGATCAGGCAACCAAAGGTTTTTTGGCGATCGCACGGACGCTGGCGCCCGGCGCTCCATGATGTTTCGGCAGGCTCCAACGATACCCCCGATGTCACCCCGGCGCAGGCTGGGGCCCATCTCGAAATGGGATTACAGCCGCTCGGTTGCTGGTGGGGACGCGCAACGATCTGGGGCCCGTCCAGATATCTCAGGATGGGTCCCGGCCTTCGCCGGGATCACAGCGCGTTCTGGGATAGTCCGGTGGGTAAACCCTAAAGACGCAAAAACTGCGTCTCAGCGCAGGCCAGCTTCCTCAAGCAGGCCCTGGCGCTTGGCATCGTAATAATAGCCGCTGGCATAATAGCGCATGGCCTGGTCTTCATTGCCATGCGCCGTGACATAGGCGCCTGCCAGATAGCGCACTGCATAACGTAAATTGGTATCGGCTTCGAGCAGCCCGGACGGCGAGCCGCTATAGCCCATGCCCCGCGCCGTATCGTGGCGGATCTGCATCAGGCCATAATAAGGCCCATTGCGCGCGGCGGCATTGTAGTTGCTTTCGCGCACGATCACTCGCCGGATCAGGCGTTCGGGGACATTGTACTCGGCCGCATAGCGGGCAATCAGGGCATCCATGCTCGAGCGCGGGGCGGGCGTTGGCGGGGCGAAGGCCATCACCACCGAGGCCGCGGAGGCAGTGGTCGCTGTCCGGGGAGCCGGCAGAATCGACGCCATTGTGCAGCCCGACAGCACCAGTGCGGCGAAAAGACTGCTCCCGACCAGGCGTGCGCGTAACCCCACCAATGCTTTATTCTCCGCGATCAAACCGGCCAATCGAGCCTGTTGCCAAGGCCCGATAGGCGCCAAAGCAGGCAGCTTCGTGGCAAAAACTGGGCAAGAGCCTTCGATCAGCACGCACTGCCCATTTCCCTCCTGCTTAGGTCGCGATATGAATTCAGTCAAACCAGACTGCACTAGCGACGCTTTGGCGCCCTAAGGAGCCGCATGAAACAACCTATCTCACTGGCAACGCGGCTTCGTTATGAGTTCGACAAATCCATGTCGGCAGGCCCAATCGCGCTGATCGGCTGGTTGGCCTTGCTGTCGATTGGCATTATCGCGGTGGCCGGCGCAATCATTGTATTGTTGCGGATTTCTCCCGATGGCGGGGAAGTGCCCGGGTTTGTCGAAGCGATGTGGGAATCGCTGATGCGCACATTGGACGCCGGAACCATGGGCGGGGACGCCGGATGGGCATTCCGCGCCATCATGCTGCTGGTCACCATCGGCGGCATTTTTATTGTCTCGACCCTGATTGGTATTTTGTCCTCCGGCATCGAGGGCAAGCTCGATGAGCTGCGCAAAGGCCGTTCCAAGGTGATCGAGGCCGATCACACCATCATTTTGAACTGGAGCGCTTCCGTATTCGACATCATTTCCGAATTGGTGGTGGCCAATGCGTCGCGCAAAAAGCCACGCATCGTCATCATGGCCAATATGGACAAGGTAGCCATGGAAGATGAAATCGCTGCCAAGCTCGAATCGCTGGGCAATACCAGGATTATCTGCCGCAGCGGCGACCCCACCGACCTTTATGATTTGTCGCTGGTGTCGGCGCAGACATCGCGCTCGATCATCGTGGTGTCGCCGCAAGGCGCCGACGGCGAAGGCGACGACCCCGACAGCCAGGTGATCAAGACCATCCTGGCGCTGGTCAATGACCCCAAGCGCCGCCCCGAACCCTATCGTATTGCCGCCGAAATCCGCGACGCCAAGAATGCTGATGTTGCCCGCGTCGTTGGCGGGGCAGAGGTGCAACTGGTGCTGGCCGACGATTTGATCGCGCGTATCGTTGTCCATTCCAGCCGCCAGTCGGGCCTATCGGAGGTCTATTCGGAGCTATTGGATTTCGATGGTTGCGAGATTTACACCATCGACCAACCGGGCCTTGTCGGCAAAACCTTCGGCGACGCGATTATGGCCTATGAGAGTTCGACGCTGATGGGCCTGTGCCTGGCTGATGGCTCAGTGGTGTTGAACCCGGCCATGGACACGGTGATCGAAGCGGGAACCAAGGCAATCATCATCGCCGAAGACGACGCGGCGATCAAAATTTCAACCGCCCCTGTCGTGACTGACGCCGCCGCCATCCGGCGACCGGTGGCGCCCATCCGCAAGGCCGAGCGCACGCTTATTCTGGGGTGGAACCGCCGCGCGCCGGTGATTGCCTATGAGTTGTCGCGCTATGTGGCGCCCGGCTCAGTGCTGACCATTGCCGCCGACACCCCGACCCTGGATGCCGATATCGCCAGCCTGCAGATCGCCAGCGCCAATCTCAGCGTCGAATACGGCCTGATCGACACCACCAGCCACGCAGCGCTGACAACGCTTGATATCACCAGCTATGACCATATTCTGGTCTTGGGCTATTCCGATCTGCTGCGGCCTCAACCCACCGATACACGCACCTTGGTGACCCTGCTGCACCTGCGCAAACTGGCCGATGTCATGGGCGTCCATGTCAATGTCGTTTCTGAAATGACCGATGTGCGCAATCGAGAACTGGCCGAAGTCACCCGCGCCGACGATTTTGTGGTGTCCAACAAACTGGTCAGCCTGATGCTGGCCCAGGCCTCCGAAAACGACAAGCTGGCCGCAATTTTTGATGATTTGCTCGACGAAGAGGGCTCGGAAATCTACATGCGCCCGGCCGGTGACTACGTAGCCCTCGGTGCCCCGGTCAGTTTTTACACCATTTCCGAGGCGGCGCGCCAAAGAGGCGATGTCGCGCTCGGCTATGCCCGCCCACGCGCCGGTGCCGTCGCTGGCGGCATCGTTGTCAATCCAAACAAGACTGCCTTGCAGACCTACCAACACGGTGACCGGCTGATTGTGCTGGCGCGCGACTAGAACAATTGTGCCAGCACCGGCTTAGAATAGGGAAACGCGCTCGCCGTCTCTCAGCCGGTCCATGACCAGTTTGCACTCGGGCGTGAGCTTGGCATAAGCCCCATCAAGGCATTCCTGCATGGCGTCGCCATAGCCGACATCCTTGCAGTAGATCTTGGAATCATCGCCACACTTGCCAATGAGTTCGCCAACCGAAACCGCATAGGCCGAAGTGGTCATCATCAATGCCAGTGTGGCTATTCCCAAAATTGTCTTCATCGCGCTGCCTTCCTCATATGGCGTCGTCATTGCCCTTACGGCCAGACGAACGCATTTGGATCACGGCGACCGGTCAGCGTTTTGGCGCGCTGCGCTTGAAGCCCAAGCTTGAAAAGCGAGAGGGCCCCGCGCGTGCTCTTTTGCCGGGCTCAAACGCATCGAGTCTTGGTCCATAGCTTCTATCGGCGCGCCCGGCCCGGGGCCAAACCTGGTCCCTCGGCGCCCAAAGGCCGACAATTTGTCACCTCAACTTTTCCCGCCAAGCCCGTTGCGCCTGCGGCTGGCTTTGGTTAGGTTGCGCCCATTCAGCCGGACCCAACGGGTTCCGCTTGCTGCACCCGTAGCTCAGCTGGATAGAGCGCTGCCCTCCGAAGGCAGAGGTCGGGGGTTCGAATCTCTCCGGGTGCGCCAATACTTGCTCCAAGTCCCTGATGTAACACATTAAGTTTGGGACAGTTTTTGGGACAACAGATTTCTACATGTAGTATGGAATCGCTCCCATACCTGTTGTCGCAGTCGGTTTTTTCGATGATGCTTTTTCGCCGCAACGCGAGAATCTCATGCCGACCATCAAGCTTCCGGGCACCGACTTCATCTATGAACGCATTTCCACCGACGGGCGTCTGACGTCCTATCAGGTGAAAATTCGCCGCAAGGGTTTCCCACAACAAAGCGCGTCCTTCGACGATCTCGATGATGCCAGGCGTTTTGTGCGCCAGGTTCTGGTGGACCAGGACAAGGGGCACAAGATCGACCGCCTCATCGGCCATCGCACGCTGGTTGGCGATGTCATCGACGAGGCGATCGCGGCGATCGATAGCGGCAAGCGCAAGACCAAGGGCAGCAGGGACGAGCGTTATCGTCTCACCAAGTTCAAGCGCGACTTTGCCTGTCTATGCGCGACCGCCCTGGCCGACGCCACCGAAGACATGTTCGAGGACTGGATCGTAGAGCGCCTCGAGGTCGTCAAGCCCAATACGGTGCTGCGCGATTTCCGGCTGCTCAAGCCGCTCTTCTCATCCGCCGCGCGTCGATACGATCTGCACCGTTCACCAATGGACCATATCAAGCCGCCGCGCAGTATCGACGAGCGTATCCGTCGCCTCCTCCCAGACGAGGAAGCGTTGCTGTTTGCCGAACTGCTGCAGGCGCAGGACTCGATCGTGCCATTGGCCGCTCAGTTCGCCCTTGAGGCCGGCTGTCGGCGCAGTGAACAGTTGCGGGTGGAGTGGTCCGACTATGACGCCAGGGGCGGCACCATTTGGTTGGCGGACGCCAAAAACGGTCGCGGCCGTTATCTGCTGTTGACCGAACAGGCCCAGGCTATCGTCGAGGCGCTGCCGGGTCGCGCCGAGGGTGGTAAGATTTTCAAGACCAGCGGTAATCAGCTCAAGAAGGCGTTTGAATATGCCCGGACGCGAGCCGCCAGGCGGGCCGAAGGCATGGGTCGGCCTGATCTAGTTTCGGTCGGCACGCTGCGCTGGCACGATTTCCGGCACGAGGCGATTAGCCGGTGTTTTGACGCGGGTTGGACCAGCGAGCAGGTGATGGATTTTTCCGGCCACGTCGATATCAAGAGCCTGCTGCGCTACCGTCACCCCAAGGTGGATCAGAGCGTCGCGCGGCTGCGGGCCATGTCGCAAAACCGCGGAGTAGGCACGCTGGTCATGCCGCAGCCCGGCACGCTTGACGGATCTATTGTCGGCGAGCGGGCGCGGGTCGACTAATCGTGCTGCCGCAGCAGCCAGGAGTTCGGTGAGGGCGGCAGCGACTTGCGGCCGCCGGATCGGGGTTGAGGTTCGCCGCCTTTGGTGGGTTTGGGCCTGTCAATGGGTGCGGGGTTGGCCCGACCGCGCCCGCTCGTGGGCACAGGCCGCAGTTCTGGGCCGGTGGCCGGTATGGCCGGCAGCACGACAGCAGCCTCGATCCAAGCTTCGATATCCTCCGGCCTGTAGAGGCATTTGTCGGTCGGCTTATAGAAGCGGGGCCCCTTGCCCTGTGACGCGAGCTTGGCCAAAGTATGGCTGGAAATGGGATAGCGTTCCGCCACCTCAGCCCGGGTGAGATAGGCGGTGGTCACGACGCCGCGCTCCCATGCGTTTCGCCGGCCTCACCGTGGCGGCGCAGACCTGCCGCCGGGTTGAATGTGGCCATGGGCGTGCGGGCGCCTACCTTGGCGTTGCCGGCAAGGATGTGGGCGCCGGTGCACAGGCGCATGCATGTTCCGCACGGTCGCGTCGCGCCACAGGCACGATCGACCGACGGATTGAGGGGGTAAGACGCCATCTCAACTTTGGTGCCCGCATCGGCCGCCGGTCATACGTTCAGGGATCGACCGGCGGCCGAATGCGGGAAATTTGCGGCACCTGCCCCTGAGCGGCAGCCGGCGAACTCGATAAATTCGATCGGCTGCCCAGTGAAGTTCGCTCAGGCGGTGCGGTCTGACAAACGCAATTTTGTAGAAGAAATGCAGCGCCTGCTTTGGTCGGCGGGATTCGACGGTCGACGGGGCCCTCCCTCATGATCAGGCACGCGAGCATCGTGCGCTGGCCTGCGCCGGGTTCCAGCCCCGCGAGGGGTGGATGGGGGCGGACCCGTGCCAGCAGCGCCCGGTCGACCTTTGGCCTTGGGCAATAGGTATGCCGCGCCATGCCCGCCGGCCGGGCGCGTAGTGGCTTTACGCCGTCCCGGCACTGGCTTGGCCCATCAGAACGGCGATCTCCTCGGCGCTCAGACCCATGCCCACGAAATTCGCCCGAGCCTGGTGACGCGCCATTCTCGGGCAAATGTGGCTACCATTGCCCGTACGGAATCCTCAGGTTCCGAAACAGCTTTCAAAAGCTGGCCCTTTGGTCCGCAGATGCGAATATGATCCTTGCCGATGGTGACCTTGCTGACAAACATGTGCAGCCAAGTGCGGCGGAATGCCGGGTCGGCATCACGAAGACGACGGCGGACCCCCGACGAAAAGCGCTTCACCATGATGGCTGATACATCCGCGTGGACAGTGCTACGCCGGCGCAACGAGTCGAGCGCTGAAGTTCCTTCCCGGATCTGCAGCTTGGCCAAATCAATGCGGTCCTTGAAGCGGGAATCGTGAATATCGGCTACGTCTGCTTCAATGGCATCATAGAGGCGGTCCAGCCACGCCTGGGCTTCGCTGACGGCTGCACGCTGGCGACTAATTTCGGCGTCGAGCTGCTGGCGGTTGGCATCGGTGCGCTCGGTCAATGCCGTCAGGATAGCGATGAGGCGCGTAGGCGCAAACTCCTGCTCTTCCACGGCTCCGATCACCAGTGCGTCGATTTTGTCCATTCGCACGGAATGGCCGCAACCCATGCCTTCGGTTGCGCTCTTGGCGCATGTAAGATAGCGGTACTGGCCACTTTTACCTGTGCGCAACATCATGCCGCGCCCGCACTGTTCACAGACGGCGATAACGGTGAGCAGCGTCGGGCCGGTCACCACGCGTGGTGCGGTCGTCTTGGGATTGCGCGCCTTCAAGGTGCGCTGGACGGCATCAAAAACCTCTTTGTCGACGATAGAAGGCACGTTGGTCTTGATCCATTCGGATGGCGGACGCTTCTTCCGTGTCCGGCTATCAACGCGATTGTAATAGTGGATGCCGATATACGCTTCGTGTTTGAGGATTCGCTCCACCGTGTAGAAGGCCTTGCCACGGTAGCAATAGCCGCTGACGTTTAGATGCTTGGTTATGGCCTTGATACCAATGGGGCCACTGCCGGGATGGCCATGAAGGCACAACCGAAAGATAGTGTTGACGAGGGTGGCCTCCTCCTCTTTTATCTCGAGCACCTTCTTTTCCTTTTTGCGCAGCACCAGCGCGACCTTAGTGCGATAACCAATGGGTGGAGCTGACCTTCCTGGCAAACGCAATTTTGTAGAATAAATCAGGAGGCCCGATTTAGACTGGCCTAAGAGGTCCTTGGTTGGTCTGGCACCTCAGAATCGAGTGTCTGCCTGTTCCCGATTTTATAGTAGCGGCGCGTCGTTCTTGCCCATCCCCGTCGGATATCGCGCGCGAGGACGCGTCCCGTGGCGATCAGCGTGCCGTCGGGGAATTCGGGGTGACCGCTGACGGTGCCAATTAGTACTTGAGCTGGTGCGCGGTTGACTTCGATCACATGGGTGCGCCAATTCTGTAGGAGAGGAGCATCTTCATAGGCGGATGACGTCGGCCGCCAAGCGGACCGGATTTGGTCCACGAAATCCCGCGTATTGTCAGCACCTGTATCGTCCACCTCGCGGATCGCGACGATGGATGTATCCTGACCTGCACCGATACGGCGGATATAGGCATGACCGCCATCGACGCCGAGTGCGCCGCACCGACACCTGCGAAAATCGTGCCGATGCCTGCTTTCGAGCTTGTCGCCGCACTTCACGCATCGTGCCGAATTGCGCAATATTATCTCGCGGGGCCTCATTGGCGGACCTCCCCAATTCGCGATCCCAGCCGATAGGTGCCGCTCACAATCGGCAGAAAGAGCGTCAGCAGAGGTAAATGGGGAAGGCCGGTCTCGCTTGGCGCTAAAGCGTCGTGAATGCGGGCACCTAGACTGGCTGCAATGGATTGCTTGACCAGAACACTCATGAAGGCCTCCAGTTCTTGTGCTCGGCACAACGCGTGCTCCGCCAGCCTTGCTCGTTCTTGAGCTTTCCGAGCGCACCGCAAACTTCGCAGAGGTGGCTGGAAATATGCTCGGCGGCTTCGATGATCTCGTCACCGAGCTGGGGCAGATCGCCCTGCCAATAGAACCGCAAGGTCCCGTGCTTTTCCTTGATCTGGGATGGCGCCCACTCCTGGTCGGGCGCGATGTGGTGGAGCCAGATGAAGACGGCGTCCAAGAGGTCGGTCCAACCTGCAAAACATTCAAAACTGACCACAGCCGGGGCGTGCTTGTTGTGCAGGGTCTGCAGATCGTCCTCGGTGGGTGGCATGGCCAGCGGGGCGAATGGGGCAGCGCGCCGCCACCGTTGCCGCTGCATGCGCACAAGCAATTCTACAATGGTTTCACGGTGAAACGGCGGCGTTGGAGAATAAATCCGGCTACCAATGCTTCCTGGCGGCAGACCAGGATCGATCTGCGCCAGCACCGTGTCGGGGGCGGAACCAGACACTATCAGCGAGGTAAGGGCCCGATCACCTGCGAGAGTGGCGCGGATCAGTGCGTGAGTTTCAGTCACAATGGTCATTTTTGGTGTCCTTGAGCAGGGTTCTGATTGCGATGATGCCAATTTGGACGAGGGCGGCTTCGATCAGCGGCAACCAGGGCCGGCCCCGGCCAATGGCCAGAACCGCGAGGATGGTGGGTAGAGTGGGGCGCTCCTGGCGCGCGATGAGGATATGGCGCTCAGGGCTGACCGCCGTACTGCGAAGCGAGCGGCCCATCGCGTAATCCCAGGCATGCGCGGCAAAGCGGGTTTCATCGGATTGCCGCATCATGCCCTCACCAGTATGCGGTCCGGACTTTCAGGTGCATCCTCGGAATGACCGGCGGCGAGGATGTCGTTGAGACGGCTGCCGTTGACCACGCGCTCGACCAGCAGGACGTCGACCAGATTGAAAATGTCACGACGACGACGATCAACGATCTCACTCGCCTGCTCATAGAGCCGCGCGAGCTCAACGCCAATGGTGGTCCAGAGCGAGATGCCCTGGTTCCAATGGCGCAAATCGCTGTTGGCGGCATTGGTGAGAGAGTTGTAGAGCCCAAAATCGAGCATGGCACGCCGCAACAGCGTGTTGACCTTCTCGATGTCGGAGACCGCCCCAGCGTTGGCCCCGCCCCCAACCAAGGTATCGGCGGCACGGCCCGCCAACATTGTGGTGGCCATGCGTTCGACATCGCGACGGGTCAGCAACCCATTTCCGATCCCTGTATTCACCCAGCCGCCGGCATCGCCAATGCCCAGGATGGAGATTTCGGTGATCGGCAGTCCCAATTCGTGGGCAACGATGGCGTGGCCGGCCTCATGAATGGCAATGGCGCGGTCTATTTCGGGTGGACGATTACTCTTGGGCGCCACCAGCTCGAGAAGGTCGCGCAACTCGAGGGCGCGGTTCTCCATATCGGCCGCTGCGATGGCCGACTGACACCAGCTTTCAATCGCTGCCGGCGTTGCCAGAAGGGAGAGACGGGCCAGGCTCGAAAGGCCGTCGTCACCGATCTTGTCGCCGAGGCAAGTGGCAAACATTTCCCGGCGTTCGGCTTCGTTCGGCGGCAGGACGCTCATCTTCCGCTCCAGCCGCCCGGGGCGCACCAGGGCGGTATCAAGGTGGTCGAAGTGGTTGGTCGCGGCAAGGAGGAGGACCGGCTTTCCGGCCTTACGCAGACGGTCGATTTCGGTGAGGACAAAATTCACGACCGCGGTCCACCACGGCGCATCCTTGGGGTCCATCACCGCCCTGTTGGGCAGCGCGTCGATCTCATCAAGCAGACCCACCACCGGGCGGTTCGAGAGGGCAATTTCGTCAAAAAACTGCCGTGCCGCGCGGATAACATCGCCAAGATTGCCGGCAGAATCGGCGAACCACTGACCAACCGAGGTGGGGATAAAAACCCACCCAGCCGACCAGGCGAGCGACTCTGCCAAAGTGGACTTGCCGGTCCCTGTCGGGCCTTCAAGGCAGGCAAAGCGCAGAGCGGACGCAGCGGCTTCGCCTTCGGTCACCTTTTCCATTAGGCGCAGCGTTTCGAAAGCCCAGACGGAAACCGTCTTGGTCAATGCCAGGTCTTCCAGCGGAACACCGACCTGGTATTCCTGCGGCTTCAAACGCATTAGCGCAGCGCGGCGGAGGTTGGCAACACAATCCCGTGCGGACAGCCCCGGCCGGATGGCACTGGTCAGGTCCAGCAGCGTCAAGCCTTCAACATCGGACGGCAACAGACCCCGCACGATGCCACCGGTCATTTCACGGATGGTTTTGCGAATGACCGAAAGACTAGGATGCGGCACGGTAATGATGGCATCGGCCGCAGCCAATGCCTCGGGCACAATCACGCGATCGAGATCCTGCGAGATCAAGATCACGCTCCGCCCCCGTGCGAGCATCGAGAGCTGGTCCCGTCCCACGGGTTCGAAGCGACTGCCGGTCTTGCGGGGCGCGGTAAAGGCTTCGATGACCGGTGCGCGGTCGAGATCGCTCAAATAGCGGTCGATCATTTTGGCGGCGGCCTCATCGGCCGTCTTGATTAGGATAAGGTGGGCGGCGGTGGACTTTAGAAGACGGCGCAGGCGGGCGGTCAGGACCGCATTGAGCATGCAGCGCGCCAGCACATCGGCAACGTGCTCGACAGGTGGATGAGACATGCCGTTCGTGTCGGGGGAATCAACACTGTCAGCGGACGTGATGGACGAGAAACGGGAAGACTTGGCCATGGAAAGACTCCGGGCGACGGCCGAAGCCGCGCCACAAATGAGGGAATGAGGGTGTTAGGGGAGGGGAGTGCTAGAGCGCCGGTGCCGGCGCGTCTGTATCGTCCTCATCGACCGGACGCCAAGCCGACGGGCCAAAGCTCTTGCTGCCAGCCACGAAGTGACTGACCGCACGGCCCGAGGAAAAGACGATATCGTGCATCACCACCAGGCGCGACCCGTCATGGGTCGGCTCAAGCAGCCCCGAATGCAGCCATGCGGAACGCTGGAACGACGCGCTCGAACTGGCTGATGCGGCGGTGTTGATCCGCACGTCGGACCCACGCAGCAACAGCCACGAACCATCGTCACGCTCTGCAGCGAGAGCGGTCAGACCGCAGAAGTTGAGTTCCATGATCCGGCCATCGGGCAACTCATTAATGCGCCGTGGGGCACCAAGCCGTCCGGGCTCGGCCACAGGGCCCGCAATGTGCTCACCAGCAGAACCACCCAGGAACATGAGGCCCGCCTGGCGCAAGGTCAGCACGACATGACTGGCGAACAAGCTCAACTGGTCGTAGCGGTCCGGCTCGATGGCTGCGCCATCGGGAACGCCATTGATGAGGACGAAGTCGGTGTCGCCGGCCACTGCGGACCAGATGATGCGCTCCAGCGCCCTGGCATCGTCGGTTGACAGGCCATTCATAGCATCGGCAATGGAGATGATGCAGTCCGGATTGCCGCCGGGCATTTGGCGCCCATCGATAATACGGAAACCGACCTCGGCGCCGTAACCCACGTAGGCATCGCGACCGCGCAGGAGGATGTAAACACCAGGGCGCTGGAGGCAGTCAACGCGACCGAATTCGGTGCGCTGCGCGCCATCGGCGACGATAATCCGAGGCTGCAACCAAAGGCTGTGCACCTCGTCAAGGCGGTCAGGCAGGAGCGCCGGACTAAGGTTCGCAAAGCAAACCGACAGTGCGTCCGCACCGATGCCAGCTTCCACTGCTTCGGCTGGTCCGGCGTCATCATCAACGACAGGCGTGTCGCCTGTGTGGTGCAGGCCCTTATAGGCCCGTGCCACGATGGTGTTGGCGTCGATGGTGCCGCTGGACAAAACGGTCAGCACGTCGGCCGTGATCAGCGCAAAAATGGCGCCGACGGGGTCTTCATGGCCAGACAGCTCGGCGATGATATCGCCCATGGTTGCGGATCCGGTGGCGTCAACCACGGACAGAACCTGCACCTGAACCGTGGGGCTCAACAGCGCGTGTTCAACCAGGCCGGAATGAACCGGACCGGAATTGCTCACATTGGTAACGGAAGGGGAATTGGTATTGCGTGCGGCCGCAGGGCCGCTATTAGTGGCGGTAGCCATCATCGTACTGTCCTAACAGTATGAGTGCTGGTCAGGTCGGCAGGAGTGTTACTAGCACCCTGTCGGCCGCCTCAGTTGCGAGGCGGTTCTAACCAGTTGACGCCCCTATTGGCATCATGTCTCTAGCCTGCCGGACTCTCGGCAAAAAAGTCAAAGCCAAAAGATTGGCTTGGTTAATTGTTGGTGATCGGACGATCAAGTCTTTGAAATAGCACGATGAAATTATCATACACCGCCAGTCCGCTGCCGTACCTAGCAAAAATTCGGCGTTTGTCGACGGCACAAAACAACATCAAATCCCTAAAGTTCGTTCTGACCTGGCGATTGGCTTGAGGGTGTCAAGGACTCCACAACTACATTGCGGTCCCTTTACTCACCGGACTTAGCTGCTGGCCGATTTTGCGGGTTTTTGGGAAAATTGTCGCACCGGGTGACATTTTCATGCCCGACACCCCCGTTACGTCCTCACACCGGGTGATATCACCCGGTGTACGATTTAGGTGTTGCGCTTTCTGGCGCGGAGCTCCTCCACCAAAATATGACCGAGTCTCGCTCGCGCGCGATGACGCCAAGCCACCTTGCGCTTGGTGACGCCCACCTTAAGCCGTCGAACAACAATTTGGCTCTGCTCTTGGTCATACCCTGCTTCCACGAGCTCTCTCACGATCTTGCTAAAAATCCAGTTCGAAGTCTCGCTACTACCCTTCATGAGCGTTTGGGCGATGAACGCGCAGGCTTGACCAACCGCCTCGCTACCAGGAGTTAGCGATGCCGCTTGTGACCTTTTGTATTGGGCGGTGCTAGCATTGTGCTTTTCCCGCGCATCGGCGTCACCGGTGTGATCAGGATACTGGAAATCGATCAACTTGAGAGCGTCCCCACCGAGAAGTGCCAGCAATTTGGCTTCGAGATCCTCAATGCTGCGATCTCGTGGACCATCCTCACTATTCTCCTCAGTGTTGCTCATTCCAAGTTCCCCCAGTCGCTCCCAGCAGAAGGCGAGCTGGTCGCCCCCATGAGGTCGGGTGTCAAAACGCGGTCAAACTCCAGCAGCAGCTCCTTACCGCGTTGAGAAATCCCAATGTGCCGATTGCGGTGATCGTTGGGGTCGGGGCGCTTTTCGAGTAGCCCAAGACCTGGCGCCTTGCGATTGCCGTCGCCGAGCAATTCGATCTGTCGCGCCACCGTGGCATATTTTTGTCCTGGAGAATTTTCGACCAGGTCGGAAACGGAGACGTAGTCGCCTTCATGTGAAGGCGTGCTGCTTATCCTGAGCAAGGTGGACATCATGGAAAGCGTCATGCTGGGATGGCGCAATTGGGCCAGATCCAGCACCTTTGCCAGACGATCAAGCTCGGGGCTGTCGATCGCCTCGGGCGCTCCAAGAAAGAAGAAGAACATCAAAACCTCTTGACCATAGAACCTGCGACTGTGATATTAGATGCAAATGGAATATCAGCAAAGCGGTTTGTCGTGCGTTTTCCAAAACTTCGTGGCTTCAATATCGAGAAAAAAACGATCGCCTTGGTGAGCCAAGGCGATCTCGACCGCATCAATCAATCTCGTGTCGCGGGCGTCTTGATCGCTGCCGTTGGCAACTCGAAAGGCGGCTGCGGAAAGAGCACCACGTGCATGAACGTTTCGGTTGGGTATGTGAAGCAAGGTAAGCGCGTTCTTATCATAGACGCGGACACGGCCCAGAAGACGACAGAAAAATGGCCCAGGCAGCCCAAGCGTGATGTTATCAATGTAATCTCTTGTCCCATCAATGAGATTATCCCGACATTGGCCAAGATGATCGGTGACTATGATGTCGTTCTGATCGATTGTCCCGGCCGCGATGCCCCCGCCATTGGCAATGTAATACAGTTGGTCGACCTTCTGATCTCTCCGACAAAACCCACCCACCTCGATATGCCGGAGCTGGAGCGGTTAATTCGCGTCTCCAGGGCAAAGCTTGTCCCGCACGTCGTCGTCTTCAACGAAGGGTCTCGTGAAACCACGCTGGAGATCGAGCAACTGCGCCACCAGTATGCCGGTGTTGGGCCGTTTACGCCAACTGCCATGCGGCATTTTCAGCAGTATCGCCGGGCCTACGCGCGCGGACTTGGGGTGCTCAATTTGCGCGGCGAACATCCCGCCAAAGCGAACTTTCAACGCGTATTTGCAGAGCTATCTGCTGCGATCAATAACGCGCATAGGGAATGGGTATCAGCGCAATGACCAAGAAAGCAGTTAGCCTTTTGGAGTTATTGAAGGCCTCAATAGAAGAACCTGCTGTTCAACAGGAGCAGGAACATTCCACGGACGAAGGCCCCAGCCGCGATATCGTCTGTTCCACCCACAGGTTCCCCGCCGCGGTCCTGTCGGCTGTCTCCGCCTTGGCTCGCGAGAATGACATGAGCGTCAGCCTGGTCATCAACATTCTGCTAGACGATTATTTGTTGGCTGACGGTCATCCAGGCTATGCCGCGTTAGCACCCTGGTACCCCGACTATGCCCTCAAAAAGGGCCAAACCAAGTAGTTTTGTCTTGACGGCGCGGTAGAGGCAAACTCTTTTCGATGCCGCGATGCCGCGATGCCGCGATGCCGCGATGCCGCGATGCCGCGATGCCGCGATGCCGCGATGCCGCGATGCCGCGATGCCGCGATGCCGCGATGCCGCGATGCCGCGATGCCGCGATG
>CALRYQ010000014.1:0-27343 GCA_943372435.1 Devosia equisanguinis
GCGGATCTGGCCAACAATGTCGCCCAGTTTTTCGGCCACCGCATTGGTATCGTCCTTGAGCCGGGCAAAGGCGCCTTCATAGTCACCCTTGACGCGCATGGTCAGATTGGTATCGGCCAGGGCGGCCAGAACCTCGCCGGTTTCGGCCAAGCCACGATCCACCGTCTGCACCAAGGTATTGACCCCATTGGCCAGCCCGTTGAGTTCGGGATCGGGAAACTCAGCCGAAACGCGTTTGCTGAAATCCCCGACAATGGCCGCATCGACCACTTCACCAAATGAGCGCTCCAGCGAATGCATCATCTGGGTGCGCTCGGCCTGGGTGGCAATGATCTGGGCCGCCTCCGCCTCGGTCATCCGCGCTACCTTAAGGCCATTCTCGCGAAACACCTCAACCGCGCGCGCCATGGCGCCCAACTCATCGCTGCGCGTTGCGCCTTGCACCTGCAGGTCAAGATTGCCCTGAGCGAGCGACTGCATGGTATCGGTCAACCGGGAGATTGGCCCGGTAACCGAGCGCGAAAACAAAAGGCCCAAAGCGCCCACCACAGCCAGAAGCGCGACGCCGATGCCGAGCATCATGTTGCGCATATTGGTGACCGGGGCCAAAACCTCTGCAGTCGCCATGACGGCGACAGAAGTCCAGTGCAGGCCCGCAGTATTGATCGGGGCAGCTGCAATCAGCATTTCGGTGGCGCGATAGCTGGTGGAGACGCCCTGCGCCGCTGTCCCGGTCAGGGCCGCGTCGATGGAAGGATGGACGAGAGGGGTGACGAGCGCATCGTTACCCTCGGAAAAACTTGAGTCTGAGCGCAGCAAGGTATCCGGGCCAACCACCAGCACCTCGCCGGTTTCACCCATTCCCATGCGGTTACCCACAACCGCGTCAATGCCGTCGGAACGGAGTTGGAAGGCGACAACGCCAACCTTGCGCCCGGTCGCATTAAATACTGGCTTGGCGAAAAAACTTGCCGGCATTCCGCCTGCCGCCGCGTAGGGCGTGAAATCGCTGAATGCGATTTCGTCTGGCACTTCGATTGCCATGGCCTGGCGCAGAATGGCACCAAGGGGCGTATCGGCCATCGTACCGCCATCGGCAAAATTGTAGCCGAAATCGGCGCCCTTGTTGACCGAATAGACCAGATTGCCCTTCAGATCGAACATATAGAGGTCGCGATAGCCGCGCGTGATGACTTGGGCCCGGTATCCGGCCTGGATGCGGGTGTGGGGCACATCATAGCTGCCCGTGGTTCCCAGGGTTTCCAGCTTGGCCATATCCTCTTTGTCGGGGTTATCGTCGACATAGAGTTTGCGCAATTCGGCGGGCGGATCGACCTTGAAGGTCAGCCAGGCACCACCGAAATCGCGGAGCGCCTGGATTGTGGTATCCATGCGCGAGGTCGCAATGAGGTCGGCTTCGACGGATTCTATGTAGGTTGCAACCTGGCTGGCGCGTTCGCTGGCCAAAGTGGACAAATTGCTTTCAGCGCTGGTGCGCATCGCTTCCGAGCCGATCAGATAGCTGGCCACACCAACGCCCAAGCTGACCAATAGGGCGGAACCCAGCAGTGCCAGTGGCAATTTGCGGGCAATCGGCATCGTGCGCAGTTTGAACAAAAAGGCCTCCCGGGATGAAATCGTGGTCGGCACCAGCCAATGGCGCGCACAGCCAAAATCAACGCCCGTGCACTTTGGGTCAAACGTCGTTAAGATCGGGTAAACTGGGCGCGCCCACCCATTAGTAAACAGTCAACCAGACCTCGCCACGCGCAATGTGGCGCGGCGGTGCTATTCTGCGTGGGCGCCCTGGGGCGATGTCACCAGGTCATCAGCGCCTTCGGCGGCCATCGCCGCGTCGCGCATGGTGACGCGGGCTGGCGCATTGGTGGCGTTCAACTCAGCCACCGGGCTGGTCTTGGTCAGAATGCCGGCAAGCGATGCAATGGTGGAGCGCAAATTATGGCGGTGTACCACCATATCGACCATGCCGTGCTCGTAGAGATATTCGGCACGCTGAAATCCCTTGGGAAGCTTTTCGCGAATGGTCTGCTCGATTACCCGCGCGCCGGCAAAGCCGATACGGGCCCCCGGTTCGGCCAAATGGATATCGCCGAGCATGGCGTAAGAGGCAGTGACGCCGCCGGTGGTTGGATCGCAAAACACCACAAAGAACGGCAGGCCCGCTTCGCGCAGGCGCAGGACCGCAACTGTGGTGCGTGGCATCTGCATCAGGCTAAGAATGCCCTCCTGCATCCGCGCTCCGCCCGACGAGACGAACAGCACGAAAGGGGTATGGAGCTGCGCCGCCGTTTCAAGGCCGGTGACGATGCCCTGCCCAGCTGCCATGCCCAATGAGCCGCCGAGAAAATCAAAATCCTGCACCGCTACGGTAATGGCGTGGGTGTACAGCCTGCCGGTCGCCACGGTGACCGCATCGTCAGCGCCAGTCTTGAGACGCTGCTCCTTGAGGCGATCGGTATAGCGCTTCTGGTCGCGGAACTTGAGTGGATCGACCGCCACTGCCGGGATCGCCACGGTGGAATAGGTGCCACCATCAAAGAAATTGGCCAAGCGGTCCGCCGGCTTGATCTTCATGTGGTAGCCCGAATTGGGCACCACCCACTGATTGGCTTCCAGATCGCGATAGAACACCATTTCGCCCGACTCTGGGTCCTTGACCCACAGATTTTCCGGGGTCTCGCGCTTGTTGCCAAGGAAAGACCGGATTTTCGGGCGAACGAAGTTGTCGATCCAGTTCATAGCAGCGGTCCCTGTCGGTTAGTCCTGTTGGCCAGGATCTAGCGGGTGATTGTGGCAATTATTATCAGCTTGGCCCGCCGAAGGCAAAGCCGCGTGCGGAGCGGCTGGATCAGGCGCGGGCGCGCCGAACCCCAGCCGCGAGAGCGGCAACAAGGGTACGGACCGTCGCCACCGTGTCGTCCGTGGCTTTGCCATCGCGCAGCGACTGACCGATGGCATCGACCAGCACCGATCCAACCACCACACCATCAGCGTCCCGACCGATGAGTTCGGCATCTTCGGGGGTTTTGATGCCGAAGCCGACGGCAACCGGCAGGGTCGTGTGGCCCTTTATCCGCTTGACGGCATCGCCAACGGCGGCGCGGGACTTGATCGCCGCCCCGGTCACCCCAGTCATTGATACATAATAGACAAAGCCGGAGGTGTTTTTGAGGACGGCAGGAAGCCGTTTGTCATCGGTGGTTGGGGTGGTCAGCCGGATGAAGTTCAGCCCGATTTTGAGGGCTGGAATGCACAATTCCTCATCTTCTTCTGGCGGCAAATCGACGATGATCAAGCCGTCGACCCCCGCCGCTTGGGCCACCGTAAGAAATCTGTCGACCCCAAAACTGTAGATCGGGTTGTAATAGCCCATCAGCACAATCGGCGTTGTCTCGTCTTTGCGCCGAAATTGTTCAACCATGCCCAGTGTGGCAAGCAAGGTTTGCCCGGCGGCCAGAGCCCGCTGCCCACCCAATTGTATGGCAACACCATCCGCCATTGGGTCGGAAAACGGCATCCCCAATTCGATGATGTCCGCCCCCGCCTGTGGCAGGCATTCAAAGATTTTCTGTCCGGTGGCAAGATCTGGATCACCGGCCATGATGAAGGTGATCAGCGCCGGCCGGTTCTCGGCGGCGCAGGCGGCAAAGCGATCGGCGATGCGGGTATTCATGACGACTTCATCCCGAGATAGCGACCAACACTTTCAACATCCTTGTCGCCGCGCCCGGAGAGGCACAGAACGATCGACTGGTCCTTGCCCATGGTTGGGGCAATCTTGGCCAGCAAAGCCAGCCCATGGGCCGATTCAAGGGCCGGAATGATGCCTTCGAGCCTGGTGCAGAGTTGAAACGCCTGCAGCGCCTCATCGTCGGTAATCGGCGCATAGGTGACGCGCTTGGTGTCATGCAAGAACGAGTGCTCGGGGCCAACACCAGGATAGTCCAGGCCCGCCGAAATCGAATGTCCTTCCAGAATCTGGCCATCCGCATCCTGCAACAAATAGGTGCGATTGCCATGCAACACGCCTGGCCGACCACCCGTCATCGACGCTGCATGGCCGTTTTCAACATCGATGCCGTGCCCGCCCGCCTCAGCGCCATAAATCTTGACATTGGGATCATCCAGGAATGGATGAAACAACCCAATGGCGTTAGAGCCGCCACCGACGCAAGCAACAATGGCATCGGGGAGTTTTCCCTCAGCCTGTTGAAATTGCGCCTTCAACTCAGTGCCGATGACGGACTGGAAATCGCGCACCATTTCTGGATAAGGGTGAGGGCCAGCGGCGGTCCCGATCAGATAATAGGTGCTGTCAACATTGGTAACCCAATCGCGCAGCGCCTCGTTCATTGCATCCTTGAGGGTGCCCGCACCAGCGGTGACCGGGCGCACTTCGGCCCCGAGCATTTTCATGCGCAACACATTTGGCCATTGGCGCTCGACATCGGTGGCGCCCATGAAGATGGTGCAGGGCAGATCAAACTTCGCGCACACGGTTGCCGTCGCCACCCCGTGCTGACCAGCACCGGTTTCGGCGATCACCCGGGTTTTGCCCATGCGCTTGGCCAACAGAATCTGGCCCAGGCAATTGTTGATCTTGTGCGAGCCGGTGTGATTGAGCTCTTCGCGCTTCAACCACACCTTGGCGCCACCAAACTGCTCGGTGAGGCGCTTGGCAAAATACAGCGGCGACGGCCGACCCGCGTAGTGGATCGACAGATCCTGCAACTCGGCGGCATAGGCAGGATCGCGTTGAGCCGCGCGATAGGCCGCATCCAGGTCCAGGATCAACGGCATCAGAGTTTCGGCAACGAATTGGCCACCGAATTTGCCGAAGCGGCCGTGCTCATCTGGCCCGTTGCGCAGGGAATTGCTACCGGTGCTGTCCACGAATTGTCCTAACTTATCCTGCCACGGGCCAAGACGCCCGACCACCTATACGGCAGAGCGCGCATTTCGGATGAAGGCTTCAATCAACCTTTTGTCCTTGACGCCGGGAGCCGTTTCCACGCCCGACGAAACGTCGACCCCAAATGGGCGCACCATTTTGATCGCCGCAGCCACCGTCTGCGGCGTAAGACCCCCGGAAAGCATGAATGGCTGTTCTGGGTCAAGCGCCTTGAGCAACGTCCAATCAAAGGTTGCGCCGAGACCACCGGGCCGGTCCGCATGTTTGGGCGGCTTGGCATCGAGCAGAATGCGATCGGCGACATTTGTGAAGCTCTTGACGTGAGCGATGTCGTCAGCTGAACCAATCGGCAGGGCTTTGATGATTTCGACCCCTGCCTCGGCCCTGATGGCTTCCACCCGGTGCGGGGTTTCGGGGCCGTGAAGCTGGATCCAGTCCGGGCCAAGCGCTGCGACTTCGGCAACGCATGAATTGTCTGGATTGACCAGCAATACACAGGTTTGAACGCGACCCCGCGCCCGCGAGATCAACGAACCAACATCGTCGATACTGACATGGCGTGGGGAGCGCACAAAGTGGACGAAACCGACCATGTCGGCTCCAGCGTCAATCGCAGCGTCCAAAATATCGGGGGTTTTGATCCCGCAGATCTTGATTACCAAAGGGGTGGTCATTGCGCCTTTTTGCTCAACAGATAGCGGTCAAGTTGCTGCGGTTTTGAGTGAAGCACGGCAATCAGCGAAGTTCCATCAATTCATCGACCTCGGGCAGGCCATGACCGACAGACTGGCCCTGAGCCTTGCGCAAGGCTTCCACCTCGGCGGTCAGACTATGGGCCTCGCGCCGCCAATGGCGCTCGCGCTGGCGGTGGGTGGATTGGGCAAACCAGGTTGCAACGCCCCCCAATAATACACCAATCAGCAAGACCACATACAGAACGACAAACAAGGGCACACCATAGCCCGGGGCGCTCAACTGCTCCACCGGCACAAACGGATTGAAATTTAGGATCACAAATTGTCGATTGGCCAGTGCGAACACAATCAGCGCCACGCTCAGTGGCACCAGCACGACCCAACCAACAATTCGCCTGACCATGCTTTGTGTGCCTTGACGCAAACCTTCGCCGCTTAGCCGCGGTTCAGACGTTCGCGGATCTCCTTGCCGGCCTTGAATTGGGGGACGTATTTTTCTCCCACATCGACCTGCTCACCGGTCCGCGGATTGCGACCAACGCGGGCTGGGCGGTTTTTCACAGAAAATGCGCCAAAACCACGCAATTCCACCCGGTCGCCGCGCGCCATGGCGTCGCCAACTTCGTCCAGAATGGCATTGACGATATTTTCAATGTCTCGCTGAAACAGATGCGGATTTTCGGCGGCGAGTTTTTCGACGAGTTCCGATTTTATCATCTTCGCCCCCCCGGGCATCGTGCCTTCTAAGACTGGGTTACTACCTGCAGCTCAGGATCCGCCATCAACCTGCCAAAGCGAGACCAGCCCGTCAAGCGACATGGGGCCCGATGCCGACAGCCCAATGGCTGCACGGGCCTGCCCGCCGAGGTAATTACCGAGCCAGCCAAATCCCTGTTCGGGAAGCGGAAACGCCGTGTTGACCGGCAAATCCTGCGCGATCGAGCGGTCGGTTTGCAACCAGGAGATGGCCTCGGTTTCTCCGCCAATGGCATCAATCAATTTTGCTTCGACGCCCATCCGGCCGGTGATAATGCGGCCATCGGCCACGGCCAAAGTCTCGGCACGGGTCAATCCGCGCCGCTCGGCGACGATATCGACGAACCATTGAAAGCTGTCATCGACCAAAGCCGCCAGGGATTGGCGCACTTCGGGAAGCATGGCCTCATCAAAATCGGGCTCGGCTTTGAGCGGGCCAGACGCCACTTTATCGAGATCAACACCGATGGTTTCAAACAGTTTTTGGGCATTGACGTGCTGATAGAGCACCCCGATCGACGCGACAATCGACAGGCGGCGCGCAAAAATTCGGTCGGTGGCTATGGCAGTCATATAGGCGGCGGATGCACCGAGCTCGTTGATGACCGCAACCACCGGCTTTTTCGCGCGGAGTGCGCCAATGGCTTCGTATAATTCTTCGCCGCCAGCGGTGGTGCCGCCGGGCGAGTTGATCGAGATGATGACCGCCTTGACCCGGTCGTTCTTGCTGAGGGCATCGAGCACCCCCAGCCGGGTCGGGTCCGTGGCAATCGTGCCGTCGATGACCACGCGGGCGATATAATCGGTGGTCGGCGAACCGGACCAGGCAAAGCGTCCGGCCAGCGCAAGAACCGCAATTGCAAGCGCCACAAAACTGAGGACGCGCCAGAAGCCGCGGGAGCGGCGGTATTTGTCGGCGGCAAGAATGGCGTGGGGGTCGGAAACGGACTGGTCGCTCACGGGGGCCTCACAGATCAGATATCTGTCTAGCGCAGTAAAGGCCGAGCGCAACAAATGCAAGTTGAGTCAGGCTATCGCTTGACCATAAAGCGGGCGGAAGGCTCGTAGCTCAAGAGTTTTTGGGTCAGGGCGGGCAGGTGTTCGACCGCAAAGCCATGGGTTTCCCAGAACCCCTGGCTGGCATTGACCGCGATCAGGCTCATAGTGGTAAAGCCCCGCGCTTTGGCGTGTTTGCTCAAGGCCTTGACGATGTGCGCAGCGGCGCCGATGCCCCGCGCAAGCGGCAACAGCGCCAGATCATGCACATAATAGGTATCGGCATCCGCCGGGATGGTGCCCAGCAGGGAGTTCAGCGCCGGCAGCGTGCCCAGGCGCCAGGGGTGGCTGAGAACATAACCCACGGGCCGGTCATTCACTTCCAACAGATGGGCGCCCGTTGGATACAGGCGCTGGCGCTCGGCCAGTACCTGGGGGGTTTCAAAAAACCCTGGATGGACCACGGCGGCAATGGCATGGATGGTGGCGACATCGTAGCCCGACATGGCACGCCACTTCACATCTTTCAGCTTCATTGCGGGCACCTCATAAAAAAGGCCCGCGCTCGAAAGCGCGGGCCAAAGGCAAGTCGCGCTGGCCTTAGGCGTTGTCGCGACCCTTGAGCGCAGCGCCCAGGATATCGCCCAACGAGGCGCCCGAATCGGACGAGCCGTAATTGGCAACTGCTTCTTTTTCTTCAGCAATTTCCAAGGCCTTGATGGACAAGGAAATACGCTGGGTCTTGCGATCGTACTGGACGACGCGGGCGTCGACCTTTTCACCCTTGGAGAAGCGTTCCGGACGCTGATCATTGCGATCACGCGACAAATCGGCCCGGCGGATGAAAGCAGTCATGTCGCTATCGGCGATCCTAACTTCGATGCCGCCTTCGTTGACTTCGATCACGGTGCCCGTAACGACAGAACCCTTCTTGATCCCACCAGTCTCTGTGGACGCCTCAGTCGCTGCCGCTTCGCTGGTCGACAATTGCTTGATGCCAAGCGAAATGCGTTCCTTTTCGACGTCAACGTCAAGCACCTTGGCCTGAACCATGTCGCCGCGATTGTAGTCTTCCAGAGCAATTTCGCCGGCCTTCTGCCAATCGATATCGCTGAGGTGAACCATGCCGTCGACATCGCCGTCGAGGCCAATGAACAGGCCGAATTCGGTCTTGTTCTTGACTTCGCCTTCGATGATGGCGCCAACCGGGAACTTCTCGGCAAAGCTTTCCCATGGGTTTGCCAGGGTCTGCTTGAGGCCAAGCGAGATACGGCGCTTGTCGGGATCGACCTCGAGCACGACCACTTCGACTTCCTGAGAGGTCGAGACGATCTTGCCGGGGTGGACGTTCTTTTTGGTCCAGCTCATCTCGGAGACGTGGATCAGACCTTCAATACCGGGCTCGAGCTCAACAAAAGCACCGTAGTCGGTGATGTTGGTGACGCGGCCAGAGAACTTGGCATTGATCGGATACTTGGCTTCGATGCCATCCCATGGATCAGCCTGGAGCTGCTTCATGCCTAGCGAGATGCGGTGGCTCTCATGGTTGATGCGAACGATCTGCACCTTGATGGTCTCACCGATGGTGAGCACTTCGGTTGGATGGTTCACCCGACGCCAAGCGATATCGGTGACGTGCAGCAGGCCGTCAATGCCGCCCAGATCAACAAACGCGCCGTAGTCGGTGATGTTCTTGACGACGCCGTCAACAACCTGGCCTTCTTCGAGCTGCTGAACGATTTCCGAACGCTGCTCGGCACGGCTTTCCTCAAGGATGGCACGACGCGAAACGACGATATTGCCGCGACGCTTGTCCATTTTGAGAATCTGGAACGGCTGCGGCACATTCATCAGTGGCGCGATATCGCGGATCGGACGGATGTCCACCTGCGAGCGCGGCAGGAAGGCGATGGCGCCTTCCAGGTCGACGGTGAAACCACCCTTGACCTGATTGAAGATGATGCCTTCAACGCGTTCACCAGCAGTGTGCATGGCTTCGAGCTTGACCCAGCTCTCCTCACGGCGCGCCTTCTCACGGGAAAGAACGGCTTCGCCGGCAGCGTTTTCGACGCGGTCAACATAGACCTCAACGATCGAGCCGACCTTGATGGTGCCGTCGCGGCCAGCCTGGCCGAATTCCTTGAGGGCAATGCGACCTTCGGTCTTTAGACCAACGTCGATGATCGCCAGATCCTTTTCGATGGCAACCACAGTGCCCTTAACAACAGAACCTTCCAGCGGTTCATTGTCGATGAACGAATCCATCAAGAGCTGTTCGAAATCTTCTTTAGCGACAGTTTGCTGTGCCAAATTCTTCTCCAAATACGCCGGTCGTTTGAGGGTTGAACACCAAATGGAACGTGTCCCGCTCGATCTAGCCTGGGGCCAAATGAGCCGGCGTACGGGAAAACGTCCCGGTCTTTGATGTCGATTTGATAAAATCCGCGGCTTTAGCTGTGTTGATGATCAAAGAGTTGGATCGCAAGCTGTGAATTGAAGCTTTAAAGCTTCGACTTGCGGGCCATCACCTCGTCGATGATCGCTATCGCGGCGCGGAGTGCGGCTTCTATACCCAGAAGCGTGGTATCTAGCAAGTGCGCGTCCTCGGCCGGATAAAACCCGCCATTGGGGTTGGCCATATCCCGGGCATCACGCTCTTCAATCTGATGATAAAGCGCGTATCGATCAACCACCAGACCACGGGCCTCGAACTGACGGGCGCGGCGTTCCATCCGCGCCTTGCTGTCGGCTTGGATGAAGAGTTTGACATCGGCATCTGGACAAATCTTGGTGCCGATATCGCGGCCATCAAGGACTGCCCCACCCTCCTGCTCGGCAAACTCGCGTTGAAAGTCGAACAGGGCATGGCGCACTGCAGCGATGACCGCGACCTTGGAGGCAAGATTGCCGATCTCCTGGCTCACCAATTGATCTGGCTCAATATCGGCAATGTCCAGGGTTTGCGCCGCGGCGATGGCGCGGGGTTCAAACTCGGCGCTGAATTCATATTGGATGACTGCCCGGCCGACCGCGCGATAAAGCAAGCCTGTATCAAGGTAGGGCAGCTGATAATGCTGGGCCAAGCCTGACGCCAACGTCCCCTTGCCTGAAGCTGCTGGTCCGTCCACAGCAATGATCATTTTACCTCCATGCCTTAGCGTCGAACTGTGCCCTGGCCGCTGCAACGCCCGTAATGGCAATGCTGCCAAAACCTTCGTTCTTGAGCAGTCAAACGCCCGAACTTTATCGACCCAGGCCAGGGTTTGCGGTGCGTGTCATCACCAATGCGGGCTTAACACACCCCAATCGCTTTCGGCCACACGCCATTGTGACACAGACTTGTCGGCAGCCTGACGCATTTTCGGTTTGACAGGGCAAATGTTTGGCCCTAACCGGACAGACCGAAGCGGGGTAGACCCGATCATTTTTACGACGAGGAACCTCGATGGCCAGTTCCGACCGTGGCACCAAACGAACAGATCCAGATACCGGCAAGAAGTTTTACGATCTCAATCTTGATCCGATCGTCTCGCCCTTCACCGGGAAGTCCTTTCCTCGTTCCTATTTCGAGCAGGTTCTAGCCGCCAAAGTGGGCGCCATCCGCGCCGCCAAGGCTGAGGAAGAAGCCGAGACCGAAGAAGAAGAAATCGAGGACGTGGCGACGCCCGAAATCGTGTCGCTTGAAGAGGCCGACGCCGAAGAGGCCGGTGAAGAAGAAATCCCAGACGTTGAAGACGTCGAAGTGGACGAAGAACTCGCCGACGACGAGGAAGACGTGTTTCTTGAAGAAGAAGACGACGACGATCTGGAGTTCAATGTCGGCGGCGACGACGAACGCTAAGCCAGCCGAGGCGTGTTGTTTTAGCCTGCCGGGCGCTGCCCGGCAGCGACGCAAAAAGAGCAAAAATAGGCCCTTGCGTCTCCTGGCGACCTTGAATAGGTTGCGCCACGCTTCGGATCGGGACCCAACGCCCCGAACCGGATCGCCCAAGAAAATGGGGCCATAGCTCAGCTGGGAGAGCGCTTGCATGGCATGCAAGAGGTCAGCGGTTCGATCCCGCTTGGCTCCACCATTTTTCTTGACGACCCCACCCATTGGTTCGATTGACTGCACCGGTAATGTTGAGCGCGGTGGCCACGCCCTTGGGGCGATGTGGGTGAGACCGCCAGACCACCCACACCGTAGTTGACTTTGCCCAAGCGACGCGTTGTAGTTAAGACATGGGGACCGCGATCTCCCCACGAGGCGGCATGCTGAAGTTTCGCGTCCAACCCATTTTTTGAGGACGCATCATGCCCGCTTTTGCCACCATCGCTCCCGACAAACTCTATCGCCTGATCGGCACCGGAAAAACGCCGCTCATCCTGGATGTGCGCGATGAGGACGACGTCGCCGCTGATCCCCGGTTGATTCCAGGCTCGCTGCATCGCCTCTATGCCAGCGCTGCCGAATGGGGGGCTGAATACCGCGGCCTGCGTGTGGCTGTCAGCTGCCAGAAGGGCAAGAAGCTGGCCGAGGGGTGTGCCGCCTGGCTGCGTCACCATGGCGCCGACGCGGAGGTGATCGAAGGCGGCTTCGAGGCATGGCGCGCTGCAGGCCTGCCACTGGTCCCTATCGCTGCCATGCCGCCGCGCCACGCCACCAGCGCCACGGTTTGGGTGACCCGCGCCCGGCCCAAGATCGATCGCATCGCCTGCCCCTGGTTGATAAGACGGTTTGTTGATCCGGGCGCGGTGTTCCTGTTTGTTGCCCCGCAAGAGGTGCAAGCGGTGGCTGAGCGGTATCGGGCCACCCCATTTGATGTCGAGGGCGTGTTCTGGAGCCATCGCGGCGATTTGTGCAGCTTTGATGTGATGATCCAGGAATTTGGACTGTCGACTTTGCCGCTGGAGCGCCTGGCGGCGATTGTGCGGGGCGCCGACACCAACCGCCTCGACCTGGCGCCCGAAGCCGCCGGTTTGCTGGCGTTGTCGCTGGGCCTGTCGCGGATGTTTTCGGAGGATCTGGAGCAGCTCAATGCGGCACTGCCGCTCTATGACGCGCTTTATCGCTGGTGCCGGGACGCCACCGAGGAAACCCACAACTGGCCAGCGCCAACTGGCAAGACTGAAAAATGAGCACCGCAACCACCGACGCCCAAGTGAACGAAATCCCTCCGCACCACCCATCATTGCGCGAAGCAAGCCGTGTATGGGCAAGGATCGGGCTGCTCAGCTTTGGCGGTCCGGCCGGCCAGATCGCCTTGATGCACAAGGAATTGGTAGAAGAGCGGCGCTGGATTTCCGAGAACCGGTTTTTACATGCGCTGAATTTTTGCATGTTGTTGCCGGGGCCGGAGGCCCAGCAATTGGCCACCTATATCGGCTGGCTTTTGCATGGGACCCGCGGCGGCATTATTGCCGGCACGCTGTTTGTCATTCCCGGGTTTGTGGTCATCGTGCTGCTGTCGATCGCCTATGCGCTATTCCAGCACACGGATTTACTCACCAGCGTGTTTTTTGGCCTCAAAGCCGGGGTTCTGGTCATCGTTATTGAGGCGGTGATCCGGGTCGGTCGACGCGCGCTCAAAAACCGGGTGATGCTGGGTATTGCAGCCACGGCGTTTGTTGCCTTGTTCGGGTTCAACCTGCCGTTCCCGCTCATCATTGTGAGCGCTGCGGCGGTCGGCTATTTCGGATCGCGCGCCTATCCAGAGCTTTTTTTGAGCAAGCGCGCGGGCGTCGCTGGTCAGGAGCGGGCCGCGTTAATCGACCACGACTATGTCCAACCGGCAGCATCGGCAAGCACTGCGGCGCGGACAGTGTTGCTGTGGGGCGGGCTATGGGTGGCGCCGCTGCTGCTGGTTGGCCTGGTGTTTGGCTGGTCGAGCATTTTTGTCGCCCTGTGGGGCTTTTTTTCCCAAATGGCAGTGGTGACGTTTGGTGGCGCCTATGCGGTTTTGGCTTACGTTGCCCAACAAGCGGTCGACACTTTTGGATGGCTGGCCCCGAGCGAAATGGTTGACGGCCTGGCGCTGGCCGAGACCACACCAGGGCCGCTGGTGCTGGTGTTGAGTTTTGTGGGGTTTCAGGCGGCCTTTCGGGCGACGACCGGGCTCGATCCAATGCTGGCGGGCGTGTTGGGCGCTACCCTGACCACCTGGGTTACGTTTGTTCCGTGCTTCCTGTGGATTTTTCTGGGAGCCCCCTATATCGAGCGACTGCGCGCCAACACGGCACTATCGGGCGCCTTGGCCGCAATTACCGCAGCGGTGGTTGGGGTGATCCTCAATCTTGCTTTATGGTTCGCATTGCATGTGCTGTTTGGCGAGCTTGGCACTTTGCGCTTCGGCCCGATCTCGATGCTGGTTCCGCAATGGCAAACCATTGATCTTGTGGCCCTCGGCATCAGCGCGGTGGCCGGACTGGCCCTGTTCCGGTTTCATTTGGGTATCGGCGCCGTTCTGGCGATTTGTGGGGGCTTGGGCGTGTTGGCGGGCATGGTGGGCTGAGGCCACCAATTTCAGCCCATGATTGAAACCGCGGCGGGTCTGGTTAGTGTGTCATTCCGATTCGATTGGAATACCCACCTTGCCCCCTACTCCACACTCTATGGCGCTGTCCCAGATCGAGGCGCGCCGGATCTGGCTAAAGGCACAGCGACTGGATGAGACCGCCCCCTTTGGCGACGGCGCGGAGGCGACGCGGCTGGCGGTTGAGCATCTGGGATATGTCCAGATCGACACCATCAATGTGATCGAACGCTGCCACCATCACATCTTGTTCTCGCGTATTCCCCAGTATCGCCGCCAACATCTTGCTCAAGCACTGTCAGAGGACAAATCGGTGTTTGAGTATTGGACCCACGCCCTGGCCTATGTGCCAACGCGCGATTTGCCATTTCACCTGGGGGCGATGCAGAACCACCGGGTGGTGCCCAGCCGCTGGTTTGGCTCGGTCACACCGGACGAGATCAAGGCGATGCTCAAGCGCATCAAGACCGACGGTCCATTGTCAATGCGCGACATTGATGATGATGAACTGGTCGACAAGAACCACGCCTGGGCCAGCCGAAAGCCTTCCAAGCGGGTGCTGGAAATGGCATTCTTCCAAGGCTATTTGACGGTGAGCGGGCGCCAGGGGATGCTCAAGTCCTATGATTTGATCGAACGCCATTTTGGTTGGCAAACAAGGGGAAAACCGGCGACAGAGGCCCAGGTGACGGCCTATATGCTGGACCGCGCCCTGCGCTCCCAAGGCATGGTTAGCCTTGAGTCAATCTGCCATCTGGATGCGCCGCGCAAGAAACCGATGAAGGCGCTCATTGACGCCCGGGTAAAGCGCAAGCAATTGATTGGGGTGCATCTGGAGGGAGCGGAGGACGTCCAGCATTGGGCGACCCCAGAAGCGCTGGACACCAGGCCCAGGGTCGAACCCTCTGGGGTCCATATCCTTTCGCCCTTTGATCCGCTGATCATCCAGCGCAAACGGTTGCAGCGGTTTTTCAACTACGAGCATGTGTTTGAGGCCTATGTGCCTGCCGCCAAGCGCCGGATTGGCTATTTTTCGCTACCGGTAATGGTCGGGGAACGGGTCGTTGGCGCGATCGATCTGAAGGCTGACCGCAGCGCAAAATCGCTGTTGATCCAAAACCTGGTCTGGATGGAGCCGGTCACACCGCGGTTGCAAAGCGCGCTCGATGCGGCCCTCGACCGGTTCGCGGCGTTCCAGTTTGGCGCTTGAGTGCCAGGGTGCCACACTTTCATTGTGCGGCACGGCGCGCTAGAACCGGAGCCACCCTTACCCGTTCGGATGACACAGTATGCCAAGGACTGACATTGCGCGGCGGGTTTACAACCACACCTGGAAACTCGACCCGATCATCCGCAGCCTTCTGGACACCGATTTTTACAAAATCCTGATGCTGCAAATGATCTGGGGGCTCTACCCCAAGGTCAACGCCACGTTCTCGCTGATCAACCGCACCACTTCAGTGCGGCTGGGCGAGGAAATCGACATCGGGGAATTGCGCGCCCAGCTCGACCATGCCCGCACCTTGCGGTTCGGCAAAAAGGAAATGATCTGGCTGGCGGGTAACAGTTTTTATGGCAGCAAGCAGATCTTCGAGCCGGGGTTTTTGAAGTGGCTCGCCGAGTTCAGGCTGCCTGACTACCATCTGGAGCAGCGTGATGGGCAGATCGTGCTGGAATTTCCGGGGCCCTGGCTGCAAACATCAATGTGGGAAATCCCGGCTCTGGCCATCATCAACGAGTTGCGCTCGCGGGCGGCGATGAAACGCTATGGACCGTTTACGCTGGACGTCTTGTACGCCCGGGCCAAGGCCAAAATGTGGGGAAAGGTCGAGCGGCTGCAGAAACTGCCGGACCTGAGGATTTCTGATTTTGGCACCAGGCGGCGGCACTCGTTCTTGTGGCAACGCTGGTGCGTGGAGGCGCTCAAAGAAGGCATCGGCGACAATTTTACCGGCACCTCCAATGTCAAATTGGCGATGGATAACGATCTTGAAGCTTTGGGCACCAATGCCCATGAACTGCCAATGGTGCTGGCGGCACTGGCCAGGACCGATGCGGCGTTGAAGGACGCCCCCTATCAGGTGTTGCGGGATTGGGAGAGCTATTACGCGGGCAACCTCAAGATCGTTTTACCCGACGCATTTGGCACCACCGCATTTTTAAGAGACGCCCCTGATTGGGTGGCGGACTGGACTGGTTTTCGCCCCGATAGCGCGCCCGCGATCGAGGGTGGCGAGCGCATCATTGCCTGGTGGAAGCAACATGGCAGGGATCCGCGCGACAAGCTGTTGATTTTTTCCGATGGGCTGGATGTCGACATGATCGAAGCGGCCTACCACCACTTTGATGGCAAGGTCAGGATGGCCTTTGGTTGGGGCACCAATCTGACCAATGATTTCGAAGACTGCGCGCCCGACGGCAATCACGGGCTCAACCCAATTTCAATCGTCATCAAGGTCAGCGAAGCCGATGGTCATCCGGCGGTCAAGCTTTCCGACAACCCGGCCAAGGCCACGGGTCGACCCGCAGAAATCGCACGCTATCTCAGGGTCTTTGGTGACGAGGACCGCGTTGAGCACGCCGTCAAAGTCTAGTGCCGGACCGCCCGTGGCGATCCGGCCCTGATACTAGTTGTCGTTGCGGCGACGGCGATATTCACTGGCCAGATAGATCACCCCGAGGCCAAAGGCCCAGCCGATCGCCATTTGGGTCCAATTGATATTGCCCAACAGAACGGTGACAAAGGCGCCTGCATCAAAGGCGCTTTCCAGCTCCATCCACTTGTCCAGGTAGGTATCGTTCACCGGGAAATCGATCCGGTAGGAAAGATAGGACCAGACCCTGGTATGGAACGGGGTCAGGCCGCCAAACGTCACCCATTCCAGCACTGAGACCAAGGTTGGCAACAGCAGCGACAAGGGGATTGCCCACCTGCCGATAACCGCACCCAAGGCGCCGATCAAAGCCATCCATGGCAGATACCACAACAGGCCAAAAACGAAGGTTGCCAAAGTTGCCAATGCCACATTGGCAAACACCGCCAACACACTGCCAAACAGCACCGCACCCAGACCCACGCCCATCGCCGACGTCACGGTGATAACGCCCAAGAGCAGTACGCCACTCAACAGGAAGACGCCGAAAATCATCGCCGGGAAAATTGTCAGCGTTGCCGCCAATTTGGCCAGCAGCATCCGCAGATCCGAGACCGGCATCGACTTCCAAAACAGCATGGCATTGTTGCGCCGATCGGCCGAAAATCCATCGGCACAGTAAAAGAACAGCGTTGCAGCCAAATAGAGGGACCAGGCGAACGAAAACCCCAAAAATCCCGCTTCGAACGCTTTGATCGGGACGATGTGGAAGATGGCGCCGGAGAATTTTGCATCAACGCGACCGACGGTGAACCCCAAGACGGTGGCACCAAACAACACCCCCACCAAAATCAACGGAGCCGTGAAAAAAGCACCGCGATGTTCAAGGAACTCGCGATGAACAAGGGCGAAAAAGGCTCTCATTTTGCCTCACTTGGGTTGACCGTTGGCCGCTGCATTAGCGCGACGAACAAATCGGACAGGGTCGGCGTTGAAATCTTGCCGAGTGGCTCGAGGAGGGCGCGATCGGCACCATCAAAGACCATCACGGTCTGGCCGAACCGGGTTTCCTCGTATGCAGGTCCCATGGCCCGAGCTGTTTCGGCCATTGCGGGGTCGGTGACGATCAATTGGGTGAATTTGTCGTTCACCGTTTCCATCTGCATGTGCAGGATCAAATCGCCATCGCGGATAAACATGATGTCGGAGAGCATGAACTCAATCTCATCCACCTGATGGGTGGTGATCAAAAGCGTGCGCTCCTCGGTCATGTAATCCTCAAGCAGGCGCCGGTAGAAGCGCTTGCGATAGGTAATGTCGAGACCCAAAGTCGGCTCGTCCAAGACCAGAAGCTTGGCATCAATGGCCATTACCACGGCCAGGTGCAGTTGCGCGATCATGCCCTTGGACAGGTGCTTGATCTTTGCATCGGGTCGGATATCGGTGCCCTCAAGAAAGCTCTGTGCTTTGGCCTGAGAGAATTTGGGGTGAATGTTTGACAACAGCGCAAACAGTTCCCGCACCCGCAAAAAACGGGGGAGGCTGGCCACATCGGATATGAAGGCAACATTTTCCATCATCTTGGCGCGTTGGGCAAAGGGGTCATCGCCCAGCACGCGGATGGTGCCTTCGCAATTGGTCAGGCCCAAAATTGCGTTCAACGTGGTGGTCTTGCCCGCACCATTATGGCCGATCAGGCCATAGATGCGCCCTGGTGGGATATCAAAATCCAGCCCGTGCAGAATTTCCTTGTTGCCGAACTTTTTGCGCAGGCCACGCGCCGACACAATTGGGGCCAGACCCGATTCAGCGTCCGTCATTTTGTTTCAGCTCCTTGGCTGGTTCGGGCTGGCTTGGCCCCAATAATGTGGAAAGATCCAATTCGAGCGCCTTGATCTGGGCCGCAATGCGGGGCCAGTCTTCGCTCAGGAATTTTTGGCGCTCGTGGGTCAATAAAGTTGTCCTGGCTCCGGTGCTGACGAACATTCCCAATCCTCTGCGTTTTTCGACGGCGCCCAGATCAACCAGGGTTTCGAACGCCTTGGTGACGGTGAGCGGGTTAACCTGCATATCTGCGGAGATCTGGCGCACCGAAGGCAGGGCGTCGCCCTCCCTTGCTGATCCGCGCAGGATCATTTCTGTCAGACGCTGGCGGATCTGAATGAAGATCGGCTGGCCTGTGTGGAAGTCATCCATGTTTGATGCCTATTTAGTGTGATAGTGTTGTAGCACACTAAATTCATCCGTCAACGGAAATATCGGCCTGAGCAGAATTTTTCTTCCGGCTCGGCTGTTAGTCAGTTGCGCGGTTCAGGAATTGGGCCGATAGCGGTGATCGCCGGGTTGCCTGTTCGAGCCTTGTGTATTTTGCGACCCCCACAACATCCGGAGACATTGATGAGTGCCGAGGACTTCAAGATTGAGCTTTGCGTTGAAGGCATCGATGGGCTGATTGCAGCCCAGAATGGTGGAGCGGATCGAGTGGAGCTGTGCGCCAGCCTGGTTGAGGGGGGCTTGACCCCCAGCATGGGCGTCGTCCGTCAATCGTTGCGCGTTGCCACAATTCCCTTCCACGTCATCGTGCGGCCGCGGGGTGGGGACTTTTTGTATTCCGAGACCGAGTTCAGCACCATGCTGGACGATGTTCGGGCCTGTAAGGATCTTGGTGTCGCTGGAGTGGTTATCGGCTGTTTGACCGCTGATGGCGATATTGACGAGGTTCGCACCAAGGCGCTGGTTGACGCAGCAAAGCCCATGCGGGTGACCTGTCACCGGGCGTTCGATATGACACGCGATTATGGCGCTGCCATTGAGGCACTGGTGCGCGCCGGGGTAGGCCGGGTTCTGACCAGCGGCCAACGGGACACCGCGTTGGACGGCATCGAAAATCTCCAGGGCACGATCAAAGCGGCGGCCGGGCGTTTGGTGGTCATCGTGTGTGGTGGCTTGGACGCCAGCAATATTGCTGAAGTGCGGGCCCGCACCGGTGCCCAGGAAATGCACTTTGCGGCACTCAAGACCACAAAAAGCCCCATGGTGTTCCGCAACCCCAGCATCGGCATGGGTGGCGATTCGCTGGAACGCGAGTATGAGGTCATCATCACCGATGAAGATGCAGTGCGCCAGACCATTGCTGCGGCACGCGGCTAGGCCAGATCAAGGCGCGGTGGTGCACTTGGCGGGCCAAGACGTCGTTTTATTGGTCCGACCAGCGCCATTTCCGCCAGTCTTCTGGGGTAATTTGTCTTTGATGCTTGCGTGAGGCGCATTGGCACACGAAGGATTCCCCGTGCGCCCGAACCTGGGTAGGCACGGGGAAGCCTTTGGAGAACCAAGCAACATGAACAAACCTATCGCAGAATTTTTTGGAACAGCCGTACTGGTATTGGTCGGGTGCGGTGCTGTCGTGCTCGGAGGCGATGCCATCGGGCAGGTCGGCATTGCCTTGGCCTTTGGTCTGACCATTGTCGCCATGGCCTATGGCATCGGGCCGATTTCGGGTTGTCACATCAATCCGGCCGTCAGCCTGGCCCATTTTATCGATGGAAGGATGAGTTTTGCCAGTCTGGCGCAGTATTGGGTGGCCCAATTTGCCGGTGCGGTCGTCGGCGCGCTGATCCTGATGGTCATTGCCGGTGGCACCGCCAAGGGCCTTGGCGCCAACGGCTGGGGCGAATATTCGATGCTGTCGGCTTTTGTGTTCGAGAGCGTGTTCACGGCAATCTTTGTCGTGGTGATTCTCGGTTCGACCGGCGAGAAGTCGTCGCCCCATTTCGCTGGCCTGGCGATCGGACTGACCCTTGTCGCCATTCATCTGGCCGGCATTCAGGTCAGCGGCGCATCGGTCAATCCGGCCCGCAGTTTTGGTCCTGCCGCGCTTTTGGGCGGCGACGCGCTGGCCCAACTCTGGCTGTACCTCGTTGCGCCGCTGGTTGGTGGTGCCGTTGGCGGTGCGCTGTTCCGCTTCAAAATCTTGAAGGCCTGATGGCAGAGGGCCGCCCAATCAGCCGATTCGGCGGCCCTCTAATCGAAGTTTTCGGTTGGGTAGACACCCCAAATGTCGGCCTGATGCAAATAGCCCGAATAGCTTGACGACCGCTCTCCGACCGGCTGATTGATCGCGGTGACCTCGCACCACGTGCCGTCGCATTGCTTGATCTGGACCCGAAACCCCTTGCTCAAAACCGCACGGGGCCCGCTCGCATCGGCTGGCCCCGAGCGCAATGTGACCTCAGCGGCCGTTGCGGGAGCCACATAGCCGGCGCGGTTGCCGGACAATAGGTTTTGGTGGACCCAGCCTTCAGAGCCGTCCAAGTCGCGAATCTTGCGCCAGGTATCGAACTCCTGAACGATTTCGACCGGAACACCGGCTTTTAGATAGATCCACGCCACTTCATATTTGACGCCAGGGCCGACCCGCACATTGATTGGAGTCGACCGGGTGCTGGCAAATCGGGGCAATACCAACCCGCTGGGGTTGGTTTGGCCAAGGCTGGGCGCCGCCGAGGCGAGCAGGGTAAAGCAAAGCAGTGCGGCCCTGATGAGCGACCGCAGGGAGCGTTGATATTGGGCGGAGCGCCAAATTTGGCGAATAAAATTGAGCATGGTTTCGTAGCAAAAATTCATGAGCCCATTGGTACGTGATGAACCTTAATGCTCGCTGAAAGCCGACGCGGTCGCCCTGCAGAACCGCAATCGTTACCGGCGCACGAGGACTTGCTTTGCCGACCGCGCCGTTCCAATGTCCGCCCGATGACTGCTCCACGCCCCAAAATACTGGTGACCCGACGCCTGCCCGAAGCCATCGAGGCCCGGATGGCGACGCTGTTTGAGACCGACGTCAACGATGCCGATTTACCCCTGACTGCGGGCGATCTGGTGGAGGGGCTCATCGGCAAGGACGTACTGGTGTCTTCGATCACCGACATGATTGATGCCGGACTGATTGCTCGCCTGCCAAAATCCGTCCGCATGATTGCTCAGTTCGGCAATGGGGTGGACAATATCGACATCGAGGCGGCCTGGGCGGCCGGGGTCACCGTGACCAATACCCCCAGCGTGTTGACCGAAGACACTGCGGACATGGCAATGGTGCTGATGCTGGCGCTGCCGCGGCGGTTGATCGAAGGCACGCAATTGCTGGTGCGCGACGGGATCTGGGCCGGTTGGTCGCCAACGTGGATGCTGGGTCAGCGGCTACGCGGCAAGGCCCTGGGGATTGTGGGGATGGGGCGGATCGGCACCGCGGTGGCCCAGCGTGCCAAAGCATTCGGGCTCAATATCCATTATTTTTCACGGCACCGACGATCGCCAGCGATCGAGGAGCCACTGGAGGCAACCTACTGGACTGATCTTGATGCGATGATTGAAGCGGTCGACATCGTCAGCCTGCACACCCCGCACACCAAAGAGACGTTTCAGATATTGAACGCGGCGCGCCTTGCCAAAATGAAGCAGGGTGGGTTTGTGGTCAATGTATCTCGGCCCGAATTGGTCGACGAAACGGCGTTGGTGGCGGGCATTGAGAGCGGGCACCTCAGCGGTGCGGCGCTCGATGTGTTCGAGCACAAGCATGGCATCAATCCGCGTTTGCTGGCACTGGCTGAAGCCAACAAAGTCGTGCTGACGGCCCATATGGCCTCGGCAACGCTGGAAGCCCGCATCGAAATGGGCGAGACGGTTATCGTCAACATCCGCGCTTTCATGGATGGCCATCGGCCGCCCCATTTGGTGTTGCCCGAAGGGCGCCATGGGCTCAGCCGGGCGAATCTGGGCTAGACACCTGACGGCTTAGACCATCCGCGCCCAGCAGTGCCAAGGATTGGCGGCCAGCCAGGGACGTTCCCGCTCGGACCGGAACGCTAAGGCTGTTTGCCCACCATGTCATCTGCTCATTTGAGCCCAACCGGCGTCATCCGCATTGCCTGCATGACCAAGAGGGGTCTAGCATCACCCTTGTCCCGCGACCATATCAAAGGAATCGCGGTCCAGTCGCGACAACAGATTGAGAGAGGGTGCCATGACCTTACGCGTTTCAGGCAAGAATATGGATGTTGGTGACACATTGCGCACCAAGGCTGAACAGAATTTCGATCAATTGGTCGCCAAATATTTTGACGGCGGCTATGACGGGCATCTGACGTTAACGCCCGACGGCGGCGGGTTCCGTGCCGATTGCATCGTGCATCTGGATTCGGGAGCCATGTTGCAATCGAGCGCCCAAGGCGGGGACGCCAATTCTGCCTATGATGTCATGACGCTCAATATTGAAAAGCGGTTGCGCCGCTATAAGCGCAAACTCAAGACCCACGGCAAGGGCGCCAAAGGCGAAGGCGTCATGGCCCAGTATACCGTGCTCGGCGTTGCCGATGACCATGATGAGGTCGACGAGGATTATGCCCCGCCGGTGATTGCCGAAACCACCAAGAATTTGCGCTCGATGAGCGTCGGCGAAGCCGTGATGGAATTGGACCTGTCACAATCGGGCGTGGTGGTGTTTCGCCATGCTGGACATGGCGGGCTGAATGTGGTTTACCGCCGCTCCGATGGCAATATTGGCTGGATCGACCCAGCACTCAGCGCAAATTGAGGCGCATACGGCCGTAGCATACTTGAATGGATTGCAGGACTGCCCAATGGAACTAGCCGATATTCTGGCTAAGAGTTCCGTGCTCGTTTGCGCGGATATCACCTCAAAAAGCCAGTTATTTGAACACCTTGCAGACTGCGCCGCCAGGGCGTCCGGTCAGGATCGGGAAGCGATTCTGCGCGCCTTGAGCGAACGCGAAGCGCTCGGGTCGACCGGGCTCGGCAATGGTTTGGCGATTCCGCACGGCAAACTGGCAAACCTTGCCGGGGTGGTGGCGGTGTTCGCGCGCCTGGTGCCACCAATGGATTTTGATTCAATCGATGACCAGAAAGTGGATCTGGTGATGATGCTGCTGGCGCCTACGGGCGCTGGCGCCGACCATCTCAAGGCGCTGTCGCGGGTTGCCCGCCTGCTGCGCACCGAAGCGCTGGTCGAAGACCTGCGGCGCCAAGACGACCCCAACCTTATCTATGGCCTGCTCACCGCGCCAGTGGCGGCAACTTTCGCCGCCTGATCACGAGCGGATCAATGCGATCAATGGACGGAGACCAGACCTAGATTCTGGTCGACCAGCCATTCACGCACGGCATCTTCGGTGTCGGCGACCAGCAATGGGGTCCCGTCAGCGGACATCACCAGCTGATAGGTTTCATCCATTTCAAAATCGACGTCGGAGATCACGCGATCCAGCTGTTGGCCACTGATGGCGCGCACGAACGCCACCGCGCTGCCACCCAGGGCAGCAAATTCGGCAGCGGTCAGCGATTTCAGTGGGTGCAGCGCCGGATCGACAAAATCGGGCTGTTCGTTGCGTTTTTCATGCATTTTCGGCCCCTACTCTATACTGAACGAATTTCTATGAGGCGTGCGACCTTCTCGACATGCGGACGTTCAATTGCAACAACGAGCATACCATGCCCTAAAGTTGCGTCTCTAACGATCATACCGTCGGCCAACAGAAAACTTCGCTGAAATTGCCGCGCCGCGATGCCGCGGTGCAGGAACTCCCGGCTCGGATCATCCTTCTGACGGCCACGGACCAGGATCTGATTATCTTCCGCAATCACTTCCAGCTCGTTAATCGAAAAGCCGGCAACGGCGATCGACACCAAGAAGCGCTCGGCACCCTCAGGGGTGGTTGAGCGTTCAATGTTGTAGGGGGGATAGCCATCGGTGGATTTGGACAGCCGATCGACCCGCTCTTCAAAGCTATCGAAGCCAAGCAGGAACGGGGCTGAAAACACAGAAACACGCGGCATTACAAGCGTCCTTAAAGCAAGCAACTCTTGGCGCCCGACCCACTGAACGTTTGGCATCTGGCACGTGACACAGATATGGGGCAGTGATCCAATAGCTTCAAGCCCGGCGTAGTCATCGCGCCCAACCAGAGCAGACCATGACAAGCAGCGTCGCGATTATTATGCCAGCCTACAAGGCCCAAGCCACTCTTGTGTCCAGTGTGCAGAGTGTTTTGGCTCAGACCTATCCCGACTGGGAGCTGTGCATCATCGCCGATGACGGCGTCGACTATCAGGGGTTTTTGGCTGCCAAGGGCCTGTTTGATGCGCGGATCAGGTTTTTCAGCAGCGGCACGATTGGCGGCGGTGCCTCAGCGGCGCGCAATGTGGCGCTGGAGCGGATCGACAGTGCCTATGCGGCGATCCTGGATGCCGATGACCGGCTAAAACCGCGCAAGCTCGAACACGCCGTGGCAGCGCTGAGCCATCACGGCATTGTGACGACGGCGCTCGATGTCATGGACGAACAATTCGCCCATTTGCGCATGGTGGCGGCCGGACCGGACCGGGAATTGGGGCCAGGCGCCCACAAATTTGTCAATTTATCGATGGATTCGATGCTGGTGTGGGACCGGGCCAAGACCGACGCCCGCTATGATACGACAATGTCCAATTTTACTGATTTTGAATTTTTGCTGCAGCTGTATCGCACCGTGCCGACGTCTTACCATCTAGGCACGCCGCTGCACGACTATATCAAGCGCGCCAGTTCGATGAGCAACGGCCCGCAAGTGGCCAAAGGCATGATCGCTTCCAAGACCACGCTGCTGGAGCGTCTGGGGTCGGGCCATTACGCTCTGGCAGATGCCGGCGGTATTGAGGGCGTCGTTAAGTTTTTGCACATTTCTCTGGCTGCCGAACGCAGCTATGAGGCCGCTCTGGCCGCCATGCCGGGATTGTTGTTTGAAGACCATTTGGAGCCCATGCTGGCATAGCCGTCGACACCAGCATGATCTGGCACGGCGCAGGCGTTTCCCAGCGCACGGCCAACCTTTGGCGCGTTTCGGGCCTTGCCTTCGGGCCCTATTCCCCCTATAGACCCCACTTCTCCGGATCGCCCGGCCAAAAGGCATGCCGTGGCGATCTATGAATGCGATAGGCCCAACCGCTTATCTAAAACCACCAAGGACCCGCAAAATGCCCAAAATGAAGACCAAATCTGGCGCGAAGAAGCGTTTCAGTTTCACAGCGACTGGCAGAGTCAAAGCTGGTGTGGCCGGTAAGCGCCACCGTTTGATCAATCACAACGCCAAGTATATTCGCACCAATCGCGGGACCAAGATCCTGTCGAAGGGTGATGAAGGCCTGGTCAAGTGGTACATGCCGTATAATCGCTAACGCTGAAAGGAAACCTGACATATGTCACGCGTTAAAAGAGGCGTTACCAATCACGCCCGTCACAAAAAAGTTCTGAAGGCTGCGGAGGGCTATTATGGCCGCCGCAAGTCCACGATCCGTATCGCCAAGCAGGCCGTCGAAAAGGCTGGCCAGTACGCCTATCGCGATCGTCGCGTCAAGAAGCGCAATTTCCGTGCCCTGTGGATCCAACGTATCAACGCCGCTGTGCGCGATTACGGATTGACCTATGGCCGATTTATCGACGGCCTCAGCAAGGCTGAAATTGCTGTCGACCGCAAGGTGCTGAGCGATCTCGCGATCACCCAGCCCGCAGCGTTCGGCGTGCTGGTCGAAAAGGCCAAGGCTGCGCTTGCGTATCTGGAAGGCGTCGAAGCGACGACCCACAGCCGCATTTCTGCCGCCTAATCTGCCAGCTCTGCTGAGGTCAAATTGACGCCTTGCGCCGCCTGAAAGGGCTGGCGCGGGGCGTTTTGTTTTGGTCTATAGCGCTAGAACAATGCGACACCCCCATGTGGCCTCATGGTGAGCCTATCGAGCCACGAGGGCGGACACCCGACACGGTGCCATGCCCTCGTTTTTCGACAGGACCGCAATGGGGTCTTCTTGAACAAAAGCCCGTGGAAACCGAAATGTCCCTCGACCAGCAAATCGACGCCCTGCGCACCGAGCTCACCGCTGCCATCGCCAATGCCGGCGACGAAGCCGGGCTCGACACCGTCCGCGTCGCCGCGCTGGGCAAGAAGGGCAGTATTTCAGCGCTATTGGCGTCGCTTGGTGCAATGGCCGCCGAGGAGCGCAAAAGCGCCGGGCCAGCGATCAACGGGCTCAAACTCGATATCTCCAGGCTGATCGAGGCACGCAGCGAGGTTTTGAAATCTGCCGCGCTCAATGCCCGCCTGGCCGCTGAAACCATCGATATCACCCTGCCGTTGCAGCCAGGCCCGACGGCGCGTGGCCGCATTCATCCGATCAGCCAGACCATTGACGAGATTACCGCGATTTTTTCAGACATGGGGTTCTCGATCGCCGAAGGGCCCGATATCGAGACTGACTATTACAATTTTACGGCGCTAAATTTTCCTGAGGGGCATCCGGCGCGGGAAATGCACGACACGTTTTTCATGAAGCCGGGCGCCGATGGGGTAAAAAAGGTGCTGCGCACCCACACGTCGCCGGTGCAGATGCGCGTTATGCAGAAAACCAACGAGAAGCCGGGCGCCAGCTATCTGACCCCGGCGATGGACCCACCGATCCGCGTGGTCATTCCCGGCCGCACCTATCGCAATGACAGCGACCAGACCCACACGACGATGTTCCATCAGGTCGAGGGCCTCGTCATCGACAAATCGAGCCATATCGGCCAGTTGCGCTGGGTCATGGAGGAATTCCTCAAGGCGTTTTTTGAAGTGCCCAATGTGACGCTGCGCTTCCGCCCCAGCTTTTTCCCATTCACCGAGCCGTCGATGGAAGTGGATGTGCAGTGCGACCGCTCGGGCAATGAGGTCAAGATCGGCGAAGGCAGTGATTGGCTCGAAATCCTGGGCTGCGGCATGGTCCATCCCAACGTGATCCGCAATGCCGGGCTCGACCCCGACGTCTATCAGGGCTTTG
>CALRYQ010000015.1:0-17121 GCA_943372435.1 Devosia equisanguinis
CGGGTGGAATCATCCTGGCGGCCGGCCTCTCAGGAAGAGAGTTACGAGATCGTCCGGCGACGCCTGTTCAAGGAAATCCCCAGCGACCGGTTCCATCACCGTGACAACACGCTGAAGCAGTACGCCAAGCTCTATCGAGAAAATGCAGGCGATTTCCCGCAGGGCTGCGGTGACGAGGACTACCGGCGTAAGCTGGAGAAGTCCTACCCGATCCATCCGGAGATGTTCGACCAGCTCTATACGAGCTGGGGCTCGCTGGAGAAGTTTCAGCGTACCCGCGGCGTGCTGCGCCTGATGGCCCAGGTCATCCACGAGCTGTGGATGGGCAATGATCCTTCGGTCATGATCATGCCCGGTAGCGTGGCGATCAGCTCGGCACGCGTGGAGCCCGAACTGCTCCACTATCTCGACGCCAGCTGGCAGTCGATCATTGCCGGGGACGTCGATGGCATTACGTCCACGCCCTATAAGATCGACCAGTCTGCGCCGAACCTGAACCGCTACTCGGCGACCCGCCGCGTCGCCCGCACCATTTTCATGGGCACCGCGCCGACCCACGGTCAGGAGAACAAGGGTCTCGACGACAAGCAGATCAATCTGGGTGTGGTCCAGCCGGGCGAGCGGCCAGCCATCTTCGGCGACGCGCTGAGGCGGCTCACCAACCAGGCCAAGTTCATGCACAGCGACCTTGGCCGCTATTGGTATTCGATGTCGGCGAGCCTGAACCGGATCGCCGCAGATCGTGCCGGGCAGATCGAGGAGGCGTTGGTCCTACTGGAGATCGACAAGGCGCTGGGCAGCTACATCAACGGCCTGTCCGATCGCGGGCATTTCGACGCCGTTCAGGTCGCGCCGGGCAGCTCGTCTGACGTGCCTGACGACGCGGGCGGCGTACGTGCAGTAGTGCTGGGTGTGGCGCATTCCCACACCGGCAGCTCCGGCTCCGCGGCCCTGGCAGAGGCCAAGGATATCTTGATGCAGCGGGGCACGACTCCGCGTGTCTATCGCAACATGCTGGTCTTCCTGGCGGCGGAACAGCGCCAGCTCGACAACCTGAAGGCCTCCATGCGCTCGGCCTTGGCCTGGGCGGTGATTGTCGGTGAAAAGGACCGACTAAACCTGACCCAGAGCGATTTTGGGCTGGCTAACGTAAAGCTGCGTGAGGCCAATGAAACCCTGAAGACTCGGATCAAGGAAGCTTGGTGTTATCTGATCTATCCAGTGCAGGAGACCGCACAGGCAGATCTGGAATGGACGACTGCAAAGGTTCCTGCGCAGGACGGATTGCTGGCCAGGGCAAGCAAGAAGCTCGTCAGCGACGAAGGACTGCTCCCCGAGCTTGGGCCAGCTCGGCTAGATCGTGAGCTTCAGAAATACATCTGGAACGGCAAGCCCCACCTGCATCTCAAGGACCTGTGGGAGTATCTGAACCGTTACATCTACATGCCGCGCGTCAAAAACCGTGAGGTTTTGGCCAAGACGGTTCAGGCGGCCGTCGGCGGGATGCTCCCGGGCCCGTTTGCCTATGCCGAGCGATGGGACGAGGCCAAGAAGACCTATGCTGGTCTGGCGATTGACCACGCAGGTGGGGCTCAGATCGTAATTGATAGCGAGTCCGTCATCATCCAGCCGGATGTTGCTGAAGCCAATCGGCCCAAACCAGCGGTTGTGCCGGAGGGTGGAGGCGTCACTCCGGGGACTACGCCACCGGTCCCCGGCGGTGGTCCGACGGGAACACCTCCGGTCGCACCTGGACCAGTGGTCGAGAAGAACCCGACGCGCTTCTCAGGAACCGTGATGATCTCACCGGATCGGCCGGCGCGTGTCATGCACCAAATCGTTGAGGCTATTGTCGAGCAGTTGACCACAATGGCCGGCAGCGAGGTGACCCTCAGGCTTGAGATTGACGCGGAGGTTCCGTCCGGTCTGGACCGCGCGAAAGTCCGGACCCTGATCGAGAATGCGACCACGCTAGGGTTCATCGAGAAGACCATCAAGTAGGGCAATCTCACCAAGGCCAGCTAGATGCTGGCCTTGGTGAATGTCGTGCTTACCAAAGTCACAGTCGGTGCCAGTGTTAGGCGCTCTCTGGTTAGTACGCGCGTTCACCAAAAGTTTGAGACCAGCTGCCGCTAGGCTGCCGACAGTAGCTCGGCGACCTTAAGCTTCAAGGCGGAGCAGAAAGAGTCCACCTCTCGCTTCACATCGCCTGTCGTCGACCCTGCCAAGAAAAATAAGTATCCCGCGCCGCCTGCTGGCCCTTGGTTTGGCGGACAATCAAACTCGACAGCAAGCGATGGCAGTTCGCCGAAGATCGGGAAAATCGGGCCATATGTGCCGATCTCGATGATCCTCAAACCTTCGCTTGTCAGGACCTCTAGCTTAAAACCTTCAGCGACCGCTTGTGCTTCCTGGAGTTCTCGCAGGTCTATTTCGGCGATAGCGGAGAGGCACGGATCCAATACGACAAAGTCGAAGTCGTCCCACTGGTAACCAAGGATCCCAGGTAGTTCTTCGATTGGCGTCTGATCCACGTCATCATCTTCTTCCATTCGCCCCCCTGACACGCTGTAATCGCAAAACGATTCATTCCGCGGGAACATAGACACGGCTATGATCAGCGACAACCCGGGTTCAGTAGTATGGCTTCCACCGTCACCCAATCCGCGCCTTGGCGGTCTTGCGAAACACCACCCCGCCAATACCGGTGATGGCCAGGACCACGGTCAGCACATCGGTTTGGCTGAGGCCCTCGGGCAGCAGGCCGAGCGTGCCAGCTACGGCCGAGGCGCTGCCGATCAGGCCGCGTTGGCGGAAAGCGCCCCGTTGGTGGCGAGTTGAACCGGCATCGCGGTTGCGGGCACCGCCTTGTAGACCGGCCGGCGCGGACCTCGGCTTTCGCATGCCTGCCTACTGCTCCTTCACGATCGCAGCTATCTGCTCGTCCGTCTCCCCAAGGAGCGGGCTGCAACCAAAAATGGCGAAAATTCAGGGATGCACGGCACCGGCAGGAGCGTGACAGTATATGGCTCACGCCAACTTTACAAACTTTACACGGACCAAAAACCGGACCGTGGTACGAGAGGCATTCCCATCATACGGGGGGTGGTGTTTCTTGCTGGCCATGCCCCCGGGGGGTGGACCGCCAACGACTTCACGTGAACCGACGTCCGCGCAGAGCGGAAGTCAAGAGGGCTGGCAAGCAGATCAAGCACGTGGGGCTGATTGTGGGGCCCGCCTCGGGGGCTACACCCTAGGTCGTTGATATTAAGTCTATTATTGTATAACTTTGGCGGAGCGGGAGGGATTCGAACCCTCGATGAGCTTTTGACCCATACACACTTTCCAGGCGTGCGCCTTCGACCACTCGGCCACCGCTCCGCGCACTGGAAGGGGCCCGATAGCAAGCGAGGGGCGGCGCGTAAACCGCAGACGCAAAAGATATATGGCAAATGAAAAGGGGCGACCCTTTCCCGACGCCGCCGCTGCTGACGAGCCCCAATGATTGAGAGATGGCCCTCCGGCCCTACTGCAGCAGCTGCGTGACATGCTGGGCCCACTGCTCGGTCCGCGCCAGCATCGCCTGCGCGGCCTGATTGAGCATAAGGCCGTTAGCCAAGATATTGGATTTCTGAGCAAAATCCGTATCTTACACCCAGCTGCGCGACACCTGCAGATTAGTGCTCTTCGCCGACAGGTTGTTCACCGTCGTCTCCTGACGGTTCTGCACGGCACCGCTGTTGGCGCAATCGAGGAGGTGCGGGTCACCCAGACACTTCCACAAAACAAACACCGTTTTCGGTATGAAACAAAACGGCCGGCATAGGCGACCTGTTTATGTGGGCCCGAGCGCGAACAAGGGCGCTATCGCGGCATCGCCCTATCTGGACTTATCCTACGGAATAAAAACAACTATCCTGCGCCGGCTTCGACAGCGCCACCGTCGGAACCCGCGCGTGAAACTCGGTTCCGGATCCGCAAGATCAGCCCTGCAGGAAAAACAATGCTGCCGAAACTGGTTTCGGTTGACTGTGTCTGCAATAGCCAATCCGGTTACTGGCATCTTGTGCGTAGTCTCGTTCAGAATTTTGGTGTGCGGGTCGCCGATGCACGGTGCCTCGTCTCGCCCCGTGTTCCCCTGCTTTCTGGCGTATTCCTTTCTTTTACATTGCTTGCCGCAGCGCCGTCACTTGGCGCTCCACAACCCCCGTTGTCTGACGTGGAAGCCCGTGCAGCAAAATCCTGCGCCGACGCCGCCGTGACAAAGGGCAAAATGGCCGGCAAGCAGGCATCATCCAACTGCGCAGACGCCAGCGCAGGCAAGACTGTGCCTTCGAATGGTTCAAGCACGCAAAACCAGCCAGCGTTGGCAACGCAACTGGTCGAGACGATCTTGGGCGAGCGATGCATGGCGCAGGAACGCCCTGAAGCCCCGGCATCCCGATTGCTTCCTCATGATCTGAGCATCACATGCGAAGGCGTCGCGGTCGGGAGCCTGAGCTATTCCCTCATGTCGACCAGCACAGGCAGTTTGGCAGATGTGTTTCGGTCGAGCCGTCAGTTTGTGTCGATGGGATACAAACTCGATTGTGAACCGCCAAAATCTCTGACTGCTGGCAATGCACAAGGGGGTGTCCTCGCGTTCCCCTGTCGGCACCGGCGGGATGGTTGGCCAACCTTGGTGATGGTGAGTGCAGCTTCCAATGTGCTGCGCGTTGCTGAAGGTCCAGCATCGGCCTATCCCGTCCTGCGCCAATTGTCGGGATTGGAAGCTTCGACAACCTCGAGAACGCAGCAAGCAGAACAAGTCCGCTCGCTTTGGTCTACCCCGATCGCCATCGGTAGCGCGGCGGAGAAAGAGAAAATCGCAGGCTATCTGAGCAATGCGCGTGCGTCTGCTGGACAGTCTGCCTTTGCGGCTGCCGAACGAGAATTTCGCAAGGCGCTGGAACTGCAAGTCCGCCTCTATGGCGAAGACGATATGGCGACGAACGATGTGTTGCTGGACCTTGCAGTCACCGTCAGCAATCAGGGACGCCATGACGAAGCCGAGGCCTTGATCCGACGCGCCGCTCCGATCGTGGAAAAGTCCCCCAAGCCTGCAGACCGCGCCCGCATGAGTGGGTATCAGGCCTTTGTCGCCGCCAATAAGGGGGGCTTTGAAGAAGCGCTGGTGCTCGCACGCGCGGCGGCGGCGCAATGGCGCGATATCGTCGCGCAAGCCGCGGGCGCGGGTTCGCGATCCTTGTCGCAATTGCCGGGCATGACCAATGGGTTCGAAGCTGAACTGGCCATGGCGCTGAACCTGGAAGCAGGAATGTTGCTGCGCACTGGCGACGTCACCGGCGCCTATGCCAGTGCCGCCGAGGCTGCTCTGATCATCAAGCGCGTTGATGGTGAGCCATCGTGGTGGGAAAGCGATACGCTTGTCACGCTTGGCAACGTGAGCAGCGCACAGGGCCGCCTTTCAGCAGCCGAAGCCTATCTCAAGAAAGCGATAGACCTGCGCACGCAGGCCTTTGGGGAAGGATTGGCCACCCTTCAGGCGCGCGTCGCACTTGGGCGGGCCTATCAGGCTGAGCATATGAATGTTTCGGCCATCATTTTGTTTCGCGAAGCAATCGCGATTGCAAAGACATTGCCAAGAGACACGGCTCCGATCCGTGCAGACGACATCATTCCGTTTGCCGAAGCCGTTGTTGAGGAAGCGGCACGCTACAGCGACCCTTCGGCAAAGCTTGGTCTGTTCACCGAGGTGTTCGATGCCTTTCAAATGGTCAGTTCCCCGGTTTTTGACCGGACAATGGCCCTGACGTCGGCGCGGTTATCGACACAAACGCCGGGACTTTCAGATCTGCTGCAACGCCTGGATAGCGCAATGCAGAAGGAAGCTGGGCAGCGTCTGCAACTGGCAACCGAGCAAGCCCGATCAGTTGAGGACCGCAGCGCAGAAGCCGAAGAACAATATTCGACCGAGATTGCGGCGCAGGGCAAAATCATCGCCGAAGTGCGTAAAAACATCGTCGACAAGTTTCCCGATTTTTCGTCTCTGACCGATGCAAAGGGCCCGAATTTGGACCAGCTGCGCGGGCGTCTTGGTGTTGATGAAGGGATGCTTGTTTACCTTGTTGGGAAAAAGACATCATTCGTCCAGCTTGTAACCAGGAACAAGACCATAGTTGCGCCGGTTCCCGTTGGAAGCGCAGCACTCGAGACGGTTGTGGCGCGCCTGAGGCGCGGCCTGGAGATCGAAGGGTCATCAGTCAATGATTTTGACTTGGATGCTGCACATGGTTTGTATCAAGATCTTTTTGCCGGATTGAAAGACGAGATCGCCGACTTAAAGCGGCTTGTGATTGTTCCGGCAGGGGCATTGGCCAATCTGCCATTTGGGGTACTGGTAACGAAGCCGCCCGCGCTCGGCCAATATGTTTCAGCCCATTGGCTAACCAATGAATTTGATATTTCCTATAGTCCGACGATCACCTCCTTTGTGAATTTGCGATCGACGCGCTCTGTCGGCCAGCATGCCCGCAAATTACTTGCTGTGGGCAATCCGGTGCTGGCACCGCTGCAACGGGTCGCGGCACAGGAAGCTGCGTTCGCCAGCGTAATCAGCAGCTGCCAGTCGGGCGACATCATCCCGCCAGCATTGCTCCGCTCGCTTGCCTCCCTTCCGGATACGGCCAACGAAATTTATAATGTTTCCAATGCGCTGGGTGGAAACGCAAGCGATATTCTTTTGGGCGGGCAGGCAACCGAACCCACGCTGCGCGCGCGCAATCTGGCTGATTATCGAATTCTTTATTTCGCGACACATGGCCTCTTGCCCGGGGAAATCCGCTGCCAATCGCAGCCCGGGATCGTGCTGACGCCGCCAAGCGAACCGGCAGAAACCCATTTTGGCGATGGACTTTTTGACGCGAGTGAGATCGCAGCCTTGCCGATGACGGCCGATCTGGTTGTGCTGTCGGCCTGCAACACGGCGGCTTCCGGGAAGGCTGATGGCGGGCAGTCGCTGTCTGGCCTGGCAGCCTCATTCTTTCGGGCTGGCGCAAAGAGCCTGCTGGTGAGTCACTGGCAGGTGCCTTCGGCGGCGACTGGCGCACTTATGTCGTCCATGTTCGCTACCCTTTCCAAGACCCCGAACATGTCCGTTGATACGGCCTTGCGAACAGCCCAATTGAGCCTTTCGAAGGCCCCCGGATTTGCGCACCCGTTCTTCTGGGCGGCATTTGTCTTGATGGGTGACGGCGCCATAAAGCCCCTTGATGAAGAACAGCGCCAATGAAGCGTGGCACCAGCCTTGGTCTGCTGGTGGGCGGTCTCATGATCGCTTCACAGTCCCTCGCGGCTCCGATGATCGTCGTCGAAGCGCGAGGCGCTGGTCTTCGACCGGGCATGCGCCTGGACAGCGCGGCAACAATTGATCTGAAGGACGGGGAACGCGTTACCCTTATTGGTGCTGACGGTCAGGCTGTAACGCTGCGCGGGACCTATGCGGGCGTGCTGACGAAGGCTGGTGGCGCAAGCCAGAACCCTCGGCTTGCGCTTGCCGCACTCATTTCAACGCGAAACGACCGTGCAAGCAAAGTCGGGGCGATCCGGTCCGGTGCAAATGCCGCGCCGCTGCCAGATCCGTGGCTCATCGATGTTTCAAGATCGGGTGCGCGCTGTATTCGCGAGGGCCAGCGACCCATTTGGTGGCGGCCTGACGGTTCTGGGGAGACGAAGTTCACTGTCTATCCGATCGACCGCTCGTGGCGCGCCGATTTTGTGTGGCAAAAGGGGCAGACCCAAATGGCCGCGCCCGATCTTGCCAAGCTGGATGGTGTAAAAACCTTTCTCATCCAGGTGCCCGGGCAGGATAACGCCATCAGTCTCAATGTCATCCCCGCTGATGTCGTAGATCCTCTCGTCCTGAGTTCCTGGATGCTTGAGAAGGCCTGCGTGCAGCAGGCCGATGCATATTTTCGCCAGATCCAATCGAATATCGATGGGCAAGGCGCTGCGCCTCTCCAAGTTTCAAGCCGTGACACCCCAGAAGTAACGACGCCTGCGCCAATGGTCGACGCTGGGAAGGCGCCGCAATGAGCAAGGCGCAGAAGCAGGCGTTGTCCGCAGCCCTGATCGCCATTTTTGCTGCGGTGGCTGCCATTTGTGCGGTGCGCTTTCTGGCGCCGCTGACAAACCTTGAGAACAAGGTGGCCGACATTCGCGTCGCCGCAATGCAGCCAGCGATAGCGCCCTCAAATGACATTGTGGTGGTCGCGATCAATGAAGATACGTTGACCGCCTTCCCGTATCGCTCGCCGGTTGACCGTGGCTTTCTGGCCGATGTTATCAGCCAAGTGTCGGCAAAGGGAGCACGGGTAATCGGCGTCGACATTATCATCGACCAGCCGACAGAGGCCACAAAGGACGCACGTCTCAAGCAGGTCCTGGCGACGACGCCGACACCGCTTTTTGTAAGTTACACCTCTTCCCCAAATATTGTGACCCCTGAACAATTGGCCTTTCTCAATGATTTTGTTCCTGCAAATCAACGGGCAGAGGCAAATTTGCTGTCGGATCCATTTGATACACTGATCCGCAGGATCAATCCTGGTGGCGAACTGAAAAATGGCCGCATGGTGGACACGGCCAGTCACCCTGCTGGCTTTGTTCGGAAGGCCGTCACGCTCTTTGGTGGCACGGCGCCACTTACGCCCGTCGAGATTGCGTGGCGCCCTCGCCCTGACGCGGAAAGCCTGCCCTTTCCATCCTTCCCCGCGCAATTTGTGTCGATCCTGCCAGATGAATTTTTCCGCGGAAAGATCGTTCTGATTGGTGCGACGCTGTCCATCACCGATCGCCACATGACGCCAATGTCGATCATTGATGATGGCGATCAAGGCAATATGCCGGGCGTGTTCGTTCAAGCGCACGGCATCAGCCAGCTGCTCGAAAATCGCGCTCCGCCTCGAATGACGCTTGGCGGCGTTATCGCATTATCCGCGCTGTTCGCTGCACTGGGCGTCGCCGTCAGCCTCTTCAAGCGCGGCATCATCTTCAATGTCGGTGTTGGCGTGGCCATCCTCGCATCCTATTGGGTCGGGGCGATCATTGGCTTTGGCTATGGCTTGCCAATGCTGCCCATTATCGGGCCAAGCATCGCATTTGCCTTGTCGATCTGGATGATGGACGTCTTCATTGGCCGGGCAGAGCGCAAGCAGCGCGAGTTCGTGCAGGGGACGTTCTCGCGCTATGTCTCTCCGGCGATTGTCGACAAGCTTGTGAAAGATCCGACGTCCGTGACCATTTCGGGCGAACGCCAGGAAGCAACATTCATCTTCACTGATATTGCCGGATTCACGACCACGTCGGAGCAGATGAAGGCCGAAGATCTCTCCAACGTCCTAAATGATTATCTCGACGGCGCATGCGAAATAATCCTGAGATACGAAGGAACGATCGACAAATTCATTGGCGATGCGATCATGGCCATCTTCAATGCACCGATCAGGCAACCTGATCATGCCGAACGCGCAGTTCGTTGTGCACTTGAACTTGACGCATACGCCGAAAAATTTCGCAAAGATTGCAATTCACGCAACATTCCAATCGGCGTGACGCGTATCGGTGTCCATACCGGATATGCTGTTATCGGAAATTTCGGTTCTCATGCCCGCATGGACTTCACGGCACTTGGTGACACAGTCAACACGGCAGCTCGCACAGAAGGTGTCAATAAATATTTCGGCACACGCATTTGCTGCACGAGCGATACTGTCGATCTATGTCCCAATCTGCATTTTCGTCAAATTGGTGATATTGTTCTCAAAGGAAAGACAACTGCGTCGGCACTTTACAATCCTATCGCAGAAACTGACGATCCCAAGTTGATCCAAGAATATGATGAAGCGTATAAGCTGCTAACGAAGGAATGCGAGGGCGCGAAGGCAGCCTTTGACGATATCGCTGAAGCATTCCCCAACGATCCGATTGTTCAATTCCACATTGGACGGATCAGCAAAAACATCATTTCGGCGCGTGTGGTGATGGATGACAAGTAAACATCCCACCTGGCTAGGGATCCAACGCCTGCCCGCTGCAGCTGCCGTTATTGCCGGTATTGCCCTTTTCCCGGCAGGGGCCGCTGATGCGCAAGTCGTGCTGCCGTCGCAAAGCGACATCTCCCGTCAGCGCGTGGCGCCATTGCCGCTGCCGTCCCCCAAATATGACTTTCGCATCCAAAGCCCCGAAAAGTCAGCTGTGCCAAGAGCGGTTGATGAAATTGAGTTTTCAATCTCACTTATCCGCGTAAGCGGAGCCACCTATTTTCCAAAATCCGAAGTTGATGCTCTTTTTGCGTCACTGGTTGGACGTAAGATTGTTCTGCAGGACTTACGCGACGCAGCACAAAAGCTGGAAGATCTTTATCGTTCCGAAGGTTTTTTCCTGACCCGTGTATTTGTGCCGCCGCAACAGGTCGCAGGCGGAACGCTGCAAGTCCAAGTGGTTGAGGGTTATATTGGCGATGTATTCGTCGATGGTCCCAATCCATCTTCGACGCGGTTGATTGAAACATTGATGGCGTCGGTTCCCAAAGAACGGCCCGCGCGGTTCAGCAGCCTCGAACGTCATATGTTGTTGATCAACGACATACCTGGGCTGGCCGGCACGACAGTGTTGCAGCAGGGGGGGGCACTCGGAAGTTCCGAACTTGTTGTGTCTGCCGTCAAGGTGCCAAACCAGTATCGGGCAACATTTTCAAATACATCGGCAGAGCTTGTTGGTCCGCTTTCCTATTCGCTTGGTGCAACGATTTCACAGCCATTCAACCGGCCGGGCGCGCTGGATGTGACGCTTTCTTCCGCCGGACAGCAAATGCGGGAATTGCGCTCGGTGAGCGCGCGTTATGCCATGCCGATTGGCGCCCATGGCATTGTGGGGAGTGTTGGCGGGCTTTTTGCCTATGCGCGACCAGGTGGCCAGATCAAGGATTTGGATGTGCGCAGCCGTGTCATGTCATTCAACAGCCGGCTGCGAATGCCGCTCATGCGGAGCCGCACAAACTCCGTCTATCTTGATCTGGGCGTTACGCTGAACCGCAACGAGACCAGCATTCTGGGAGAACCGCTGTCTGACGACCGCAGCACCGTGGCCGAGGCAACGTTGAGCTGGCAACAGGCGAACTGGCTGAACGGTGACACCAACATGTCGGTCTCCCTTTTCCAGGGGCTTGTCGTGCTGGGGGCAAACGATGCGAACGCGCCGCTGGCCTCTGTGCCCGGCTTCGAGCCCAGGTTTCAACGCGTCGTTTACACCTTTGCGCGCAACCAGCGGCTGACGCCGAGCTTGAGTGCGCAGCTTAATCTCCAGGGCCAATATTCAACCGACCGGCTGGCCTCTGGCGAACTGATCAGCTTTGGCGGGCCCGCCATTGGCCGCGGCTATGATCCTTCCGTGATCACGGGTGAGCGTGGCCTCGGCCTGTCAGGTGAGTTGCGTTACGCGCTCCCCTTTGCCGCTGAAAAACTGATCGAGGGTGTTCAGCTGTACGGATTTGCCGACATCGCGCGGGGAACCACGCTCGCCTCCACCACTTCGGACAAGCTGGTCAACCAGATCACCTCGCTGGGTTTGGGTGTGCGATTGCTTATGCTTGGCCGTTTCAACGTCGATCTGCAGGGCGCCCAGGCACGCCGCAAGCTTGTTGCAGAGGAAAATATTTCCGCCCGGTTCAACCTCAACGTCTTGGTAATGTTCTGATGGTTTTGCCCCAACGCTTTCGCTTGATGCTCCTTGGTGCAGCCAGCGGCTTGGCCATGTCCGCCGCGCACGCCAATGACACTATTGTGAGCTCCAGCGGTATCAACAGCACGATCGCGACACCAACGGCCACTAGCAGAACGATCACCCAAACCGGTCAGCCCGGCGCGCGCGCCGTTATCAATTGGACAAGTCTGAATGTGGCCTCGGGCCACACGTTGAACTTTGTTCAGCCGAGCGCAAGTTCGATCGTGCTCAATCGGGTTGTGGGCCCACAAGGCGGCGCGATAACGCCAACACAAATCAACGGCACGATTTCGGCCAATGGCCAAGTCTGGATCCTAAATCCTATGGGCGTGCTTGTCGGATCGGCCGGCAGCATAAATGTGGCCGGTTTTTTGGCGACAACGCTTGGCCTTACAGACGACGCTTTTGCGACCGGAAATAGTTTCAGCCTGTCCGGCACAAGCACGGCCGCTGTTATCAATGGCGGCTCTATCATCATGGCGGAGTCTGGCTACGCCGTTCTGGCCGGCAACCGGGTTGAAAACAGCGGGCTGATTCAAGCGGAAATGGGCACCATCGCACTGGGCTCAGGACAGGCAATCTCTGTATCGTTTTCAAACGACAAGCTCATATCCTTTGCTGTCCCGCAGTCCGCTTTGGGGACGGGCGGCGGATTGGTTCAAGCCAATACCGGGATATTGATTGCGGACGGTGGGCGCGTACTGATGACGGCGCGCGCGGCCGCAAATACGGCGGCGACCGTTATCAATGTCGATGGCCTTGTGCAGGCACAGACGGTCTCGGTTCAGAATGGCCAGATTGTCCTGGATGCCGGGACGGCGGGCGTTACCGACATCAGGGGCAAGCTCTTTGCAAATGGTCTGGATGCCAACGAAAAGGGCGGGACGATCACCGTAACCGGCCAGCGCGTCAATGCATTTGCGAATAGCCAGGTGCTTGCCAGGGGCCTGATTGGTGGCGGTTCAATTACGGTTGGACAATTCCCGGTCACGGGCGTCCCGGCAACGCCAACATCGATACATGCTGCTGTCGGTTCGACCTTTGATGCGAGCGCCATCCAGTCCGGGTCCGGGGGCTCGATCACCCTCCTGTCGGACTATAATGATCAAGGATCTTTGATCAAAGCGAGCGGCGCATTCTATGCGGATGGCGGCGCAAGCGGCGGCGCAGGTGGTTCAATATCGGCCTCTTTCGCCAGGCTCGATCTGACCAATTTAGATGCGTCGCTGCTAGAAAAGCCCTTTGAAACCGCAGCGCTGTTTTTTTATGCAAACAATATTATTGTTTCGCAGTTGTCGGGAGGTTTTGGGCAAATATCGACTGGAGAAGTCGGGTCCATATTGAACGCGGGTCGCAAGCTTACTCTCACAGCCTTTGGGCAGGACGCCAATGCGGGTAACATCAACATCGATTCTGGGTTTTCCAAGACCTCAAATTTAACCTCGAGTATCACATTTTCTGCAAGAAATAATATTTCACAAGCTACTGGAGCCAATGTCAGTTCCACCTCAGGTGTACTTAAGGTTAGTTTCCAATCCGACAGCAGCACTGCCGGTCTTACGCTGGGTGCCATCAACATCGCGGGCCCGATAACAGCGCAAGGCGGCAACGTGTTTGTGACCGGGGCACTTACCACCGCCGGCAGTTCCGCGGTGACGCTCACCGGGACGCAGTCGATCGACCTTAAGGGCGGGGGCAGCATCGCCAGCGGCACCGGCAATGTGAGCCTTACAGCGCCCTTGCTTTTCGTTCGAGGCGGCAGCGGCAGCGGCATACAGACCGGCGGTAACATTAGTGTAGTCACCTCGGAGCAGGGCAACCTAAACAACGACCACCTGCGTTTCTCCAACCGCTCCTTCGACGCCACTGACATCAGCATCCTTACCAATGGCGGCTTCAATTTTCTTCTGGGGCTAAAGCTAGACAACACCGTTGGCCTCGACATAGCGGACATCGGCAACCTCAACGCCACCGGAACCCTGACCCTGGGTAGCAGCGTTGACTACAGCGCCTTGGTCCCCGATGGTCTGAATGTTTGCGGCTCCAACTGCCGCATGACAGTGGTGAGCGGCTTCAACCTCGTCGCGTCAGACCTGGCCGGCAACCTAAAACTCACCCACCGCGTTATCGACAGCAATAGCGGCTCAAGTTTTGCTCTGGGAACAGGCCAATCGCTCACACTAGCCAACTTTGGCAGCCAAGGTGCAACCAGTAGCTTTGCATCAACTGTCCTTGGTACCGGCTCACTGATTAAGGAGAATGCGGCGGCGCTTGAGCTGTCCGCTGCCAACACCTATAGCGGAGGTACCACAGTCAGCGCCGGCACGCTTCAGATTGGCAACGGCGCCTCCGGTTCAATCACCGGTAACATCACGAACAACGGCGCGCTTGTCTTCAACCGCTCAGACAACGGCTCGTATAGCGGTATAATCTCTGGAACTGGCAGTGTGAGTAATTTGGGCGCTGGCACGCTGACGCTTACTGGCATTAATACATACACTGGCAGCACCAAGGTCAACGCCGGCAGCCTAATCATCGGGGACGCTGGCACCGCTGGTACAGGAACAATTTCCATCGCCAGCGGCGCTGTCTTTGGTTACGCTTCATCCGCTAACCAGACCCTTTCAAGCACGATTACTGGCTCGGGGTCGCTTTTTAAATCTGGCGCGGGCACCCTGACGCTCACTGGTAGTAACACATATGACGGCGGCACAATGATCGGCGCTGGCACTATAAAAATTGGGAATGCGACCGCGCTTGGTGCGAGCAGCGGGGGCGTCACTGTGTCCGTGGGGGCTGCCCTTGACCTCAACGGCATCAACCTAAGCAATGGGAATGCGCTAACGCTCAATGGCACAGGCATCAGTTCTGGCGGCGCGCTTCTCAATAGTAGTAACGCCGCTGCCACGTACGTTGGCAATATCACCTTGGCAGACGCCACGACGATCGCCAATACTGGCGCGCTCACCCTCAACGGCACCCTAAATGGGCCGTTCGCGCTCACGGCGAACAATATTGGCAGTCTCAACCTTAATGGCATCACTGGTGGCACTAGCCCCCTTGCCAGCCTCTCGGTCTCTGGCCCGGCCTCCCTTGGCGCAGACATCACCACGGCGGGGAACATGACCTTCTCCGGTGCAGTCAGCCTGACCCAAAACCTCAAACTCAGCACCGGGATCAGCCAGACTTTCAACCATGCATCCTCGGTGCAATCTTTCACGGTACCGACAGGGGTAACGAGTATCACCGCCAGTTTGGTTGGGGCTGGCGGCGGCAGAGGGGGAGATGATGCTAGCAACCAGGGCGGCGGAACAGGCGTGGCCGGCTCATTGACAGCAGTGTTTAACGTTTCTGCCGGGAATGTTTTGTATTTGGCTCCGGGGGGCGGCGGCACACAAGGGGTCGATTCGAGCGGCAGTGCTGGCGGAGGTTTAGGCGGAACAAACGCTTTTGGTATTGGTACTGGCGGCACCGGCGGTATGGCGGGAGGTGCCGGGTCTTCAGGCGGCGGCGGCGGAGGCGGAGGCGCGTCAATCCTCGCGCTATCAAACTCGATTACGGGCGGTTCCCCATTTCTCGTAGCGGGAGGTGCTGGCGGCGGCGGCGGCTCGGGCAACCACGACAACTGCCCGAACGCCTGTTTTGGCGTGGACACTGGCCAATATCAAGCAGCCGGCACCTATGGCGGACAGCTGGGCTATAATGCGGGGTTCACCGGCGCGTTCGTGTCCACTGCTGACGACCCAAGTGGAGTATTTAGACCGACCCCTTCAGAGATTGACGGTGGCGCCTCGGGCGGGGGCGGCGGCGGCCTGCGCGGCGGGTTGAGCTCTTTCAATTCTTTCTTTCCAGACGAATATGTTGGCCGTGGGGGTAACCGGGGCGAGAGCGGTGCCGCAAACGGCTTTATCACATCATCCATCAACGCCTCCACCAGCACTGTAACGGACGGACAGTCGGGCAGTATCGTGCTCAGCTTTGGCGGTGGAAATATTCTGTTTGGAAGCACGGTCGACGGCGCCCAAGGGCTGACCATTCATTCGTCCAGCGGTAAGGTCAGTTTCTCCGGTTCGGTGGGGTCGGCAACTGCTTTGTCCAGCCTTTCCGTCTCAGGTGATGCCGGTATCGAGCTGGCCGGAGCGTCCATTACCACGACGGGGAGCCAGTCGCTGTCCGGCCCAATCACACTCCAGGCTGCATCGATCACTCTGTCGACGAGCAATGCCGGTATCGGGCTCTCCGGCGATATTACTCGGCTACCCGGGGTCGCCGGCAATCTCGCAATCAATTCCGGAACTGGCGCAGCGAACCTGAGCGGCGGGTTGGGTACTAGTGCGACCCCCCTCGGCATATTGTTGTTTAGCGGTGCAGGGACAACGACGCTGGGTAGTGCGGTTTATGCAGCCGGACTTAGTACCGGTGGTAGTGGTGCCACCAGCGTCAATGGCGGCATCGTCAATACCTCTGGCAAACAGAGCTATGGCGGCGAACTCAAGCTTGGCACCAGCACCACGCTGACCGCTGGCGACGCGGTTACCATCTCTGGCAAAGTCACCAACACATCACCCCAGGACTTGACCATAGCTGCCGGCAGTAACGCCGTGCATTTCGGTGGCAGCCTGTCCGAAGCCGATACGCGGCCGACCAGCCTTGGCGCGGTAAGCGTCACCGGGGGTACAGTAACCTTCGGTACCAACTCGGCACCAGTGACCATCGTCGCCAATAGCCTCTCGGTGACAGCAGAATCGATGACGCTGTCCGGTATCAATGTGGGTTCGGTCTGCAACTCCGCTTCGGCAACGTTTGCGGTTTGTCTGCAGAGCCCATCCACGTTCAATCTGAGTTCAACCAGCACTGACAGCCTGATCTTCGGCAACGTCATTGGCACCACAGCCCTAACCAAGTCAGGCGCCGGAACCCTGACGCTTACTGGCGACAACAGTTACAGCGGCGGCACCACGATCAGCGACGGCACGCTGACCGGCACCACCACCAGTTTTGGCACCGGCGAAATCGAGATCGCCAACAATAGTGTGCTGGCCTTCGACCAAGACGATAATGGCAGCTACTCAGGCGACATCACCGGAAACGGGTCCCTCACAAAGTTTGGTGCGGGCAATCTGACGCTTACAGGCGACAATATCTATAGCGGCGGCACCACAATCAGCGACGGCACGCTGACCGGCACCACCACCAGTTTCGGCACCGGCGAAATCGAGATCGCCAACAATAGTGTGCTGGCCTTCGACCAAGACGATAATGGCAGCTACTCAGGCGACATCACCGGAAACGGGTCCCTCACAAAGTTTGGTGCGGGCAATCTGACGCTTACAGGCGACA
>CALRYQ010000016.1:0-14482 GCA_943372435.1 Devosia equisanguinis
TGCCGCATTTCGAGTGCGGTGCATTCAACCGCTCTGCCACCTCTCCGCGAGGTCGTTAAGCCCGCATTTTCATGCGCCGGTCGACAAGTTCGGGCTTATGACATAGCAAAACAAAGCTCGCAACTGCTGTTGTTGCACTTGGCAGAATTGAGATGCGCCAATGACCCCAATTCCGCTGTTTGTTTACGGCACCCTGCGCGACCCCGATATTGTCGCCGCAGTGTTGGGCCGGGCAATAAGCGAGGTGGACTGCCGCGCTGCACAGGCCAACGGATACAGAGCGATCTATTATCCAGGCCGCGTCTACCCAGCGCTGATTGCGGACCAGGGCGCCGATGCAGAAGGCCTTTTGCTGCATGGTCTATCAGCCCTGGATTATGCCACGCTGGATGGCTTCGAAGGCAAGGAATACAGGCGCGCGATGATTGTTGTCTCCGCCGCAGGCCAATTGATATCTGCAGCGGCCTATCTGCCAACGATGAACATTCCAGCCACTGGCCCCGACTGGACACTTAAGGAGTGGACCACAAACCATAAACCTGGGGCCATCGCCGCTGAGATCGCCAGCGCAGGCCAGATAAGGGCCCGGCAGATCGGGGCTTTCGTTGAGCCGCCAGAACGTTTTGGCGCACGCCCGGCGCCCCAGCAAGTTTTGAGCGCGGTTGGAGACCCTGTTCCTGCGTGGGGTGATGCGCAGACTGCTTTTGGCGCCGGGCCGGTGGACTGCACCCTGTTACAGGGTGATGCAATTCACACAAAGGACGGGAACCTGGTCATTCATCCGGTCGATCACGCCTCGCTGGTTCTTGGCTGGCGCGACCAGATCATCTATGTCGACCCGGTCGGGGGAGCGGACCGCTATACCAATTTGCCCAAGCCAACCGCGATTCTCATCACCCACGGCCACGACGATCACTATGATCCAACAACTCTGATCGCCCTCGCTGAGGGCGACATCCCGCTGATCGTTAATGCCGAAACATTTGAACGCTTGCCCAAGCCGCTCAAGCCCAACGCACTGATATTGGCAAATGGCGAACAGGGGACAATCAATCAGGTTCCGGTGGCCGCAATAGCCGCCTACAACACCACTCCAGAGCGGCGGCGCTACCATCCCGAAGGCGTCGGCAATGGCTATCTGGTGCAATTTTCCGACAAGCGCGTCTATATCGCGGGCGATACGGAACCGACGCCGGCAATGCTGGCCTTGCAAAATATTGATGTCGCATTTTTGCCAATGAACCTGCCTTACACCATGACCGTCGATCAGGCCGCTTCTGCCATCAACACCTTTGAACCAAGGCTCATCTACCCTTACCACTACCGGGATACTGACCTGTCCACACTTGAGGAAAAAGTTGGTCAGGCCAGCCAGGTTCGCTTGCGCAATTGGTATCCAGAAAAGAACTGAAAGCCTTGCAGCGCTTGACTCTTGGCGGGTTTGCCTCGATAAGCCGCGTTGGAATGCGCACCGGACTCGATCCGGAGCGCTTTCTTGGTTTGAAAACCGCTGCTTGAGGCTGCCCGCTGGACTTACCAGCAGCATGTCAGAAGACCGCAGTATGGAGCGAAAACTCCAGGGCTTAACTGCGGCGCCGCAAAGCGCGACAAAATGGGACCGGAGCGTTTGAAGCGTCCGGTACGATGAATGACTTTTGCAGTGATCAAGACTGGGGGCAAACAGTATAAAGTTGCCGCGAACGACGTGCTCAAGATTGAAAAGCTCGACGCCGAAATCGGCTCGATTGTTACTTTTGACCAGGTTTTGATGGTTGGTGACCTGATCGGCGCGCCGCTGATCGAAGGCGCATTGGTTGCTGCCGAGCTGGTGGAAACCCGCAAGCAGAAGACCGTCATCATTTTCAAGAAGAACCGTCGCCACAATTATCGTCGCCGCAATGGCCACCGCCAGTTGTTGTCGACCGTGCGCATCACCGAAATTTTGATGGGCGGCGCACAACCGACGATCAAGGCAGCAGCCAAGTCGGAAGCCGCTCCAAGCGTTGCTGAAACCGTTGCCAAGCCAGCCAAGAAGACTGCTGCCCCCAAGGCAGAAGTAGCGACGGAAGCCAAGGCACCGGCCGCCAAGAAGGCTGCAGCGCCCAAGAAGGCCGCTACCGACGAAACCACGGCTGAAAAGCCCGCCGCCAAGAAGGCACCGGCCAAGAAAGCCGCGCCCAAGGTTGATCAGGAATAAGGAGCTAGCACCATGGCACACAAAAAAGCAGGCGGCTCATCCCGCAACGGTCGTGACACCGCTGGCCGCCGTCTGGGCGTCAAGAAGTTCGGTGGCGAAACTGTCATCGCCGGCAATATCCTGATCCGCCAGCGCGGCACCAAATGGCACCCCGGTGCTGGCGTTGGCTTGGGCAAGGATCACACCATTTATGCACTGATCGACGGCAAGGTTGCGTTCCGCACCCGCGCCAAGTCGCAAGTGTTTGTATCGGTTGAACCGGCTGTGGCCGCTGAATAACCCGGTAAGGTCCAGCAAACCCCACCCGGAGACCAGTTCCCCGGATCAGCGTTTGTAGTCCTGACGCAAAATTGAGAGGGGAGCCGGTTGCCGGCTTCCCTCTTTCGTTTTCGAGCCGATCATGAGCACCACCAGCCCCAGAGATAGTTTGCCCGAGCGCATAGCCACGCAGCGACTGACGCTGCGCGCGCCGGAAATGGCTGATCTGGACCAACTTGTGGTGCTCCTCGACAATCCCCGCGTAAGCGGCACCACCTCAGTCATACCCAGCCCCTATACCGAGGCGGATGGCCGATTTTTCATCGAGCACATCGCCACCGATGCCGCTTTGCGCGCCTACGCCATCATTGATGCCGAAGGCCATTTCATCGGCGTCGTCAGCTTCAAGTTCCAGGACGGTAAGCCTCCTGAGCTGGGCTATTGGATTGGTGAACCCTTCTGGGGGCGGGGCAATGTGTCCGAAGCGGCCACGGGTCTGCTCGACGCCGCCCGCGCCACGGGCCTGTTCCCACGCGTTAATGCGAGGGCGCTGTCGAGCAATGGGGCGTCGCTGCGGGTGTTGGAAAAATCTGGATTTGTGCTGACCGAAACCACCACGTCCATGGTCGAGCGCCATCTGGGCAAAAAGCTACACGTGTTCGCCTGGTTCGCCGATGGCAAGGACCGCGCGCAATGACCACTCTCAAAACCAAACGCTTCACCCTGCGCCCACCGGGCGCCAGCGATGCCGAACCCATTGCCAAATACCTCAGTGACTTCGCGGTTTCGGGGAATTTGGCGCGTGTGCCGTTTCCCTACAGCATCAGCGATGCCAGAGCATGGCTGGGCTCAATGCGCTCCCCCACACCCCCTGAAGAAACCAATTTTGCGATCGACCTACCGGGGGAGGGACTGGTCGGCCAGATTGGTTTTCATCCTGGTGCCAATGGCACACTCATTGGCTATTGGCTCGCAGTGCCTTTCTGGGGTCGCGGCCTGATGACCGAAGCGGCAGGCGCCGTTATCGATTGGTATTTCAGAACCACCGGTGCCGAGCAGCTCTATTCCGGTATTTTTGCCTTCAATCAAGCCTCTCTTGCGGTCCAGAACAAGCTCGGCTTCGCCCAAATTGGACAATCCGCCCTCCTCTGCCTTGCGCGCGGCAGGGAGGTAGAGCATATCGACACTGTATTGACCCGCGCCGCATGGATGAAAGCAGCCAAATGAAATTTCTCGATCAGGCCAAGATCTATGTGCGCTCGGGCGATGGTGGTGCCGGGGCGGTATCGTTCCTCCGCGAAAAATTCGTCGAGTTCGGCGGCCCCAATGGCGGCAATGGAGGGCGCGGTGGCGATGTGGTGGTCGAATGTGTTGACGGGCTAAACACCTTGATCGACTATCGCTACCAACAGCATTTCAAGGCCAGTGTCGGAACCCATGGCATGGGCAAGGATCGTGCTGGCGCCCATGGCGAAGATACCGTGCTGCGCGTTCCCGTTGGAACCCAAGTGTTTGAAGACGACAACGAAACCCTGATCGCCGATATGACCGAAGTGGGTCAAAAGGTTGTGCTGCTCACTGGCGGCAATGGCGGCTTTGGCAATGCGCATTTCAAGACCTCGTCCAATCAGGCGCCTCGACATGCCAATCCAGGGCAAGTTGGCGTGGAAAAATGGATATGGCTCCGCCTGAAACTGATCGCTGACGCCGGACTGGTCGGGCTACCCAACGCAGGAAAGTCGACGTTTCTCGCTGCCGTTTCCGCCGCCAAACCCAAGATCGCCGCCTATCCGTTCACGACGCTGCACCCCAATTTGGGTGTTGTATCGATCGGCGAGCGTGACTTTGTGCTGGCCGACATTCCGGGGCTGATTGAAGGGGCCAGCGAAGGCGCCGGGATTGGCGACCGCTTCCTTGGACATGTTGAGCGCTGCGGTGTGCTGATCCATCTGATCGACGGCACCGAGCCCGACATCAAGACCGCCTACAAGACCATCCGCCACGAATTGGCTGCCTATAATGAGCTTCTTGCCGAAAAGCCCGAGCTGGTAGTGCTCAATAAGATTGACGCCATTGAGCCAGACGATCTCCAGGAAAAGCTGAAAATCCTCAAAAAAGTCAGCAAGCAGGATGTGCTGCTGGTTTCCGGCGTCACCGGGCAGGGGGTCGACATGGTGCTATATGGCATTATTGAAACGCTCGACGCGACCAAGGCGGCCAAGCTCGAAGCAGCCCGCCGCAAGCTTGAACCCAATTGGGCGCCTTGATTTATGAGTGAGCGCATTGCCCACCGCGACCGGACCTGCCTGACATGAACGCCCTCGCGCCCTTCAAGCGCCTGACGATCAAGATCGGCTCCGCCCTGCTTGTCGACGGGAAGTCAGGCAAGCTGCGCTCGAGCTGGCTCAAGCATTTGGCCCATGACCTTGCGACGCTGAAATCTGGAGGCACTGAGCTCGTCATTGTCTCCTCTGGAGCCATCGCCTTGGGTCGTCGCTTGCTCAAGCTTGAAGCCATCTCGCTGCCGCTGGAACAATCTCAGGCGGCCGCTAGCGCCGGGCAGATCGCCCTGAGCCAAGCCTGGGCGGAAGCACTTGGGTTCCATGACATCGTCACCGGTCAAATTCTGATCACCCCCAACATCACCGAAGAGCGGCGCTATTTCCTCAACGCGCGCACCACAATTGCAACGCTGCTGTCCTTGGGCGCGGTGCCGATCATCAACGAGAACGATAGCGTCGCCACCGCCGAAATTCGCTATGGCGACAATGATCGGCTCTCAGCACGCGTCGCCACCATGATTGAGGCGGACTGCCTGGTCTTGCTGTCAGATGTCGACGGCCTCTATACGGCCCCGCCGGCCAAAGACCCCACTGCCGCTCATTTGCCGGTCGTGCCCAGCATTACGCCAGCGATTGAGGCCATGGCCGGTGGGGCTGCCAGCCATTTATCGCGCGGCGGCATGACCACCAAGATCGAGGCCGGCAAGATTGCCACACAGGCTGGCACGGCAATGATTATTGCCAAGGGCACCGAAGACCATCCATTGCAGGCACTCATTGATGGGGCACGCCACACCCTGTTCCACCCGGTTCAGAGCCGAGCACAAGCGCGCAAGCGCTGGATCATGGGTTCGTTGGGCGTCGCCGGCAGCCTGACTGTTGACGCCGGGGCGGCTCGAGCGCTGCTGACCGGAAAATCACTGCTCCCTATCGGTGTTACGCGCGTCAAAGGCGAATTTGGACGCGGCGATGCCATCTCGATTGTCAACATTGACGGCCATGAAATTGCTCGGGGCCTTGCCGGCCTCGACAGCGACGAAGCGCGCCTGGTGCAAGGCAAGCGCAGCGCCTCCGTGGTAGAATTATTGGGCGTCGGCAATCGCGCCGAATTGGTTCATCGCGACAATATGGTTTTGGTTTCCAACAAATCAGGAGACGAGTTGTGACGACGTCAGTCAGCAGCAAGATCGCCATCGCCATGGCTGACATCGGCCGCAACGCCCGTGGCGCCGCCCGTGTTCTGGCAGCAGCACAAGCGGCCCAGAAAACCCGGGCGCTGATGGGTGCGGCCGCGGTGGTGAACGCGCGCCGGTCGCAAATTCTTTCTGCTAACGACAAGGACATGGCGGCGGCACAGGCCAAGGGCATTTCCAAAGCCTTTTTAGACCGCCTCAAGCTAACAGATGCCCGGATCGACGCAATTGTTGAAGGTCTGCGCACCATAGGCGAGTTGCCAGACCCAGTTGGTCAAGTTATCGCCGAGTGGGATCGCCCCAACGGGCTGCACATTCAACGCGTCCGCACGCCCCTCGGCGTTATCGGGGTGATTTTTGAATCGCGCCCCAATGTTGCCGCCGATGCCGGGGCATTGTGCCTGAAGTCCGGTAACGCGGTGATCCTGCGCGGCGGCTCGGACAGTTTTCATTCCGTAAGCGCTATTGTCGAATGCCTGTGGGACGGCTTGCATCTGGCGGGCCTGCCGGTCGACGCCATTCAGTTGGTCCCCACCACGGACCGTGCGGCCGTCGGTGAAATGCTCAAGGGCCTTGATGGGGCCATTGACGTGATCGTGCCGCGCGGCGGCAAGACCCTTGTCGCGCGGGTTCAGGACGAAGCCCGGGTGCCGGTCTTTGCTCATCTTGAAGGCATTGTTCATGTGTTCATCGATAAATCCGCCAAGCTCGATCTTGCGGTCGGTGTCACGCTCAATGCCAAGATGCGGCGCACCGGCGTCTGCGGCGCCGCAGAAACCCTGTTGGTACACCAGGACGTTGCGCAAACCCATTTGGGCCCGATTGTTCAGGCGCTGGTGGCGCAAGGGTGTGAAATCCGTGGCGACGCCAGTGTGCTCAAGTTGATCCCTCAAGCCAAGCTCGCAACTGAGCTCGATTGGCAGACAGAATATGAAGACGCTATCATTTCGGTGAGGATCGTCCCCGACCTTGACGCCGCCATTGCCCATATCGGGCACTATTCGAGCCACCACACCGAGGCCATCATCACCGAGGATCCAAATTCGGTGAAAAAATTCTTTGATCACGTCGACAGCGCAATTTTGCTGCACAACGCCTCAACCCAATTCGCCGATGGTGGTGAGTTTGGCTTTGGCGGTGAAATCGGCATTGCCACCGGCAAAATGCACGCCCGTGGCCCCGTCGGCGTCGAGCAACTCACCAGTTTCAACTATCGCATCACTGGCAATGGGCAGGTCCGCCCTTGAACCGACGCCACCCGCCGTTTCGCATCTCGGGCATGACCGAACTGCCGCCGTCGGCCCGTGGGATGGCCATTGGCTTGTTCGGCGGCAGCTTCAATCCGGCCCACGACGGACATCGGCTGGTGGCCGAGCAAGCATTGATGCGGTTAGGCCTTGACGCGGTTTGGATCATGGTGACACCGGGCAATCCGCTGAAAGATCATGACGACCTCGCCCCACTGGCCCAAAGGGTGGTCGTCGCCCGCCAGGTTATGGATCACCCCAGAATCCGGGTCACCGGTTTTGAAGCGTCTCACGGCTTCACCTATTCCTGGCAGACCATTCAATTTCTCAAACGGGGATTACCTGATCGGCGCTTCGTCTGGATCATGGGGGCTGACAACATGGTCGACTTTCACCGCTGGCAGCACTGGCGCGAGATCGCCGGCCTCTTGCCAATTGCTGTGTATGTACGCCCGGGCTCGACCCGTTTGGCCCCCGTGTCCCGCGCTGCCCACGCGCTGCAACGGTTCCGGGTCGATGAGCACGACGCCAGCACCCTCGCAAGGCTCAAGCCACCCGCCTGGGTCTATCTGCATGGCCGGGAATCCGGGCTTTCGTCTTCGGCGATTCGCGCCCGTCGTAACCGTAAGATTAGTAAATAATGTCCCCACCTTGCGGAAATCGCCATAAAAGGCCATATTGTATACGTGTGATCGTCGTCACCGGAACGGGAACTGACCGCTTGTCGTTTGAAAAGACGCGCGCCCATTCGAACAATCAACCAAGGATGCTGCACAAACGCATGACCCATGCTGTTCAAGCGTGGGCAGAAAGCCGTTGCTAATGGCCCAGATGCCCAACAATTCCGCCCCCGTAAATAAACCTGAAACTGCGCTGACAACCCCGGAACGTCCGATGATCGATGTCGTCCTAGAGAGCCTTGATGATGCCAAGGCTGAGCAAACAATTGCGGTGGATATCACCGGAAAGTCCTCGCTCAGCGACCATATGGTGGTGACATCCGGACGCTCGCAGCGCCACGTCGGCGCCGTAGCCGACCAGTTGGTCAAAGCCCTGCGCGAAGCAGGTTACACCAAACCTCGGATCGAAGGACTGCCCCATTGCGACTGGGTATTGGTGGACGCCGGCGACGTTATTGTCCACATATTCCGCCCCGAAGTCCGTGAATTCTACAACATCGAAAAGATGTGGCAGGCCGAATTCGCCGAAGGCGCCAACTAAGCCTTGAGACTGGCGATCGCTGCTGTCGGCCGCATGAAAGCTGGCCCGGAACGCGAAATGGTGGCACGCTACCTCGGGCGCGCTATCGGCGGCGGGCGGCCCCTTGGGCTCACCGGGTTTGACGTGATCGAGCTCGCCGAGTCACGCGCCGGCTCCTCTGCGTCCCGTAAAACCGAGGAAGCCAAGGCCCTGAGCTCGTGCCTGCCGGACGGGGTCATTGTTGCCCTTGATGAACGCGGCAAGGCCGTCGGCTCGGAAACCTTGGCCAATCTGATTGGCCGCTGGCGCGACGACGGTCGTCCGGCGGCGAGCTTTATTATCGGTGGTGCCGACGGTTTGGACCCGGACTTTGTTAGCAAGGCCGACCTGACACTTTCATTTTCACCGTTGACCTGGCCCCACCAATTGGTTCGCATCATGCTCGCCGAACAGCTCTATCGCGCCACGACGATCCTGTCCGGGCACCCCTACCATCGCGGCGATTGAACCCTGTTAACCAGTCGGCTACGCCATATGGTTAAGGTGTATTAACCTGCGGTTTGCTTGGTACTTGCTATGGTCAAGACACTGATTCGCCGTTGTGGCGAACAATAGACATGGGAGCGGCGATGTCGGTGCGACCCGGCTGGCGGTTGGGAACACTGATAGCGGGCGTAACGCTCGGGCTTGGCTTTGCATGGCCATTATTGGCTCAGACCACCCCAACGCCCCCGACTGCTGAAACGACGGTCCCAAATCCTGACACCGATGGCCTGCCAACCGCGCCTGGCCCCGCGGCCGCCCCGACCGAAGCCGAGAGCCAGGCAGCGCTGCAAGCGATCGAGAACTCCATCAGCATTAGCCGCGAGCGGGTCGATCAACTCAAGCGCGAAATTGCCGATATGGAAGGTGATCGAACCAAGCAAAACGCCGCTCTGATCGCCGCTGCGCAACGGGTTAAACTGGCCGAAATAGAAGTTAGCGATGTCGAGGACCGTCTGGACGCGCTGATTGTCCAGGAATTTGAGGTCCGGGGGCGTCTTGATGGCGCTGACGGCCAGATCGCCAATGTGTTGGCAGCACTGCAGCGCATTTCGCTAAACCCACCGCCGGCGCTGATTGTGGACCCATCAGACGCTTTGGGCTCGGCCCGCAGCGCAATCTTGATTGCCGCAATCGCCCCGCAGTTGCGCGCCAAAGCCGAAGCCGTCACCGCCGACCTCAAGCATTTGACCGAGATCAAGTCGGCCGCGTTGCGTGAGGAGGATCTGCTCAAAACCAATCATGGGGTTTTGGAGGAGGAGCAGCTGCGCATAGCCACGCTGATCCTAGCGCGCAAGCAAGGCGTTCAAGTGATGACCGCCGAGTTGCAGGCGGAGGAAGCGGAGGCAATTGCCCTGGCTGCGCGTGCCACTTCGGTTAAGGAGCTGATCGATACCTTAGGCCAGCGCATGATCAGCGTGGCAACGGCCGTGCAGGCCTCGCCCACAGCAACCACAGCAGCGGGCAGCGAAGCCGTGGCGATGGGACCCGAGGCCATCAAGCTTGCTTTGGCAAATACGGCGCGCACCGAGCCGGCGATGCCCTTCGGCAGTGCCCGCGGCTATTTGACGTTGCCCTCCAACGGGGTGAATGTGCTCGACTATGGCGCCAGCGACGGCTTTGGCGGTATCACCCATGGTATTTCAATCGTCACCCGCGCCGAAGCCCAGGTGGTGGCGCCCTCAGATGGCTGGGTGCTCTACAAAGGCCCTTACCTCAATTATGGCCAAATCATCATTCTCAATACGGGTCAGAGCTATACCGTCGTCCTGGCGGGCCTTGAGACAGCCACCGTCAACATCGGTCAGTTTGTTCTGATGGGTGAACCGATCGGAACCATGGGATCACGCACAATTGGCCGCACCGTCACGACCAGTGCTGGCAACTCCCAGCCAACCCTTTATATTGAACTGCGAAAAGACAATGAACCTGTTGATCCGTCGGGATGGTGGGCACCCCCAGCGAACACGACACAAAGTGGATAATTCCTGATGCGCTTTACGAAGATCCGTGCCGCCGCGCTTGGTTTGGCGCTACTGCTACCGGCGACCATACTGATCGCCCAGGAGGCGCCAGCCCCTGCGGATACACCAGCTGAAGCAGCAGCGACACCAGAAGTGACGGTGCCCAGAACTGCCGATGAGATTTACGCGGATCTCAACCTTTTCGGTGAGATTTTTGACCGTATCCGCGCTGAATATGTTGATCCGCCCGATGAACAGACCCTGATCCGTGCAGCGATCCAGGGAATGCTAACCTCTCTTGATCCTCACTCCGGCTACCTGCCCCCCGCCGAATACGACGACATGCGTGAAGATACCTCGGGTGAATTTGGTGGTCTGGGCATTGAAGTGACCCAGGAAGACGGGATCATCAAGATCGTCTCGCCAATCGATGATTCCCCGGCGGCAAAGGCCGGATTGTTGACCAACGATTTCATCATCAAGATTGATGGTGTTGATGCACAAGGCATGTTGCTGGACGACGCCGTCGGAAAGATGCGCGGCAAGGTTGGGACCAGCGTCAAATTGACAGTGGCGCGCGAAGGGGAACCCGAGCCGCTGGAGTTCGAACTGACCCGCGCTGTCATTGCGATGCGCGCCGTGCGCTGGTCAATGGAAGGCGATGTCGCCGTTTTGCGGTTGTCGCGCTTTTCCGAACAGGCCTTTATTGGCATCCAGAACGCTGTCGCTGACATCTATGAAGAGCGCAAGGATATCCCGCCCAAAGGCATCATTCTGGATCTGCGCAACAACCCCGGTGGCTTGGTCGACCAATCCGTCTATGTCGCCGACGCCTTCCTGAAACAGGGCGCGGTTGTCCTGACCCGCGGTCGGACCCCTCAGGAAAGTGCCCGCTATGATGCGCTCCCCGACGACCTTGATGCGAAATTAGCCGACATCCCATTGGTCGTTCTGATCAATGGCGGCTCGGCCTCCGCTTCCGAGATCGTCGCCGGTGCCTTGCAAGACCATAAGCGCGCCACCCTGGTTGGCACGCGTTCGTTCGGTAAGGGCTCGGTCCAGTCAATAATTTCACTGGGAGAAGATGGCGCCATGCGGCTCACCACAGCACGGTATTATACACCCAATAATCGGTCTATTCAGGCACTTGGCATTCAACCTGACATCACCATCGCCCAAGAGATCCCTGATGACATCAAGGGACATGATGAGATCATCGGTGAAGCCGGTCTTGCCGGTCACATCACGATCGCAGGGCAGGAAGAAACCACCGTTGGCTCGTCGGTCTTTGTTCCCGCTGACAAAGCTGACGACAAGCAGTTGCAATACGCGATTAGGCTTATTGACGGTCAGGAAACCAATGTGGCCTATCCGCCGAAGGCCGAATAAGGGTTAAGTGGCGCCATATGATATGTCTAAATTGCGGGGCGAGGTGGCTGATTCTCTACCTTGCCCCAAAATTTTCGCTCCCTTCGCAAGAGCAGTGTGAACGCTGATGGCCGACGATCTCAGTGCACCACTCCCCGGCCAGAAGCGAAAGCGCCAAGGCGCTACGCATCGCAGTTTACTTGGCAAGCTGCCAATTGCCCGAACAGTGTTTGGCCTGCTGGCGCTGGTCAGCGCCGCCTTTATTGCCCGACTGGTCCTGGTCGACGACCCCGACGGGGGCCGACCGACGGCAGAAGCGGCAGTTAGCGCTATCCCAGAAGGCAATGAATTGGCGGAAAGCTTGGCGCAGCGCCCGCTCGACGGCCCGGTCACCATTACCGCCGATCCATTGGCGATGGTTCCGGTGGATACGCCAGTTGAAACAACCTCGACTGGCGCGCTTCCTGACCTCAGCGAGGAAACCCAAGATGGCCCGATACCGCGCATATCGGCGACAGGAGAAACCCCTTTTAGCGCCTATTCGCGCCAGTGGGATAGCTCACTCGCGGGTTCACTGCCAAAGATTGCCATCATTGTTTCGGGCCTGGGCATCAATGAATCCGGCTCCTTGAGTGCGATCGACGGCCTGCCCGGTAACGTAACCCTGGCCTTTACTCCCTATGGCAAGACGCTGCAAACGACCATCGTCGCTGCTCAGAACTCCGGTCACGAAATTTTGCTCGAGATCCCGCTGGAGCCATTCGACTACCCTGCTAACGACCCTGGCCCGCAAACTCTATTGACCGGCGACGAGCCAAGGTCAAACCTTGACAAACTATTTTGGTTGATGGCCCGGTTTGGCGGCTATGTGGGCGTGATGAACCACATGGGGGCCCGTTTCACGGCCTCGGGAGCGGATTTTTCTCCGATCATGGAGGAGCTTGGTTCGCGCGGTTTAGGATATCTCGACGATGGCTCGTCGAACCGCTCGATCGCACCACAATTGGCCGGTGCCAACAAGGTTCCCTTCGCCCGAGCCACCCAGTTTCTTGACGACAATCCCGCTCGCGAGCCGATCCTGGCAGCACTGAAGGCTCTCGAGGCCAAAGCCACGGCAGACGGTCAGGCCATCGGCATCATCAGTGCTTTACCCATATCGGTGCAAATTGTCGCCGAATGGTCACGCGACCTTGAAAGTAAGGGCTTTGTCCTGGTTCCCGCCAGCTCGCTCATGAAATAGGAAATTGGCTATGCGCACCATTCCGGCCCGAGAGACGCTGCCCTATCGCGATTGCGTCGGCATCGCTGTTTTCAATGTTGAGGGCAAAGTGTTCATCGCTCGGCGCAAGCCTGAGGTGGATCCCGAGGACAATTCGGAGGCAAATGCCCCCTGGCAAATGCCGCAGGGCGGGATCGACAAGGGCGAGGACCCACTCAAAGCCGCATTAAGGGAACTGCACGAGGAAACCAGCATTACGGCCGTGAGCCTTTTAGCCGAAGCATCGGGTTGGATCCACTACGACCTGCCAGACGAAGCCCTCGGCATTGCCCTCAAGGGCAAATATCGGGGTCAACGACAGCGCTGGTTTGCCTTCGCCTTTACCGGCAAGGACAGCGACATCGACGTTTTGACCCCTGGCGGCGGGAAGTTTCAGGCCGAGTTCGATACCTGGCGCTGGGAACACCTCGCCCGCACGCCTGCCCTGATCGTGCCATTCAAAAAGCAAGCCTATGAAATGGTCGTCGCCGCCTTCAGTGATATTCCGCAGCGCTTCACCCTGCCTGGCCGATGAAAACCATTGGCCTGATTGGCGGCATGAGCTGGGAATCGACGGCCCATTACTATCGCGTCCTCAACAAGGAAACGTCCCGCCGATTGGGCGGTCTGCATTCGGCGCCACTGCTGATCCACTCTGTGGACTTTGCTGCAATCGAAGTCCTGCAGCGTGCCGGCGACTGGGACAGCGCCGGTAAGGCGTTACGTGATGTAGCGTTTGGCCTGCAGGGGGCCGGCGCAGAGGTGCTAGGCCTTGCTACCAACACCATGCACATCGTCGCCGATGCCATCACCGATGGTTTGCGCATTCCGTTCGTACATATTGCCGACCCGACGGCCGATGCGCTGCTCGCCGACGGCTTTAACACTATCGGCCTGCTTGGCACCCGCTTCACCATGGAAATGGATTTTTACCGCAAGCGTCTGGAAGCGCGGGGCCTAACCGTCTTGATCCCTGACGTCGATCGCACCAATCTTAATGCCATCATTTACGACGAACTCTGCCACGGCGTGGTCAATGACCGCTCACGCCACACCTACATAGCCGCCATCAGCCACCTGCAAACCCGCGGGGCCCAGGCAGTGATCCTGGGCTGCACTGAAATCTGCATGCTGATCGACGACAGCGTCAGCCCGATCCCGACCTACGACACCACGGACCTACACGCCAAAGCGCTTATCGCAGCGGCTCTTAGCTAGTCAAAGCGACCTGGGATCTTCCCCCGCGCCTGCACCACACCGTAATCAACCCACTATGTCATTCCGGCGCAGCCCGGAATCCAGCCTTGGGCGCGCATAGGCCCCCTCCAGAATCGAAAACCCCCGGAGCTTTCGCTCCGGGGGTTTTGAGTTTCGGTATTGTTGAGATTATCCGTTTTTGGCAGACCTTGCAGTGACCTACTCTCCCAAGCCTTAAGACTTAGTACCATTGGCGCGGAGGCATTTGACGGTCGA
>CALRYQ010000017.1:0-12983 GCA_943372435.1 Devosia equisanguinis
TTGGCACTCAACGCCTCGGTGGAAGCGGCGCGCGCGGGTGATGCCGGCAAGGGCTTTGCCGTGGTTGCCGTCGAAGTGCGTCGCCTGGCGCAATCGGCCGCCAGTGCATCGGCGGAAGTCAAAGTGTTGATCGAGCAATCGGCCACCGAGGTGACCAGCGGCTCGCGACTGGTCGCTGATGCGGCCAGCAAGCTGTCCAGCATGCTGGTCGCCATTCGCGACAATACGGCCGCGCTCGAGATCATCGCCAAAGACAGCCACAAGCAGGCCTCTTCGATCGACGAGGTCAATGCATCGGTCCGGCAGATGGATGAAATGACCCAGCACAATGCCGCCCTGGTTGAACAAACCAATGCCGCCATTGAACAAACCGAGGCCCAGGCGGTAGAACTGGACCGGATCGTTGAGCTGTTTATCATCGACCAGCCTGCAGGCCGCGCCCCCGGGCGAAAGGCCGAGGCCAGCCCGCCCCCAGCTTCGGGGATCCGTGGCGTGCCGCAAGCGCTCAAAACCGCCGCCAAATCCTATCTCAGTCGCGGTAACGCTGCCATCGACAAGGACTGGAGCGAGTTCTAACGACCAACCCAGCACGATCAAAGGTATCCCCGGGCCGGTCCCGGGGATTTCTTTTGTGCGCACTGATTGAGCCGCAGGCTAATCGGCGCTAACTGATTGGCATCACTGTCTGGACCAAGCGATGTCACGTACCGACGCCATTCTGAAAAATATGCTCGGGCTCTATCCCAAGCTCATGGATCTGCAGCTGGAGCGCATTGAGCGCCTGCTGCAGGATTTGGGTCGCCCACAGGATCGGCTGCCGCCGGTCATCCATGTTGCCGGCACCAATGCCAAGGGTTCAACCATAGCCTATCTGCGCGCCTTTCTCGAAGCCTCTGGCAAATCGGTACATGTCTATACCTCCCCCCATTTGGTGCGTTTCAACGAACGCATTCGTCTGGCCGGCAAACTGGTTTCCACCCGTCGCCTCAATAGCGCTCTTGAACATGTCGAACGGGTCAATGCCGGCCAGCCGATCACCTTTTTTGAAATCACCACCGCCGCCGCATTCCACCTATTTTCCGAGATCAAGGCCGACTATTTGCTGCTCGAAGTGGGCATGGGCGGCACCTACGACACGACCAATGTCATCGCGCACCCGCTGGGCACCATCATTACCCCGGTCGATCTCGACCATATGCAATTCCTCGGTAACACGATCGGAAGAATAGCGATCGAAAAGGCCGGCATACTCAAGCGCGGCGCGCCGGCGGTGATCGGACGACAGACAGAAGAAGGTCTGGCCAGCATTGATCGCATTGCGCGCAAATTGGGGGTGACACCGTTCGTTGCCGGGCAGGACTATGATTGCTACAGCCAGGATGCTCGGCTGGTCTATCAGGATAACACCGGTCTGCTTGACCTGCCCCCGCCCAGGCTGATCGGGGCCCATCAGTTCGACAATGCCGGCATCGCCATTGCCGCCATCCGTCATTTTGGCTTGCCGGTTGATCAGGCTGCAATCGAACGCGGCTTACGGTCTGTGGAATGGCCCGCCCGCCTGTCGCTGATCCAGCATGGCCCGCTGCGGGCATTATTGGGGGGGGGTGCTGAACTCTGGCTCGATGGCGGCCACAATGCCCACGGCACGCGGGCGCTGGCCCGGGCGTTGGCCGACATGAACGCAGCGCGTCCCGCCCCGTTGGTGTTGATCATCGGCATGATGAACACGCGCAGTCCGACCGACGTGCTGGCCCCGTTTGCCGGGATGGCCGAGCGCATCCTGACTTTGGCCATTCCCGGCGAGGCCAATGCGCTCCCCGCGGGGACCATCGCCGCAAAGGCAAGCGCCTCTGGCTTTGATGCGAAGCCCTGCCGCTCCATCGTCGCAGCGCTTCGCTATGCAGCCGAAACGCCAAATGCCCGCGTGGTTATCTCCGGCTCACTGTACCTGGCAGGCCAGGTGCTGCACAAAAATGGGACGATCCCGACCTAGCAGCTTGCCCGTCGCCTTGCATGGCCGGCCCCAATCGGCCGGACTTCGGCCGATACCGGTTCACCAGTGCCAAAGCGCGCGCAACGCCATGTCAAACCCGCTCCCGTCATAAGTGGCAATCGGCACAATCAATGGCCAAACAAAAACGCCGCCGGAATGCACCGGCGGCGTTTCGGAGGTCTTGGTCGTGGCAAGAATTTAGGCTGCGTGACCTTCCAGCCATTTGGTCAGGCCGGCCTTTGGGGTGCCAGCGCCAACCTTCATGTCAATGGCTTCGCCACCTTTGAACAGGATCATGGTCGGGATTGAGCGAACGCCATATTTGGTCATGGTCGACGGGTTCTCGTCGACGTTGAGCTTGACGATCTTGACCTTGCCGGACAGTTCGACCGAAAGTTCATCCAGCAGGGGTGCGATTGCGCGGCATGGCCCGCACCACTCGGCCCAAAAATCCACCAGAACTGGCTCTTTGGAATTCAGGACTTCCTCGCCAAAGTTGGCATCGGAAACATGTGTGGTCATCGGATTTGCCTTTAGGGTTGAAAGCGGTGGTCTGTGTGATCCAAAACTTGGGCAGAGTCCAGCAGGACTTCAAGCAAATTCACCGGATGGTGAAGGCCTTGGTGGCGTCTTTTGTCAGTTCGACAGGCAGTTTCATCAATGATTCCATGCTTGTCCAAAGGATTGCTGCAGTGATTGTCTTTGCAGGGAAGAGCTGACCTGCAACCAATGCATACAGCCCAATTTGGCTCAGATAGGTGCCCGGCACCGCAGCGGGGGTGGCTGGCACCACCGAATCTGACTTGTAATCAACAACCAGGACCGCGTCTTGATTGACAATGAGCCGATCAATCCGGCCTGCCAGTTGAACCGGCTGATTGTTGCGACAGACATTGACCATAAACGGCACCTCGGCCCGGCTGGTCTTGCCGAAAATATGTGCCAAGTCCGGATTTGACAGGATTGAAATGGCTTTGATCGCAAGAGCATCGTGCAGGTCCGGGTGTTTCGGCAGCAGGACCGGCATGGCCTTGGCGGCCACAGCGTGCCATTCGGCATGGGCCACCTTTCCCAAATGCTGAAGCAGTGCGTGTAGGGCGATGCCCTGTTGACGGGCTGCGTCGGCGTCGACCAGTGACGAAACCGTGGAGTCAAAGACGTTTAGATTGCTTTCGGGGGCGTAGACCGAGGATGGGCGCACGATCGGAACATCCAAATAAGGCGCAAGCGCCGGAAGAATCACCGGTTCCGTCACCGCTCGTGTTCCTCGTTTCTGCCCGATGGCGACCGACGCCGCGGGACGAAGCCGTGGGAAGACCAATGCCGTTTCTTGTCCTTCCTCATCCAGCACACTTTGCGCCAGCGGGCGAAGTGCCGTTTCGATGGCTTCGTACCAGCTGCCTTCGAGCTGAGAATCGGCCTTGCGACCTGGCGTCAAAGCCCCCGTGACATAAAGTTCGTCTTCGGCCCGGGTCATCCCGACATAGAGCTTGCGCCAGTATTCGGCCCGCTGATTATCCTCGTCGGCGCTGCGGATCGCCAGGGTCGCGGCAATATGCAGTTTACTCGACGATGCATGGATCAAGAGCGGGCCGGGTGTTTCGGGCACCACATAGACCGGCTTACCCAATTTTTGCGCATCGGGCTTGGTGGCGGCGTCGGCGAGAATCACAATAGGCGCTTCAAGCCCCTTGGCGCCATGGACGGTCATCACCCGCACGCCAGCGCCCGCTTCCGCCAGATCGCGCTTGATCGATAGGCTCCGAGCCCGCATTGCGGTCACAAATCCCTGCAGGGACGGCTGCTCGGTCTGTTCGTGTTCCAACGCCAAAGCGAGGAACTCGGCGAACACGTCATCCACCTCGCCCCCCATCCGGCCGTGAAAGCGCTTGAGCCCACCTTGCGCATAAAGCACGGACGAAAAGAACTCAAAGGGCCGTTCAAAATCGAGCCGCCCACGCCAATCGTGCAGGCGATCGGCCGCCTCAATCGCCGCTGGCAGGCTCGATTGCCTCAGCGCCTGCCAGAGCCGCAACGGACCCCGACCATGGGCCAGGGTGAAGAGATCGTCCTCGCCAATGTCGAACAACGGCGAACGCAGCAGCGCCGCCAATTGCAGATCGTCGCTGGGGTTTAGCAACACATCGCCCAAGGCCAACAGGTCAAGGATAGCGATATGGCTGGTCACCGCCAGTCGGTCCGCCCCAGGCGTTGGTATGCCAGCTTTGAGCAAGGCGCGGATAATCTCATGGAACAACCCGTTGCGCGATTGAACCAGGATCAACACATCATCGGCACTGACGACTTTGCCATGCGGGCCGCGCGTCCGCCCGCTGTCGATCCAATGGCGGATCTCACCCGCGATCTTTTCTGCGACTTGGCGCGGCGCAGATTTTTCCAATTCGCTCGTTTCCAAAGGCCACTGGCTGTCCTCAACTTCGATCGGGGGCTGATGGATCGGTGGCCACAGCGTGACGGTTCCACCCGGCTCAGCGCGAGCGGTGTCATGACCGACCTTGTCCGTCGCCAGCAGGGACTGTTGGATGTCGGGGCGGTCGGCGACCAGATCGACGGCCGCCAAGATCCCCGCCAGAGTGCGAAAACTGGTGTGGAGGGCTAATCGCTCAAACGGGCGACCAGCGTCGCGGGCAGCGCGCATAAAACGTTCGCCGACCAATGCGAATAGGCGCGGGTCGGCGCCTTGAAACGAGTAGATCGACTGCTTTTGGTCGCCAACCGCAAACACCGACCGCGGGCGTTGCGCGGCGCCGTCGCCCTCAAAGAACGCCCGGGCGATCGCCTCCACCACACGCCACTGCTCTGGGTTGGTGTCCTGGCTTTCGTCGACCAAAATATGGGTGACCCCGGCATCGAGCTTGTATTGCACCCACGGTCCTTGCGCGGTGTCGGCAAACAGGTCACCGAGTTTTTCGACCAGATCGTCGAAGTCCAATAGCGAACGGGCGCGTTTGCGCGCTTCGAACCGGTCGGAGATCGCTCCAACCACATCGAGAAGCGCATCGGATCGCTCAACCAACCAGGCGGCGTTGCGCTCGTCAGCAAGGCCCTCAAGCCGTTCCGCCTCCGCCAGAGCCTTAGCCGCCAAATCCGCATCGGCAGCGGCAAAGGCCTTTTTAGGAAATCCCTTTGGAACGGTGAAATCGGTGGTCAAAAACGCTTTAAGCCAATCGTCCAGAAATGGGTGTGCGCCATTGAGGCGGGACAGTTTTTCTTCAAATGCACTGCCGCTGCCCTTTGGTGGACAGATCTGCAGAAGCTGAGCGATCTCGAGCGGCCCGATCAGGCGGCCAAGCAGCATGTCCGTCTCGATGGCACCGCTTGATCGTCCATCGACCATCCCAGTCAATCGCCGCAAATTTGCCTTTGCCTGTGCGCGGTTGGCCAGGACGGGGCGCAATTTGCGGCCATCGGCAAGGGCGGTATCGATGGCGTCCCCAATTTGACTATCAGTGAGCCGCTTGAACAGGGTATCGACCGCTCCCGCCTGCTCCCCTCCAGCAATGGCCTCGGCCAACACTGTCTCACGGGTCTCAAGGATCAGCTGGGCTCGCTCGTCCTCCTCGATCACGGCAAAGTCGAACGGCACTCTGGCTTCGAGCGGAAACCGGTGCAAAACTGATTCACAAAAGGCGTGGATGGTCACGATTTTGAGCCCGCCCGGCGCTTCCAAGGCGTTGGCGAACAGGGTTCGCGCCAAGGTGCGCGTGCTATCGGTGACCGGTCGATCTTCCAGCTCAGCCAGCGCGGCGGTCAGTTCCGCTTCGCCCATTAACGCCCATTGCGCCAACCGCTGCGAGACGCGATTGCGCATTTCGGCGGCTGCCGCTTTGGTATAGGTCAGGCAGAGGATGGATTGCGGCGTGACCCCGGACAACAACAGGCGCAGCACTCGCTGGGTCAAAACATGGGTCTTGCCCGAGCCGGCGTTGGCCTCCACCCAAATCGACCACGCCGGATCGGCTGCACGGCGCTGGCTCGCCACGGTGGTGAATGGAACGACAAAGGGCGACTTCATTCGCCGTCCTCCCCCTCAACCAGCGTCCACTCCGCCATGCGCGATAAATGGTCATACGCTCCGGAGAACCTCTGCTTGGGCGAGGGCCGCAATTGGGCGGCCATTGGGCGATCCTTGAGCAAGAACTCTGACACATGGCGCTGCATCCGTTGTGAGGCTTCGTCGGCGGCGCTCATCAAATCGTGCATGTCGGCAAGCGCAAAGGCCTTTTCGACAAAGGCGTCTGGACCCAGGGCAATCTTGACATAGGTCAAAGCGCTGGTGTCGGCAGCATTGATGCCCGTCAGGGCACCGGCGCGGGCCATAGCGGCCTCCAGCAGCAATTGGGGTGCGTCGAAGGCCTTCATTTCTCCTTGACTGGGGGGCATGCCGGTTTTGAAGTCAATGATTTCCAAACTGCCATCAACCATGACGTCAACCCGGTCGGCCCGACCCGATAGCGTGAAGGGCCTGGACATCGGCAGCACCCAAGTCCCGTCCACTTCGGCGTAGCGCCGCTCCACCCTAAGATTGCGGGCCCGTTCGAAATCGAGAAACAATTGGGCGGCGGTTTGGAACCGGCGCAACCAGATATCGCGTCGCTCGCCGATGGCATCAAGACCCGAAAAAGCCTGAAGTGCCAATGTGTTGAGGACATTAAGAGCCCCAGCATCCATCACATCATGCTTGCCCTCAATGAACTGGGCAAAGATATCGTGGATGATGCTGCCCCGCTCGCGACCACCCGCTTCCTCGCCCAGCCCATCCATGGGTTTGAGCTTGAGAATGTGTTTGGCGTAAATGTCATAGGGGGAGCGAAACAGGGTTTCGACTTCTGTGACGGACAGCCGCAATGGCCGGATCTCGGCGGGCGGATTGGGCAATGGGCGATTGGCACCGTGGATCTGTGTAACCGCATCAAGCGAGCGGCCCAGTGCCAACCATTGTGCGCCGCGGGCGCGCCAGAGCCCGGCCGCATCTTCCCCGGCAAAGGCTTCAAGCCGTTGGACCAACCGCGAGGCGATGGCTGGGCTTGACCCCAAGCGCTCGGAAAAAGCGATGATGACTTCGCTATTGCCCAGCGCCATTTCGAAGTCGTGGGCGGCGAGGCCCGCCTTGCGCTCCGGCGGTTCCAGCCCCGCAGCCAATCGCATCCCGCGGCTGAGCCAGGGGCCGGGATCTGCGGCTTCGGGCCAGATATCCTCGTTTAGCGCCGCAAGGATCAGCAGATCAGGATTTTGCAACCGCGCTTCCAATTGACCCCAAATCGCAATATCGGCGCGTCGCCTTTGCCCATTGCGCACTTCAAAGCCCAGCATGAGCGCCTGAAGCACGGCGTCGAGCTGGCGCGGCGGAAACGCGACGCCTTCGCCGGATTGGCTGGCGATGTCTTCGCCCCATTGGGTCAGCTCCTTGCCCCCGGGCATGTCGATAGCGGCGATGGCTTGAAAGGCGGCAAGCAGGCCATTGGCAAATTCGCTCGCCAGCATGCTGGACTTCTTGCACAGCCCAAACAGTGAAATCAGGCTCTGCTCGAGCCGGCTCAAAACGGCGTCGATGTCCACCGCCTCGGTCACGCTCAAACGCTGTACCGGAAATTTGGTGGTCCCATCGACATTGGCTGCCAACAGGGTGCGCAATCCGGCAAACCCGGGATTGGGTCTTTGACCCCGCAGCAGCCCCAATTCAATCAAATCGGCGACACGGCTGACCTCGACCCGCTCCATGCCCAGGAGTGTGGCGCGGTTGCGCAACAAGGCCATCAAGTCGACAGCCCGGCAATTGCCGCTGGCCAGCAGCAGGATCTGGCGGAGCAGCCGGCCGGTGGCCGAGTGGAACAGGGGTACACCGGCGGCGTCGTCGACCTGCACATCGAAACGGGCGAGTTCGGCGGCGATCCGGCGTGCCAGATTTTGGTCGGGGGTGACGATACCAACGGTTTTGGCCCGACTGAGCCCATCCCGCGCGGCCAGGGCGATGGCGCGGGCCTCTTCATCTTCGCTGCGGGCGCTAATACAGCTTAGTCGCGCACCTGCAGCGGCAAGCTCGTCCGCCGCCAAGCGGTTTTGCGCCCAAAGCGCGGTATCGCGGCTGAGGGCCAAGGCCCGGCGCACCAGCGTGGTGCGGGGTGAAATGGTGCTTGCCAATTCGGTGACGTCGCTGATCGCCGCCCCCAGCGAGGTCAATAATCTGGCCAACCCGTATTGGGGATGACTGTGGGGATTGTTGGGGCTGGCGAGCAAGGCTTCATGGTCCGCAGCGGTCAGGCTGGTATCCAGACCCGGCAACACCACGGCGCCGCGCGGCAGTTTGGCAATGGCTTTGAGCAGGGCGGCGGTGGCGGGAATGGACCCGGTCGAGCCGGCGGCGATCACCGGGCGGTCAGCATAAACCAGCGGCGCCATCTCGGCCTGACGGTGCAGCCGCGCATTGCGCAAAACGGCGATGTCCTGTTTGCCCCGGGCTCCGAGGATATGGGGCCAGGCCTCGAAGATGATTTGCAAAAATCGCAGGGTCTGCTGCCAGTTCTCGGCCAGTTCCTGGGGCACGATGGCATCCAGCTGATGGGGCGCACAACCCTCGGCGGCCAGATCGTCCAACAATGTCCCCAGTGACTCGGCCAAGGCCAATATCTCGGCGGCATTGGGTGGACTGGCAAAAGCGGCGCGCCCGGCCTCGGTGTCGGCCCATTTGCCAACCAGGCGTGACAGCACCAGGCGCCGTTCCAGCAGCGAGACGGGTTGGGGTAAGAGGCTGAAATCGATGGGCGGCAGAAACGGCTCTTCGTCTTTGACCTCGCCGCCAAAAGTGCGGATATCGGGCAATAGTCCAGTGCCAGTTTGGGCAAAAATTTGCGCCAGGGCAAACCGGGCGCGGCGGGTTGGCAGAACAATGGTGATATCAGCCAACCAGAATGGCCCGCTTCGGTCCCAACCGTTGAGCAAGGTCCCATCCAGCACCTTATCAGCCAGGGTTTTGAGAAAACCGGCATGGGGCGCGATGGTAAACAGCGGCTTCATGCCAGGCCCTGTTCGGCGCTCGCCAAACCCTGCGGATCGCCAACATGAAACCATGGGGCATCCAGAACCACCCCGTGCAATGCGCCATTGCTCAAAGCGCGTTCAAACAGCAGGTTCAGCGAAAATGGCTCGTCCGGGGTGTCGGCAAACAAGGATTTTCTCAACAGTGCCACTCCGGCATAAATCACCGGCGCGCCAAAATCATTGGTGATCGTGCCGCGCGGGTCGAGGCAAAAATCATGGCTGCGGCCAAACCCAGAAGCGCGCGCCGGGTGGGCACACAGCAAGACGATGTCGCTGCCGCTGCCCCGAAATTTCTCAACCATCCGGGTCATCGGATAGTCGCTTCCGAGTGGCCAAAACGCGTCTGTGTTCATGACGAATAATGGATCGGTATGAACCATCGGCAGGGCGTGCTTGACACCACCACCGGTGCCAAGAAGCGTGGTTTCGCGCGAAACATTGAGGCGTCCGGCAAAATGGGCAATGAATTGGTCGGCCAAATAATGGGCATTGGCGACAAAGCGCTGGCCGCCTTCGGCGCGGGCATTGTCCATGATGCGGTCAATCAGCGCCACACCGTTGACCAAGACCAAGGGCTTGGGGACGGTCAGGGTCAGTGGCCGCAGGCGCGTGCCTAAGCCGGCCGCCAACAGCATCACATCGGGGAATCGTCTGGTGTCGCTCATTGGCCGATTTGAGGGCGCGCCATCACCGCTGTCCAGCGTCTTGGCTTACGCATCGCTGGAATTGATGGTGGCAATGCGGCCTTGCCCGGAGGCGGGAATGGCAAGGCTGATCAGCAGCGTGGCGGATTTTTCGAGGTCGGGAGCGCGCTCGGGCCATTCCACCAACACGATGGCATCGGGATTATCCAACAGACCCAGTTCGTCGATCTCGCGCGGGTTGCCAAGCCGATAAAGGTCCGCGTGCAGGATTGGCACAACGCCCGCTTGGTAAGGCTGCACCAAGGCAAAGGTCGGCGAGGGCACTTCGTGGTCTGGATCGCCCACCAAGGCCCGCACGATCGCACGCGCCAGCGCGGTCTTGCCGGCGCCCAGATCGCCATAGAGCAGGACCAATGCGCCGGGGCGGAGGCCGGATGCGAGCGCCTGACCCAGGACTGCGGTCGCCGCGTCGTCGGGCAGGAACCGGGTTTCGACCTGCCCCATTTATTCGGCGACGCCGACCATGGCGCTGTCGCGCGGCAAATTGACCGTGATGCGGCTGCCATGAGGTTCGCGCCGTTCGGCAGTGATGATGCCGCCGTGCAAATTGACAAAGGTTTTGACAATGGCAAGACCAAGTCCGGCCCCGCGCTGGCGCCCACCACCGGCCGGTGCGTCGATGCGGGTCAAAATGGCCGACTTCATTTCTTCGGTCAGGCCAGGACCCTCGTCCTCGATCACAAACAACATCCGTTCGGCACGGGAGGAAACCGTCAGCCGGATTTCACCGCCTGGCGGCGAGAACCGCGCCGCGTTTGACAATAAATTGTACAGGATCTGGACGATGCGGGTGCCGTCGGCGATGAACGGGGGCAAGAAGTCCTCGATCTCAACCACCAGATTGATCGGCTTCTCACCCGACACTTCGGGAAACGTCGCCGACAGGCCAGCGCGCGCCTTATCAATCAGGGTGCTGACCGTTTGCAGCTCCGGCCTGAGCTCGGCAATACCGGCGTCAACCGAGGCAAGGTCCAGGATATTGTCGATCAGCACGCCCAAGGTGACGCTGGAGGCGCGGATATAATCGGTATAGGCGCGCTGGCGCTCATTGAGGGCGCCCATATCTTCCGATGCCAATAGATCGGCAAAGCCAATGATGTTGGTCAGGGGCGAGCGCAACTCATAGGAGACGTTTTCAACAAACGCGTCTTTGAGAACGTCGGCGGCGATCAGAGCGTCGTTGCGCTCCTTGAGCACCCGGCTGTAATTGGCGCTTTCGGTGACATCCAGAAAGGTCATCATGGTCTGCCCATCGGGCAGGCGGGTGATCGCATAGTCGAGCAAACGCCCGTCAGCGCGATTGATACGACCAGTGGTATCGGAGCGGGTTGGATTGAGATCGATAATGCCGCGCTTCAGGTCGCGCCAGATTGCGGCTCCATCCTCGGGCATGGCCTTGCCGCTGGCGTCGGCGATCTGATCGATATGGGGGTTCTGCCCCAGCGTGTTCATCGGCAGTTTCCACAGCGAGGACAGCCGTGGGTTGGACAGGGTCAGCCGCCCATTGGTGCCGAACACGGCAACCGCTTCGGACAGCGCATTCAGCGACTCCCGCTGAACATTGGAGAACGCCTTGTTGGAGCTCTCCAGTTTCAAGCGTTCGGTAATGTCCTCAAACACATAAATGACGCCGCCGCGTGGTCCCGCCGGTGCCGAAATGACCTTGATCGAACGGCCATCGGGCAAATGCCAAGGTGGATTTTCGCGCGGCACTTTAAGCCCATAGGAGCTGAGGTGCTGGGCCCGCCATGTCTGGTAGTCCACCTCGGCCGGCAACATGTTTTCGGTGCGCAATTTATCGAGAATGGCGCGCTCATCCAGGCCAAGCACCAAAAATTTCAGATCCAGCCGCCACAGGGCGGCATAGGCCCGATTGAACTGCACCAATTCGCGGTTGGCGTTGAAAATGGCAATCGGCGTTGCCAGCGCATCGATAATCCCGGCAATGTGGGTCAGGCCGGTTTCACTCTGACGAACCGGATTGTCGTCGGTGGGACGGAAATAGCCCGCCATGCCGCCACCAATGGGAAACTCGACCAATTCGTAGCCGCCCTGGCCCGGCCATGAAATTCTGGTGGTGGTTGCCTGGTCGCTGGCCCTGGACTGGGCCAAATGTTGCTTCAGGACCGGCCCATCCAGCAGTTCGGGCGGAGCAGTTTCAATCCCTGGCTTGCCTAACGCTTTGGCCAATTGTAGATAGGCAGCATTGGCAAATATCAGCGTGCCTTGCCCGTTGCGGGCGAAGGCGGGTTTGCTCAACAGGGTGAGCACTGAGCGGACACTGGCAAGATCGGCCGGCGCGGCACTGGCTTGTGGCGCTTCGGTGATGTCGGGTTGCAGAAACGCCGGGCGGAGGCGGATAGCCGCCCCACCGCCCAAAACCCAGCCATTGGCGCGCATCAATCGACCATCCAGCGCGCTAAGGCTGGCGGCAAAGGAGCGACCATGCACGCGCAGGCCTTCCACCAGTCCGGCCAAGGTTGCAGCATCGCTGTCAGCCAGCCAGGAACTGAAGTTCAACAGGCTTTCGGGCCGTCGCCCCATTGGCAGCACCGCTGAGACCTGGCCAAGGAATTTGGGTTGCTGGGCATTCTCAGGCCACAAGACCGTGACTTCGTTGGTACCCGACAGCAGGGCCTCATATTCGTCAACCAGGGCCCGCAGGCCGGCAATTTGCTCGCTGGCCCGGAGCCGTTCCGTTTGACTGCTTTTGGTCAGGCGCCGAATTGCGCCCATCGCCAATAAGGCAAATCCACCGGCCCCGACAGCGATTGCGAGGGGGGCAGCACTGGCGATGCTGGTGGGTGAAAAGCCCTGAGCCAGGCACGGCGCAGCGGTCATCAGGGTCAACGGAGCTGCGGCGGTCGCCGCGAATCCCCAACCTCTCCGGAAAAATTCCGGTGCCATATGCTGCCTCATGCTTCGTGTTGTCGTCGCAAAACCATGCCTGCGGGGGTGGCAGGAACGAACGCGCACTGGCTCAAATTGCGAGCCGCGACGGCGTAACCCCCACACCACCGAATCACTTGAACATAGCGGTCAGCTGAATCAGCTAAAAGAGTCTTAATGGCGTGGGCGAGTGGAGATAAGGCGGATAAGCCCTATTGACCAAGGAACGAAGCAGAAACATCGATCCGCCGCGACCAGACCTGCGGGCGCCATTGTGTCGCCGGTCAGCGCCAAGGGTCATTGGAACAAGGCGCGAGATCCACGTCGCGGGGGGGGGG